>NZ_JAESKG010000002.1:9341-576989 GCF_017891965.1 Staphylococcus sp. GDY8P126P | reverse complement strand
TATGAGAAAGCGTTTGAAGCTGACGAACTGAGCAAAAGACGAAGCGAGCTACAAGTTAATTTCGAATAAACAAGTGCTAAAGCACTTGCATAAGTGTTACTAATTTCAATAAATTGAAAAGTAACACGTTATCGAAATGGTAAAAAAATGTTAGGGAAATTTGAGCAATAAAAAATTAATAATCATATTATAGACATAGACTATTTATTAATGCGTTGGTATGATCATTTAATTTTGAAAAGGGTATCCCTCCAAAACCTAAAATAAATTTCACAGATGTTTGGTTTTTATCATAGTGATAAAAAGGTAGAATTTTCAATTGGTTGTTTGCAGCGTTTTTAAGGCACTGATCCATTGAATAGCCGTTTTTTACAGTTAAAGTGAAGTGCATGCCAGCAAGTGCACCATCTATTTGTAATTGATCTTCATACGGTTTTAGTTTTTCTAGAATGAATTTTAGTTTTCTGCTATATACTTTTCTCATTTTGTTAAGATGCCTTTCGAAACTACCTGATTCCATAAAATTAGCTACTATTTTTTGTAAATGTGCAGGTACGGTGTTACCTTCTTTGTTTTTTAAATGTTCATATTGTGCTAACAATTTTTTTGGTAAAACTAAATAAGCTATTCTACAACTTGGGAAAAGGGATTTAGAAAATGTACTTATATAGATCACTTTGTCTTTGGTATCTAAACTCTGTAACGCAGGTATTGGTTTTCCGAAGTAACGAAATTCGGAATCGTAGTCATCTTCAATAATATATCTATATTCATTTTGATGTGCCCAATTTATAAGTTGGGTTCTTTTTTTTAAATTCATTACGTAGCCTGTAGGGAACTGGTGAGACGGTGTGACATAGGCAATATTATTATTGGTTTGGCTAAAATAGTTTAAGTCAATCCCTGTTTTATTAACAGGTGTCTGAAGATAAGGGATTTGCTTCTTATCGAGTACTTGTTTGATTGGTGGGTAACTTGGGTTTTCAATAATAAACTGTTCTTTACTTAACATATCTGTGAGCAAATTAATAAGCTGTTCTGTTGAGGAACCAATGATAATTTGCTCTGGATGACAAGTAACACCACGACTGTTAAAAAGGTAATGAGCGATTTCTTGACGCAATGACCACTCTCCTTTGGGATTTGTGTGTTGTAGTAAACCGAGTTGATCATCTTCAAAGACATCACGTGCATACTTTCTAAATTGTAGCATGGGAAAGTATTCGGCATCAATTTCAGATAGATTAAAAGCATATTGATATGATTGGTCATTATGACGATTGTTAGAAATCATGTCTAAAGATGGTCCATTTAACTGACTATGATTTCTTTTAATGATAGGTAATGTTTCAATATCTGAAACGAAATAACCAGAACGTGGTTTGGAATATATATAGCCTTCATCTAATAAAAATTGATACGCGTGCTCGATTGTTGTATTACTTACGGATAAATGTTGGCCAAGGGCACGTTTAGAAGGAAATTTATCACCAGATTGATATTGTCCTTCTATAATTTGTTGCTTCAAGTTTTCATATAATTCTATATATAGATGTCGTTTTTCCATAAAATCTGACCCCTTAAATTATTTTGAAATTGTACCTTTTTAAATACCAGTTTATCTCTTAAAATGAATTTAATCAACTAAGTAAAGGGGTAATACAGATATGTCTAAAGTTACTGGATCAGAGAGAGTTAAAAGAGGCATGGCAGAAATGCAAAAAGGCGGCGTCATTATGGACGTTGTAAATGCAGAGCAAGCTAAAATTGCGGAAGAAGCAGGAGCGGTTGCTGTCATGGCGTTAGAACGTGTACCATCTGACATCAGAGCAGCAGGTGGCGTAGCGCGTATGGCTAATCCAAAAATTGTAGAGGAAGTAATGAATGCTGTTTCAATACCAGTCATGGCGAAAGGACGTATCGGTCATATTACGGAGGCACGTGTACTTGAGTCTATGGGTGTAGATTATATCGATGAGTCTGAAGTATTAACACCTGCTGATGAAGAATATCATTTAAGAAAAGATACATTTACAGTACCATTTGTCTGTGGATGTCGTAATTTAGGTGAAGCAGCTCGTCGTATTGGTGAGGGTGCAGCGATGTTACGTACGAAAGGTGAACCTGGTACTGGTAATATTGTGGAAGCAGTAAGACATATGAGACAAGTTAATTCTGAAGTAAGTCGTTTAACTGTTATGAATGACGATGAGATTATGACAGAAGCTAAAAATATTGGTGCGCCATATGAAGTATTAAAAAATATTAAAGAAAATGGTAAATTACCAGTAGTTAATTTTGCAGCAGGTGGTGTTGCGACACCTCAAGATGCCGCTTTAATGATGGAATTAGGCGCAGATGGTGTGTTTGTAGGATCAGGTATTTTTAAATCTGAAGATCCAGAAAAATTTGCAAAAGCCATTGTTCAAGCAACAACACATTATCAAGATTATGAATTAATTGGTCGTTTAGCAAAAGAGCTAGGTATAGCGATGAAAGGTTTAGATATCAATGACCTGTCTTTAGAAGAACGTATGCAAGAGCGTGGTTGGTAATATGAAAATTGGTGTATTAGCACTTCAAGGTGCAGTCAGAGAGCATATACATCACATAGAATTAAGCGGTCACGAAGGCGTTGCAATTAAGCGAATTGAACAATTAGAAGAGATTGATGGTCTGATCTTACCTGGTGGAGAATCCACAACATTGCGTAGATTAATGAATTTATATGGTTTCAAAGAAGCCTTACAGCAATCAACATTACCAATGTTTGGCACATGTGCAGGTCTTATTGTAATGGCTAAACAGATTTCTGGGGAAGATGGCTACTTAGATAAACTCGATATCACAGTTCAAAGAAATTCATTTGGACGACAAGTAGATAGTTTTGAAAGTGAATTAGATGTAAAAGGCATTGCGGAAGATATCGAAGGCGTATTTATCAGAGCACCTCATATTGAAGCGACACATGGTGATGTTGATGTACTTAGTACAGTTGGTGATAAAATTGTTGCCGTTCAAGAAGGACGTTATTTAGGTGTATCATTCCATCCTGAATTGACAGATGATTATAGAGTGACACAGTATTTTATTGAAGCAATTGTCAAACCGACACTTACTGAAAAAGTTTAAAAATAAATATAGTAAAAAGCAGTCATGTATTTTAAATATACATGACTGCTTTTATGTTTAAATTAGATAAAGAATCCTGCAATAGCTGCTGAAATAAATGAAACTAAAGTTGCACCGAATAATAGTTTTAATCCGAAACGTGCAACCATGTCACCTTTTTCATTGTTCAATGATTTGATAGCGCCTGAGATGATACCGATTGAACTGAAGTTCGCAAATGAAACGACGAAGACTGAAATAACACCTTTCGCATGTTCACTCATATCTTTCACTTGGCTTAAGCTTTGCATGGCAACGAACTCGTTAGATAATAATTTTGTCGCCATAATAGAACCAGCTTGTACAGCATCGTTCCAAGGAACACCAACTAAGAAGGCAAATGGTGCAAATACGAAACCGATAAGTGTTTGGAAGTCCCAAGTAATGCTACCTCCAGAAATACCAGTGAATATTGCACTGACAAGACCGTTAAGTAACGCGATAATTGCTATGTAACCAATTAACATTGCTCCTACAATAACTGCTACTTTAAAACCGTCTAAAATATACTCGCCTAACATTTCGAAGAAAGATTGCTTCCCTGCTTCACTTTCTTGAACGATTAGTTTATCCTCTTTGGCATCTACTTTATAAGGATTAATGATAGAAGCGATAATGAAACCGCCAAATAAGTTCAATACGACTGCCGTAACAACGTAACGTGGCTCGATTAAGGTGAAATAGGCACCAATAATGGAAGCTGATACTGTAGACATCGCTGAAGCCGTCAAAGTATAAAGGCGTTGTTTAGGTATATGAGCTAATTCTTTCTTTAATGAAATAAACACTTCAGATTGTCCTAAAATGGCTGCCGCAACAGCATTGTAAGATTCTAAACGACCCATACCATTTATTTTAGAAATAGCTAAACCAAGTACATTAATAATCCATGGTAGGATTTTCGTATATTGTAAAATACCAATTAATGCAGAAATAAATACGATTGGTAATAATACATTAAAGAAGAATGGAGGGTTCTTTGGATCTACAAATTCAAAACCACCAAAAACAAAGTTTACACCTTCTGCTGCTTTTGCTAATAAATAGTTAAAGCCATCTGATATGCCGCCAATGACTGTGATACCGAATTTCGTTTTAAGTAAAATAAATGCGAATACAAGTTGTATGACTAACAATAGTCCGATATATTGCCATCGGATGTTTTTTCTATCTGAGCTAAATAGAAACGCTAATGCAAGAAACACTACTATCCCAATTAAACCGATAATTATATGCATAAGTTATTCATCCCTTTTAAATTTTCTTAACTTCTATAATACAATAAAATTGATAGCACTTACATGTTTAATTTAAAAATTTTAAAACATATTGGTTGAAAAAGGTCAAAGTTGGTCATATAATATAGTCAAAGAAGGTCAAAAGAGGTGATAATCATGCACAACATGTCCGACATCATAGAACAATACATTAAAAAATTATTTGAAGACACCAATGAAGACGTTGTTGAAATTCAACGAACCAATATTGCGCAGCGTTTTGACTGTGTGCCTTCTCAGCTTAATTATGTAATCAAAACACGTTTCACAAATGAACATGGCTATGAAATTGAAAGTAAAAGAGGTGGCGGTGGTTACATTCGAATCACTAAAATTGAAAATAGAGACGAAACAGGTTACATTAATCACTTACTTCAATTAGTAGGGCCATCTATTTCACAGCAACAGGCATATTACATTGTGGATGGTTTGTTAGATAAATCATATATTAATGAGCGAGAAGCAAAAATGATATACGCTGTAATAGATAGAGAAACATTGAAGATGGATATACTATCTAGAGATATTATCCGAGCAAATATAATTAAAAGATTGTTACATGTTATAAATTATTATTAAAGCGAGGTGTTGCGTCGTGCTATGCGAAAATTGTCATTTGAATGAAGCAGAAGTGAAATTGGCAGTGAAAGGGCAAGATGGTATAAATGAAAAATGGGTATGTTCCACGTGTGCACAAGGCGGTAATCCTTGGACACAAAATCAACAAATCCAAGCCCAAGATGATATCGAAGGTGCGTTTGTAGTCAAACAAATCTTGCAACATCTAGCTGCTAAACATGGTATCGATTTTGATGAAATTGCTTTTAAAGAAGAGAAACGCTGTCCAACTTGCCATATGACATTAAAAGATATTGCACATGTTGGTAAATTTGGTTGTGCAGACTGCTATGCGACATTTAAAGATGACATAGTCGATATTGTACGACGCGTACAAGGTGGTCAAATTGAGCACATTGGAAAAACACCGAGATCTTCACATAGAAAATTGGCTTTAAAAAAACAAATTGAGGAAAAATCTTCTTATCTAAATCAATTGATAGAAGAGCAAAATTTTGAAGAAGCTGCCGTTGTTCGTGATGAAATCAAGGCATTAAAAGAGGACAGCGAGGTGAAACATGATGAGTAAAAATGATATTAGTGCATATATGAGTGAATGGATGAGAGATAGAGAAGAAAGTCCCATCGTTATGTCATCAAGGATTCGTTTAGCACGAAATCTTGAAAACCATGTGCACCCACTCATGTTTCCGTCTGAACAAGATGGTTTTAGAATTATTAATGAAGTACAAGATGCGCTTCCCGATTTAGCTGTCCAACGATTAGACGCAATGGATCAGCAAAGTAAATATAAACTTGTCGCGAAACATCTTATTAGTCCAGAATTAATCAGACAACCTGCATCGGCAGTGCTACTGAACGAGGATGAATCGTTAAGCATTATGGTAAATGAAGAAGACCATTTGCGTATTCAAGCGATGGGAAATGATTTATCTTTATCTTCATTATACGAAAAAGCTTCAGAGATTGACGATAAACTAGACAGTGAATTAGATGTAAGTTTTGATGAAACTTTAGGCTATTTAACAACTTGTCCAACAAACATTGGTACAGGCATGCGAGCAAGTGTTATGTTGCATTTACCAGGCCTAACGATTATGAAACGAATGAATCGAATTGCACAAACAATCAATCGTTTCGGTTTTACAATTAGGGGCATTTATGGAGAAGGTTCGCAAGTTTATGGTCATATCTATCAAATTTCAAATCAACTTACATTAGGAAAAACTGAAGAAGACATCATTGAAAGTTTATCAGAAGTCGTTCAACAAATTATTAATGAAGAAATGCAGATTCGTGAACGCTTAAACCGACATAACTATACTGAAACATTAGATAGAGTGTATCGTTCGTTAGGTATATTAAAATATAGTAGACTGATATCTATGGAGGAAGCTTCACTAAGATTAAGTGAGGTCAAACTGGGTATTGATTTAGAATACATTGAATTAGAAGACTTCAAGTTTAATGAACTGATGGTTGCGATACAATCACCATTTTTATTAGATGATGAAGATGATAGAACTGTTAATGAAAAAAGAGCAGATATATTAAGAGAACATATAAATTAGGAGGTTGCGCTATGCTATTTGGAAGACTTACAGAAAGAGCACAACGTGTATTAGCACATGCTCAAGAAGAAGCAATTCGTTTAAACCATTCAAATATAGGAACAGAACATCTACTTTTAGGTTTAATGAAAGAACCTGAAGGTATTGCTGCCAAAGTTTTAGAAACTTTTGAGATTACTGAAGAAAAAGTTGTTGAAGAAGTAGAAAAATTAATTGGCCATGGTCAAGAACAAATGGGTGCATTGCACTACACACCTCGTGCGAAAAAAGTTATAGAATTATCAATGGATGAAGCAAGAAAATTACATCATAACTTTGTTGGAACAGAGCATATTTTGCTTGGTCTAATCAGAGAAAATGAAGGTGTCGCAGCACGCGTATTTGCAAACTTAGATTTAAATATAACAAAAGCACGTGCACAAGTTGTTAAAGCGTTAGGTAGCCCTGAAATGAGCAACAAAAATGCACAAGCAAACAAATCAAATAACACACCAACATTGGATAGTCTTGCACGTGACTTAACTGTTATCGCTAAAGACGGTACGTTAGATCCAGTGATTGGCAGAGATAAAGAAATAACAAGAGTCATTGAAGTGTTAAGTCGTCGTACTAAGAACAACCCTGTATTAATTGGTGAACCAGGTGTTGGTAAAACAGCAATTGCGGAAGGTTTAGCACTAGCAATTGTTAATAATGAAGTACCTGAAACATTAAAAGGAAAACGTGTAATGTCATTAGATATGGGAACAGTAGTGGCTGGAACGAAATATCGTGGTGAATTTGAAGAACGTTTGAAAAAAGTTATGGAAGAAATACACCAAGCAGGTAATGTGATATTATTCATTGATGAATTACACACACTAGTTGGTGCTGGTGGCGCAGAAGGTGCGATTGATGCTTCAAATATTCTTAAACCAGCCTTAGCACGTGGAGAGCTACAATGTATCGGTGCGACAACATTGGATGAATATCGTAATAATATTGAAAAAGATGCAGCACTTGAACGTCGTTTCCAACCTGTTCAAGTAGATGAACCTACAGTAGAAGACACTATTGAAATCTTAAAAGGTTTACGTGATCGCTATGAAGCACATCACCGTATCAATATTTCTGATGAAGCATTGGTATCAGCTGCTAAATTGAGTCATCGCTATGTTTCAGACCGTTTCTTACCAGATAAAGCGATTGATTTAATTGATGAAGCTAGTTCAAAAGTAAGACTGAAAAGTCATACAACACCACCAAACTTAAAAGAAATTGAACAACAAATTGAACAAGTCAAAAATGAAAAAGATGCTGCAGTACATGCTCAAGAATTCGAAAATGCGGCAAATCTTCGTGATAAACAAACTAAATTAGAAAAACAATATGAAGAAGCTAATACGAATTGGAAGAATACTCAAAACGGTGATAACACATCATTATCTGAAGAAGATATCGGTGAAGTGATCGCTGGTTGGACAGGTATTCCATTGACTAAGATTAATGAAACAGAATCAGATCGTCTGCTTAACTTAGAGGATACACTACACAATAGAGTGATTGGACAAAAAGACGCAGTGACATCCATTAGTAAAGCAGTGAGACGTGCAAGAGCTGGATTGAAAGATCCTAAACGTCCAATCGGTAGCTTTATTTTCTTAGGACCTACGGGTGTAGGTAAGACTGAGTTAGCACGTGCGTTAGCAGAGTCTATGTTCGGTGAAGACGATGCTATGATCCGCGTTGACATGAGTGAGTTCATGGAAAAACATGCTGTCAGCCGTTTAGTTGGTGCTCCTCCAGGCTATGTAGGACATGACGATGGTGGACAATTAACTGAAAAAGTAAGACGTAAACCTTATTCTGTTATTTTATTTGATGAAATCGAAAAAGCACATCCAGATGTATTTAACATCTTGCTACAAGTGTTAGACGATGGTCATCTAACAGATACCAAAGGTCGTCGTGTTGACTTCCGTAATACGGTAATTATTATGACATCAAATGTTGGCGCGCAAGAATTACAAGATCAACGTTTTGCTGGTTTTGGTGGCGCTACAGAAGGTCAAGATTATGAATCAATTCGCAAGACAATGATGAAAGAATTGAAAAATGCTTTCCGTCCAGAGTTCTTAAACCGTGTTGATGATATCATTGTATTCCACAAACTTTCTAAAGATGAGTTGAAACAAATTGTGACAATGATGGTTAACAAACTTACTAATCGACTTTCTGAACAAGATATTAATATATCGGTTACAGAAGCGGCTAAAGAGAAAATTGCCGAAGAAGGTTACGATCCAGAGTATGGTGCAAGACCACTTATTCGTGCTATTCAAAAAACAGTTGAAGATAACTTGAGTGAATTGATTTTAGACGGTAACCAAATTGAAGGTAAAGAAGTTAAAATTGATCACGATGGTAAAGAATTCAAATATGATATTACGGAAAGACAAGATTCAGCTAAAGATAAAGAAACATCTGAATCATAATATCAATAAAGTTAATGTTAGGACCTAGGACATCATCGCATGTCCTAGGTTCTTTTTCTGTATAAAGGGTTAAATTATCAAATTATCATTGGAAACTAACTTACAACATGATGCATTCATACTATTATTTGTAAATTCAAGCTATAATATGATTGGTACTTAAACGTTAGACGTGGTATTTTATAAAAATAGCTTATATCAATATGAGAAACGTTGAAATGATACATAATTTTAATTTAAGAAATATACATATTAATTGAGAGAATTATTATTGCTGAGAATAAAATTTGTTTTTAAATAGTCAGAGGTTTAAAATAGATTTGTTCAATGAAAGGTGGAGGTGCTGTTTGGCTAAAAAGAAAGTGATTTTTGAATGTATGGCATGTGGTTATCAGTCACCGAAATGGATGGGGAAATGCCCAAACTGTGGCGGTTGGAATCAAATGGAAGAAATTGTCGAACAAAAGGCAGCCAGTCCAAAACATGGCGTACGCAGTCGAGACAATGTATCTAAAGTACAAAAATTAAATGAAATTAAACATGAAACAACACCTAGGGTTAAAACAAATTCAAACGAATTTAACCGCGTACTAGGTGGAGGTATTGTTAATGGTTCACTTGTCTTAATTGGTGGTGATCCTGGTATTGGGAAATCGACATTACTATTACAAATTTGTGCATCATTATCCCAATCTAAAAACGTATTATATATCACTGGTGAAGAATCATTGAGTCAAACGAAATTAAGAGCGGAAAGATTAGATGAAGATTCTAGTGAATTAAATGTATTTGCCGAAACAGATTTAGAAGTAATCCATGAAACGGTTAAACAAATTAAACCAGATTTACTTGTTGTGGATTCTATACAAACAATATTCCACCCTGAAATCAGCTCGGCACCAGGCTCGGTGTCACAAGTTAGAGAAAGTACGCAGAGCTTAATGAATATAGCTAAACAGATGAATATTGCGACGTTTATTGTCGGACATGTAACAAAAGAAGGTCAAATCGCTGGGCCGCGTTTACTTGAACATATGGTGGACACAGTGCTTTACTTCGAAGGTGATGAACACCACGCATATCGTATTTTAAGAGCTGTGAAAAACCGTTTTGGTTCTACAAATGAAATGGGTATCTTTGAGATGAAGCAAACAGGTTTGAAAGGCGTTAAAAACCCTTCGGAAATGTTTCTTGAAGAACGTTCAGCCAATGTACCAGGTTCCACGATTGTTTCTACCATGGAAGGTACGAGACCTTTATTGATTGAAGTACAAGCATTAGTGACACCGACAACTTTTAATAATCCGAGACGTATGGCAACGGGCATAGATCATAATCGATTGAGTTTGCTCATGGCCGTATTAGAAAAGAAAGAAAATTATCTCCTTCAGCAGCAAGATGCTTATATCAAAGTTGCGGGTGGTGTGAGACTTACTGAGCCAGCAGTAGATTTAGGTATCATTATTGCGACGGCTTCAAGCTTTAAAGATTTAACGGTGGACGGCTTGGACTGTTTCATCGGTGAAGTAGGTCTTACTGGAGAAGTCAGACGTGTTTCTCGAATAGAACAACGTGTCCAAGAAGCTGAAAAATTAGGGTTCAAACGTGTGATTATCCCTGAGTCCAATATCGGGGGATGGCAATTTCCTGAAGGTATAAAAGTAATTGGGGTTAAAAGTGTTCATGAAGCTTTAAAATACGCATTAACAAAACATTAAAAATAATTATGCTTTAATAATATAAGGTTGAATAATTGTCGGAAGAAAGGAGCGTTAACTTGTGAACATGATAAGACTTATTGTTATCTTGTGCTATATCATTTTAGGTGCAAGTATAGGTGTATACCTTTTGCCAGAAATCTTTGATGATATAGGGCTAGGTAATATATCATTATTAACTAATACGTATTTTAATGGACTACTAGGTATTATAATTTTCTTTTTAATATTTGGTTGGTTTATTAAAAAAGCAACACTTGCTTTAAAAGAATTAGAACGAACAATTATGCGTCAAAGCGCAGTAGAAATTTTATTTGCTACAATTGGACTAATGATAGGCTTACTGATTTCAGTTATGATATCTTTTATATTCCAAATTATCGGCAACAACATCATCAATCATTTTGTACCAATCATTATTACAATTATTTTAGGTTATTTCGGCTTCCAATTTGGTTTGCGAAAACGTGACGAAATGTTGCTATTTTTACCAGAAAATATGGCGCGTTCTATGTCTATCAATGCACGAAACGCAGTGCCAAAGATTATAGATACAAGTGCAATTATAGATGGCCGAATTTTAGACATTATTGAATGTGGATTTATTGATGGTGAAATATTAATTCCTCAAGGTGTAATCAACGAACTTCAAGTCGTTGCGGACGCCAATGATAGTGTGAAACGTGAGAAAGGTCAACGTGGTTTAGATATATTAAACTCTTTATATGATACAAATCATCCGACTAGAATTATTCATCCGACGAAAACGCATAGCGATATTGATGCATTGTTAATTAAATTAGCGCAACATTATAGAGCGCACATTATAACGACAGATTTTAATTTAAATAAAGTATGTCATGTGCAAGGAATCCAAGCACTTAATGTGAATGATTTATCTGAAGCAATCAAGCCCTCTGTACATCAAGGTGACCGATTCAGTCTATTACTTACAAAAATGGGTAAAGAGTCTGGGCAAGCAGTTGGTTATTTAGACGATGGAACGATGGTTGTTGTGGATAACGCTAAAAAACACATTGGCGAACATATCGATTTAGAAGTGATTAGCTTATTACAAACTTCATCGGGTAGAATTATTTTTGCGAAAAAATTAAATTAAAATGTAGGGTTTCATGTGAAACTGTAGCAAATGTTGTTACAGTTTCGTGTGGAGCCTTTTTTATATTTAAAAATATAGACAAAGTCATGGTTAATTTAAGCACAGCAATATCATATTAGCGGTTAAAGTGCTACAATAGATAGCGAAATTGTATTTCTAAAAAAGGAATGTCACATAATCAATTATTGTGTGATGCTTGGAGCAGACTTTGGTAAGAGATACTTTAAAAAATAATAAGCTATGGTATGATTAATAAGCGATAAATAATAAACTTATTAATGGTTGAGCGGTATTTTTTTATAAATGATAAGTAGATAAAAGATATGCGTTCGGCTTATTTATTGCGTTTGTGAAACGCATTTTACATTAATAACGTATGTTGAAAATAATTAATATGATAAAACGGGAGTGAACATAATGAGTGATCGTGTAAGAGTGAGATACGCACCAAGTCCAACTGGATATTTGCATATCGGTAATGCAAGAACTGCATTATTTAACTATTTATTTGCTAAACATTATGATGGTGATTTTGTAATTCGTATTGAAGATACGGATAGTAAGCGTAATTTAGTTGATGGAGAATCATCGCAATTTGATAACTTAAAATGGTTAGGTATCGAATGGGATGAATCTGTTGATAAAGATAAAGGTTATGGACCGTATCGTCAGTCTGAACGTGCAGAAATTTATAATCCGCTGATTCAACAATTATTGGATGAAGACAAAGCTTACAAATGTTATATGACTGAAGACGAATTAGAAGAAGAGCGTCAACAGCAAATTGAACGTGGTGAAATGCCGCGTTATGGTGGTAAACATGCACATTTAACTGAAGAAGAACGTCAACAATTTGAAGCGGAAGGTCGCAAACCTTCAATTCGTTTCCGTGTACCTAAAGATACGACATATTCATTTGATGATATGGTTAAAGGTGAAATTTCATTTGATTCAAATAACATGGGTGACTGGGTCATTGTTAAAAAAGATGGTATCCCAACGTATAACTTTGCGGTAGCTATCGATGACCATTACATGGAAATTTCAGATGTTATTCGTGGTGATGACCATATTTCAAACACACCAAAACAATTAATGATTTATGAAACATTTGGTTGGGAAGCACCAAGATTTGCACATATGTCACTTATCGTAAACGAAGAACGTAAAAAATTAAGTAAACGTGACGGTCAAATCCTACAGTTTATCGAACAATATCGTGATTTAGGATATTTACCTGAAGCATTATTTAACTTTATTACATTGTTAGGTTGGTCACCAGAAGGCGAAGATGAAATTTATTCTAAAGAAGACTTTATTAAAATCTTTGATGAAAAACGCCTATCTAAATCGCCAGCATTTTTCGATAAACAGAAACTTGCATGGGTTAATAATCAATATATGAAACAAAAAGATACTGAAACAGTATTTGAATTAGCTTTACCTCACTTAATTAAAGCTGAATTGTTACCGGAAAATCCAAGTGAAGCGGACCTAGATTGGGGACGTAAACTTGTTTCACTTTATCAAAAAGAAATGAGCTATGCTGGAGAAATTGTACCGTTATCGGAATTATTCTTCCGTGATGAACAAACATTAGGTGACGATGAGCAAGAAGTTATTGCAGGTGAGCAAGTACCAGAATTGATGAACCATTTATATAGTAAATTAGAAGCACTTGAACCATTTGAAGCTGCTGAAATTAAAAAAACGATTAAAGAAGTTCAAAAAGAAACGGGTATCAAAGGTAAACAATTATTTATGCCTATCCGTGTTGCTGTTACTGGTCAAATGCATGGCCCAGAATTACCAAATACAATTGAAGTATTAGGTAAAGATAAAGTATTATCACGTTTGAAAAAATATGTATAAATAAGCGTTGAGTATTGTAAAGGTTGTGTTAAATAGATAACACTTGAAAAATTACAATAAACAACCTATGATTAACATTGAAATCAGCAAAGGATTAGTATGTGATGGACGGTGTCAAGAGAGTGTGCGGTAGCTGTGAGCACATCACTTAAATTACAGAATGCACCTTTGTGCAAATAAAGTGAATAACTTAAATGAGAATTATAAGGAATAGACTTGATATCAATCAGTACAAAGTTTGATTTAGGCAATTACTTATATAAAATGAGAGTGGAACCGTGCAAAAGCACCTCTAACAATAAAGTTAGGGGTGCTTTTTTATAAGGAGGTAGCAACCTTGTTTAAGATGTTGAAAAGAATAAAAGACGATGTAAATATGGTGTTTGAACAAGATCCTGCAGCACGTACAACTTTAGAAGTTGTTACTTCATATGCAGGCGTGCATGCGGTCTGGAGTCATTTGATTGCACATGAACTATATAAAAAGAAAAAATATGTCTTAGCGAGATTAATTTCACAAATTACACGCTTTTTTACAGGTATTGAAATTCACCCAGGCGCCCAAATCGGTAGACGTTTATTCATTGACCATGGCATGGGCGTAGTGATTGGAGAAACTTGTCGAATTGGAGATAATGTAACGATTTATCAAGGCGTTACATTAGGCGGTACGGGTAAAGAAAAAGGAAAACGCCATCCAGATATAGGGGATAATGTACTTATTGCTGCGGGAGCAAAAGTACTTGGTAATATTACAATTAATTCAAATGTGAATATCGGTGCGAACTCAGTCGTACTTAATACTGTACCTAGTTATTCAACTGTAGTCGGTATTCCAGGACACATTGTAAAACAAGACGGCAGACGTATTGGCAAAACATTTGATCACCGTAATTTACCTGACCCAATCTACGAGCAATTAAAAGAACTTGAAAAACAACTTGAGAAAACAAGAAATGGAGAGATACAAGATGATTACATTATATAATACATTAACGCGTCAAAAAGAGACGTTTGAACCAATTGAACCTGGTAAAGTTAAAATGTATGTTTGTGGACCAACTGTATATAATTATATTCATATCGGAAATGCACGACCAGCTATCAATTACGATGTAGTAAGAAGATATTTTGAATATCAAGGCTATGAAGTCGTATTTGTTTCAAATTTTACAGATGTAGATGACAAATTAATTAAACGCTCAAAAGAATTGGACGAATCAGTTGAAACGATTGCTGATCGCTACATTGATGCATTCTACGAAGATGTAGGTGCGTTAAATGTAAAAAAAGCAACGTCTAATCCACGTGTTATGAATCATATGGATGACATCATTAACTTTATAAAAGACCTCGTTGATGAAGGTTATGCTTATGAAAGTGGCGGCGATGTTTATTTTAGAACACGAAAATTCCAAGATTACGGTAAATTAAGCCATCAATCTTTAAATGATTTAAAAGTAGGCGCACGTATTGAACAGGGTGAACAGAAGGAAGATGCATTAGATTTTACGTTATGGAAGCAAGCTAAACCAGGTGAAATCAGTTGGGAAAGCCCATTTGGTGAAGGTAGACCTGGCTGGCATATTGAATGTTCAGTAATGGCTTATCATGAATTGGGTGCCACAATTGATATTCATGCGGGTGGTACAGATTTACAGTTCCCACACCATGAAAATGAAATTGCGCAATCAGAGGCACATAACCACGCGACGTTTGCGAACTATTGGATGCATAATGGTTTCATCAATATAGATAATGAAAAAATGAGTAAATCATTAGGCAACTTTGTTTTAGTACACGACATCATCAAACAAATTGATCCAGATGTATTACGCTTTTTCATGATTAGTGTACATTATAGAAGTCCTATTAATTATAATAT
This sequence comes from Staphylococcus sp. GDY8P126P, assembly GCF_017891965.1. Classification (NCBI taxonomy): domain Bacteria; kingdom Bacillati; phylum Bacillota; class Bacilli; order Caryophanales; family Staphylococcaceae; genus Staphylococcus; species Staphylococcus sp. GDY8P126P. The sequence goes on along the minus strand of NZ_JAESKG010000002.1, from coordinate 561,322 downwards.
GGAACTTGTCGAAGCGGCTAAAAGCGGTTTGGAACGTGTACGTAACAGCTATCAAGCGATTGAAGAACGTGAAGCAATTGCTACAGATATTGAAGCGCAAAGTGATTATATTGCTGAAATAGATAAAATTTTAGAGCAATTTGAAACCGTTATGAATGATGATTTTAATACAGCGAATGCTATTACTGCTTGGTATGATTTGGCTAAATTAGCAAATAAATACGTGCTAGAAAACACAACGTCTACGAAAGTACTTGGACGTTTTAAAGAAGTTTATCAAATCTTTAGTGATGTACTAGGAGTGCCTTTGAAAGGCAAAGATAGTGATGAACTACTAGATGAAGAAGTCGAAGCGCTGATTGAAGAAAGAAACAATGCAAGAAAAGATAAAGATTTCGCTCGAGCAGATGAAATACGTGATCAACTAAAAGAACAAAATATTATATTAGAAGACACGCCTCAAGGTGTGAGATTTAAACGTGGCTAATATGAATAATAAATTATTAAATCCGTTGACACTTGCTTACATGGGTGACGCTGTCTTAGATCAACACGTGAGAGCATATATCGTTTTAAAATTAAAAGCAAAGCCTAATCGTTTACATCAAGAAGCTAAACGCTACGTTTCAGCTAAGAGTCAAGCGCTGACGCTAGAGTCATTAATGGAAAATGAATGGTTTTCAGAAGAAGAATTAGATATCGTGCGTCGAGGTAGAAACGCTAAAAGTTATACCAAAGCAAAAAATACAGATATTCAAACATATAGAAAAAGTTCTGGGCTAGAGGCAATCATTGGTTATTTATATTTAGAAAAAGAAGATGCACGTTTAGCGGCACTATTAGAACAAATTGTACAAATCGTAGACGAAAGGTAGTGATACTATGGAAGAGATTGTAATTGTTGGTCGACATGCAGTAAAAGAAGCTATTGTCTCAGGACATACTATTAATAAAATTCTGATTCAAGATACTATCAAAAAAGGCCAAATCAACGAAATTTTAAAATTAGCGAATAGTAATAAAATTATAGTTCAATCTGTACCGAAATCTAAAATAGATGGATTGTCAGATTCACCTCACCAGGGTGTTGCTGCTTACATTGCTCCATATGAATATGCGGACTTTGATGCATTTGTTGCGCAACAAAAAGCACAAGATAAATTATCAACAGTATTAATTTTAGATGGTTTAGAAGACCCACATAACCTAGGATCAATCTTAAGAACCGCAGATGCTTCAGGTGTTGATGGTGTCATAATTCCTAAGAGACGTTCAGTTGCTTTAACACAAACGGTTGCCAAAGCATCGACGGGCGCTATTCAGCATATACCAGTAATGAGGGTGACTAATTTGGCTAACACGATTGAAACGCTAAAGGATAACGGCTATTGGATTGTTGGTACTGAAGCTGAAAATTCAACGGACTATAGAGAAATGGATGCTGGCATGCCACTAGGTATTGTGATAGGTAGTGAAGGTCAAGGTATGAGCCGTTTAGTTAAAGAAAAATGCGATTTCTATATCAATATTCCAATGGTAGGTCATGTTAACAGTCTAAATGCATCAGTAGCGGCAAGTTTAATGATGTATGAAGTTTTCCGCAAACGTAATCATATCGGAGATAAAGCATGAAAGATCGTTATTTAATCATTGATGGATATAATATGATTGGACAATCGCAGGAATTAAGTCGTATTGCACAAGATAACCTTGAAGAAGCACGTGAACAATTGCTCATTGCTATAGCGAACTATAACGCAGTCATTGCGGATGAAGTTGTCTGCGTATTCGATGCTTATGAACAATCCGGAGCGCCTACAGAATATATGTATCATGGTGTTAAAACGATTTTTACAAAAGAAAAAGAAACTGCAGATAGCTACATTGAACGTTATGTATATGACTTATATGACAAACATACAAGACATATTACAGTGGTTACGAGCGATATGAGTGAGCAACATGCTATTTTTGGTGCAGGTGCATATCGTGTGTCTTCAAGAGAAATGTGGAGAGATTTAAGAGAAAATGAAATTTCTGTATCGAAAAAGCTAGATGGATTTAATGAACAGAAACCCAGAACGCGTATCGAACTTTCAAATGAAATTCTTGAAGAATTTGAAAAATTAAGACGCGGCGATAATCATTAATTATTATAGCGGAGTTTGATTTTTTCAGTCCAACTGCTGTAATCTTTCTTTACTTCAAGGAAAGGATAACAGTAATGACAAGAAATAACCGCATTCCAACTAACACTTTAATTAATGGAGAAAAGAGAACCAAACCAATCGATGTGCCTGAAATTTTTAAAGTCTTAAGCCCAATGATTCGTAGACGTTTATATCACTTTGCTATACATCCAAACGACCAAGAAGATTTGTGTCAAGATGTGCTCGTAAGATTATACTGTGCATTTAAAAAATTTGATTTCACTGATGACACACCTATTGAGCATTATATAAACCGTGTGATTAAAAATGTAAAAAATGATTATATCCGTAAAAAATGCTATGGCAACCAACGACAAGAAATGCTGGTCAATGAATTTATAGTCAATTATCAAAATAGTAAAACAGAACACCCACTTGATAAACATATATTAGCTTTAGAGATAGGAAGTCAATTACAACAGGGATTAATGAAACTGACGGTCTTAGAAAAAAGTATCGTAATCTGTTTACTAAATGACTTTAAGCCGAAAGAAATTGCTGAAACACTAAATATACAAATCAAAGTGGTTTACAATGCGATACATCGTTGTAAAATGAAATTAAGACGCTATTTAGAAAATGAGAAATAGCGCGTGTTTTATTTAATTGTAACGGTCTGAATATATAGCATATCACGTACAAAGACGTTATTGCCGATTGACAATTGACTTAGAAATTATGTATAGTAGATTGGTATTATAATGAGTAAGGGGAAGACGAATGAAAAAAGTACCATTGAATTGTGAAGTGTGTGGTAATCGAAATTATAACGTTCCCAAACAGAGTAATCTTGCATCTAGACTGGAATTGAAGAAATATTGTCCGAGATGTAATGCACATACGTTGCATAAAGAATCGAAATAACAAACGACATATTAAATTTACAATTGAGTGAATATGCCCTTCCATTTTAAGTTGAGTGTATTGTATTTGCTTGATTTGTTGCATGGAATAAGCAAATAAGGAATAACGAAATATACGGAGGTCTTATAAATGGCTAAAAAAGAGAATTTCTTCCAAGGCGTAAAGTCAGAAATGGAAAAGACAAGTTGGCCAACGAAAGAAGAATTATTTAAATACACAGTCATTGTTGTAGCTACAGTAGTATTTTTCTTAGTATTCTTCTATGCCTTAGACTTAGGAATTGGTAGAATTATAGAGTTAATTAAATAGATAGGAGTGACGACATGTCTGAAGAAGTTGGCGCAAAGCGTTGGTATGCTGTGCATACTTATTCTGGTTATGAGAATAAAGTGAAAAAGAATTTAGAAAAACGTGTTGAATCTATGAATATGACTGAACAAATATTCAGAGTTGTTATACCAGAAGAAGAAGAAACACAAGTTAAAGATGGCAAAGCCAAAACATTAACTAAAAAAACATTCCCAGGATACGTGCTAGTCGAGTTAGTAATGACTGACGAATCGTGGTATATCGTAAGAAATACACCTGGTGTAACAGGGTTTGTTGGTTCAGCTGGTGCTGGATCAAAACCAAATCCATTACTTCCTGAAGAAGCACGCTTCATCCTTAAACAAATGGGCATGAAAGAAAAAACAATCGATGTTCAAATTGACTTAGGTGAACAAGTAAGAATTAAATCAGGTCCATTTGCAAATCAAGTTGGTGAAGTTCAAGAAATTGAAGCGGATAAATTCAAACTTACTGTTCTTGTAGACATGTTTGGTAGAGAAACGCCAGTAGAACTAGAATTTGATCAAGTTGAAAAACTGTAAGGCATATCAGAACGATGGTACTGGTAGAGGTCATACACAACTTGCAAAAGTTAGAAGTATGACTTTATATACATTATGTACAGCTGATTACAGAATTAATTTAGAAGAAAAAGATGAATTTGGCCTCACGTATTAACAGAAGCTAAAAGCTATAGCATTTTTGGTCTTTGCTAATAGTTAAGGAGGCAGTTGCTGGCTAGTTTAAAAAGCCTTTAAAATTAGGGCTCATTAACACTAGTCATCTTTCTCATGTGGGATACGGGCTTTATTGTAGTGATATTAGATTTATGTTCCGTTCCCAAAATTTTACAAATTACCATTGCTTTATGTAATGGGTTAATGTTATAATACTGTGGTCGCGCTCATAGAGCGTTCATTTCGTCACGAAATGTAGAAGAGTGGGAGGACAAAACTGAGTCCTGTGACCACATCACGATATCAAGGAGGTGCACATCGTGGCTAAAAAAGTAGAAAAAGTTGTTAAATTACAAATTCCTGCAGGTAAAGCAAATCCAGCACCACCAGTTGGTCCAGCATTAGGTCAAGCAGGTGTGAATATTATGGGATTCTGTAAGGAATTCAACGCACGTACACAAGAAGACGCAGGTTTAATTATTCCGGTAGAAATCAGTGTTTATGAAGACCGTTCATTTACATTTATTACAAAAACTCCACCGGCGCCAGTACTACTTAAAAAAGCAGCAGGCGTTGAAAAAGGTTCAGGCGAACCTAACAAAACAAAAGTTGCTACAGTAACTAAAGATCAAGTACGTGAAATTGCAAACCAAAAAATGCAAGATTTAAATGCTGCAGACGAAGAAGCAGCTATGCGTATTATCGAAGGTACTGCTCGTAGTATGGGTATCACAGTTCAATAATATAAATTAGTAATGAAAACATAGATTGACGATAGAAGCAGGTGACAGAAATGACAAACATGATGACAGCGTTCAATATTGTCGTAATATGAGGAGAAATGTCATTTATTAAGGAATGTTAATTCCTAAGATAAAATACAATTTTGACCTCACTGTTATCTGCTCTTAACTTGTGAAAGCAAGTAAATGTGGGAGGAAATTCCGCTAAAACCACTAAAGGAGGAACATGAAATGGCTAAAAAAAGCAAAAGATATCAAGAAGCAGCTAGCAAAATCGATCGCTTAAAACACTATAATGTTGAAGAAGCTGTTGAACTAGCTAAAGAAACAAACATCGCTAACTTTGATGCATCAGTTGAAGTAGCATTCCGTTTAGGTATTGATACTCGTAAAAATGATCAACAAATCCGTGGAGCAGTAGTGCTTCCAAACGGTACTGGTAAATCACAACGTGTATTAGTGTTCGCAAAAGGAGACAAAGCAGCAGAAGCTGAAGCAGCAGGTGCTGATTTCGTTGGCGAAGGCGAATATGTAGAAAAAATCCAACAAGGTTGGTTTGACTTTGACGTAGTAGTAGCTACACCAGACATGATGGGCGAAGTTGGTAAACTTGGTCGCGTATTAGGACCTAAAGGTTTAATGCCTAACCCTAAAACTGGAACAGTAACTATGGACGTTAAAAAAGCTGTTGAAGAAATCAAAGCTGGTAAAGTAGAATATCGTGCTGAGAAATCAGGTATTGTTCATGCATCAATTGGTAAAACATCATTTGATACTGACAAACTTGTTGAAAACTTCAAAACTTTACAAGACGTATTAACTAAAGCAAAACCTGCTTCAGCTAAAGGTACGTACTTCAAATCTGTTGCTGTAACTACAACAATGGGTCCTGGAGTTAAAGTTGATACTTCAAGCTTCAAACTATAATCTATAAATAAATGAAAAAGGCTGAAAGGTTTACTTTCAGTCTTTAAAAAAATATTGACATTGTACATTAATTTAGTTATATTGGTTAATGTATTATTTTACCTAAGACAGTAGGAGTTAGTAATAACTTAAAATTTGATCCTACCGAGGCTAAAATTGACTTGAACGTGAAGATTTTAGATCTTTCAAGCACTTTTTGCCGTGGGTAGAAAGTGCTTTTTTTATTGGATAATCTGAGGAACTGACGAACGTCAATCAACAGAACTTCAAAATTAAAAGCACCAAACTAAAATCTATGGAGGTGTCTAAATGTCTGCAATCATCGATGCAAAAAAACAAGAAGTTGATATTATTGCTGAACAACTTAAAAACTCAGTATCTACAGTTATCGTTGACTATCGTGGTCTAAGCGTTGCTGAAGTAACTGAATTACGTTCACAATTACGTGAAGCTGGTGTTGAATACAAAGTATTGAAAAACACTATGGTTCGTCGTGCAGCTCAACAAGCTGGTATTGACGGTTTAGATGAATTCTTAGTAGGTCCTACTGCAGTTGCTACTTCAACAGAAGATGTTGTTGCTCCAGCAAAAGTTATCGCAGGATTTGCAAAAGAACATCAAGCATTAGAAATTAAAACAGGTGTTATGGAAGGCAATGTTATTTCTGCTGAAGAAGTTAACACTGTTGGTACATTACCATCACACGACGGTCTTGTTTCTATGCTTTTATCAGTATTACAAGCTCCAGTACGCAACTTCGCTTATGCAGTTAAAGCTGTTGGAGAAGACAAAGAATCAAAAGAAGAAAGCGCTGAATAATTGCGCATAAACTAATTAAAATTAATGGAGGAATATTAAAAATGGCTAATCAAGAACAAATCATTGAAGCAATTAAAGAAATGTCAGTTTTAGAATTAAACGACTTAGTAAAAGCAATTGAAGAAGAATTTGGTGTAACTGCAGCAGCTCCAGTAGCAGCAGCAGGCGCAGCAGCAGGCGGAGACGCTGAAGCTGAAAAAACTGATTTCGATGTTGAATTAACTTCAGCTGGATCATCTAAAATCAAAGTCGTTAAAGCTGTTAAAGAAGCTACTGGCTTAGGATTAAAAGATGCTAAAGAATTAGTTGACGGAGCTCCTAAAGTAATCAAAGAAGCTTTACCTAAAGAAGAAGCTGAAAAACTTAAAGAAGCATTAGAAGAAGTTGGCGCTACAGTAGAATTAAAATAATTCTAGCTTGCTAACAATTCATAATTATATATTGAGGCTTATCTGCGTTGCTTAATGCGACAACTACTTCGGTACGTTGGGATTGAGTGCGCTATAGATAGGCTGATATCTTTGAGAAATGAAAACCCCGTTATCCATATAACGGGGTTTTATCTTATTTGATCAATATCCAATCAAACGGGTATAGTATTAATCTAAGAAGAATTAGATTAAAGAGGTGTAGTCATGAATCATTACTATGATGAAAATCCTGAAGTAGAAAGTGATGAGTTGCTTTTTACGTACTCCTACGATAACCATGATTTAGAACTAATAACAGATTCAGGTGTATTTTCTAAAGGGAAAATAGACTTCGGCTCTGATTTATTAGTGACAACATTTTTGAAAGCATATCCCCCTGGTCCCACGAAGAAAATTATAGACGTTGGTTGTGGCTATGCCCCTATCGGTTTAATGATTGCAAAAGTTTCCCCACATCACGAAGTGACAATGGTTGATATTAACCAAAGAGCACTATCATTATCAAGAAAAAATAAAAAAAGAAACCGTATAGACAATGCTGAGATTATTGAAAGTAATGGTTTATCACAAGTAGAAGATGACACTTATGATTTTGTACTGACTAATCCGCCGATTAGAGCAGGGAAGCAAGTCGTTCACAGTATTTTAGAAGATGCTTTTAATAAATTGAAACAAGGCGGCGCCTTGTATGTAGTAATTCAGAAAAAGCAAGGTATGCCGTCAGCAAAGAAAAAAATGCAAGAAACATTCGATAACGTGGAAGTATTAGAAAAGAGCAAAGGTTACTACATTTTAAGAAGTGTAAAAGGTTGATTAAACAGCTGTATTCTGATATAGTAATAGAATGTAAAAAATTATGTTCAATAAGTGTGTACTTTTACGTATAAATTAACAATGTATATAAAGTGAAATAGAAAATGGTGTCATGAGTATGCTACCGTTTTCTTTTTGTCTAATTATATTGGGTGATTTAGTAAAAGTAAACACGCAATTTTTGAGGGGTGAATCTGTTTGGCAGGTCAATTTGTCCAATATGGAAGACATCGTAAACGTAGAAACTATGCGAGAATTTCAGAGGTATTAGAATTACCGAATTTAATTGAGATTCAAACTAAGTCTTACGATTGGTTCTTAGAAGAAGGTTTATTAGAAATGTTTAGAGACATTTCTCCGATTGAAGATTTCACAGGCAATCTATCTTTAGAGTTTGTAGATTACAGACTTGGAGAACCGAAATATGATTTAGAAGAATCTAAAAACCGTGATACAACGTATTCTGCACCTCTACGTGTTAAAGTGCGTTTGATTATCAAGGAAACTGGCGAAGTAAAAGAACAAGAAGTGTTTATGGGTGATTTCCCATTAATGACAGATACAGGTACATTCGTAATTAACGGTGCTGAACGTGTTATCGTTTCACAATTAGTTCGTTCACCATCCGTATACTTCAATGAAAAACTAGATAAAAATGGTCGTACCAACTTCGATGCTACAATTATTCCAAACCGTGGTGCTTGGTTAGAATATGAAACAGATGCAAAAGATGTTGTTTACGTACGTATTGATAGAACTAGAAAATTACCATTAACAGTATTATTACGTGCTTTAGGTTTCTCTACAGATCAAGAAATCGTTGATCTTTTAGGTGACAATGAGTACTTACGTAATACTTTAGAAAAAGATGGTACAGAAACAACAGATCAAGCGCTATTAGAAATCTATGAGCGTTTACGCCCTGGTGAACCACCTACAGTAGAAAATGCTAAGAGTCTTTTATATTCTCGTTTCTTCGATCCGAAACGTTATGACTTAGCAAGCGTAGGTCGTTACAAAGCAAACAAAAAACTTCATTTAAAACACCGCTTGTTTAATCAAAAATTAGCAGAACCTATTGTTAATACTGAAACAGGTGAAATTGTTGCTGAAGAAGGTACTGTGCTTGATCGTCGTAATCTCGATGAAATCATGGATGTACTGGAAGCAAATGCTAACAGTGAAGTCTTTGAGTTAGAAGGTACAGTGATTGATGAACCTGTTGAAATTCAATCTATTAAAGTTTATGTTCCTAACGATGAAGAAGGACGTACAACGACAGTGATTGGTAATGCATTCCCTGATTCAGAAGTGAAATGTATTACACCAGCAGATATTATTGCATCAATGTCTTACTTCTTTAACTTATTAAGTGGTATTGGCTTCACAGATGATATTGACCACCTTGGTAACCGTCGTCTACGTTCAGTAGGTGAATTGTTACAAAACCAATTCCGTATTGGTTTATCAAGAATGGAACGTGTTGTACGTGAAAGAATGTCTATCCAAGACACTGATTCTGTAACGCCACAACAATTAATCAATATTCGTCCAGTGATTGCATCTATCAAAGAATTCTTTGGTAGTTCACAATTATCACAATTCATGGACCAAGCGAATCCGTTAGCTGAGTTAACGCATAAACGTCGTTTATCAGCTCTAGGACCTGGTGGTTTAACGCGTGAACGTGCTCAAATGGAAGTACGTGACGTTCACTATTCTCACTATGGCCGTATGTGTCCAATTGAAACGCCAGAGGGTCCAAACATCGGACTTATTAACTCGTTATCTAGTTATGCGCGTGTAAATGAATTCGGCTTTATTGAAACACCTTACCGTAAAGTGGATCTTGAAACGAATTCAATCACGGATCAAATTGACTATTTAACAGCTGATGAAGAAGATAGCTATGTTGTAGCACAAGCAAACTCAACATTAGACGAAAATGGCCGTTTCACAGCAGACGAAGTTGTTTGTCGTTTCCGTGGTAATAATACAGTTATGGCCAAAGAAAAAATGGATTATATGGATGTCTCACCTAAACAAGTTGTTTCTGCAGCGACAGCATGTATTCCTTTCTTAGAAAACGATGACTCTAACCGTGCATTGATGGGTGCGAACATGCAACGTCAAGCAGTGCCATTGATGAATCCAGAATCACCATTTGTAGGTACAGGTATGGAGCACGTGGCAGCACGTGACTCTGGTGCAGCAATTGTTGCAAAACGTAAAGGTCGCGTTGAGCACGTTGAATCTAATGAAATTCTTGTTCGTCAACTTATCGAAGAAGACGGTCAAGAATACGAAGGCGAATTAGATCGCTATCCATTAGCTAAATTCAAACGTTCAAATACGGGTACTTGTTATAACCAAAGACCTATCGTTGCTTCTGGTGACGTAGTAACTAAAGGTGAAATTTTAGCCGATGGTCCTTCAATGGAACTTGGTGAAATGGCATTAGGTAGAAACGTAGTTGTTGGTTTCATGACTTGGGACGGTTACAACTATGAGGATGCTGTTATTATGAGTGAACGCCTAGTTAAAGATGACGTATATACGTCTATTCATATTGAAGAGTATGAATCAGAAGCGCGTGATACGAAACTAGGACCTGAAGAAATCACTCGCGATATTCCTAACGTTTCTGACAGTGCACTTAAAAACTTAGATGACCGTGGTATTGTATACGTCGGCGCTGAAGTTAATGATGGTGACATCTTAGTAGGTAAAGTAACGCCTAAAGGTGTAACAGAATTAACTGCAGAAGAACGTTTACTACACGCTATCTTTGGTGAAAAAGCACGTGAAGTTCGCGATACATCATTACGCGTACCTCATGGTGCAGGTGGTATTGTTCTAGATGTTAAAGTCTTTAACCGTGAAGAAGGAGACGATACATTATCTCCAGGTGTTAACCAATTAGTGCGTGTTTATATCGTTCAAAAACGTAAAATTCACGTAGGAGATAAAATGTGTGGTCGTCATGGTAACAAAGGTGTTATTTCTAAACTTGTTCCTGAAGAAGATATGCCATATCTTCCAGACGGCACACCAATCGATATCATGTTGAACCCACTTGGTGTTCCTTCACGTATGAATATCGGACAAGTATTAGAGCTACACTTAGGTATGGCTGCTAAAAACTTAGGTATTCACGTTGCATCACCAGTATTTGATGGTGCAAGTGATGAAGACGTTTGGTCAACAATTGAAGAAGCTGGTATGGCTCGTGATGGTAAGACAGTATTATACGATGGACGTACGGGTGAACCATTCGATAACAGAATTTCAGTCGGCGTTATGTACATGCTGAAACTTGCACACATGGTTGATGACAAACTACACGCACGTTCAACTGGACCATATTCACTTGTAACGCAACAACCACTTGGTGGTAAAGCACAATTTGGTGGGCAACGTTTCGGTGAAATGGAAGTATGGGCACTTGAAGCTTACGGTGCTGCATATACACTTCAAGAAATTTTAACTTACAAATCCGATGATACAGTAGGTCGTGTGAAAACATATGAATCTATTGTTAAAGGGGAAAATATTACTAAACCAGGTGTTCCTGAATCATTCCGAGTATTGATGAAAGAATTACAAAGTTTAGGACTAGATGTTAAAATCATGGACGAGCATGACAATGAAATTGACATGCAAGATAATGAAGAAGAAGATGTCGTTGAACGTAAAGTGGATCTTCAACAAAAAGATGCTCCACAATCACAAAAAGAAGTTACAGACTAATTGCATTTAAGTTTATAAATGAATATGCCGTGAAGAGCTGTGTGCTTAATTAGTGCACACTCTAAGCGGGCATTTCATTATTGATATAGAGCGATCAATCAATTTGCACAGCTAATCTAAATTGAAGGAGGTAGGCTCCTTGATTGATGTAAATAATTTCCATTATATGAAAATAGGACTTGCTTCACCTGAAAAAATCCGTTCATGGTCTTTTGGTGAGGTTAAAAAGCCAGAAACAATAAACTATCGTACTTTAAAACCAGAAAAAGATGGTCTATTCTGTGAAAGAATATTTGGACCTACAAAAGACTGGGAATGTAGTTGTGGTAAATACAAACGCGTACGTTACAAAGGTATGGTTTGTGATAGATGTGGCGTAGAAGTAACTAAATCTAAAGTGCGCCGTGAAAGAATGGGGCACATTGAATTAGCTGCACCTGTATCACACATTTGGTATTTCAAAGGTATTCCAAGCCGTATGGGTCTATTATTAGACATGTCACCAAGAGCGTTAGAAGAAGTTATTTACTTTGCTTCATACGTTGTTGTTAATCCAGGACCAACTGGATTAGAGAAAAAGACATTATTATCTGAAGCTGAATTCAGAGAATACTATGATAAATTCCCTGGTAAATTCACAGCTAAAATGGGTGCTGAAGGTATCAAAGAATTACTTGAAGAAATTGATTTAGATGCTGAACTCAAGCACTTACGTGATGAGTTAGAATCAGCTACTGGTCAAAGACTTACTCGTGCAATTAAACGTTTAGAAGTTGTTGAATCATTCAGACATTCTGGTAACAACCCAGCATGGATGATCTTAGACGTACTTCCAATTATCCCACCAGAAATCAGACCAATGGTTCAATTAGATGGTGGACGTTTTGCGACAAGTGATTTAAATGATTTATACCGCCGTGTTATCAACCGTAACAACCGTTTGAAACGTTTATTAGACTTAGGTGCTCCTGGCATCATCGTACAAAATGAAAAACGTATGTTACAAGAGGCTGTTGACGCACTTATTGATAATGGTCGTCGTGGCCGTCCAGTAACTGGTCCAGGTAACCGTCCATTAAAATCACTTTCACACATGTTAAAAGGTAAACAAGGTCGTTTCCGTCAAAACTTATTAGGTAAACGTGTTGACTATTCAGGTCGTTCAGTTATTGCAGTTGGACCTAGCTTGAAAATGTATCAATGTGGACTACCTAAAGAAATGGCACTTGAATTGTTCAAACCTTTCATTATGAAAGAATTAGTTCAACGTGAAATTGCGACAAACATCAAAAACGCGAAAAGTAAAATTGAGCGCATGGATGATGAAGTATGGGATGTATTAGAAGATGTTATTAAAGAACACCCAGTTCTTTTAAACCGTGCACCTACACTTCACAGATTAGGTATCCAAGCATTTGAACCTACACTTGTTGAAGGTCGTGCGATCCGTCTACATCCACTTGCTACAACAGCTTATAATGCCGACTTTGATGGTGACCAAATGGCTGTTCACGTACCATTATCTAAAGAAGCTCAAGCTGAAGCGCGTATGTTAATGTTAGCAGCGCAAAACATCTTGAACCCTAAAGATGGTAAACCAGTTGTTACACCATCACAAGATATGGTATTAGGTAACTATTACCTTACATTAGAGCGTAAAGAAGCAGTGAATACAGGTACGATTTATAATGATACGAACGAAGTACTAAAAGCTTATGCAAATGGCTACGTTCACTTGCATACAAGAATTGGTGTACACGCAGCATCATTCAATAATCCTACTTTCACTGAAGAACAAAACAAAAAAATCTTACTCACGTCTGTTGGTAAAGTAATATTTAATGAAATCATTCCTGATTCATTTGCATATATCAATGAACCAACACAAACGAACTTGGAAAATAAAACACCTGAGAAATATTTCATTGCACCAACTGAAATTGGTGAAGAAGGCTTGAAAGCTTACTTTGATGAACAACCGTTAATCAAACCTTTCAATAAGAATTTCCTAGGAAATGTTATTGCAGAAGTGTTCAACCGTTTCAGCATCACTGATACGTCAATGATGTTAGATAGAATGAAAGACTTAGGATTCAAGTTCTCATCTAAAGCAGGTATCACTGTTGGTGTATCTGATATTGTGGTACTACCAGACAAACAAGATATCTTAGATGAACATGAAAAACTCGTTGAAAAAGTAACGAAACAATTTAATCGTGGTTTAATCACTGATTTTGAACGTTACAACGCAGTAATCGAAATTTGGACAGATGCCAAAGATCAAATTCAAAACGAATTGATGGGCTCACTAGAAGAAACAAACCCTATCTTTATGATGAGTGACTCTGGTGCCCGTGGTAACGCGTCTAACTTTACACAGTTAGCAGGTATGCGTGGACTTATGGCTGCGCCTTCTGGTGAAATTATCGAATTACCAATCACGTCTTCATTCCGTGAAGGTTTAACAGTGTTAGAATACTTCATCTCTACTCACGGTGCGCGTAAAGGTCTTGCCGATACAGCACTTAAAACAGCCGATTCTGGTTATCTTACTCGTCGACTTGTTGACGTTGCTCAAGATGTTATTGTACGTGAGGAAGATTGTGGTACTGACCGTGGTTTACTTGTTTCAGATATCAAAGAAGGTACTGAAATGATTGAACCATTCATCGAACGTATTGAAGGTCGTTATTCTAAAGAAACAATTCGTCATCCAGAAACAAATGAAGTAATTGTTAATCCTGATGAATTAGTAACTGCAGAAATCGCTAAGAAAATTACTGATGCTGGTATTGAGGAAATGTATATCCGTTCAGCATTTACATGTAACACACGTCATGGTGTATGTGAAAAATGTTACGGTAAAAACCTTGCAACTGGTGAAAAAGTTGAAGTTGGTGAAGCAGTTGGTACAATTGCTGCCCAATCAATTGGTGAACCAGGTACACAGCTTACAATGCGTACATTCCATACAGGTGGTGTAGCAGGTAGCGATATCACACAAGGTCTTCCTCGTATCCAAGAGATCTTCGAAGCACGTAATCCTAAAGGTCAAGCCGTGATTACTGAAATCGAAGGTGTTGTTGATGACATCAAATTAGCGAAAGATCGCCAACAAGAAATTGTAATTAAAGGCGCTAATGAAACGAAATCTTATCTAGCTTCTGGTACTTCAAGATTGAAAGTAGAAGTTGGACAAAGTGTTGAACGTGGTGAAGTTCTAACAGAAGGTTCAATTGAGCCTAAGAACTATTTATCTGTATCAGGTTTAAATGCAACAGAAAGTTATTTACTAAAAGAAGTTCAAAAAGTTTACCGTATGCAAGGTGTTGAAATCGATGATAAACACGTTGAGGTTATGGTTAGACAAATGTTACGTAAAGTACGTATCATTGAAGCTGGAGATACTAAGTTACTTCCAGGTTCATTAGTAGATATTCATAACTTTACTGATGCCAACCGTGAAGCATTTAAAGAACGTAAACGTCCTGCAACAGCTAAACCAGTATTACTAGGTATTACGAAAGCGTCTCTTGAAACTGAAAGCTTCTTATCAGCGGCTTCATTCCAAGAAACAACACGTGTACTTACTGATGCTGCAATTAAAGGTAAACGTGATAACTTACTCGGTCTTAAAGAGAATGTTATTATCGGTAAATTAATTCCAGCTGGTACAGGTATGAGACGTTATAGAGATGTTGAATACGATAAAGCTGCACCAGAAACTGAAATTGTAGAAGAAGTGCAAACTACTGAAATATAATTTTGAGTTAAATAAACAAGGTGGTCGGAATGCGATTTTCGATCACTTTGTTTTTTAATTATTTTTGCAAAATTATTGGATTTAAAGTTGACTCAGCAGTAATGAAAATGTTATTATTATTAAGGTTGATGCAAGCAGAACTTTGGAGGATATTTATATGTCTAATGAAAAAGTTGCACGCTTTAACAAACAACATTTTGTTATTGGTCTTAAACAAACGCTCAAAGCTTTGAATAAAGATCAAGTTACATCATTGATTATCGCTGAAGACGTAGAAGTTCATCTTATGACTCGCGTGTTGAGCCAAATCAATCACAAACACATACCTGTTTCATTTTTCGAAAGCAAACAAGCTTTAGGGAAATATGTAGGTATAAACGTTAATGTAGCTATTGTTGCATTATTAAAATGAGATTAGTAAGAATGATTCTTACTAAATTTTATTTACCCTTAAAATGAACCACCTGGATGTGTGGGATTATAAATGAGGAAAGGAGGAACTAATCATGCCAACTATTAATCAATTGGTACGCAAACCAAGACAAAGTAAATCAAAAAAATCTGATTCACCAGCATTAAACAGAAATTTTAACAGTAAAAAGAAAAAATTTACTGATTTAAATTCACCACAAAAACGTGGGGTTTGTACTCGTGTCGGTACTATGACACCTAAAAAACCTAACTCAGCGTTACGTAAATATGCGCGTGTTCGTTTGTCTAACAACATTGAAATCAATGCGTATATCCCTGGTATCGGACATAACTTACAAGAACACAGTGTTGTACTTGTACGTGGTGGACGTGTAAAAGACTTACCTGGTGTACGTTACCATATCGT
Organism: Staphylococcus sp. GDY8P126P; assembly: GCF_017891965.1. NCBI lineage: Bacteria > Bacillati > Bacillota > Bacilli > Caryophanales > Staphylococcaceae > Staphylococcus > Staphylococcus sp. GDY8P126P. The sequence continues at coordinate 545,157 of NZ_JAESKG010000002.1, read as the reverse complement.
ACGTGGTGCACTTGATACTTCAGGTGTTGATGGACGTAGACAAGGCCGTTCATTATACGGAACTAAAAAACCTAAAAAATAAGTTTAAGATTGCGTAAATTTTCGCTATAAAATTTAAAATTATACTATAATAGGAAGGGAGGATTTACATTATGCCTCGTAAAGGATCAGTACCAAAAAGAGACGTATTACCAGATCCAATTCACAACTCTAAATTAGTTACAAAATTGATCAACAAAATTATGTTAGATGGTAAACGTGGAACAGCACAAAGAATTCTTTATTCTGCATTCGACTTAGTTAAAGAACGTAGTGGTCGTGAAGCAGTTGAAGTTTTCGAAGAAGCTATCGATAACATCATGCCAGTATTAGAAGTTAAAGCTCGCCGTGTAGGTGGTTCTAACTATCAAGTACCAGTAGAAGTTCGTCCAGAGCGTCGTACTACATTAGGTCTTCGTTGGTTAGTTAACTATTCGCGTCTTCGTGGTGAAAAAACTATGGAAGAACGTTTAGCTAACGAAATCTTAGATGCTGCTAACAACACTGGTGGAGCAGTTAAGAAACGTGAAGACACACATAAAATGGCTGAAGCTAACAAAGCATTCGCTCACTATCGTTGGTAGGATAGTAGCTTTTTCCCTGAGCATGTTCCACAAAGATAGTTTACTATCACCGGTGCGTGTTTAGGGCATCGCCATATTTAAAGTATTTATTCGCAGTTATACTGGAAGGAGAAAAATACATGGCTAGAGATTTTAGTTTAGATAGAACTCGTAATATCGGTATCATGGCTCACATCGATGCTGGTAAAACAACTACGACTGAACGTATTCTTTACTATACTGGACGTATCCATAAAATTGGTGAAACACACGAAGGTGCTTCACAAATGGACTGGATGGAACAAGAGCAAGACCGCGGTATCACTATCACATCAGCTGCAACGACAGCAGAATGGGATAACCACCGTGTAAACATCATCGATACACCTGGACACGTAGACTTCACTGTTGAAGTTGAACGTTCATTACGTGTACTTGATGGCGCAGTAACAGTATTAGATGCACAATCAGGTGTTGAACCTCAAACTGAAACAGTTTGGCGTCAGGCAACAACTTATGGTGTACCTCGTATTGTTTTCGTTAACAAAATGGACAAATTAGGTGCTAACTTTGAATACTCAGTAAGCACAATTCATGACCGTTTACAAGCTAACGCGCAACCAATTCAGTTACCTATCGGTGCTGAAGATGAATTTGAAGCAATCATCGACTTAGTTGAAATGACATGTTTCAAATACACAAATGACTTAGGAACTGAAATTGAAGAAATTGAAATTCCTGAAGATCATAAAGAAAGAGCTGAAGAAGCTCGTGCAGCATTAGTTGAAGCAGTTGCTGAAACTGACGACGAATTAATGGAAAAATATCTTGGTGATGAAGAAATTTCAATCCCTGAATTGAAAGCTGCTATCCGTAAAGCAACTACTGATGTAGAATTCTACCCAGTTCTTGTTGGTACAGCATTCAAAAACAAAGGTGTTCAATTGATGCTTAATGCAGTAATTGATTATTTACCTTCACCATTAGATGTTAAACCAATTATTGGTCACCGTGCTGATAATCCAGATGAAGAAGTTATCGCAAAAGCTGATGACAATGCTGAGTTCGCTGCTTTAGCGTTCAAAGTAATGACTGACCCTTATGTTGGTAAATTAACATTCTTCCGTGTTTATTCAGGTACATTATCATCAGGTTCATATGTTAAAAACTCTACGAAGAACAAACGTGAACGTGTAGGTCGTTTACTACAAATGCACGCTAACTCTCGTCAAGAGTTAAACACAGTATATTCAGGAGATATCGCTGCTGCGGTAGGCCTTAAAGATACTGGTACTGGTGATACTTTATGTGGTGAGAAAAATGACATCATCTTGGAATCTATGGATTTCCCAGAGCCTGTTATTCACTTATCAGTTGAACCAAAATCTAAAGCGGACCAAGACAAAATGACTACTGCTTTAGTTAAGTTACAAGAAGAAGATCCTACATTCCATGCACACACAGACGATGAAACTGGACAAGTTATCATTGGTGGTATGGGTGAGCTTCACTTAGATATCTTAGTAGACCGTATGAAGAAAGAATTTAACGTTGAATGTAACGTTGGTGCGCCAATGGTTTCATACCGTGAAACATTTAAATCATCAGCTGAAGTTCAAGGTAAATTCGCTCGTCAATCAGGTGGTCGTGGTCAATATGGTGACGTTAAAATTGAATTCTCACCTAATGAAACAGGTGGCGGTTTCGAATTCGAAAACGCTATCGTTGGTGGTGTAATTCCACGTGAATACATTCCATCAGTTGAAGCAGGTCTTAAAGATTCAATGGAAAACGGTGTATTAGCTGGATATCCTTTAATTGATGTTAAAGCTAGATTATTTGATGGTTCATACCATGATGTCGATTCATCAGAAATGGCCTTCAAAGTCGCTGCATCATTAGCACTTAAAGAAGCTGCTAAAAAATGTGATCCAGTTATCTTAGAACCAATGATGAAAGTAACAATCGAAATGCCTGAAGAGTACATGGGTGACATCATGGGTGACGTAACATCTCGTCGTGGACGTGTTGATGGTATGGAACCTCGTGGTAATGCACAAGTTGTAAATGCTTATGTACCACTTTCAGAAATGTTCGGTTATGCAACATCATTACGTTCAAACACTCAAGGTCGTGGTACTTACACTATGTACTTTGATCACTATGCTGAAGTTCCAAAATCAATTGCTGAAGACATTATCAAGAAAAACAGTGGTAATAAAGCTGAATAATTAAACTTGTTTTGTGGGACAACTGTCTGTACAATACATGTAAAGCTTAATTATGTGGCTTGTAGTTTTATTAATTGATTTTTTGGGAAAAATGCATTATAAAGGTACTGTATGGTCCTTTATACCAAAAAATAAAACAATCTTCTCATGATGGTGAGAAACTGTCATGAGAGATAATTTTAAAAATTTATTTTCTAACGAATAGGAGAGATTTTATAATGGCTAAAGAAAAATTTGACCGCTCAAAAGAACATGCCAATATTGGTACTATTGGTCACGTTGACCATGGTAAAACTACTTTAACAGCTGCTATCGCAACTGTATTAGCAAAAAATGGTGACTCTGTAGCACAATCATATGACATGATTGACAACGCTCCAGAAGAAAAAGAACGTGGTATTACAATCAATACTTCACACATCGAGTATACTACTGACAAACGTCACTATGCTCACGTTGACTGCCCAGGTCACGCTGACTATGTTAAAAATATGATCACTGGTGCTGCACAAATGGACGGAGCTATCTTAGTAGTATCTGCTGCTGATGGCCCAATGCCACAAACTCGTGAACACATTCTTTTATCACGTAACGTTGGTGTTCCAGCATTAGTTGTATTCTTAAACAAAGTTGACATGGTTGACGATGAAGAATTATTAGAATTAGTAGAAATGGAAGTTCGTGACTTATTAAGCGAATATGACTTCCCAGGTGACGATGTACCTGTAATCTCTGGTTCTGCATTAAAAGCTTTAGAAGGCGACGCTGACTATGAGCAAAAAATCTTAGACTTAATGCAAGCTGTTGATGACTTCATTCCAACACCAGAACGTGATTCTGACAAACCATTCATGATGCCAGTTGAGGACGTATTCTCAATCACTGGTCGTGGTACTGTTGCTACAGGCCGTGTTGAACGTGGTCAAATCAAAGTCGGTGAAGAAATCGAAATCATCGGTATGCAAGAAGAATCAAGCAAAACAACTGTTACTGGTGTAGAAATGTTCCGTAAATTATTAGACTACGCTGAAGCTGGTGACAACATTGGTGCATTATTACGTGGTGTTTCACGTGATGACGTACAACGTGGTCAAGTTTTAGCTGCTCCTGGTACTATTACACCACATACAAAATTCAAAGCGGATGTTTACGTTTTATCTAAAGATGAAGGTGGTCGTCATACACCATTCTTCACTAACTACCGCCCACAATTCTATTTCCGTACTACTGACGTAACTGGTGTTGTTAACTTACCAGAAGGTACTGAAATGGTTATGCCTGGTGATAACGTTGAAATGGATGTTGAATTAATTTCTCCAATCGCTATTGAAGACGGTACTCGTTTCTCTATCCGTGAAGGTGGACGTACTGTTGGATCAGGCGTTGTTACTGTAATCAACGAATAATATAATTTTCTATCTTTGATAGATTTTTAAGAGGCTCCTTAGGGAGTCTCTTTTTTCATAGAACCCCTTATTCAGTTTCTGAATTAGGGGTTCTTAGTGCATTAGCTGCTAGCTAATGTAAACAAAATCAATTCAGTTTCAGAATTAAGGGTCTTAATGCATTAGTTGGTAGTTAATGTAAAAACAGGCGACGTCACTTAATAGTGACATCGCCTGTTTTGATTTATCTTTATATAATGGAATACATTCGCTTATGCGAATGCATAAGGTTTACTAATTGAGCTAAAGCTCATGCATAAAAGCACCTAAGTCATGCAATGACTAAGGCTAGTAAGGTTTACTTGAGCTAAAGCTCATGCATAAAAGCACCTAAGTCATGCAATGACTAAGGCTAGTAAGGTTTACGTTTTCGAGTTCAAGGATTTTTAGAAATTCGCATGCTGCATATTTCATTGCCTTTTCATCAATATTGAAGTTCGGGCTATGATGTGGGTGTGTAGTCTCTTTTTCTGGATTACCACAACCAGTTAAAAAGAATGCGCCAGGGCGAACTTTTAAATAGTGTGAGAAATCTTCACCAATCATCATTAACTCAGATTCATAGAAACGTAAATTCATCTCATTTGCAGCTTGTTTAACAATTTCATAATTATTTGGATGATTGTGTACAGGTAGGTAGCCTTTAACATAATCCAATATATAAGTAATATCATTTGCTAGAGCAAGACCTTGCAATAATTTGTCCATTTTAGTGATAATATGACTTTGGACTTCTGTATCAAAGGTACGAACGGTGCCTTTACAGAAAGCAGAGTCAGGAATAATATTGTCGGCTGAACCTGCTTGAACCATACCAAAGCTTATTACAGCTTGTTTAACTGGATCAATTGTTCGTGAGACAATCTTCTGAGCACTCATAATGAATTCTGCCATAATAACTACTGGATCAATCGTTTCATGAGGTTTAGCACCATGGCCGCCTTTACCTTGAATGGTGATATTAAATTCATCGGGAGATGCCATCATAGCACCAGGACGTGAATAAATCATACCTGTTGGATAACCTGTCCATAAATGATTACCATAAATTTTGTCTACGTTGCTGAGACAACCATCATCAATCATTTCTTGTGAGCCGCCTGGCATAATTTCTTCACCATATTGAAAGATTAATACAACATCGCCATTTAGTGAGGATAAATGATTCTCAATAATTTCTGCCACACCAAGTAAGATTGCTGTATGACCGTCATGGCCACATGCATGCATGGCACCTGGATTTTTAGATTTATATGATACGTCTGTTAATTCATCTATTGGTAAGGCATCGAAGTCGGCACGTAAGGCAACTGTAGGGCCATCACCCTGTCCTTTGAATGTTGCAACAATACCATTTCTACCAACTGGTGTACGTATCTCGCAAGATAATTGACTTAATTGATTCATGATAAAGTCATGTGTGTGATGTTCTTCAAATGATAATTCAGGATATTGGTGTAGATAACGACGTACTTGCACCATCCTACTTTCTTTTTGTTGTGCTAGTTGAAACCAATCAAACAACTTCAACCCTTCTTCCTTCAGCATTTTCATCCATTATATCATTTTACGTGTAGCAACTGTAGGTACAAATAATTAACAAAGCTATTAAATTGTAGAAAACGCTTTCTAATATATCATTATTCTACTTTCCACAATTTAAAAAATAGGTTATGATTAACTTGAAAACTAAGATAACTCAAAGGGGGACTTGCAGTGGTTCAATCACTACATGGCTTTTTAGATGAAAATATTCAATATTTAAAAGATAATGGTTTATATAATGAGATAGATACAATTGAAGGCGCCAACGGACCTGAAATTACTATCAATGGGAAAAATTATGTTAACTTATCTTCAAACAATTATTTAGGACTAGCAACAAACGAAGATTTGAAACAAGCAGCAAAAGATGCAATTGATACACATGGTGTAGGTGCCGGTGCTGTGCGTTCAATCAATGGGACGTTAGATGTACATGATGAATTAGAGAAAACACTTGCTGAATTTAAAGGTACTGAAGCAGCAATTGCATATCAATCTGGATTCAACTGTAATATGGCTGCCATTTCAGCAGTTATGAATAAAAATGATGCAATTCTTTCTGACGAATTAAATCATGCATCTATTATTGATGGTTGTCGTTTATCTAAAGCGAAGATTATTCGTGTAAACCATTCAGATATGGAAGATTTACGCGCTAAAGCAAAAGAAGCCGTTGAATCAGAACAATACAATAAAGTAATGTACATTACTGATGGTGTTTTCAGTATGGATGGTGATGTTGCTAAACTACCAGAAATCGTAGAAATTGCTGAAGAATTTGGCTTAATCACATATGTTGATGATGCACATGGTTCTGGTGTCATGGGTAAAGGTGCTGGTACGGTTAAACATTTTGGCTTACAAGACAAGATTGATTTCCAAATTGGTACATTATCAAAAGCGATTGGTGTCGTTGGCGGTTATGTAGCAGGTACGCAATCATTAATCGACTGGTTAAAAGCACAATCAAGACCTTTCTTATTCTCAACTTCTTTAGCACCTGGAGATACGAAAGCCATCACAGAAGCAGTTAAAAAACTAATGGCTTCTACAGAATTACATGATAAACTTTGGGAAAATGGCAATTATCTTAAAGATGGTTTGAAAAAATTAGGCTTTGATATAGGTAATTCAGAATCTCCAATCACACCTGTTATTATTGGTGATGAAAAAGAAACACAAGCCTTTAGTCGTCGTTTGAAAGAAGAAGGCGTATATGTAAAATCCATCGTATTCCCAACTGTTCCTAAAGGTACAGGTCGAGTGCGTAATATGCCTACAGCTGCACATACGAAAGAAATGTTAGATCAAGCATTAGCAGCATTTGAAAAAGTTGGTAAAGAACTAGGTACAATTAAATAAATATAACCGTTCATGTATAGCAGAGTGAATATAGTACAAAATTAAGTTTAAAACGTTTGGAGATGATATGTCTTCAAGCGTTTTTACTATATAATGACAACACATTATTGTATGGAGTGTGATAAATATGACAAAGTTAATCATCATTAGAGGTAACTCTGGCAGTGGAAAGACGACGATCGCACAGAAATTGCAACATACATTAGGCACAGGTGTGATGTTAGTAGGGCAAGATGACATACGTCGCAATATGTTGAATGTACCTGACCCACCTAATAATTTAGCCATTCAACTTATAGAAGACATTGTGAATTATGGCATCGCACATTGCGATTATGTTATTTTAGAAGGTATTTTAAATAGTGCTAAATACGGTTCAATGATTGAGCGCTTAATGAATCAAATTAACGTAGACGCATACGCTTATTATTTCAAACTACCATTTCATGAAACAGTAAGAAGACACCATTTGAAAGATGAAACAGATTTTGGTGAAGAAGCAATGATGCGTTGGTTTGTTGAAAATGACATATTAAAGGTAAACCAAGAAACGTATCTATACCAAGAAATGTCTGAAAATGAAATAATAAGGAAGATTCTAGAAGATATCATTTAATATAAAAATTTGAACATAATTAAACTAGCCTGTGATACGGTATCAATACATATTCACAGACTAGTAGTTATTATTATTTGAAAGGATTTTTAGACTTTTGCGCAGCTTCACGATTTTCTTTATTTTGCATAAATGGTATAGCAAACCATAAGATGTGTAACATACTTGCTAAAATAATAAGTACAATAGGTATAAAGATTTCAATAATACTTATATCTACGACAAATGATGCAAGCACAAAAGCAGTAATGGACGGTATGGCACAAACGATTACGACAGTTAACAATACAAATTGTATGACTTGTGTCGTTAAGGGACTATAAATATCCATAATCAAGATGGCGATATAAAATAGTGTAATAAATGCGAGTAACACCACAACCCAACCGGTCGACATACCACCTTGTGTTTTAATATAGTCTTGATAAGGTGATAGCGTCGGTAAAATAAATAGAATGACGGTGGATAACCATGATAAGATACCGAAAAAGGTAAAGAAAATTTTTGAAGTATTATTGTTATTCATAAAAAACACCTCCTAAGATACAAAATCTCTGTTGGCTTATATTTGATTTATTTAATAGTTGGTATTGTATAATATACTCGTATTTTATTAGTAACGCTTACATTTATATGTATACCCGTTAAATAAAGTTTTAAAGCATCATAAAAAGGTATTAAATAGGTATAAGCATGTTATTGCATACATCAGTGATGTTGTGATAACAATAAAACACAAAGCTATTCATTATGTAATAGATAAAGTGTGCAGAGTGAACATGATAAGGGGATTTTAAATGCATAAAAATTTGGGGTTGCATTTCACTACACAACGTCTTATCATTAGACCGTTGGAAGAAAATGATTACGAATCATGGTTAAGTGGGTTTGTAAATAGAAAGCCATCACAATATAGGCATGACAAAGGTCAAGTAGATATGTCAGATGCTACAGAACCTTGGTTCGCGGCAATGGTGACTAGACAGCAACAAGCGATTGAAGCGGATGATTTATATATATTTGGTATTTTTGATAAAGCACATCAACATATAGGTATGCTCAATATTAAGAACTTAAGTAGAGATCAATTCCAATGGGCAGAAATTGGCTACTTTATTCATAATCAATATTGGCATCAAGGATTTGCTTACGAAGCTTTAACTGAATTAGTAAAACAAACACGAGACACATTACATTTTCATAGAATTGAAGCACATATTAATTTGGATAATAATCCATCTATCCAATTGATTGAAAAGTTAGGCTTTCAATTCGAATGTGTGCGCAAAGGTTTTATTTTTGAAAATGAACAATGGACAGATCATTATGTGTATTATATCAACACACATGATAATCATTTATAAACGTAGGTCGAGAAAGGAAGGAGTGTCAACATGGTTGAATTTAGAGAGTTAACAATGGGTGACGAATTAATGTATTGTGATTATATGAGAGAGTGGATTGATCATGATGAAAAAATTGTCCCTACAATTACAAATATTACAAAATATAGTAATTTTGAAGAGTTAGTACATGAATTAGCTGATAATAAGTCACATGATGAATCAGTGGATAATACCACATTATTCTTAATAGAGGATGATGAAATTATCGGTGCGGCGAACATTCGTCACAATTTAAATGAACAGCTTAAAAAAATAGGCGGCCATGTTGGCTACGGTATCCGTAAGAAACATCGTGGTAAAGGGTTTGGTAATAAAATCCTGAAAAAATCATTGGATTACCTATCAAGAATCGGTGTTCGAGAAGCATTAGTGACATGTACGGAAGATAATGAAGCGTCTGTAGCAGTCATTAAGCATAACGGTGGCGAAGAAATTGAATCATCGACACTGGAAGATGGCACAGTTGTCCGCCGTTTCCAAATTGAAATAGCGTAATTAAACGAGAGGTTGATAATCTTAAAAGATTATCGCCTCTTTTTTTATTTAAATGTTTCAAAATTTATAAATGATGAGTCTACTATAAAACCGCAAACATAAATAAAGGACTTCATTATAATTTTCAAGTATAATTAGTACTAGGTATTAAAAACAAATGTTAGAAATGAGGTTTATTAATGTCGAAAGTAATAAAAGATATACATACAGCTTTTGAAGGATTGGAAGATGGAATGACAGTACTTGCTGGGGGCTTTGGGTTATGTGGGATTCCTGAGCATAGTATCGAAGCAATTCGTACAAAAGGTACAAAAGGCTTAACTGTTGTGAGTAACAACTGCGGCGTAGATGACTTCGGCTTAGGCCGTTTATTAGAATATAAGCAAATAGATAAAATGATTAGTTCCTATGTAGGCGAGAATAAAATATTTGAACAACAACTGATTAATGGTGAATTGGATGTTGAATTGACACCGCAAGGCACACTAGCTGAAAAGTTACGTTCTGGAGGCGCGGGAATACCGGCTTTTTATACAAAAACAGGTGTCGGTACACCCATTGCTGAAGGTAAAGAAACGCGTGAATTTGATGGAGAAACTTATTTAATGGAACGTACACTGACAGGTGACTTTGGTATTGTCAAAGCACAAAAAGCAGATACATTCGGGAATTTAGTGTTTGAAAAAACAGCACGGAACTTCAATCCATTATGTGCGATGGCAGCTAAAACAACGGTCGTTGAAGTAGAAGAACTTGTAGAGGTAGGACAAATTGATCCGGATGCCATTCATATGTCAGGTGTTTATGTAGATTTCATCTATGTCGGCGAACATTTTGAGAAGCGTATTGAAAAGCGTACAGTGAAGGAGGCCAATCATGGATAAAAAAGTACAACGCCAGAAAATTATCCAACGTGCTGCTAAAGAAATTAAAAGTGATATGGTAATTAATCTAGGTATTGGTATGCCTACATTGGTTGCGAATGAAATGAACGATCATGTTGAAAATGTGTACTTTCAATCTGAAAATGGCTTACTTGGTATCGGACCATATCCGACTGAAAATGAAGTGGATCCAGACTTAATCAATGCGGGTAAAGAAACTGTAACAGCTGCTAAAGGGGCGTCTTACTTTGACAATGCAGAATCATTTGCGATGATTCGAGGCGGACATATCGATTTAGCCATACTTGGTGGCATGGAAGTCTCAGAAACAGGGGACTTAGCGAATTATATGATCCCAAGCAAACTTGTTAAAGGTATGGGCGGCGCGATGGATTTAGTAGTCGGAGCACAAAAAGTAGTTGTCATTATGGATCATATGAATAAACATGGTGATTCCAAAATAAAATCACAATGTGAATTACCGTTAACAGGTGCTAGTGTAGTCAATACGTTGATTACAGATTTAGCTGTTTTTCAATTTGAAGCGGGTGTCATGAAACTCGTTGAATTACAATCTGACACAACTTTAGAAGACGTTAAAGCACATACGGATGCACATTTCGAAAATCATTTAAAGTAGGTGGCGTAATTGGTAAAAGATAAAGTAACAATTATTACAGGCGCAGCGAGTGGTATTGGGCTAGCGATAGCAAAAGTATTTTTAGAAAATGGTGCCAAAGTGGTGCTTGCTGATTTGAATGAAGATAAATTAATTCAAGAAACAGATGCATTGAAATCCCAGGGATATGACTGTATGCCAATAAAAGTGAATGTCACAGATGAACAAGCTGTCAAAGCTATGATCGATCAAACAGTTGAACAATATGGACGCTTAGATATTTTATTTAATAATGCAGGGTTACAGCATGTTGAAAGTATCGAATCATTCCCAACAGAAAAGTTCAGACAGATGATTGATATTATGTTGACGGGTAGTTTTATAGGAACAAAATATGTGTTACCTATTATGAAACAACAACAATCAGGACGTATTTTAAATATGGCATCAATTAATGGTGTAATTGGCTTTGCTGGTAAGGCGGCTTATAATAGTGCGAAACACGGGATTATTGGTTTAACAAAAGTAACCGCATTAGAGACCGCTACAGAAGGTATTACAGTGAATGCTATCTGTCCAGGTTATATTGATACACCGTTAGTGCGTAATCAAATGGATGATTTAGCTAAAGAACGTGGTGTGGCAGTAGAACAAGTACTTGAAGACGTTTTATATCCTTTAATTCCTCAAAAACGCTTGTTAGATATTAAAGATATAGCTGATTATGCTTTATTCTTGTGTAGCGATAGTGCGAAAAGTGTCACGGGACAAGCGATTTTGATAGATGGTGGTTACACAGTTCAGTAGTTTAAATATATTGTGCATTTAAATTTTAATTTCTAATTCATTTTCAATGAAAATATGTTACGTTGAAATTAACGGAATATAGACAAATTGAAGGTGATTGCTAATGAAAAACACTAACGCCAAAAATGAAGATTGGTTGCCTATCGTAACTAGTTTAGGGCTAACGATACTTTCAGATTTTTTGGATGACCCGTTATATACAAAAATAATGACAGCGATTATGATTTTAGTATTGATATATGCGATTATTAGAGGCGTCATCACCACGAGGTACAGCATTAAAACGGAAGACCCAAATATAAAAACGTGGTTTAGTATTAAAGTAGATTACTGGCTACTATTTGTTAGAAATATGATATTTTATGGATTTTTAACAACACTATTTTTTGTTTATATATATTTGGATGGTCAAACCATGTGGAAATATTTGTTAGTCATAGTAATCATTTTTGTTTTATTTTTAGTAATGATATCTAAGTTGGAAAAGAAAACAGAAATTATAAATCATGAAGACGATTAAGGTGAATAGGGGTGGCTTATGCGTTATATAGATGCACAAGAACAAGCACAATTATTAAATATGGAAGAAATCGTGGAAGTGGTGGCAGACTCACTTAAAGCATATTCTGAAGGTGAAACAGATACACCATTGCGGTATTCTTTACCATTCAATGAAGCCAATCGGTATCTGGTCATGCCTGCACTTTCTGATACGCTGAAAGTAGCTGGTGTTAAGACGGTCACCGTGGCTCCAAATAATTCAAAAATAGGTAAGCCTACCATTGTTGGTTCTGTAACACTTTCAGACTATGAAACAGGTGAAACGTTGGCAGTGTTAGAAGGTTCTTACTTAACAAAAATACGTACAGGTGCAATCTCGGGTGTTGCTACAAAATATTTAGCACGTGAACAAGCTAAGACGCTATGTGTAATTGGAACGGGTGATCAAGCAGAAGGACTGATAGAAGCGGTACTTGCTGTTAGAGATATTGAACGTATTCAATTTTATAATCGTACTTATGACAAAGCACTTAAATTTTCAAAAGATGTCGAGCATCAACATCGTGATTTAGAGTTATATGTATATGAAGATGTTGAATCAGCAATGACTGATGCAGATATAATTGTGACTGCAACGAATGCGACAACACCAGTATTTCAGAAACATTTATCACCAGGGGTACATGTTAATGCAGTTGGTTCTTTTAAACCTGATATGCAAGAACTGCCATCTCAAGCTATTGCAGAGGCAGATAAAGTCGTAGTGGAGGCTCATGAAGCGGCTATGGCTGAAACAGGTGATTTAATCAATCCAGTTAATGAAGGTGTGTTTGCTAAAGATGGATTACATGGTGAATTAGGACATATCGTTGCCGGGAAATTAGCAGGACGGTTGTCTGATGAAGAAATAACCATTTTCAAATCCGTTGGTGTCGCAATTGTAGATATCGTTGTGGCGAATTACTTTTATCAAAAAGCAGTAAAACAATAAATACAGCTATATTAGAGAGACAGTCTTAAAAATTCAATTAAGCTCAATAACTATGACAAGATATTTGTATTTTACAGGTGTCTTGTCTTTTTTTGTACTTTCAATATATTGTTTTTAAATCTTTAATGTTGTAACCTATTAAAAGTTGCTTCTATCTTTATTTATAGCATTTATTTTGTAGATATTATTGGCATATCTCTTGAAAGAGTGGTTGGATTTTTATGAAATCAACGTATTTTGTAATGAAAGAACAATTGACTAATTTATACTTAATAAGAAGATTAGCTGAATTTCAGTTAAGAATTTCTAATAAGAACAATTATCTAGGCATGGTATGGGAATTAATTAATCCGATTATGCAAATTGCGGTTTTTTGGTTTATCTTTGGTTTGGCACTTAGAAGTAATAAGATGATGGAAGGTGTTCCATTTATTTACTGGCTAATTGTTGGTATTAGTATGTGGTTTTTTATAAACGAAGGTGTCTTAGAAGGTAGTAAATCTATCATATCAAAGTTTAATCAAGTAGCTAAAATGAATTTTCCACTTTCGATAATTCCAAGTTATGTCGTTTTCAGTAAATTTTATGGGCATCTATTTTTATTAATCATTGTTATGATTATTTGTTTTATTGGAGGATATCATCCCTCTATATATACGTTACAATTACTTCTATACTTAGTTTATGCACTTATTTTAACAAATGCTATTGCATTAGTAGCATCCACATTAAGTATATTAGTTAGAGACATCCATTTAATTTTACAAGCTTTAATGAGAATGGTTTTCTTTGTTTCTTCGATATTATATTTACCTAATAACGACATAGTGATGTTCGTTATGAAATTAAATCCCATTTATTTTCTAGCAGAAGGATATAGAGCAGCAATATTACATCATGAATGGTATTTTATTACCCACTGGCATTTAACAATATATAATATTGTGCTTGTTATTTTGCTTTATATATTGGGTTCAATCATACATATGCATTTTAGAGATAGATTTGCTGATTTTATGTGATTAAAAAAGTAATAATGAAATGGATGATAAAATCTTAAATCCCCCCTAAAGTTGAAATTAACATTCAACTTTAGGGGGGATTCATCATCAAAACTTAATTGTTACTATCTTTATTTAATTGGAGCCATGCCTTGTTTCCAAGAAGGATAGATTAGTTTACCGCCTTGAGCACGGAATTTAGCGTTCGAAGCACCTCTTTCATGAGTTTCAGCTGGTTGGATATTGAGTTGTGGATTAACGTTTAATAAGTCAGCGTACCATGCTGCCCAAACGTCACCTTTAACTGGTTCATCATCCGCTACATTATAGATACCTGATTCAAAGTTAAGTGCCTGAATTGCTACTTCAACAGCATCATCGATATGGATAAATGATTGAACGCCATCTGTCATTGTGACAGTATCTTCTTTAAATGAGTTATAAATCATACCATCTTTGCCATACCATGTGCCTGGTCCATAAAGTAAGCCATAACGAAGCACAACACTATTTTCGATTCGTGCAGTTTCATTTTCTAAACCTTCTACACCGTCCACTGTAATCTTACGGTCGCCAGTTGATTGAGTATCCAGTGGTGTTTCCTCTGTAGCTAGAGTATCGCCACCTTCATAAGTAAAGGCAATACTTTGGGATTGCATTTGTTTTACATTGTTTTTTAACGCTGCTTCAACAAGGTTTTTCGTACCTTCAATTCTTACTTTTGTATTTGCGGACATGTCTACATTTTTTAAATCTGTAATTTCATTCATGATAATGTCTGGTTTATAATCTGAAATTGCAGCTTCGACAGTATCATATTTTAAAATATCTCCAATGTAAGCTTCGACGCCTGCATCTACAAGTTTCGCTTTACCTCGTTGCGAAGTTGTAAAGCCAGCGACCTCATAACCTTCTTGTAATAATCTTTGTGTTAATTTAGTGCCAATTAATCCAGTGGCACCAGTTACGAATACTTTTGTGATAGTAAAGTCCTCCAATTTTTTGCTTTCTATAATTATTTTCCGTTTTAGGTATATATCAAACGTAATAAATGTGAACATTCATAGGAGTTTTCATAGAGTAATTATATTTTCAACGAATTTAAGGATATAGTATGATACTTATATTAAATAAATATCGATATAAGGAAGTTATATATGAAATCAATTCTACTGGTAGGTCAATCAAATATGGCGGGACGTGGATTTATAGATGAAATACCGCCCATCATTGATGAACGGATGATGATGTTAAGAAATGGTAAGTGGCAGATGATGGAGGAGCCGATTCACAGTGATCGCTCAGTCGCTGGCATTGGTCCGGCTGCTTCTTTTGCAAAATTGTGGTTGGATAAACACCCAAATGAAACGATTGGTTTAATTCCGTGCGCTGACGGTGGTACAACGATTGATGATTGGGCGCCGAATCAAATACTGACACGACACGCACTTGCAGAGGCGACATTTGCTCAAGAAACGAGTGAAATAATTGGGATATTATGGCATCAAGGTGAGAGTGACAGCTTAAATCAACGCTACAAAGACTATGACAAGAAATTGGAAACGTTAATCAATTATTTTAGAGAACAGTTAAATATTCCTGAAGTACCATTTATTGTCGGATTATTACCTGACTTTTTAGGCAAAGCAGCATTTGGTCAAAGTGCAGTAGAATATGCACAAATCAATGAGGCACTCAAACGTGTTACGCAATTAACAACCAATTGTTATTACGTCACGGCACAAGATATTACGGCTAATCCAGATGCTATTCATATCAATGCAAACTCACAACGCTTATTGGGCATGCGTTATTTTGCCGCTTTCTCAAGACAAACACACATCAATCAGCCATTACCGGAAGAAAAAGAGGCAGAGACTATACTCTATAAAACGCAATATACAAAAAATGAAAAAATGTATATGCTTGTTTCGAAGTTTTCAAAGAATGAAATCACATATGAAGCATTTATTGAGGGCATGGGTAAACTTTAATCATAATGCATTCCCTGGGAAATGATCTAATTCTAAGGCTTCACAGATTAAAATCACTAACTTATTTCCGTTTAGGGTAAATAGAGTAGTGGATAATAATCTAGTGAGGTGAAGAAAATGTCTAATATTTCAATCAAACGTGTAGCAATCACTGGTGTTATTGGTGGACTGTTAGCTGGTGCTGTTAAAATGGGCTGGGAAGGCTTGCTACCGCCACGTACACCTGAACGAGATGAAGAACCACCGCCTGTCACAATGATGAAGGTATTCAATGTACCAGATAAAATACGGCATGCATCATATGTATATAATGATAATGAAGTGCCATTAGCGGTGATGGGTATCCATTATGGATTTTCTGTTACAAATGCGACACTGTATGCGTTATTAAGCGAGCAATCTGAATCTGTTACGGCTTGGAAAGGTGGCTTGTTTGGCATAGGTGTGCATGTGTTATTCCATGAATTTGTCTTACCGAAACTTAAACTTACGCCAGAACGTGACGAACTGCCACCCGAAGAACATTTCTCCGAATTGCTAGGTCATATGGTATGGATGTATACAATTGACTTGGTGAGAACATCAGTAAAATAATTTAAAATATAAAACAACGTCCCCCTTAATGAGACACGATTACGTGCATGTTTAAGGGGGATATTATTTGTGAAATCAATCGATGCGTCCGTTCGTAATTGTTGTAAGGCCTTTGTTAATATCAAAGTATTTAGCATTGACTTTTGAAACACCCATTGAGTTTAAACGAGTACGATGCATGTTTAAATATTGTTGTGCATTGTCGTAAGTATCAAAAGTAAATACCACCAGCTTCTTGTTCAGATTCATTTTCTGTCCAAATTTTCCACAAAAATCCTGGTTCGTCATTAATCGCCTTCGCTAAATCTTCAAATTGTTGTGCCATGGCTTCTCCAAAAGGACCTTCCAATGTTTATATTTATAGGTCTATCATACGCGCAATTTTAAAAGGAAGGTACCGACAAACATTGAAAAGTGTTGGATAAATCTTATCCATGTTCATTGGGATAACAAGCATTGTGAGATAGTGGCTTTGGATTTAATTCACGAATAAAAGGGAACATAAAGTGTAGTAAGCAAATGTGAGGAGGAAAATAATGGATTATACACAATTAGGTAATTCAGGATTATCAGTATCTAAATATGCACTAGGCAGTATTCCATTTACAGGTACAAATGGATTTGAAAATGCAGGCGGTATGTCTCAAGACATGACCAATCATATGATTGATTATGCTTTGGATCAAGGTATTAATCAGTTTGATACTGCGAATTTGTATTCTAAAGGCGATTCCGAGATTGCATTAGGCAAAGCGATTAGAGATAAACGACATCAGATGGTGATTAGTAGTAAGACTGGATTTCAATTAACGGATAATCCTAACGATGGTGGTGCAGGGCGTGTAAATATTGAGCGTTCTATAGATGAATCCTTACAGCGCTTGAACACGGACTACATTGATTTGTATTATACACATTTATGGGATGGTCAGACACCTGTAGAAGAGACGATTCAAGTGATGAATGATTTAATTCAAAAAGGTAAGATTCGTTATTGGGGTGTATCTAATTATAGCGGATGGTCTTTAGCGAAGACGCACACCTTGGCAGTTGCAAATCATATGGCGCCACCTATTGCGCAACAAATATATTACACACCTGAATCTAGAGAAGCGGAATACGAGTTACTACCAGCCGGTAAGGAATTAGGTGTCGGTAACAGTATTTGGTCTCCGTTAGGTGAAGGGCTTTTAACTGGAAAGATTAACCGACAACAGGCTGGTGAACCGGGTACTAGACAAGGTGACGGTTGGGCAGAACCATACGTCAAAGATACAGCGTTGTTTTATGATTTGATAGATACGTTACAAGAAATTGCAACGCAACATCAAGTGTCAGTTGCTCAAGTCACATTGGCATGGTTAAGAGATCGACCTAATGTTGATTCACTAGTACTAGCTGCGAGAACGAAAGCGCAGTTGCAAGATAATATTGCTTCTTATAATTTACAACTGACAAGCAATGAAATTAAGACAATTACGGAATTAACTACACCAGAACCGATTTATCCATTATGGCATCGTGCGATGAATGCATATGACAAAGCTTCAGAGTCTGAAAAGGCTTATTTAGAAGGGTATAATCGTTTGATGGAAAGAAAAGACACGTTGCTATAATTTGAAGTATTTGTCATTTTTAAAGCGATTGAAGGTAAAGTATGAAAAAACTGTCAACAAAGCCTGAGACTTTATCGACAGTCTTAAGCGTCTGGGACAAAAATGAATGTCTCGGACGCCTTTTCATTTAGGCAGTACATGACTGAACTGAAGAAGTAAAGTCTTACTGCTTTTTCTATTTATGAAAAATGAGTAGTTCTTATGCATAAAAATGCTAGTGAGACTTATGCATGAGCTTCAGCTCAGGAAAACTTTCAATCCTAGTCATCCTTGCCTTGATTGTATAGATGGGACTTCGAAATCTCAATTAAAAAATTTGATTTCTGTCCCATTTCCTTTTAGCGTTAAAACAAACCAATAATAGCATTCAAGAGTAGTACCATAATCAGACCACAAATACCGACAATGGATTGTACAATCGTAATCGTTTTAAATGTTTCTCCCATAGACATACCAAAGGATTCTTTGACTAACCAGAAGCCACCATGATTTACGTAGTTAAAGAATAAAGAGCCAGAACCAATAGCGATCGTTAATAATTCTTTATTGATACTTGGATCTGCTTGAATCAATGGGTAAAGTAAATTGGTTGCGCCAACAATACCAACGGTTGCGGAACCTGTTGATATAGATAATAATGCAGCAACGACCCATCCCATTAATAATGCAGATAATGAGAAATTGTCTGCAAGGTGAACGATTGCCGTACCTACGCCAGAATCTTCAAGGACTTGACCGAATGCGCCACCACCCGCAATGATTAGCATGATACCGGCGATAGGTTTCAAACTACTACCTAAAGCATCTCGAATTTTTTGTGTGTCGCGATGTTTTAAATAGCCGAGAACGATAATGGCATAAAGGACACCCACAAACATAGCGATGATTGGGCTTCCGAAGAATTCGAAAATCTTGTATTGTAATGTTTTTTCTCCAAAAAAGATACCAGCAATGGCATGTAATAACATCATAATCACTGGAACTAATATAGTAGAAAAGGCTATGAATGTTGATGGTGCTTGAGTGTTTTCGTTGTTGTCATTCGTATATTGATTTAACAAATCTTGATTTGGCTTCACAGATAATCGTGGTGTAATAAATTTACCGTAAAGTGGACCAGCAATGATAATGGTTGGAATTGCACATATGACACCAAGTACCATAGTTATCCCAATATTCGCACCAAACTGGTTCACTGAAATTAGTGGTCCAGGGTGTGGTGGCACCATACCATGCATCGTTGCTAATGCAGCAATAACAGGCACACCGATAGCTACATAGGCAGATTCTTTCATTTTATGTTCATCTTCTAATTTTTTAGCAATTGTAAAAATCAGTGGCAGTAGCATAATTAAACCAACTTCGAAAAACATTGGAATCCCAATAATAAACGCAGCTAACGCCATCATCCATGGTAATTTTTTGTAAGACGCATTGTGTAGTATCGAAGATGCAATTTTGTCGCTGGCACCTGAATCAGAAAGTATCTTACCTAGCATGGCACCTAACGCGATGGTTACGCCCGTTTCACCGAGTGTTGAACCAGCCCCAGTTTCTATAGATTCAACAATTCTATCAATGTCTAATCCAGAAGTGAAACCGACAAAGATTGCGGTTAGTAGTAGTGCAAGTAGTGGATGGAATTTTAATTTTGAAGTGATTAAAAAGATGAGAAATAAAATACTTATCACTGTAATAATCAATAGTTGATAGTCTTGTGTTGTCACTTGAAGCTCCGCTTTATGTATAGTATCGATATAGAGCGATTTGTGTTTATCGATAAAATATATATAAATATGATTTATTAAAAAAATTAATTCAGACTATGAGATTCATTTTAAAACAAATTAATCATAATGACAATAAACCGCTTTCATTATAATAATAGGAAAGGTGAATGAGTTGATTAAATATCTTATATATTCTTGCAATTATATATATTTGGTGTATGATTAAAGTGAATTATTACACTTTTGTCAATAGGGAAATACAAACTAAGGGGTGATTTAGAAATAATTAATTTATTTTCTTATAGAAATCGTATCCATTGTATGTGTCTATATCATATGTAAATGTAACTTTGCTTAGGGTTTCTTTCTCGTAATATGAAAGTTAACTTGCTAATAGGGATGAATTGATGTACTAGTGTTTGAATGCATTATGTATTGCTCATGTTTCGCCAAAAGGGATTCAAAAAATGAGGAGTGATTTATTATGCGTAAAGTAGGAAAATTACTTTCAGCAACCGTCGTTGTATCAACACTTGTCGTCGGATCTTCAGCAGCTTATATTTCAACGAATAGTACGGATACACAAGCAGCAGAGCAAGTACAAAAATGGGGCCATGGTGAAAGTGGCGCAAGCGGTGCAAGTGCACAAGGTACTGCAGATATAAAAGCACAAACACCTTGGTATAACTATGAAGGTTATACGACTTATGATCCGTCCTTCACACAAGATTATAACTTTGTGCGTGCATTAAAATATGACAACGTTTCAATTGATGGTTATAAAGTAGATACAGATGCTAAGAAAGAGTTTGACCATAATAAGAAAGTTTATGATACGACAGTAGAATTTAATAGTGATAACGAAGTCGTACAAATCACTTTCTTCACGAAACCAGATTCAGTATCTAAAGCGACATTCAAAAAAGCGCATGCATCTAATGAAATTACCGAGGAAGGTAAATTAGGTAATAAAGATGGTTCATATGTCAAATATGCGACGAATGATGGTTTCTATATAGCATTCTTTGATCAAAATGACAGATTAATGGAAGTGACAATTGGACAGTAAAAGCATCTAAACAATGGTTATAATGATTGGAAGTGAGATTAAATGAACAAAGTAGGGAAATTACTTTCAGCAACCGTGGTTGTATCAACACTAGTCGTCGGATCTTCAGCAGCTTATATTTCAACGAATAGTACGGATACACAAGCAGCAGAGCAAGTACAAAAATGGGGGCATGGTGAAGGTGGTGCAAGCGGTGCAAGTGCGCAAAGTACTGCAGATTTAAAAGCACAAACACCTTGGTATAACTATGAAGGTTATACGACTTATGATCCGTCTTTCACGCAAGATTATAATTTTGTGCGTGCATTAAAATATGACAATGTGACAATTAATGGCTACAAGGTTAATCCACATACAGATAGAGAACCTGTTCGAAGTGAACAAGTTTATGATACAACTGTTGATTTCAATGGTAGCGATGAAGTAGTCGGTATTACATTTTTAACAAAACCTAATACAATATCTAAGGATACATTTAAAGAAGCACATGTCTCTAATCAAATTGTTAATAAAGGTGAAGCAGACGAAGGCACATTCTTAGAATATCAAACCAATGCAGGTATATACACAGCATATTTTGATAAAAATGATAAATTAATGAAGATAATGATTAATTTTGAAGATTAATGATTGTAACGGAAAGGCCAAGTCACATACGAGTCATTTAAGTATTTGTTTATGAGCGAGATTGAGAAATCAAATGTGAATATTTGGTTTCTTTCTCGCTTTTTATGATTTTCTTAATAAAGATATTAAAGTTATAATTATAAATAGATAAAAATTTTTAAATTTAAAAAAAGGGGATTTTCAATGATAAATCAATATATAAAGAAATGGTTTATTGCGTTTGTTTTGAGTGGTGTATGTTTAATAGGCTTATCATCGATGCATAATACAACTTTTGCTAAAGACATAGATCAAATAGAAAATGAATACAATACTAAAGTAGGGATTTATGGGATTAATACGGAAAATGGCAAAGCATATCAACATAATGCGGATGAACGATTTGCTTTTGCATCAACATATAAGGCTATAGCCAGTGGTATATTATTGAATAAAGTAGCTCCATCAGAATTGAATAAAAAAGTTGAAATCAATGAATCAGAGATTGTGGCAAATTCACCAGTCACTGAACAATACATAGGTAAAACAATGTCATTAAAGGCTTTAATTAAAGCATCTATGTTGCAGAGTGATAACACGGCAAATAATAAAATCATGCAAGAATTGGGTGGCGTCAACGGTTTAAAACATGAGTTGGTGCAATTAGGTGATGATGTTTCGGAACCACAAAGATTGGAGCCAGAATTAAATTATTTTGATCCAAATAGCAAGGCAGACACAACGACACCACGAGCTGCCGCACAAACGTTAAATAGTATTTTAACTAGTAATGAAATGAATGGATCTAACTTATCATTGTTAAAACAAACAATGATAGAAAATAAGACAGGTGATACTTTGATTAAAGCGGGCATGCCTAACAGTTATACAGTTGGTGACAAAAGCGGACAAGCTTTAACATATGCAACACGTAATGACCTCGCTTTTATTTATCCTAAAGGACAGGATAAGCCAATTATTTTAGCAATTTATTCCAAACAAGATCAAAAAGATGCGAAACCTAATGATAAAGTAATTTCAGATTCTGCCAGAGAAGTGATTAAGTATTTAAAGTAGCGCAATAAAAGCGTATAATTATAAGTTAAACAAAGGGTAATTCAGAGGAGATTAAAATGGAAATTAAGCAAATGAAATATTTTGTTGAAGTTGTAAAAAATGGTGGCATGACTCGGGCTTCAAAACATTTATATATTGCACAGTCTACAATTAGTAAAAATATTAAAAGTATTGAAGACGAATTTAATGTCACGTTGTTTGATAGAAGAAAGAAACATATTATTTTAACCGATATCGGTCAAATATTTTACGATAAGTGCGTAGAAGCATTAGCGATATTAGATGATTTATCACTTGAAATGGATGATGTCACAAACATAGAGCGTGGTCATATCAGGCTAGGTATCTCAGCAATTATGGATGTACGTTTGTTCACAGAAAGTTTGAATCAATTTCACAGTATGTATCCGAATGTGACGTATGAAGTAGTTGAAGGCGGCGGTAAAGCGGTTGAATTTTATTTAAATAATGATGAAATTGACGTTGGTATTACAACATTGCCAGTCGACGATGACATTTATCACGCAGTTCCTTTATATAAGGAGAAATTAATGCTCGTAGTTGATAAAAATTCTAAGTATGCAAAGCAATCCTCCGTATATTTAGGAGATTTGAAGAATGAACGTTTTATCATGTTTCATGATGATTATTATATTAAAGATCAAATTATTGAAAGCTGTCGAAAAGTAGGCTTCCATCCAAAAGTGGTAGCGAAAATGGCACAAATCACGTTTATTGAAAATATGATTTTAGATGGTATCGGAGTGAGTATCTTACCTGAGAGTATTGTGAGTATTTTAAATAAGGATATCACTGGTATCGAAATAACGGGTGCAGATGTGAATTGGAACTTAGGTATCATTTGGAAAAAGGAAAGTTATATCAATTATGTCACGCGCGAATGGATTAACTTTTTAAAAAGTTATAGATAATGCCATATAATTAACGTGATATGAAATCATCAAAAATTACGTATGCTGATAGGGAATCTTCATTATTCCAACTATGTATTTTGCGCATAGGTCGTGGCGTATTATAATAGGGTTTGTAGAGGGTTATGTGCACTGATTACCTAAGCAGACAAATACTTTAACGTAAGTCTTCACGAAGTGTTTATGACGTCAAACAGCATAGATACACAGTATATAAAACGCACGTGATACATGTCAGACTCCATAACTTAAAAAAGATACTAAGTAAGCTTGTAAGCATATGATGAAACGGATGAATGTTGCATGACACAGAGACGGTGTGATGGCATTAAATTTGATATTGCTTTGTAACCCCTTATGCGAAGAAATTATCGAGGTCTGGATAATGTTTGTTAATATCATGTTCACGAAATATAAGTTGAAACCAAATAACCTAAGTTTTCTCCCAAAATTAAAACTTAAACCCCCTCAACCAAAACGATCATTGGTGGCTATGTTTCGATACAATCTTTAGTCTTTAACATGATAGGATCTACAAATGTTATCTTTCATATGTATACAGACAGCTTTTATTTTAATATTTATATGTAAAAAAACAATATTTGGGTATGTGACGGTTATCCATCTAGTTATTGCTACACACATCGATTGATGTCTCATACGTACTTTAACCAAAATGAAGTTAGGCATGTAAATATTTTAAAACTTATATTTTTGTTGCGATAAAAAAGAAATAACCCTCTAGATATGATAAATATTTCTTAAATAAATGAGCCCATCACTACACTGTCCATGTAGTATTGGGCTCATTTATTTATGAGTGATGTTAGCAATGGTAAACTCAATTATTGATTATGACTTAGTGATGGGTGTAGGTGATAGGTATTTTCTATCGGTTCCCCTTTAATTACTTTATCTAAGATAGCAACAACTTGTTGTGTAATTTCGGCAGTAGGTACACCAATTGCCTGTACAGGATAATCAATTTTTTTAATTTGTGGAATATTATCGTAAGAGTATATGATTGGCTGTTCATCAGATCCCATAGCGTTGATCGTCCCTACTGTGATATCGTAGCTCCCACATATAACGCCAGGTGCCAACGATGATTCTTGAAGAAAGTGTTTAACTGAGGTCTCGGCTTCAATCGCATTTAATCCGCTCGAATCAATCATGCGATATTGGATGCGATGCTGTTCACAATAATTTGCAATGGCATCTTTTTTAGCAATTTGGCGCGCGTCATTGGTGCGAATATCACCGATATAATCTATACGATCAATACCTTTTGCGAGTAATTCCTTAATGGCGATAATCATTGCTTCTGCGTGATTTACATTAACAATTGGATAAGGAATATCACGATCAACGCCATATGCTACGACAGGTACATTGTTGTAAATTTCTGGAGGTAAGTTCGTTGTTTCACCTTCATCAAAAATGACAATGCCATCACAGCCAAATTCGACAAATTTTTTCGAAGCGGCAGCAACATCATCAATCGACACAAACATGACATAGCCTAAGGATTTAATGGCTAAATTAATTTCAGTGATGAGGTGAGTTACGGCAACACGGTCGACAGATGGCCATATCAATCCAATCGTACCACTTTTCTTAGAAACGAGTGCTCTTGCGGAGTGATTGGGAATATAATTCATTTCAAGCGCTTTTTGTTGAATCATTTGTTTTGTATTTGGTTTAACAAGTTGGGAATTTTTTAATGCTTTACTAACTGTGGAATAGCTTACGCCACAGGCTTCGGCAACATCTTTTAACGTTACTGCCATAAAATTTCTCCTTGAAATAGATTGATTTAAGTTAGAATTAATTATACCATAGAGGTAAGCGTTACAATATTTTTTTGAACATTAATAACAACGTTGTTATTTTCAAAAAATTAAAATTCTATCAAGGCGATGACAAGATGAAATCCACAGAGACAATGAAAGCAATTCAACAAGGGCAACATATCGCAGTCATGCGTACAGATGATGCAGCATCATTTTTAGATATTGCCAATACGATTAAGGTTGGCATTATCAAAATGCGATATACGTAAATATTTTAAAAGAAAATAAAGTGTTTCAAAGTATGTCAAGAAAGGGAAATTGTCTCGATAATTCAGTTATGGAAAATTTTTTTGGATTATTGAAGCAAGAAATGTTTATGGAGAAAAATTTGATCATTTTTATCAATTGGAGCAAGCTATTCAAAACTATATTATTTTTTATAATGATGAAAGAATTAAATCAAAATTAAAAGGCTTGTCTCCTAAAAATTTTAGGAAACAAACCTTTGAAATATTACACTAAACCAAAATACAACTTTTGGGGTTCAGTACATTTAAAATTATGGATGAGTCCTTTTTATGATGAACCTAGATATTTATACCTTATGCGTTCAATTTTTATAAAATACTTTATTAATTATGCTTCAGCAAAATTACTCAGGATGTGCTTCTGCATGAACCATAATTAAATGTTTGAAGTGGTTATCGTAAGCTTGCCAATCTATGTTCTTGTTGGTTTGATCAGTGATTAGGACATCAATTGTATCGCTCGAACAAACATTGTAAAGTGATACTTTATCAAATTTAGAGCTATCAGTGAGCACATAAACGGCTTTAGCTTGTTTCACCATTTGTATTTTAGTAGAAGCAAGTGTGTCATTAAAATGTGTAATACCTTTTTCTAAATCAATTGCAGGCGTCGCTAAAAATAATTTAGAAGGGTTAAATAATTTTAATGTTTCGTTTGTAATCATGCCATTAAGTAAATAATTATCTTGATATAAAATGCCTCCAGTGACGATAATCTGATTGGCAGTTGATTTTAAAATCGAAGCGATGTGAATGTCGTTCGTGATGATTGTTAAATTACTTTTTTGTGTAAGCGCACGCGCAAAGTGAATAGTCGTCGATCCCGAATCAATGAAGAGGGTGTCGCCATTTTCAACGAATTCCGCTGCTTTAAGACCAATTGCTACTTTTTCATCATAATAACTTGTTTCACGATCATCAAAATTCAATTCATCCCATACTTCTGAATCGTTCAACACGACGCCACCATGCGTGCGCTTGATCTGGTTGTATTGCTCTAACTTATTTAAATCACGACGAATGGTCGCTTCATGTACATTGAATTCAAGCGCTAGATCATGAATGGTCGCTTTTTTATTGGTTTTTAAAAAAGTAATGATAAATTGTTCGCGTTCAGCTGGCAACATCGACGACGCCTCCTAAATGATGATTAAATTTTCAAATAGCTATGCTGTTTCATGTTCGCCACTTTGCATATGCTTTGGCATTTTAATAAAGTAAGTCAGAATCGTACTAATAAAGTATAGAATTGCGAGTACCCAAATCACACCAATTGCTTGTATACTGCCAATGAATAAATAGACAATCATCGGTCCAACAAATACAGGTAATCCTGCACCTAAATTAAGTACAGACAAAGCCGCACCCTTGTCTTGTTTAACAAGTGATGGTATCAATGCGGATAATGGTACATAAGCAGCGATAAATGCACCCCAACAGAATCCGACTACAGTTAATAGGACAATGTTACCATCTGTCCAAATAGGGACATAACCCATTAATAAAACAGAAATACCACTGCCAATACCACCGAAATACATCACGGTATTACGCCAACCAATTTTATCTCCGACGATACCAAAGATTAAGTTAAAGATAATGTTACCAACGAAGATCGTTGACCATACCGCAAGCCATTTCGAAGTGGGTATGCCAAATGATGAAAGATAGATTGGTAAAAAGACTGGAAAGGCAAACTGTGCTGTCGTATTAATCACACGAACGATACCACCTAATAATACTTTCGGTTCATCTTTCATAATCGTTATGCCTTTAAGTATTTCTTTTAATTTTTCTTTTGAACTTCCTTGATTAGATGGTAATTTGTCTTTGTTCAAAACTAAAGTGAAGAATCCACCGAGTACCACCCAGAATAATGAGCTCCATAATGTATTGATATGACCGAGATACTCAATTGCCCAAATAGAATAAAGCGCACCTAATACATTTAAGCCACCGGTAAATACAAACCAGAACCAACCAACGGCTGCACCGAGTGTCTTTTGTTCTGAACGGTAAGAAATCCATACCAAGAAGGAATAAGCAAACAACGGATAACCTAAACCTCTAAGTGCGTATGCAGGTAACATGAGTGCAAGATTTTGTGATGGAATCGCAAATCCGACAAAGAATATTGTACCAATAATATAGAAGGTTAAACCTAGCATCATTGTTCGTTTACCGCCGAGTGCTTCGGCAAATACACCACTAAGCCAACTTGCTAATGCAACTGTTACACCATATGCAGAAAAGAGTAAACTTGTTTCTTGAACCGAAAAGCCGTGACCGTGTAGCCATGGACTTAGCCATCCAATTTCTAAACCATCACCCATCATGAAGATGATAATACCAATATAGCCCCATACAATTTGTCGAGGCATGCCTAAAATCGAATTCGAATGATTCATTTATATACCACCTTTTCAGTCATTGTTTACCAATGATATTGTAAATAAGTTTTTTTCCATCCTTTGTGTGCTGCAGTATCATCCATGGCTTCTTTTAAATCTGAAGTATCATGAATATGATAGTAAGCCTCTGGAATCAATTGTCTCAATGCTTGTTGGTACTGTTTATTACTAAAGGCATGAATGAGTTGCTCGAATTCACGTTTTGTACTACGTGAACTACCTGAAAATGTCAGACCTTTTTCAAGAACATCTCTGGTGTTAATACCAACGCGTTCTTCCGTGACACCCATTAATACAATATGCCCCTGTCTATCGATCAAATCGATGGCTTGGTTAATTGCAGATTCTGAAAATTTACCACCCGTACATTCAAAAACAGTATGTACGCCACGATACTGATTGAAATCGAAGTCAAATACGAGATGTGTTGTGGCAAAGTCTTCAAAGGCAGCTAGTTTTTCTTGAACTGCACCAAATACAATTAAATTTGCTTTATCAATACCATAAATATAATGTAAGGCAGTTGCTGCTAAATAACCGACTGGACCATCTCCAAAGATCGCAACTTGTGGGGACGTTTCAGTTGTTATCTCGTCAAGTTGATTGATTGGAAACAGTGATATTGAACATAACTCAGCAAGTAATGCGACATCTTCATCTAAATCTGTTGGAACTTTTACGACATTATCGCCAGGCACCACCATGCGATCTTGGCATATACCATCAAATCCACTGCCCATAAATACGGCGTTTTCATCATAATTATCTTGGAATGAAGTCGTTGGATATGTACCTTTACGTAAGTGAGAAGGGATATTTGGTACAATGACAACTTTATCTCCTTGTTGAAAATCAGGATGTTTAGAATCTTCTACGATACCGATACCTTCGTGAAAGAGTGCCATAGGTAATTTCTTTGCGAGTGCTTCTGGGCGACGATTGCCAGTATAATAACGTAAATCTGCATGACAGACACTTGCTTTTGTAGGTTTAACGATAATATCTTTCTCTTCGAAATCATGCGTAAGGGTATCTTTTTTGAATACGCCAGGTTCGATTAAGCGAAAAGCGTTCGATTCGATTTTCATATTTGCGCAACTCCTTTATATTTATGTTCATTTATGTTTGTACGGCTAATAGTAAACGCTTACATAATGCTTTGTCAATGATTATAATGCTTTTTTGTGTTTCTTTATGTATTTTTATGAATGTTTGTGTTGATTTTTATAACTATCTTCATTATGATTTAGGAAAGCGTTTTCTTATAGCGAACTGGAGGATAAATTATGACTTACAGTATAGGGATAGATTTTGGAACTGGCTCAGGAAGAGTGTTCTTGGTGAACACTGAGAATGGAGAAATCATAGGTCAATATGTACAAACATATGCCCATGGCACAATTGAAGGTGAACTCAATGGACACAAGCTGCCACAAAGTTATGCATTACAAAATGCGAATGATTATATGGAAGTCATTGAAACAGGGATACCAGAAATTTTGGCAAAAACAAATATAGATGCAAAGGATATTGTTGGTATAGGTATAGACTTCACTTCTTCCACAGTCATATTTGTAGATGACCAGATGGAACCAATGCATAACAATCCTAAATTTTATAACAATCCTCATGCTTATGTGAAATTATGGAAGCATCATGGCGCTCAGGCAGAAGCAGATCTATTGTTTAATACTGCGATAGAAGAGAAGAATCGCTGGTTAGGATACTATGGATTTAATGTGAGTAGCGAATGGATGATTCCTAAGATCATGGAAGTGAACGATAAAGCGCCAGAAGTCATGACAGAAACGGCTGATATTATGGAAGCTGGGGATTGGATTGTGAATCGACTTACTGGTGAAAATGTTCGATCTAACTGTGGTTTGGGCTTTAAGTCTTTTTGGGAATCATCTACAGGCTTTCATTATGATTTATTTGATAAAGTGGATGACAATCTATCAGATATTGTACGCACGAAAGTAGAAGCGCCCATCGTCAGTATAGGTGAAAGTGTAGGTACAGTGAGTACAGAGATGGCACATAAATTAGGGCTTTCACCTGAAACGGTGGTAAGTCCATTCATTATAGATGCGCACTCAAGTTTACTAGGTATTGGTGCTGAAAAAGATAAGGAAATGACAATGGTTATGGGAACAAGCACATGTCATTTAATGCTGAATAAAGAGCAACATAAAGTACCTGGTATCTCGGGGTCAGTTAAAGGTGCCATTATACCAGATTTATATGCATACGAAGCAGGACAAACAGCAGTTGGTGATTTGTTTGAATATGTAGCTAATCAATCCCCATATGAATATGTAAAAACGGCAGAAGATAGAGGAATTTCAATTTTTGAATTACTTAATGAAAAAGCAAGTCAGCGTTATCCTGGAGAAAGTGGTCTGATCGCTTTGGACTGGCATAATGGGAATCGGAGTGTGTTAAGTGATAGTAATTTGAAAGGGAGTCTATTTGGCTTAAGTTTACAAACGAAACATGAAGATATATATCGTGCATATATGGAAGCAACAGCATTTGGAACAAAAATGATTATGCAACAATATCAAGGTTGGCAAATGGAAGTGGAACGCGTTTTTGCTTGTGGTGGTATACCTAAAAAGAATCATTTATTAATGGAAATTTACGCAAATGTATTGAACAAGAAGATTACAGTTATTGATAGTGAGTATGCACCAGCTATCGGAGCAGCCATCTTAGGTGCGATTTGTGGCGGTGCGCATCCTAATTTTTCTTCAGCTATCCAAGCAATGAAAGAACCTGTTTTATATCAAGTAGAACCAGATCATGCACAGGTCTTAATTTATAAAAAATTATTCAATGCCTATAAAGAATTACATGATTTACTGGGGTATAAAAAAGCACGCATTATGCGTAATGTGAGCGCATTAATGTAAGTTTTTATAAGATTTATATGACTAAAATCAACGACTGCAATCATGAATGGAAAATCATTTTGGTTTGTGCACTGAAAAAGAGGTAATTAAATAATAACGTATTACACTTGAAGGAGATGTTGATAATGGAATGGGAAATTGTAAATTTAGACATGACGTTTAAAGTAGATGCACCAGTAGAAGAAGTGTTTCGTGCCTGGACTAAGCCGAGTCTTTTTAAACAGTGGTTTATGACAACAGAAGAAACGAATAAAGTTGCCAAGAATCAATTTGAAATCAATGGAGACTGGGAAATTATCGATGTCAGAGAGGGCGTTGAATATAGAGCAATTGGCACGTATATAGATATTGTCAGTCCTTATAAATTGACGTTTTCATTTAAAATGCCTCAATTTAGTGAGTTAGAAGATATCATCACTGTTGAATTTGTTGATTTAACAGGAGCAACAGAAGTTAAATTTAACCAAGGCATCAAAGTTCCTTTTGAAGGCGACACAAACGATTTCGAAGCGGATAAGACAGAAGTCAAAAAAGAAATGGAAACAGGCTATAACTTGATGTTTGAGCGATTAAAACAACTATGTGAAGGTTAATATTTACAGTGAAGTCACTTTTAGAAAGTACTTATAAGTAGTGACAAAGTTGAAGGTAATAGGTTTTGCCTAATTTGAGATTTAAAAGCCCAAGTTAAGTTTTCAATAACTTAACTTGGGCTTTTTGAATATTTAAGACATAAAACTCGAAATCGCATCTATTAAGCTATAAAGGCCTAAGAATGTAACGACAAGTACCACAATACCCCCGATTATATTGAGCCATAGCGTATTTACGTAATGACCCATCAAGTTTTTCTTATTAATTATGATGAAAATAAGAATGGCCACAATAGGTAAGATAATACCATTTAATGCTTGGGCCACAAGTAGCACTTGAAGCGGTTCAAAGCCTAAAGCTGAAGTAATAATACCGATAATGATGATGATCGTAAAAACAGTCTTATATTTCTTACTTTGCATACCGCCTTGCCAACCTAACAAACTACTGATCGTTGCGGCGGCGCCTGCAGGTGATGCAATAGCTGAAGAGAGTCCAGCTGCAAATAATCCGATACTGATTGCGAATGGTGCTACATCTCCAAGTACAGGTTCAAGTGGACCAGCGAGTTGAATCACACTTGTCACTTCTTTACCTTGTATTAAAGTAGCAGCAGCAATTAATATAGCTGCTGAAATAATACCACCAATAGAAATTGAAATGACAGTGTCCCAACGTGCATATTTTAATTCTTTAATATTGCCAAAACGTTCATGTACTGCGGTTGAATGTATAAAGAAATTGTATGGGACCACGGTAGTTCCGATCAGTGCGATGATTGTGATAATGGATCCGTTTGGAATTGTAGGCACAAACACACCTTTTAAAATACCAACAATATCTGGTTGAATTACTATCATCGTGGTAATAAAGATAATGCCCATGATAACCATAAGCACAAGCATAATTTTTTCTAAAAAACGATAGTTTCCAAATAACCCAATGAGTAAAATGATGATACCGATGACAGGTGCTACCCAATGCTCTGGTAAATTTAATAAATAAGAAGCACCTAACGAAGTCCCGATTAAGTCACCACTGATATAGGCAGCACAACCAATTGTAACTGCTATTAATGTAAACCATACAATGATAAGTTTACCGATTCTATGTTTAAATAAATCTTGTATTGCTTCACCTAAACCTTCACGTGTGACGAGAGATAAGCGAATGATCATTTCCTGCAGCACAATTGTGGCTACAATAGAAAATACAACGGCCCACAATAAACTATAACCGAAACCGGCACCACCTTGTGTCATTGTGGTCACTGTACCTGGACCGATAAATGAGGCAGTGATAATCATTCCTGGACCGATTGATCTTAAAATCTTCCTAGCTTCTTTAAACAATAGCACCACTCCTCAAATTATTTTGTTTGATTTAAATAAGCGACGTGGCCAGCAAGTACATATAACACTGCTGTAGAGACAAAATGAGATGAGTTTTGATTGGCATCCATCATAGGATATACTTCCACGTAATCCATGCCACAAAGGCCTAGTTTTCCGAATTCATGAATCATCGTAAGAAGTTCATAAGAAGATAAGCCATTACCATCGACAGGACCACCAGGATTAAAGGCGAAGTCAAGTACATCACTACAGATAGTTAGGTAGACAACATCCACATCCTTGCTCGCTTGCTCGTAGATTTCTTGTGCATATGCTTTCAAGTCTTTAGCCGCTCGAATATCATTAATAGTTAAAGTTACTGCACCAGCTTCTTGAGCAAAGCGACCAGTTTCAGGCTTATTTCTAGGACCGTGTATACCAGTGTGAATAATGCTTTCATTGCGTATACCATCCGTTTCATAAAGTCTCATAAAAGGGGTGTTACGCGCATAAGGTTCACCTTCGTAATCAGGCATGTTGTCATAGTGCGCATCTAAATGAATGATGCCTACTTTTTTGCCTGTTTCCGTTAGTGCTTTCAGTATTGGATATGTCACACCATGCTCTCCACCAAAGCCAACTAAGAATTTACCACTATCCCAAAGCTTTTTAGCAAAATCACTAATATTGTCGTAACTTTGCTTATTATCGTGTGCTACAAAGGGCACATCACCAACGTCTCCCATCGTTAGGTGTTCACTGATATCAATGTGATTGAGCTCAGGTAGATATTGACTATAGCGAGCTGAGCAAACACGAATTTGTTTCGGACCCAGTTCTACACCCGTATAGTCGCCCCAAGTACTTTCACCTTCAAATGGTGCGCCATAAACGATGACATCTGTATCTAATGTATTTGACTGATTGAGATTCTTACTATTTAAAAAACACGGTACATTACCATAAATATTGTTCTTCATAATTGTACATCCTCCCTTTTGTTGTAAATAAGTATATAGATTATTAATTTGTATTTCAAATAAATCAGAAAATTCTAATTTTTGAAAAGCGAAGGTATGCACTAGTATTAAGGAGATAGAAAGGAAGGTGTGATGGAGCAGCTTAAAATAAAAAAGTGAGCCTCAGATATAACAATGAAGCGCAATATAAAACAGCGGATATGTAAAACGCTTAGATGCTATAACTAAAAAAGCTATGAAGTCCTCTCGTGTCATAGATGACTTCATAGCTAAGTTAAGTATATTATGAAAATTTGATTGATAACAATACATCATTTGATTATTCGTCGGATATAGTCCCTTGATTTATAGGAATTACGCCCAACCACGGAAACGAGATGCTTCAGCAGTTCGTTTGATACCTAAGACATAGGCAGCTAAACGCATATCCATTTTTCTATCTTCTGCTAAATCATATATCGTATTAAACGCTTCAACCATTTTATCGCGTAATTTTGTGTTTACTTCTTCTTCTGACCAATAATAACCTTGATTATTTTGTACCCATTCGAAATAAGATACTGTCACACCACCAGCACTCGCAAGCACATCTGGAATAATTAAGACGCCTCGCTCAGTTAAAATACGTGTTGCTTCTGGTGTTGTTGGGCCATTTGCGGCTTCTGCTATAATTTTTGCTTTAATATGATGTGCATTCACTTCGTTAATTTGATTTGAAAGTGCGGCAGGGACCAAAATATCGCAATCGACTTCAAATAATTGTTCATTAGGAATAACGTTGTCATACAAATGTGTAACGCGACCGTGTTGTTCCTTTAGTTCAACGAGTCGGTCTACATCTAACCCATTAGGATCATGTAATGCACCAAAACTTTCAGAAATAGCTACAATTTTAGCGCCCATATCATGTAAAATTTTTGCGATAAAGCTACCCGCATTACCGAAACCTTGAATTGCTACGCGAGAGCCTTTAATGTCAATGTTTTTACGCTTGGTCGCTTCTTCAATTGTGATTACTGCACCTAATGCAGTTGCACGATTTCGTCCTTGTGAACCGCCTAATGAAAGTGGTTTACCTGTAATAAATGCAAACGCGTTTGAGCGATTAATCTTACTATATTCATCCATCATCCAAGACATAATTTGGGGGTTTGTATAAACGTCTGGTGCTGGAATGTCACTTTCGGGACCAACAAATTGAGAAATTGCACGAACATAGCCACGAGATAAACGCTCTAGTTCTTGGTTACTCATTTGTCGTGGATCGCAAATAATACCCCCTTTACCGCCACCAAATGGGAGGTTAGTGATACCACATTTCATAGTCATCCACATAGATAGTGCTT
Source organism: Staphylococcus sp. GDY8P126P (assembly GCF_017891965.1). Lineage (NCBI taxonomy): Bacteria > Bacillati > Bacillota > Bacilli > Caryophanales > Staphylococcaceae > Staphylococcus > Staphylococcus sp. GDY8P126P. Next base: position 509,353 of record NZ_JAESKG010000002.1, on the reverse strand, counting down.
TGACTTCTTCCTTATTAACATCAGGATGGAAACGAATACCCCCTTTAGTAGGACCCACAGCATGATTGTGTTGGGCACGATAGCCCGTAAAAGTTTTTACAGTACCGTCATCCATGCGAATAGGGATGCGGACTTCTAAAAATCTTAAAGGTTCTTTTATAAGTTCATACATACCTTCATCAAAACCTAATTTATGTAAAGCTTCTTTGGTAATCTCTTGAGTAGAAGTTACTAAGTCATTATATTCTGTCATTATAAAACTCCTCTATTTATTACTTAGATATTTTAAGTGATACATAGTTTATGTTAATAGCGTTGAGAATGAAAAGCAATATAAAAACTGAATTTTTATAAAAGTTTGAAAATTCAGTTAATATGATAGCGCTTTCTTTTAAGCTGGATGAATAAACCCAATTAATAATTTAGCAGTGGGATATCAAAGATACTATAACTTACTATTGACTAAATTTTCAGAAATCAATAAAATGTTTAATTATATTAAAAATCTATATTTAGTACTTAAAGATAAGGAGCACATTCAATGGAACAAACATCATTTAAACGTGCCATGAAACAGCGCCATCTCATGTTATTAAGCTTTGGCGGTGTTATTGGTACAGGATTATTTTTAAGTTCTGGGTATACTTTACAACAAGCTGGACCTCTAGGGACTGTCTTATCTTATATAGTAGGTTCAATACTTGTTTATCTCGTCATGCTTTGTTTAGGACAATTGGCTATTAAGCACCCTGTGACAGGTGGTTTTCATACATATGCGAGTAAATATATACATCCATCTATTGGCTACATTGTTGCGTGGTTTTATTGGTTGACCTGGACAGTAGCATTAGGTTCTGAATTTACAGCAGTGGGTATTTTGATGCAAAGGTGGTTTCCAGAAATACCTGAATATATCTTTGCTGCAAGTGCAATTATATTAGTATTAATTTTTAATATCATATCGACACGCTTTTATGCAGAAGTTGAATTTTATTTTTCTTTAGTTAAAGTGGTTACTATTATTGTATTTATTATCTTAGGCATATGCGTCATTTTAGGTTTGATACATTACAATGGTTATGAAGGAATACATACAGTGACTAACAGATATACGAATCCTACTTTTCCTAAAGGTATAGGTGCGGTGTTCTTAACGATGTTAGCAGTTAATTACGCATTTAGTGGTACGGAATTGATCGGTATTGCTGCGGGAGAAACTGAAAATCCTAAACAAGTCATTCCTAAAGCGATACGTGCAACTTTATGGCGCTTAATTATCTTTTTTATCGGTACAATGGTTATTATTTCTATTTTAATTCCAAGTTATCAAGGGAAATCTTTGGAAAGTCCATTTGTAGTCATCTTTCAAAAAATGGGGATACCTTACGCTGGAGATATCATGAATCTAGTCATTATCACAGCCTTATTATCTGCCGCTAATTCTGGATTATATGCAGCAAGTAGAATGGTATGGAGTTTAGCCAATGAAGGGGTATTTCCAAAATGGTTCGGACAGTTGAATAAATATCGCATGCCTATCAACGCAACATTATTTAGTATGGTAGGTGGTCTGTTGGCTTTATTATCAAGCATCTATGCAGCGGATTCACTCTATGTTGTGCTGGTGTCCATTGCAGGACTCGCTGTAGTCATCGTGTGGATGAGTATATGTGTTGCTTATTTCAATGCTAAAAGGTATGATCCTAGCCTTAAAATTCATCAATCTATACCTATTATAGGATTTATTTTATGTTTAGTTTCATGTATAGGAATGGTTTTTGATTCTAATCAGGCACCTGCACTTTATTTCGGTGTACCATTCGCTGTCATAGCACTCATATATTATTTCATTAAGTATCATAAGAAAAGAGGTAATTAAATGCGGTTATTAGAAAAATTGAAAGCTCAATCGCCATTGGTACTAGATGGCGGTTTGGCAACAACATTAGAACAAGCAGGCTGTAGTTTGAAAACTTCATTATGGTCCAGTGAAGTTTTAAAAAATAACCCTACACAAATTAAACAAGCACATCAAGCATTTACGGATGTGGGGGCAGACATATTGCTTACAAGTACGTATCAAGCGAGTTACCAAACTTTTTCTGATATTGGGATGAAGGCAACTGAAATAGATCAGCTATATAATACTGCAGTAAATCAAATTATGGAAGCCACGACGGATACACAAGTTATCGTGGGTAGCTTAGGGCCATACGGTGCCTATTTAAGTGATGGTTCTGAGTACACAGGTGCATACGATTTAAGTAAGGAGGATTATTTTCAATTCCATAAAACGCGTATAGAAGCATTGGTTAAAAGAGGTATCAATGATTTTGTATTTGAGACCGTGCCTAATTTCGAGGAAATTAAAGCGATTGTTGAATATATTGTGCCACATTATACAAATCAGACATTTTGGTTATCTGTCACAGTTAATGAAGACGGTGATTTATCTGATGACACAGAATTTGAAAGGTTATGTGCTTATATTAAGCAATATGCTGAACGCATACCGGTGTTTGGTATTAATTGTTCATCCGTCGCGGGTATAAATAAAGCTATAAGCAAAGGACTGAAAAATGTACCTCAAACAATAGCGCTTTATCCTAATGGCGGTGCACAGTACAATGCAGTGGAGAAAGAATGGGAAAGTGTAGGTAATCAAGGTTTAATTGTTGAACAAATACCTGATTGGTTAGACCAAGGCGTCAAGATTATTGGAGGGTGTTGTCAAACAACACCAGAGAACATTAAATCTATTAAAGAGGCTATAGAAACGCAATAAGTGCTTATAAAATATTTGTTCAAAGGTACGTTCATCGTATGTGAAATCAGAGCACACTTTTTATTTTAACGATGTCGTTAAGTAATAAAAGTGTGCATTTTTTATTTCATCAAGGCACATGATATTTAATGGTTAAAAAAGAAATTCAAATATTAAAAATGAGATTATAGTTTATTGTTTTAATCAATTAAAGAGTTAAAAAATCAAAAATGTAAAAATACAAAATTATCAAAAATGATTTATAGCATTAGTTGTAATTTTCAGAAAAAAAGAATATTATACAACCAAGCATTATTGAGATATATGCATGTAATCATTACATTAGTTTATTAATTGATAACAAAGGGGTTAATAAGCTAAGGCGATATATTAATGATGCTTTAAAACAATTGGAATTGGGGCAAGATTTATGACAAATACTTTGAACAGAGAGTTGAGTAATAGACATATTCAACTTATTGCGATTGGTGGAGCTATTGGAACTGGCTTATTTTTAGGGGCTGGTCAGTCCATTAGTTTAACGGGGCCATCGATTTTACTCACGTATATTATTGTCGGTTTTGTATTGTTTATGTTTATGCGTGCAATGGGTGAGATGTTACTTTCTAATACAGAATATAAAACATTTGCAGATATTGCGCACGATCAGATTGGTCCGTTTGCAGGATTTGTAACCGGATGGACGTATTGGCTAACTTGGATTACTTCAGGGATGGCAGAAATTACTGCAGTTGCAAAATATGTAGAATTTTGGGTACCCGATTTACCAAATTGGATCACATCTTTGTCTTGTATTTTGATTCTTATGGCCTTTAATTTAACAAGTACAAAAATGTTTGGTGAATTAGAATTTTGGTTTGCAATTATAAAAGTTGTAACAATCATTGCATTGATAGTTATTGGTATTGTCATGATTGTATTTGCAATTCAAACACCTTTTGGTAAGACGGGGGTCTCTAATGTTTATAATAATGGTGGTTGGTTCCCTCATGGTGCATCTGGCTTTTTCATGTCATTCCAAATGGTTGTCTTTTCATTTACAGGTATTGAAATATTAGGTATAACAGCTGGAGAAACAAAAAATCCTGAAAAAACGATACCGAAAGCAATTAACAGTGTACCAATCAGAATATTATTATTTTATGTTGGTGCATTAGCGGTGATGATGTCCATTATTCCATGGCAAGATATTGATCCAAATAATAGTCCATTTGTAAGTTTATTTGCACTTATTGGTGTGCCATTTGCAGCGGGGTTAATAAACTTTGTGGTATTAACTGCAGCATCATCGGCATGTAATAGTGGTATATTTGCAAATAGTAGAATCTTATTTGGGTTATCTGAGAAAAAACAAACACATCATTTATTAATGAAAACAAATAAAAAAGGTGTGCCTTATATAGCAATATTGGTAACATGCGCTTTGTTATCTATTACGGTGTTATTAAATTATTTAATACCGAACGCAACACAAGTGTTCTTTTATGTCACAGCAATTTCAACAATTTTATTAGTCGCTGTATGGATGTTTATTGTTCATGCCTATGCAAAATACGTTAAAACACATCCTGAATTACATAAAAAGAGTGACTTTAAATTGCCCGGTGGTATTCATATGGCAAGAATGGTACAGCTATTCTTTGTATTCGTATTGATTATCTTACTTGTTGTACCAGAAACAAGAATGGGTGTTGTATTATCACCACTGTGGTTTATCTTACTTGGCTTGATTTATTTAAGATATACAAGAAAAGCGCGAAAATTAGAAGTGAATAACCAATCAGACCTAGGATTAAAATAAAATAAGATGGGAATAGCAGTACTATCAATTCATATGTGTTTCAAAATGAGGCGATTGTAAATCGAAAGGGGCATATTCATATGGAAGCTGTATATTCTAAAGATGAACAAGGTGCATATCAAACATTAAAAATAATCATTGAACAAGATGTAGCAACAGTGTTTAAACTTTTAAGCACAACAGAAGGTATCCAACAATGGTTTCCACAATTATCATTTGAAGACCGTCAAGTTGGTGGTAAGATGAAATTCCAAATGGATGGGCAAGACGACGAAGAAATGGAAATTACAGCCTTTGAAGAAAATGAAACAATTGGCTATACATGGGATATTGGTACAGTAAGGTTTGATTTACATGATACTGGTAAAGAAACGGTATTGATTTTCGATGAATGTTTACCGTTTGCATTTCCACATATTATACTTGATTTTGCAGGCTGGCAGTTCCAAATGGAAAACATTAAGCAGGTTGCTGAAACTGGATCATCTATAGATCAACAAGCATTAGACTTTGATAGTAAAAAGCAAGAAATTGCAGAAAAATTAAATTTAAAATAATTCTTAAATATAATTTAGAAAGCTTAAAATTTATCTTTTAAGTCTTTTGCTTTATCTTGAGCTTGATCTTTAACTTCTTTTTGTTTATCTTTGTCGTTTTTCACTTCGTCTACTTTGTCTTTTGCTTGGTCTTTAAAATCATCAAATTTACTCATTATAAAAGCCTCCTTTATGATTTGTGACACAAGTACCTTTCCACTTATATCATTAAATAAACATTTTTCTGATTATTTTTTGGGAATTTAAAAAATAAAAATAAAAATTGAATTTGAATTTATTTTTAGAATGAAATAAGCTTTGTAGCGGTTGTGGATGGCTGAAGAAAAAATAAAAAAACAGAACAAACTTTAATAAAAAAAGTGGAGAAAATAGAGTTTATATTTTATAATATGGTAGATTATCAGCTAAATAATAACTTATCGGAGGTTTAATTATGGAATATACTTTACCTAATTGCCCAAAATGTGAATCTAGTTACACATATGAAGATGGTAACCTACTTGTTTGCCCAATGTGTGGTCACGAATGGTCTGAAACTGAAAATAAAGAAAATATGGAAGCGCAAATTACAAGAGATGTGAATGGTCATGAACTAGTAGATGGTGATTCGGTCACTGTGATTAAAGATTTGAAAGTAAAAGGCACTTCATTTGTCATAAAACAAGGTACTAAAGTGAAAAGTATCCGTATCGTAGAACCTGAAGATGGTCACGATATTGATGCTAAAGTGGATAAGATTGGTCTAGTTGGATTGAAATCGTCACTTGTTAAAAAATTAAAAAACTAATATTGGATAAAAATAGGGAGTGCCGCAGAAATGTTATTTTGTGGCACTCCATTGTTATATGTTACTTTTAATCATTTGATTTCTGTTGGATGTATTAATGATTATAAGTTTATCAATTGCTGGTGCTTGTGTAATGTATCGCTTTTCTACCATGCATAAAGTAGTAAAGGATAATGGATGCAATGACTACAATAGCCATCGTGATATATAGATAACGATATCCCATGATTGGCACCATGATGCCTAATACGAATGGACCAATACCAGCGCCAAAGTCAGCAAACATGTAGAATGTTGAGGTTGCTAAACCAATTTTATCAACAGGTGATTGTTGAATGGCAATGGCTTGCGCACTTGGGACAATCGTTCCATAACCGATACCTACAAATATAGCTGAAATAAGTAACAATAGACTTGTGTGTGTGATTGCTAACAGTACTAAGCCAATTGCAAAGCTACATAAGACAGGGTACATGACTTTATTTTCACCATAGGCATCATAAATTTTTCCTGTAAATGGACGTGTAACAAATGTACTGACTGCATAAACAATAAAGAAGAAACTAGATGCAGTCGCTAAATATATTTGTTCCGTATAAACAGTAAAGAAAGACAATACACTTGAATAAGCAATGCCGACGAATATAACGACAAATGAAATAGGTAGTGCTTCTTTTTGAATATATGCACGAATTCCTTTATTTTCTCTTTCATTGTTGTTCTCAACAGGTGGTTTTGGTAGTCCTTTAATAAATAGTGCAGCAATGAATGCAGTGATGATGATAACTAAACTAACAATGAAAATAGATTCGAAACCGAATCGTTGGTTTAATACAATGCCACAAAAAGGACCAATTGCTGATGCTGTGGTAACACTGAGGGCGTAGTAACCGATGCCCTCGCCTTTACGTTTTTCAGGAATAATTCTTGATGAAATTGTTCCAGTTGCTGTCGAAGCCAAACCAAACGCTATCCCATGTAAGAGACGGACAAGCATTAATAAAAATAGACTGCTAATAAGGAAATATAAGCCAACAGTAATAATTGAAAAGATAATGCCGAAGAGCAATACTTTTTTAGGTTGTAGATTGTCAATTACGCGCCCGGATGCTAAACGACCGAAAAGCATACCGATGATAAAGATACCTGCAGCTAAGCCACCCATACTTTCGGATGCATGGAATTTATCAATGGTAAATATAGTTACGGTAACAATTAATGTATAATGAATTAAATACATTAAAAAATTCACAAAGGTAATAGAGATAAAATCTTTAGACCAGAGTTTATCATACATAAGAAGACCGTCCTTTAATTAATTTTTTCATGCACTATTTATTATAATGATTAATGTGTGCTAATGTAAAATTAGTATTTTTAATATTTATATAAGAAACACTTATGTAAAAAGGGGTGAAGGTATGAATTTTGAACAATTAGCTTATGTTAAAAAAATTTATGAAACGGAATCCATCGTTCATGCTTCGGAAGCGATGCATATTAGTCAATCTGCAATGAGTCAATCGATCGCAAATTTAGAAGCAGAACTTGGCTATAAACTGTTTGATCGATCTCGAAAAGGCACGTTGCCAACTGAGGTAGGTAAAAAATTAATCCCTTTAATCATTGATATTTTAGAAGCAAAAGCACATTTAATATCAGAGGTTGATGCCATGCATTCAAATATTGTAGGCTCACTTAAAATTGCGACGATACCGACATTATTTAACAAAATCATACCGAAAGCATTGTCTACCTTTAAAAAGGATTATCCACACATTGAGGTTGAAGTGATTGAAAGTGACAGAGACAAAATTATGAAAATGGTAAAGGACAATGAGGTGGATATTGGCTTGATTGGGAAGACTGAAAGTGAAACATTCGGGCAGACCATCGTCTCTAATTCGCTTAATATATCTACAAATTTCAGATTGATTGTACCTAAAAAATCTAAATTATCATTACAAGATACGGTTGAAATGGAAGCTATTCAACAATATCCATTTGTATTATATGACCGCAATTTTTATCATCATAATTTTAAGCAATTTGAAGATGAAAATGGTCCGCTGAAAATTGTTTTTCGTACAAATAATCCTAGCGTTTTGATAAAAACAGTATCTGAAGGGTTAGGTGTCAGTATTGTTTCTAGTTTGATGCTTGAAGATGATCCGTTTCTTTTAAATGGTCTTATTGAAATGTTACCTATTGGCGCGCCTTTTGACTATTATATTTATTTTACTGCTATCACCCATTCAGATAGAACAAATGAACAAACGATTCGAACGTTTATTGATTATTTAAGAAAGTGAGTATGGAGGCCTAATAAAAACTGACTTTGTCGGCAGTTTTTTGTGCACGCTTTCCACAGGCACCGCCTTAGCCTGTAATCTTCGGTTAGCGTTTTTTCCAGAAGTCGTCCCTAAAAACTACCTTTATGATATGAAAAACATGATACGCCATAAATTAAAAGGTATTGATAGTTATTTTAAGTAATAACATAAATATAACAATAGACAAATCTGCCACAAATGAATAGGTGGGGTTGTCTATATCAAAAAAAGGCCCTAATAATAGGGCCCGTTTTTGGTTTATTGAATCTTATTCAAAAAATGATGGAAGTGCGATAAATCGGATATTTGGTGATTACATAAGGTGCTATCAAAACAAATGTAGTCACCTTTTTTGGTATATTGACCATCATTGCCAGTACGTGTTTTTCGCATAAATAGAGCAACACGGGATTCTTTATTGCAAATAGAGCAGAAACCTTTGACAGTTTGGTTAGAAATGTCTCCGTATACACCGTTTAATTTTCCAAAGGTATCATTATAAATGATGAATTTTCTATTTGAAGCAATATCATTCCAACCGATATACGTACTTGTTTGTAGCACTTCATCACTGATAAGTGGTGTTTTTAGCTTTTTAACTTTTTTAAAAAGGTTAGTGACTTGTTTATTACTCGGATGTTCAAATGGCTTAACATACATTTGTATGGTCGTTAAAATTTTTTGAGCTTGTTCTTTGGTAAGTTGTACATTCATGAGCTTTTCAACGTTTGAACGAATGGTAGTGTCTCTTGAGTTAAATGTACTAAGTATTTCATCACGTGTGACATCTTTGATTGAAGCGATTGTATTGGGATCGTTGACCGAATTATAAGCATTGACTAAATGTGCAACGCGTTCTTTTATATAGTTAAATTGATAAGGGTAAAGTTGTTTTTCCATTTTTATTAGTTCCTCTCACATAAATATAGCTTACATGCATAAGTTAGATGCCTTGTGATAAGGAATTAAATTACAAAGCATCGACTACGTTAATCGAACACTTTGTATTAATAATGTAGCATTTTTGTGCAACATATCATCATCTCCATATATGTTTAATAATTATCTTATAACAGGCTATCGTTTATGTGTCAAATCCGGTTTAATAATATAATATTGAAATCGCAATCAATTATTGTGTGGACTATATATTTTTAAAATAAATGTTCTTTCGATATATACAATAAAGCGTTTTTATAATATAATATAGGTGAAAATAAGGTTATTGTCCACGAGGGAAATACATTACAGTTTCTGTAATATACAAGGGAGATAGAAATATGAAAAAAATTATGATTACTGGTGCATTAGGACAAATTGGAACTGAGTTAGTTGTAAAATGTAGAACATTATATGGAAATGACAATGTCTTAGCCACTGACATTAGAGAACCTGAAGAAGGCTCTGCATTGAAAGATGGTCCATTTGAAATTTTAGATGTAACAGACAAAGCACGTATGGATGAATTAGTCGAATCATTCAAACCAGACACAATGATGCATATGGCTGCATTATTATCAGCAACTGCTGAAAAAAATCCATTATTCGCGTGGGACTTAAATATGGGTGGTTTAATGAATGCATTAGAAGTAGCACGTGAATATAAATTACAATTCTTCACACCAAGTTCTATTGGTGCTTTTGGTCCATCAACACCTAAAGTTAATACACCCCAAGTAACGATTCAACGTCCTACATCAATGTATGGTGTGAATAAAGTTGCTGGAGAATTACTATGCCAATATTACTTTGAAAAATTTGGTGTAGATACACGCAGCGTTAGATTCCCAGGTTTGATTTCACATATTAAAGAACCAGGTGGCGGTACGACAGATTATGCTGTAGATATTTATTTTAAAGCAGTTAGAGAAGGGCAATACTCAAGCTTTATCGCGAAAGATACATTTATGGATATGATGTTTATGGAAGATGCCATTAATGCGATTATTCAACTAATGGAAGCAGACGGCGTTAAATTAATTAATCGAAATGCTTATAATTTAAGTGCGATGAGTATTGAACCAGAAATGGTTAAAGAAGCGATTCAAGAATATTATCCAGACTTTAAATTAGATTACGATGTAGATCCAGTTAGACAATCCATCGCAGATAGTTGGCCTAATAGTATTGATGTAAGTTGTGCGAGAGCAGAATGGGGCTTCAATCCTCAATATGACTTAAGTGCAATGACTAAAGTGATGCTAGATGCTATTGAAGGCAAAGAGAAAGCAGAAGTAAAATAAATCATCTATTTTTTGAAGATAGAACTTCGTTCGATATACGGTTGTTAAGCATTTCACTATTTTAGGTGATGACATTAACGAAGTGTATGTCGACTATAGGTTCGGCTTCTTTTTTGTTTAAATAACAGCGATTTTAATACAAAATGCGAGCAATTAAACCATAAATTAATGTACGAACAGTGGTTTGATTATCCAAGATACATATTGTTGGTTTATTTGAAATTTTTTGAAAATTATTGAACACAGACTAGTGGATTGGTATAATTTAATATAATACTTAAGAATAAACATTGGGAGGAAGCAGTCATGTCAGAAAAAATTAAATTTGTACAGCGTGAAACACTTAAAGAAAAACCGGATCCAAGTGAATTAGGTTTCGGGAAATACTTCACTGATTATATGTTGAGTTTCGACTATGATATCGATCAAGGATGGCATGATTTAAAAATTGTACCTTATGGTCCAATAGAAATTTCTCCAGCAGCACAAGGTATTCATTATGGTCAATCTGTATTTGAAGGCTTAAAAGCTTATAAACATAATGGAGAAGTTGATTTATTCCGTCCATCAGAGAACTTCAAGCGTATTAATAAATCGTTGGCACGCTTGGATATGCCACAAGTAGACGAAGAAGTGGTATTAGAAGGTTTAAAACAACTTGTAGATGTTGAACGTGATTGGGTACCGGAAGGTGAAGGACAATCATTATATATTCGTCCATATGTTTTTGCGACAGAAGGTATTTTAGGTGTACGTCCTTCATACTCTTATAAATTATTAATTATATTATCTCCATCGGGTTCATATTATGGTGGTGCATCACTCAACCCAACTAAAATTTATGTCGAAGATCAATATGTGCGTGCCGTACGCGGCGGTGTAGGTTATGCTAAAGTTGCAGGTAACTATGCAGCAAGCTTATTAGCGCAATCTAACGCTTCAGCTCAAGGTTATGATCAAGTACTTTGGTTAGATGGTGTTGAACAAAAATACGTGGAAGAAGTCGGAAGTATGAATATCTTCTTCGTTGAAAATGGTAAATTGGTAACACCAGAATTAAATGGTAGTATTTTACCGGGTATCACACGTAAGACGGTGATTGAATTAGCTCAAAATTTAGGCTATGAAGTGGAAGAACGCAAAGTATCTATCGATGAATTGATTGAAGCGCACAATAAGGGCGAATTAACAGAAGTATTCGGTACAGGTACAGCAGCAGTCATTTCTCCAGTAGGCCAATTAAAATACGGTGAGACAGAAATCGTAATTAATAATAATGAAACTGGTGAAATCACACAAAACTTATATGATCATTATACAGGCATTCAAAGTGGTAAACTTGATGATCCACAAGGATGGAGAGTCGTAGTACCAAGATATTAAAATTAATCCTAAAAAGGTTGGTAACGCATGTGCGTTACCAACCTTTTTTATGATGATATTTATTTGAATGACAGCCGCTGAACGATGTTAATCTTTTGAAATGTCATTAAAGACATCTTCGTTGATGCCTTCTTTAAAACCTTGTTTTACTGCATCAAAACTATCAAAAAAGCTAACAACAAATAAGGATAAGATAATGACGGCAATGCCTTTATACCAACTCGATGGTGACATCGGTTTTTGTCGTTTTGAAAAATAAACGCCGATTAGAATGCTAACGATAATAAAAGTAATTGCATAAATCATGATACGCTTACCCCTTTATTAATATGTATGAAATGATTTTAACTTTTTATTTTTAAATTTTTTCTTCATTTTTTGCTTTATGCTCGCCATTTTCTCCACCTTGCTTAATGTCATCTACATGATAGAATCCACTGACAATGACCATGGCAAATGCAATGACACCGATGCCTTTAAACCAACTGGATGGTGACATTGGCTTATCTCTTTTTGAAAAATAGATACCAATACATACTGCAATAATTACAAATACTATAAAGTAACCTATTTTAAAAACCCCCCTTGTAACATTTAAATGTTTTGCAGAATTTATATTTGTCGTCATTATGATAACATAATACGTATAGAACGCAAATTAAGTTAAGTATCAGATACATGCAATTAAATCAAATTCAGTTACAATATTTGTTTCGTGTGACATTTTTGTACTAAAATATAAAGCATGAATTATTTTAATTAAGCGAAATTATAGGAGCTGTTCAAGCATGAAATGGATTTTATTTGATAAAGATGGCACGATTATATATTTTGATCGTAGTTGGATGAAGATTGGTCTACAATTAGTAGATGATTTTATGGAAGCGTATGATCAAGATATTGATGATAAGTCAGCAGCATATGCACATTTAGGTGTGGTTGACGGTGAAATACAGCCGGGTACAATCATGGCTTCAGGTGCACTGGATGAAATGGTGCAAGCGTTTTGTGATATTGCTGGTCAAGATGTCACGAAATGGGCACAAGCACGCAGTCAAACCTTAGTAGATAATAGAGTGCCTGAAAATGTATTGGTTGAAGGTATCGAGGATACGTTAAAAACATTACAGAATCAAGGATATAAAATGGGCATTGTTACAAGTGATTCGAAGAAAGGTGTCGAGCAATTTTTAGAGATTGCTCAATTTAATCACTTTTTTGATGTCGTTATTTCAACCGAAGCGAATGCAGTCGAAAAACCAAATCCAGAAGTATTAAATCCATTATTTAATCAATATGATGTTGCTCCTGAAGACGTCGCTATTGTTGGTGACACTGCAAATGATATGCAAACCGGTGTTAATGCACAGCTCGGATTAAAAGTTGCGGTGTTAACTGGTGTAGGATTAGCAGAGGAATTTACCCAAGCGGATTATACTGTAGAAACAGCAAATGATATCGTAAATATATTAAAAAAATAGGCGCAGTGTCTAAATTATGTCATAATATGCTTAACGTATATTATGACTTTTTTAATATTTAATTTTAAATATTGAGGTGATCAAAATGATTGATGGGAAGTATGCAGATTATCATGGCGAGACGTTTAAAGTTGTGGAAATGATAAGTAATGATGTGGTGTTGGTTACTGAAGATGAACGAGCGTTAGATTTAGGGTTTGAAGCTAAAACAATAAAACATTCTAAACATACATTATATTTTAAACAAGTAGCACGTGATGATATCGATGAGCTTTACGCATTATATCAAGAAGCGCGATACGGTGGCGCAATTTTTGATTTGTATCAAGATACGGAAGGACAACTATATATCGGAACCGAAGACCAAGATAAGGCAAGTACCTTTGGTTTAGTACAAACGGATGAACATTATTACAGTAAATATGTGACAGACGATGAAATTGAAAAAATTATTTACCGTAGCCATATTGAGTAATTTACGGCTATACACATAAAAAGTCACTCCGACCAAAACTTAGTGGAGTGACTTTTTTTTAATATATTGAATTTAACGTTGATCGACTTTACGATATGTTTCGATGACGTTGCGAATTTTGTCAATAACTGGGTTGAGTGTTTCAGGATCTTCGTGCAGATCATATTCATTAATATTGACTCGAACAACTGGACAAGCATTAAACTCGCTAATCCAATCTTCATAACGTTGATATAATTTTTGCCAGTATGCGGTATCCGTTTCAATTTCCATTTGACGGCCACGTTGTTTAATACGATTGATGACATCGTCATAATCGCACTCTAAATAAATTAATACATCTGGTTTAGGGAAGTAAGGTGTCATGACCATTGCGTTAAACAATTCAGAATAAGTTTCAAAGTCTTCAGGACTCATCGTACCTTGTTCTTGATGCATTTTCGCAAAAATATCGACATCTTCATAAATAGAACGGTCTTGAATAAAACCGCCACCATATTCAAACATTCGTTTTTGTTCTTTGAAACGTTCTGCTAAAAAATAAATTTGTAAATGAAAACTCCAACGCTCAAAATCATTATAAAACTTATCCAGATAAGGGTTGTGGTCTACGTTTTCAAATGAAGTTCTAAAATTAAAGCGCTCTGCTAAAGCTTTTGTTAATGTTGATTTACCAACGCCTACAGTTCCGGCGATAGTAATGACAGCATCTTGCGGGATACCGTAATTATTCATGCTCATGTCCTCCAATCAGTGGCTTCACTAATTCTAAAATATAATTATAATCGTTTTCATACTTCATAAAATCAAGGTGTGTCGTATCAATACGTATGACACGTTCACCATCGTTCTTTAAAGATTCGTAATAGTCATTGTAATCACGTTTTAAATTTAATAAATAATCATCTGCAATTTGATGTTCAAAGCTCCGATTACGGTGCGCAATACGTGATTTTAGTGTCGCCAAATCAGCGTCTAAAAAGATAATCATATTAGGCATTTCTAAATCTTCGGTTAAAATATCATAGATTCTTGAAAATTTATTGTATTCCGTTGTAGTTAGGGTATTATTTGCAAAAATTTTATTTTTATAAATATGGTAATCACTGACAATACCGTTTTCAATTAATGCGAGATCTTGAAATTGTTTATATCGATTACATAAAAAGAACATTTCTGTTTGAAAGCTCCATTTGGAAATATCTTCATAAAAATCCGATAAAAATGGGTTTTCTGTGATGATTTCTTTTTCTTCGTAATATTTATAAGTTTGACTAAGTTTATGTGCTAAAGAAGATTTTCCGACTCCAATCGGACCTTCCACAGCAATAAATTGTTTTTTCATATTTACCGCTCCAATGTTAAAATAGACAATAAATATTGTACCATATGTGAGGTGTGTGAGATACATGACAAATCATGAATTTTATATGGAAGTTGCGATTGAAGAAGCAAAAAAAGCTGGCAATATAGGTGAAGTACCTATCGGTGCAATTATTGTAAAAAATGATGAAATTATTGCTAGAGCGCATAATTTACGCGAATCTGAACAAAATCCAACTGCACATGCTGAACATATTGCGATTCAACGCGCCGCAGCTGCTTTAGGAAGTTGGAGACTAGAAGGCTGTACTCTTTATGTAACTTTAGAACCGTGCGTGATGTGTGCGGGGAGTATAGTGATGAGTCGTATTCCTTCTGTGATATATGGAGCTAAGGACCCCAAAGGTGGGTGTGCCGGTAGTCTAATGAATCTGTTGCAAGAACCAAGATTTAATCATCGGGCAACAGTAGAATTTGGTATTTTAGAAGAATCATGTAGTCAGTTATTAACTGCGTTTTTTAAAAATATAAGAAAAAATAAAAAAAACATTCGAACAGCCGATAATACAAAAAAGTAAACATTTGATAGAATATGAATATGTTACAAAATTATGGCAAATGAGAATCATATATAATTGATTTTGTGTTATCGATCTTAGAAGGGAAAGAGGTAAACAAATGATAAATTTAATTGCTACAGATATGGATGGGACGTTACTAAATGCTGCACATGAAATATCGGAAGAAAATATAAAAGCTATAAAGTATGCACAATCCCAAGGTATTACAGTTGTTATAGCAACAGGACGTGCTTTTTATGAGGCGAATTCACCGGTAAATCAAACAGATTTAAAACTACCTTATATTTGCTTGAATGGTGCCGAAGTTAGAGATGAATCATTTAATATTATGAGTACATCCAATTTAAATCGTGAATTGATTAATCGAATTACAAATGAGTTAAAGTCAGAAGATATATATTATCAAGTATATACAAATTTAGGTATTTATACTGAAAACCCTCAACGAGATTTAGAAATCTATATCGATATTGCAGAACGTGCAGGTCAAAAAGCGGATGTTGAAAAGATTAAAGCAGGTATTCAAAAGCGTATTGATAATGGCACATTAAAAGTTGTAGATAATTACGACAAAATTGAGGATACACCGGGTGAAATTGTGATGAAAATATTGGCATTTGATAGTGATTTAGCAAAGATTGATCGTGTGAGTGAAAAATTAGCACAATCAGAAAGTCTTGCCATCTCATCCTCATCTAGAGGTAATATTGAAATCACACATTCAGATGCTCAAAAGGGCATTGCATTGGAAACAATTGCTGAGCGATTAAATATTGATATGGAAAACGTAATGGCCATTGGAGATAACATGAATGATATTTCTATGTTAGAGCGAGTAGGTTATTCGGTATCTATGGCAAATGCAGCACCAGAAGTAAAAGCAGTCGCGACGTACACAACGGATTCAAATGAAGAAAGTGGTGTCGGTAAAGCGATTATGAAACTACTTCAAGAAAATAACAAAAAATAGTATGAGGTGAAGTAATAAATGAAAGGTTTAATTATAGTTGGTAGTGCTAAAGTGGGGTCACATACAACAGCACTATCTCAATATTTGAAAGGTCATTTTGAAGAACATGACTTTGATGTTGAAATTTTTGATTTGGCGGAGCAACCTATCCACCAACTTGATGTTTCTGGAGCATCTAATCCAAGTGAAAGTTATAAAAATAATTTACAAACATTAAAAACTAAAGCAAGAGAAGCTGATTTTTTCGTACTAGGTAGTCCTAATTATCACGGTTCTTACTCAGGTATTTTAAAAAATGCTTTAGACCATTTAACAATGGATGATTTTAAAATGAAACCAGTAGGATTAATAGGTAATAGTGGTGGTATTGTCAGTTCTGAACCATTGTCACACTTACGTTTAATTGTACGTTCGTTATTAGGTATTGCAGTACCTACACAAATTGCTACACATGATACGGATTTTAAAAAATTAGATGATGGTACATATTATTTAGCTAATGAAGAATTTCAATTACGTGCGCGTTTATTTGTAGATCAAATTATTTCATTTGTAAAAAACAGTCCATATGAACATTTAAAATAAGCCAGTTCAATAAGCAAGAAAGAAGCGCTTATAGGTTATCTATCAGATATAGGTAATCTATAGGCGCTTTTGATTAACTGTTTATTTTTAAGATATTAGAAACAATCGAATGATACTGTCGTATAATTTTAGTGATTTTGTCAAAATCAATACTATGTAAATAGATACGTCGTTCATCATGTTCATGGCGTGATTTTGTAAATAAACCGAAGTTACTCAGGTTATTTATTTGAATCGAAATCGGTGTATTGTCAATGTTTAAATGTCTTTTAAGTTCTACTGCATCAATTTTGTCTTTATTTAAGTATTTCAATTGTTCTAAAATAATAATTTCTAAAAATGTTAAACCTAAATCTTTCTTGATTGCCTTTTTTATGATGTTTCTGTTTTTTTCATATAAAATTGTATTCATATCTAACCTCTCATTTCTTTTTAAACCCGCTAATGAATGTATAGAGTCATAACGCATTTGCTTTCATAAGTAATTTTAGGAAAATGGATTAGTTTTCCTAGAAAAGGAGATGCCATGTTTGGTCATAATCCATTTTATTATTATCAACAATTTGTATGATTAAATTGAGATAGAAATACTGCCATAATAATTTTAATATGTAAATTGTCTATAGAACATCAGCGAAATTTAATTATTAATATCTATTGTTTTAATATTAATAGATTATTGCAAAATTTAGGGTGTAAATTTTAGCATAACACATTAAAATTTTACTTTGATAAAAATTGAGATGAATTTAGAATGAAAATAAATTAAATGAAAAATGACAAAAAAGCATATGCGCAACCGAATCAAGAGGGTTACACATATGCTAAGTCATAATGATTATTTTCTATATTTTAATTTTGCGAATGCATCGTGTTGATGAATAGATTCTTCATTACGGCATTCAATATCGAAGCCATCGAGCCAATCAAAATCGACTAAATCTGCTGCGATTAAGCGAATGAGGTCTTCAACAAATCTAGGATTTTCATATGCACGTTCCGTTACGCTCTTTTCATCCGGTCTTTTCAAGATAGGGTATAATATAGAGCTTGCATTGGCTTCCATGGCATCTAAAATCACATCTTTGTAATTATCAATCAGCTCAATGTCTTTATTAATGTATGCCTTCACAGTTACAATACCACGTTGATTGTGTGCAGAATATTCACTGATTTCCTTAGAGCAAGGACATAGTGTCGTTACCGCTGCTTCAATCGTAATTTCTTTACGTGTCACATTTTGTTTATCAATTGCTAAACCATAAGTGACGTCCGCATGTCCAACTGCTTTAATTTGTGTTATTGGGCTAAAACGGTCAAAAAACCATTTTGCTGATACGTCTAATCCTGCAGCATTTTGATTCATACGTTCTTGTAGGCTGCGTAATAATTGGTATAGTGCATCAAAATCTAATTCAATACCGTTATGGTAATGTTTTTCAACACTTTCTAAAATACGGCTCATGTTAATCCCTTTTTCGTCTAGGTTTAAACTAGTTGAAAAGCTAAAATTACCAGCAGTCTGGAAACGATCAACAAGTACTGGATAAACCAGATTCTTAATACCGACTTCTTCTATTTCAAATAAGAAGTTTTTATGGGTGCTTTGTAAATCTTTCATTTCTTCTTTTATTGTTGGTTTCGTACCTTCTATTGGGTCGACGGATCCAAAATGTTTCCAACGACCTTCACGTGTAGATAAGTCAAATTCTGTCATGCTATTGCCTCCACTTAAGATTCAAAGTTATAAGTCCAATAAGGTTCTACTTCTAAGAAACTTTGTGCTTCTCCAGATACTTCAGGTGTGGCTAATTGTTTTAAAAAAGGACCTGTCTGAGATGAATGGGCTTCAAATGCGCGAAGTTTTACCTCTTTATAATCACTGATCTCATTTAGTATATCAGGGGCACCTAGTTTTTCTGGTGCATCATTACTAAATGCTACGAGTTGTAAACGTGGTCTTTCAGATGCTGGCATGCGACCAACTGTTCTAACGACAGCCTCTGCAGTCGCTTCATGGTCTGGGTGCACAGCAAATTGCGGGTAGAATGAGATGATAACAGATGGGTGTAATTCATCGATTAGCGATTGAACCATTGCGTCCATCTCATCATGGGGTTCGAATTCCACCGTTTTATCTCTTAATCCCATTTTACGCAAGTCAGTTATGCCAATGGCTTCCATTGCGTTTTCTAATTCTTTTTCACGAATATCCGGAAGTGTTTCGCGTGTTGCAAAAGGCGGATTACCTAAATTACGGCCCATTTGACCTAATGTTAAACATGCATACGTAACCGGTACGCCATGATCAATATATCGTGCTAATGTGCCTGCAGATGAGAATGACTCATCATCTGGATGCGGAAAAATGACTAATACTTGGCTTTCCTCTGACATGGTATGCCCTCCTTACGCTTTAAATGGTGTTGTACTGATTTCTAAGGCAGCGGCTAATTGTCCTTCATAATTAAATCCAGCTAATAGAAATTCATCATTTTCATTGACTTCGAAATGCGTTAATCCTTGTACATAAACCCAACCATTATCTTTTAGTTTGAGTCCAACACGATAAGGGTCTTTGTTACCACCTTTGAGTTGCGCATGTTCATAAGTAACTTGAATATTTCTTAAAAAAGTACCGGCATTAAATACGCGTTGGTCGAAGTGGGCAGCATATGCACCATTTGTCGTTTCAACGTGAATGTATACAGGTTTATGCTCATATGATGAAAGTAAAGTTTGTACTTTGTCATAATCGATCTCTTCCAAATTCATTGCCTCCTTGCTTTCAGAACCTAATTTTACAAAATTCATTTATTGAAATCATTTTTCGGTATCGTATTCATTAATAAATCAGTCCATATCTTAGTGTAAACCGACTTTTATACATTTTCTACCTGAAAAGTAAATTTTATAGATAAGATTGTATTTTTTGATTATCTTTCCATTCTACTAAAAAGTACATCATAAATGTATCTCTATGCTCAATAAATCGTAAGTATTTTATAATTTTTTGTTAAGTATGATGTAGGAATTCGATTTCTGTCAAAAATAAGATAATCACGTATAATAAGTAAGTGTAAGTATATGTAAGTATATGGATAGATTAGAGTCGTTTTGTATTTATTTACGGGGAGGGCACGTATATGAAAATAACAAATCTTGGTACAAGCGGATATGCTTCATTTTATGTGGCGTGTGAATTATATAAACAAATGAGCCAACAAAATCATAGTAAATTAGGACTAGCTACAGGTGGCACGATGGTAGACGTATATCGTTTTTTGGTGCAATTATTAAGAAAAAACAAATTAGATGTTAGTGAAATTGAAACGTTTAATTTGGATGAATACGTCGGACTCGATGTACAGCATGAGCAAAGTTACCATACTTATATGAATGAGATGCTATTTAAACAATATCCTTATTTTAATCCATCATTACTTCATATACCAAACGGGAATGCCGACAATTTAAACGATGAAACGAAACGCTATGAACAATTGATTAATCAAAAAGGTCCAGTAGATATTCAAATTCTAGGTATTGGTGAAAATGGTCATATTGGTTTTAATGAACCAGGCACAGATATTAATAGCGCAACGCATGTCGTTGATTTAACAGAAAGTACAATTAATGCAAATAGTCGTTATTTCGATAACGAAGTAGATGTGCCCAAACAAGCAGTTTCTATGGGATTATCTACCATATTAAAAGCGCATAGAATTATTTTATTAGCTTTTGGTGAGAAAAAAAGAGCTGCTATTGAAAAATTAGCAGAAAATGAAGTGAACAGCGATGTGCCCGCTACGATATTACATGCACATCCAAATGTAGAAATATATGTTGATGACGAAGCGGCACCTCGATTATAGAAATTCGTTTTAAATTTTATGAAACGGGTAGACATTTTAAGTAAATGATTTTAATGAGTAATCAGTAAGTTTAGCCATGTTATGGCTTTGATAATTTAATTCAAGAAGGGATGATCATTTTGGAATTACAACTAGCAATTGATTTATTAAATAAAGAAGAAGCGGCAGAGCTTGCAAATAAAGTAAAAGATTATGTAGATATCGTAGAAATTGGTACACCTATTGTGATTAACGAAGGTTTACCAGCAGTACAATATCTAAACGATAATATTGATGGCGTAAAAGTTTTAGCAGATTTAAAAATTATGGACGCAGCAGATTATGAAGTAAGCCAAGCAGTTAAATTTGGTGCTGATGTAGTAACAATCTTAGGTGTTGCTGAAGATGCATCTATCAAAGGTGCAATTGAAGAGGCGCATAAAAATGGCAAAGAGCTATTAGTGGATATGATTGCAGTACAAGATTTACAAAAACGTGCTAAAGAATTAGATGAATTAGGTGCAGATTATATCGCTGTACACACTGGCTATGATTTACAAGCTGAAGGTGAATCACCATTAGAAAGCTTACGCCAAGTTAAATCAGTTATTAATAATTCTAAGGTAGCTGTTATTGGTGGTATCAAACCAGATACAATTAAAGAGGTTGTAGCAGAAGAACCAGATTTAGTTGTCGTAGGTGGCGGTATTGCTAATGCAGATGATCCAGTAGCAGCTGCAAAAGCATGTAAAGATGCGATTGAAGGCAGATAATATGACTGAAATTACAAATTATCGATTAATTTTAGATGAATTAGACCATACACTATCGCATGTCAGAGATAATGAGGCGGAAGCTTTTTTAGCACAAGTAGTCAAAGCGAATCAAGTTTTTGTAGCGGGTAAAGGTCGCTCTGGATTTGTAGCGAATAGTTTTGCTATGCGTTTAAATCAATTAGGCAAATATGCGCATGTGGTCGGAGAGTCAACAACACCATCGATTACGAAAGATGATTTATTTGTTGTTATTTCTGGCTCTGGTTCTACAGAGCACTTGCGTATCTTAACTGAAAAGGCTAAAAGTGTTGGAGCTGAAGTTGTATTACTAACGACAAGTCCTAATTCAGCGATTGGTAAACTTGCAAATGCAGTGATTGAGTTACCAGCTGGCACGAAATATGATGCTGAGGGATCAACGCAACCTTTAGGTAGTCTTTTTGAACAGGCATCACAGATATTATTAGATAGTATTGTTTTAGATTTAATGTCTGAACTGAACGTGGATGAAGAAACAATGCAACAAAATCACGCTAATTTAGAATAATTGAGTAGCGATTAAAAATTTAAGCAGTGTTGCTTAGATTTTCGAGAGTCGACAAAGTTATAAATGCTTTGTCGACTTTTTTATGCTCAGGTTTAAACAATTTTTAATTACTATTTTGTATTTAATCGTTTTGCAAGTTAGTGACACAAATGCAACGGTTTAGAGTGGTTATTTTAGGTTGATTACCAAAATGGGATGACTCCCCATAATTAATGAAATGTAATTCGAATATTGACTTATCATTACCCAAATGAACGCTTAATTGAGGTGAAAATGGAAAATATAAGTTCATATTTACCACAAGGAAAGATTCATGCTATTTAGCAGTTTTAATGTTAACATATTTGTTGTGAAGGTTAACAAATAGTGGGGGAATCATAGTGGAATTATTAAAGAAAATGGATGATTATGCGAAAAAACAACCCAATCAATATGCTTTAGACTTTGGACGAGATAAACAAACGTATGCAGGGTTAGTACAAAATATGAAATGGTATAAACAACAGTTTCAGCATATACCACAATATAGTTATGTGGGGTTACTAATTGAAGATCCTTTAACCACCATAGAATTATATTTAACCATGCTTCATCATCAATGTATTCCTTGTATATTGGACTATCGTTGGTCAGAAGAACAGATTAAAACACTGATAGATCATTATGGCATCCCATTTTTAATAAATAGTGAATTAGAAGTGATAAAAACGCAAAATGAACAGGGACAACTCAAGTGGCACGAAGATGTATTACATATTGGCTTTACTTCTGGAACGACAGGTTTGCCTAAAGCTTATTATAGAAATGAATTATCTTGGATATATTCTTATGAAGAAACAGAAAAATTAATGAAAACTGAAATAGATACTATGATTGCACCTGGCCCCTTGTCACATTCATTATCTTTATTTGTGTGTGTCTTTGCGCTATACACAGGACGAACGTTTATTGGACAACAGCAATTTGATGCTCAGACATTAGCGGACATGATGCAAAATGATCATACAATCCATCATTGTGCTTTGTTTGTAGTTCCAACAATGTTAGATGCCTATGTATCTGGACAATTGGAAATACAACAAATTAAATATATTTTTTCTACTGGTGATAAATTACCTTATAGTTTGAGAAATCGTGTTGCTACGCATTTTCCTAATGCAACGTTAATAGAATTCTTTGGAACATCGGAAGCAAGTTTTATAAGTTATAACTATGATAATGAAGCCCCTAGCCATTCAGTGGGTAAGCTATTTCCAAATGTGAAAATTGATCTTGAGCAGCCTGACGACAAAGGTATTGGTAAATTAAAAGTTAAGAGTAACATGGTCTTTAGTGGATATGTTGATGATGCACATCAAAGTGATTGTTGGATAGGCATAGGTGATTTTGCATCTATGGATGCCCATAACTATCTATATTTACACGGTCGTGAGCATGACCGCATGATTATTGGTGGGAGAAATGTTTATCCAATAGAGGTTGAACGTGCTGTACAAGATTTCGAAAGTTTTCATGAGGTTTTAGTGATTAGTGCACCGCATACAAAATTTGGAGAAATTGCTGTTTTATTATATACAGGCACAGAACACGTGACTTACAGCGAACTAAGAGCATTTTTATCGAAGCGATTAGCGAGATATCAAATACCTTCCAAACTGTTAAAAATAGAAAAAATGGAACATACCCAAAGTGGGAAAATTGCACGTGAAACTATGAAACAGCGTTATATGAAAGGAGCACTTTAAACTATGACAGAAGTTGTTATTGTGGCTGCGAAACGTACGGCATTTGGTAAATATGGCGGTTCATTAAAACATTTGGAACCTGAAGCATTATTAAAACCATTATTTCGTCATTTAACTGAAACCTATTCAGAAGCGATGGCTCATATTGATGATGTAATCCTTGGAAATGTAGTAGGTAATGGTGGAAATATTGCTAGAAAAGCTTTGCTTGAAGCAGGGTTAAGTGAACATATACCAGGTTTAACGATAGATAGACAGTGTGGTTCAGGATTAGAAGCGGTCATTCATGCATGTAGAATGATACAAGCGGGTGCAGGTCATATTTATATTGCAGGTGGTGTAGAAAGTACGAGTAGAGCACCATGGAAAATTAAAAGACCACAATCGGTTTATGATACACATTTACCGGAATTCTTTGAACGTGCTTCGTTTGCACCAGATGGACAAGACCCATCAATGATTGAAGCAGCAGAAAATGTTGCTAAAACCTATGGAATTACAAGAGAAGAACAAGATCAATACGCTTTAAATAGTCATAAAAAAACAATAGAAGCCTATGAAAACAATATCATTCAACAAGAAATTATAAATTTAAGTGCTAAAGGTGAAATATTTAATAGAGATGATAGCATCAAAGAAAGATTAAACGTACGTACATTAAGCCGTTTAAAACCTTTATTGTCAGAGGGGACAGTTACTGCTGGAAATTGTTGTATGAAAAATGATGGGGCAGTATTACTTATGATTATGGATAAAAAAACTGCTTTAGCACATAAATTTAAGGAAGGCTTAATATTTAAAGATAGCATTACAATAGGTGTAGAACCGACATTGCTGGGTATGGGTCCAGTACTTGCAGTTTCTAAGTTACTTCGCAAAAACAAGATGACGATAGAAGACATCAACGCAATAGAATTAAATGAAGCATTCGCGTCTCAAGTAGTAGCCAGTCAAAGATGTTTGGATATTCCAGCACATAAGTTGAACAAATATGGTGGTGCTATTGCTACTGGTCATCCGTATGGTGCAAGTGGGGCTGCACTTGTAACTCGCTTATTTCACATGAAAAATGATAAACGTACTATTGCAACAATGGGTATTGGAGGAGGAATGGGCAATGCAGCCTTATTTGAAAGATGGTTATGAGACAAAAGTAATCATATTTAATGCTGAAGCAGTACGGCAATATAATGCGTTTTTTAATATTTCGGAAGAAGATGTCGTTCAACCACTTTATTGCGCCAAGTTATGGCCCGAATTTACGTTATTTCAACCGTTTCAAAAAAAAGAAATCATACTTAGAGAAACCCAAGTTACTCAAATACACGATATAAAGGTGAATATACACTATTTAGCACAAATGTGCGTGATAGAGCAGAAAAAGGTACGCCAATTTATGAAATATGTCTTGGAATTGCAAATTAATAAAAATAAATCTAAATGTATAACTATCAGACAAACGTTTATGGAGAAATTTTAAAATGTTAAGTATAAACGCTAAAGAAATAAACACCTATTTAAAATTAATCAATGACCAAAATCCGATTCATGCACATATTGTACCTGGACAAATGATTGTGCAAATGGCACTTCAAAGTCAACGATTACAGTGGACATCATATCGCGTTAAATACATTGAAACTGTTGGTATAAATGAGTTGATACAATTCCAAATGATTTCCGAAAGTATCGTAGTTATTTTAAATCAACATGATGAAACCCTAATTAAAATAATTAAAGTTTAAAATAATAATCCATTAATTTTAGTTTTATTTATTTGTAAAAATCAAATGCATATGATGAATTTTTGCAATCATCAATATACATTTTTTGTATAAATATGATTTAGAAATCCTTTGTAAAACTTAATTCAATTTGACAATATTAATTAACTACGTATAATTATATAACATGTTAAGGGAGTGGACACATTCATGGATTATGAAAAGGATTTTGATAAAAGTAATATAAATAAGGTTGATCCTAAAGCAGCTAAAAAAACTGTGTTTGCCACAGGTATCGGAAACGCGATGGAATGGTTTGACTTTGGTTTGTATTCTTATTTAGCGGTCATACTAGGGCAAAATTTTTTCAGTTCGGTTGAAAATGATCAACTCAAGACTATTTTTACATTTGCGACATTTGCGATTGCATTTTTACTTAGACCCGTTGGTGGTATTATCTTCGGTATGATTGGAGATAAATATGGTCGGAAAGTCGTATTAACGACAACTATTATTATGATGGCGTTCTCAACGTTACTCATTGGATTATTACCTACATACGATCAAATTGGCGTTTGGGCACCGATATTACTCTTACTAGGTAGGGTATTACAAGGTTTCTCAACTGGTGGAGAGTACGCAGGTGCTATGGTTTATGTAGCAGAATCATCACCAGATAGAAAACGAAATACATTAGGTTGTGGCTTAGAAATCGGTACATTATCCGGTTATATTGCAGCGTCTGTTTTAAGTGGACTATTATTCTTCTTCTTAAGTGATGACCAAATGGCAACATGGGGTTGGAGAATTCCATTTATCTTAGGTTTATTCTTAGGTATATTTGGTTTTTATTTAAGAAGAAAATTAGAAGAGTCACCTGTTTATGAAAATGAACTTGCATCGAAACCGAAGAGAGATAATATTGGTTTCTTAACAATTGTCAGATACTACTATAAAGACATCATTGTTTGTTTTGTGGCAGTTGCGTTCTTTAACTGTACAAACTATATGTTAACTTCATATATGCCATCATATTTACAAGAAATTGTGAAATTAGATAGTACAACAGTATCCGTATTAATTACTGTAGTCATGGCAGTGATGATTCCATTAGCATTAATGTTTGGACGCGTTGCAGATAGAATCGGTGAGAAGAAAGTATTCTTAATTGGTCTTATCGGTACAGCTGTATTGAGTATTGGTGCCTTTGCATTAATTCAAACAACAACAATTATCTTTGTAATCGTTGGTATCTTCGTTTTAGGTTTCTTCTTATCAACTTACGAAGCAACGATGCCAGGTTCTTTACCTACAATGTTCTATACACATATAAGATATAGAACACTAGCAGTAACATTTAATGTATCTGTATCACTATTTGGTGGTACAACGCCATTAATTGCATCATCACTTGTAGCGAAGACAGGAGATCCATTATCTCCAGCATATTATCTAACAGCAGTAAGTATTGTTGGTATTATCGTTATCTCATTATTACATGTAAGTACCTCTGGTAAATCACTTAAAGGTTCTTATCCTAATGTTGAAAGTGATGAAGAGTACGAGTATTATGCCAATAATCCTGATAAAGCAATGTGGTGGGCAAAAGACAAACGTGTTTAATTAAATAAATATTTTTAAATTAAAAAATTGAATTTTAAGCTGTCATCAAGTTTAGCGACTTTATGGCAGCTTTTTTGTATAAATGCCGCTTGAGTCAATATTTTTAAATCAAAGTGATGATAGTATTGTTCTTAAATTAAAAAATATCAAAATAACAATTGACACTAGAAAAAAACAGTGTATTATTATCGTTAGATATCTAATTAAATGAGGTGCTTGTTTGGAACAGTCATATGGATATTTATTTAGAATGATAAGCCATGAGATGAAACGCAAGGCAGATCAGCGTTTGAAAATGTATGATATTACAAACGAACAAGGTCACGCGCTAGGTTACTTGTATGCACACCAAGCGGATGGACTTACACAGAACGACATTGTGAATGCCTTACAACGTAAAGGTTCAACAGTAAGTAATTTACTTAAGAACTTAGAAAGTAAGAAGCTCATATACCGTTATGTAGACGCGGATGATACTAGGCGAAAAAATTTAGGTCTAACTGCATCAGGTAGGAAATTAGTTGAAGGGTTTACAGGTGTATTTGACGAGATTGAAGCACTCATGTGTGCGCAGTTATCAGAAGCAGAGAATGAAACAATGAAACAAAATCTATCTAAAATGCTTAGCAGTTTAGAAGATTAGTTACTATAAGTGGCTGTTATAAATTGAAAAATTAACAGCCACCATATTTTTGAATATATAGTTAGATATCTAATTATTAGGTGTCTAAATAAAAAGGAGTAATATAGAAATGAAAGACGAACAGTTATATTATTTTGAAAAATCTTCAGTATTTAAAGCGATGATGCATTTTTCAATTCCTATGATGATAGGAAGTTTATTAAGTGTAATTTATGGTATTTTAAACATTTATTTTATTGGATTTTTAGGTGATAGTCACATGATATCAGCCATTTCACTCACTTTACCTATATTTGCAGTGTTAATGGGTTTAGGTAATTTATTTGGTATCGGTGGAGGAACTTATATTTCCCGGTTATTAGGTGCGAAAGATTATGTGAAAACGAAATTTGTGAGTAGTTTTTCTATTTATGGCGGCCTTATATTAGGAGTTATTGTTATTTTAATGACTATTTTCGCTACTGAACAAATTGCTCATTTATTAGGTGCACGTGGTGAAACACTTGGTTTTACAAGTGCATATTTAAAAGTAATGTTCCTAAGCGCACCATTTGTCATATTGTTCTTTATCTTAGAACAATTCGCTCGATCCATTGGTGCACCAATTATCTCAATGATTGGTATGTTGGCTAGTGTGGTTTTGAATATCATTTTAGATCCTATTTTAATATTTGGTTTTGATTTAAATGTAGTAGGTGTTGCTTTAGGTACAGCTATTTCAAACGTTGTTGCGTCGCTATTTTTTATCATTTATTTTTTGAGGAAAAGTGACATAATTACAATGAGTTTGAACTATGTAAGACCGACGAAAGAAATATTAGTAGAAATTTTTAAAGTAGGCTTTCCAGCATTTCTAATGAGTATTTTAATGGGCGTTACAGGATTAGTTTTAAATTTATTTTTAGCTGGCTATGGTAACTTTGCCATTGCGGGTTATGGTATTTCATTTAGATTAGTACAGTTTCCTGAATTGATTATTATGGGGCTATGTGAAGGTGTAGTGCCATTAATTGCTTACAATTTTATGTCTGATAAAGCACGTATGAAAAATATTATTAAAGTCGTAATTATGACAATCGTTGTGATTTTTGCAGTGTGCATGGTCATTGTGTTTACGACAGGTCATCAATTGATAGGTATTTTCTCTAATGATGCGGCTAGTGGAGGAATGGCGACATTTATGTTGAAAGTAACAATGACCTCATTATTATTAAATGGCATTGGTTTCTTATTTACTGGTATGTTGCAAGCGACTGGTCAAGGACGTGGTGCAACGATCATGGCTATTTTACAAGGTGTAGTCATTATCCCAGTTCTATTTGTATTGAATGGATTATTCGGTTTAACTGGCATCGTATGGTCATTATTAATTGCAGAAACAATTTGTGCTTTGGCTGCGATGCTCATTGTTTACTTATTACGAGATAGATTGACAGTAGATAAAGCAGAATTATTAGAAGGTTAATCTTTCTAATTTAATATAATAATACAAAAATCTTTGTGCATTCAAAATGTCTGCGCGAAGATTTTTTCGTTTTGTGTTATTTTTAAATAGTAACGAACTATTTATAAATATGGGGGATTTTATATGGCTTTGACAGTAGAGCAGTATTGGCGCAAATTTATTGAAGCATTTCCAAAATACAAAGGTGTACAATTTGAAGCATGGTCTTTTGGTGTTGATGAAGATGAATTAGCTAATTTAGTAAAACAAGGTGAAAAAACAGCAACAACCAGTGGTTATGAGACATACAAAGTAGAAGGTGAACCGCTACCGGAAGTAGGAGATGTCAGTGTTGTATTAAATGAGAAAGGTCATCCACAATGTGTGATTGAGACGACACGTGTATACCAAACGCCGTTCAATGAGGTGACAGAACATCATGCTTTCTTGGAAGGTGAAGGAGATAAATCGTTAACATATTGGCGTGAAGCGCACACAGCATTCTTTAAACCGTATTATGAATCATTAGAAATCGATTTTAATGAAACTTCAATGATGGTTTGTGAAGAGTTTAAGCTACTGTATGTATAAAAAGAGTGGTACATCAGTTAGAACTGCTTCGAGGTTGCTCTCCAAGCAAACAAAGGGGACAATCTTTGTCTAACTGTGTACCACTTAGGGTGTGTTTTTATAGGGATGTGTTATTCAAAGTATGTTTAAGGGGACAACTTAGACATACTTTTTTTAATTTCATATTTCTTAATAAGGGGAGTTAATTGTATATCGTTTCTTCTAATTTCAATTTATTGCATCTTCTGTGTTGTCTTCGATGAGTCGAAAATAACTTAATAACTTAATTTCATGTTATCAACATCATTTTCTAGTAGAGAGAGTAACTTATATAATTCATTCGTGTTGAAGCTTTCATCGAACTTAACAGAAATCGTTTTGAAAGTCTTGGTGATAATTTCATATATTGGGTTACCATTTTCAAAAGCCTGTTTGTA
The DNA here is from genome assembly GCF_017891965.1 of Staphylococcus sp. GDY8P126P. Lineage (NCBI taxonomy): Bacteria > Bacillati > Bacillota > Bacilli > Caryophanales > Staphylococcaceae > Staphylococcus > Staphylococcus sp. GDY8P126P. The sequence goes on along the minus strand of NZ_JAESKG010000002.1, from coordinate 478,686 downwards.
GATAATCATGTTGAGTTTCCCTCCTTCATCTCTCTACACTACATATAATAATAGAAATTCATGCGAAATACATGAGTCTACAGTATCAACTTTTTATCAGTCTAACGTCGTATAACATCAGAAAGGCTGATGTAAAGCGTTTTCTGATGATTTGTTAGACAATTACAAAAGTTAGGTTATCTAATAATCAAAATAATAAATCGTATATTTAGTTTAAATTTGCACTTTTAGTAATATTTCTGTAACATTGTAATCGAATCGTAATTTGATTCAAAAAATCTTTAAATGGAGTGATACCAAATGAATAAGATAGCAAAGACTTTTGTAGCTGGTAGCATTGTATTTGGGACTGCATTAGGCATAAGCGTTTCTAATGAAGGTGTATCACAAACCGAAGCACAAGCAGCAACGACGCAACCTTGGTATGAGTATAGTGGTTATACTTCAAAAGGTGGGGATTTTGTACTAGATCAATCATTTTATAATGGTTTAAAAGCAGGTAATGTTGAATTTAATGGTATTAAAGTGAATAGTCAATATACTTCTGATACAGCGACTAAAACAATATATGATCAAACATTCCAACAAATTAATGGAAATAAAGCGAATAGTGTAACTTTTGATATACAAAATAAAGCAGTAAGTTTTAAAGATATACGTGTGCAATATGGTCAAAATTATGAATATCAAGAACCCATGAATGGTGAGAAAAAAGCAAGTGGCGATGGCTTATACGGATATGATGTAGGCAAAGGTCATATTGTATTTTATGTAAGTAATGGTTACGTGAAAAGTGCAACGCTCTCATAACCCATAAATAGAATTTGGAATATAAAAGCCCATCGTTAACATTACAAGTTAACGATGGGCTTTTTAAATTATTTAAACTTCTGTCACTTCTACGTCTATGTGTTCAACACGATTATAGGCACCGTGGTCTACTGGACCGACAAAGTCATTCATTTTCCAACCGTTCTTAATTGCAGAGGCAACAAATGCTTTAGCTGCGATAACGGCTTCTCTCGGTGATTTGCCATTTGCTAAATAAGCTGTAGTAGCGGCAGCAAATGTACAACCAGCACCGTGGTTATAACTTTGTTGGAACATGTCTGTTGTTAATTGATAGAATTTTTGACCATCATAGTATAAGTCATAAGATTTATCTTGATCTAATGCTTTGCCACCTTTAATGATAACGTGCTTAGCACCTTGCTCATGAATTACTTCAGCAGCTTTTTTCATATCTTCAATTGATTTTAATGTTCCTAAATTAGCGAGTTGACCAGCTTCAAATAAATTTGGTGTGACCACTGTCGCTTTTGGTAGTAAGTATTCAATCATAGCGTCCGTATTTCCTGGGTTAAGTACTTCATTTTCCCCTTTACATACCATGACTGGGTCTACGACAAAATAATCTGCGCCAGATTCAACATAGGCGTCGCCAGCACGTTTAATGATTTCTTGTGTACCTAGCATACCTGTTTTAACAGCATCTGGACCAATGGAAATCGCCGTTTCTAATTGTTTTTCGAATACATCAAATGGAATCGGTGTTACATCATGTGACCATGATTTTTTATCCATCGTGACGATTGAAGTTAGGGCTACAATACCGTATGTGCCTAGCTCTTGGAAAGTTTTTAAGTCGGCTTGCATGCCAGCACCGGCACTTGTATCTGAACCGGCAATTGTTAATGTTTTTTTCAATGCCATGGAATTTCACTCCTAAATATCTTTTGCATATATCATACCACGTTTGTCGAGTATTCTAAATAAAGGAAGTTTGTAGTGAAGTTAAATTTATCACTATTGAAAAAAGATATTATTATAGAAGTAATTGGACTAATAATCTCGATGTCGAGAAAGTAACGAATAAAAGATTACCTGAGCTAAAGCGCAAACGGTCTAAGAACATATGAACTAAAGTTCATACGTAAGTGGTACTAAACTTGCTTAAAGCAAGAAGTTCCACTAATAATTTTTGCGAAGCAAAAAAGTAGTGCTTTATGTTATTATATCAATGAGGTGAGAGGTATATGGAATGGTCGGATGTTTTTCATGAAATAACTACGCGACATGATTTTGCTGCAATGCATGATTTTTTAGAAAAAGAGTATACTACAGAAATTGTTTATCCAGATAGAAAAAATATTTATCAAGCCTTTGATCTAACGCCATTTGAACAAGTGAAGGTGGTTATATTAGGGCAAGATCCTTATCATGGACCGAACCAGGCACATGGTTTAGCATTTTCTGTGCAACCAGATGCGAAATTTCCGCCCTCTTTAAGAAATATGTATAAAGAACTGCAAGATGATGTGGGATGTATTAGAAAATCGCCGCATTTGCAAGATTGGGCACGCGAAGGTGTATTGTTATTAAATACTGTGTTGACAGTACGACAAGGTGAAGCACATTCACATAAAAATGTTGGGTGGGAAACGTTTACCGATGAAGTAATACAAGCTGTATCAGAACATTTAACACACGTTGTGTTTATATTATGGGGAAAACCCGCACAACAAAAAATTAAATTAATCGATACATCGAAACACCATATTATTCAATCACCACATCCAAGTCCATTGTCAGCGTATAGAGGATTCTTTGGTTCTAAGCCTTATTCGCAAGCAAATACATATCTACAAGCCAATGGTAAACAACCCGTGAATTGGTGCGAGAGTGAGGTTTAAAAATGGAAAAAGATAAAATTATTCAATTAATTGAACAAGAATTAGTACAAGCAGATGAAGCAAATAGTAACGCAGAATTTGAAAAGCATATTTATGCGATTCATACGTTAACGTCATTAGTGAGTGACAGTTCATCTAATAAGAAAGTATATAGTGACAACAGTTTTAATGTGTCTTCTTCTTTTAAAGCGTCTAAGTCACAGAATGTCTCATCTAAGCAGGGTGTATCTGAGGATGAGATTCGCGCAATGGGTGGAAAAGTATCAGGTGTTTCTTCATCTAATACAAGCACAAATTCATCACTTACTGCGAATAAATTAGTAACAGATGATGAAATAGGCAATGGTGATTCCATTTTTGATTTTTAAATAATTTTAAATAGTAAAGGATATGAATAGATCATGATGAAAGTGTTTATTATTTTAGGCGCATTAAATGCAATGATGGCTGTAGGTACCGGTGCGTTTGGTGCACATGGATTAGAAAATAAGCTGTCTGCAAAATATTTATCAGTATGGGAAAAAGCAACAACTTATCAAATGTATCATGGGCTTGGATTACTAGCCATAGGTATTATTAGTGGTACAACTTCGATCAATGTAAATTGGGCGGGTTGGTTACTTTTCTTTGGAATTGTATTTTTCAGTGGTTCTTTATATATCTTAGCGTTAACACAAATTCGCATACTAGGTGCAATTACACCTATTGGTGGCGTACTGTTTATTGTAGGTTGGTTAATGTTAGTGATAGGTACGTTTAAAATATAAATTTATAATTGTTATAGAATTCATCTTGTGGGTATAATACACTCCATGAGGTGAATTTTTTATGAGTCAAAATAATCAGCAAGTAGATAGAGGAGATTTAAAGAAAAATCTATCTGAAAAATTTGTGTGGGCGATTGCTTACGGGTCTTGTATCGGTTGGGGTGCATTTATTCTACCGGGTGACTGGATAGGACAATCGGGACCAATTGCAGCAGCGATTGGTATTGTCATAGGTGCATTGTTAATGATACTTATTGCAGTGAGTTACGGTGCATTAGTTGAACGATTCCCAGTTTCGGGTGGCGCGTTTGCTTTTAGCTTTTTAGGATTCGGAAGATATGTAAGTTTCTTCTCATCTTGGTTTTTAACATTTGGTTACATATGTGTAGTGGCATTAAATGCTACTGCGTTTAGTTTGTTAATTAAATTTTTACTGCCAGATATTTTAGAAACAGGAAAATTATATACCATTGCAGGTTGGGACGTGTATATCACTGAAATTCTCATTGCATCGTTATTGCTTATTGTATTTATGTTTATAGCGATTAAAGGTGCTAGTGTGTCAGGATCACTACAATACTACTTCTGTGTAGCGATGGTTATTACTATATTACTATTGTTCTTTGGTTCGTTCTTTGGAGGTAATTTCTCTTTAGATAATTTACAACCATTAACCAATGAAAAAGAAGGTTGGTTTACTTCCATCATTATGATTGTTGCTGTCGCACCGTGGGCATATGTTGGATTTGATAATATTCCACAAACGGCAGAAGAATTTGATTTTGCACCAAATAAGACGTTTAAATTAATTGTATATAGTTTATTAGCAGCTGCATTTACTTATGTTTTAATGATTTTATATACAGGTTGGTTAGGTACAACATCAACAAGCCTAAACGGTAATTTATGGTTAACGGGTGCTGTTACGCAAGAAGCCTTTGGTTATATTGGTTTAGCTGTATTAGCAATTGCGATTATTATGGGTATATTTACTGGCTTAAATGGATTCTTAATGAGTTCAAGCCGTCTCCTATTTTCAATGGGACGTTCAGGTATTATGCCTTCTGTATTCAGCAAGTTGCATAAAAAATATAAGACGCCTTATATAGCAATTATTTTCTTAGTAACCATTACATTAATTGCACCTTGGTTAGGTCGTACAGCACTAACTTGGATTGTTGATATGTCTTCTACAGGTGTATCAATAGCTTATTTCATTACTTGTTTATCAGCAGCTAAATTATTTAGTTATAATAAATCAAGTAACACGTATGGACCTATTTATAAAACATTTGCGATTTTAGGATCAATTGTATCATTTATCTTCTTGTTGTTATTATTAGTTCCAGGTTCTCCGGCGTCACTTTCAGCACCTTCATACATCGCATTAGGCGGCTGGTTAGTGATTGGTTTAATCTTCTTTATTGTGCGTTATCCAAAATTAAAACGCATGGATAATAATAAATTAAGCTTGCTTATCTTAAACCGTTCGGAAAGTGAAGTTGTAGATTTAATTAATGAGAACAAGGCTGAAAACACGAATAAATAGTTTTTCTTGTGATTATTTTATGAATAAAGCATAGAAAACTTAATAAATAGTGAATTAAAACAAGTAGTATTCCTTTACGGTGTGCTGCTTGTTTTTTATTGGGTTAAATCTATAAATTGGTTTATCCATCAAAAAGATAATAAATCACAGTTTGCAGAAGAATCTGTGTCATAAATGAAACATATAGGTTTTGATAGCTAATAATTTATGACTAAATGAATTTATAATAAATTTTTAATAAAATAAGCCACACATGCACTCTTTTCAACGCATGTGTGGCTATTTATATAAATATTAGATTCTTTTTTTACGTATTTTTGTACCTGAAATAATTAGTTTAGAAATTTGATCTGCAAAAAGTAGACCTAAGGCGATAGCACCAGCAATAAGCGTTACTTCAAGCATTGTATTAATGGCTTTACTAAATTCTAAAAGTACTAAATTTTTCGTAGCATCAAATGCTAAACCACCAGGTACGAGTGGAATAATACCGGGAATCATAAAAATGATGACAGGTTCTTTTTTAGAGCGTGCCATAATATGACTTAAGCAGCCTAATGCAAGACTACCAAAGAAACTTGAATAAATTGTATGTGTATTTAAACCATCGAAAAATATGATATAGACCATCCAACCGCATGCACCTACGATACCTACCGTGTTATATAAGCGTTTTGGGACATCAAATATAACGCCGAAGAATAGGGAAGCGGTATAACTAAATATAAAATTTAATATCCAAAACATAGACATAACTCCTAAAATATAATAAGTATTGTACTAACGCCAGCTCCAATACCGAATGCAGTAACGAGCGCTTCTAATGATTTGGTGGTAAACATTAACATATGACCGCCAAACAAATCTTGAATTGCGTTTGTAATTAATACACCAGGTACAATAGGCATGACTGCTGCAATTATAATGGTAGAAATTGAACCACCGGGTATGAGATTATGACCGATAATGGTGACTAATCCAATAACTAATGCGCCCATAAATTCTGGGATAAATTGGGCATGCAATTTTTGTTGTAATATTTCGACTACAATATAACCGAAGGAACCAGCTAATAACGCTGTTAATACATCAGTTAAATGGCCGCCTTGTAAATATAAAAAACTGACAGATATGACGGCAGCAGCAATGAATTTATAAAAAAGGTAGTGGTTTTTTATACTTTGTTCTTGATATATTTTTTGAAGTTCTTGAAATGCGTCTTCTAAAGAAATGTCACCGAGCGCCAAACGTCTAGAAATGCCATTTGTTCTGGAAATGCGGTGTAAATTCGTATCGCGCGTTCTAATTCTATACATACGTGGATATGACTCATCATGAAGCATGAAGTTGATAACGGTATTTGTAACAAAGCTATTACTTTCTTTGTGTCCCAAAGTGATAGCGATGCGTGTCATCGTATCTTCTACTCGAGAGCCTTCTGCACCAGATTCTAATAATATTCTTCCTGCTAACATGATGACATCTTTTGCCATCTTTTCATCATAACTTTCTATAGCTTGATTATATATTGTCATTTAATCACCAATTAATATTTATTTGAGCAACCCTGACAATCACTGCCTACAGGTTGAGTATAAGTTGCTAAAGTAATATTTTTTATTGTAACACTTTATGATCGTTATTTGTTATTTGAATTGGAGCAAGTGCTTAAATGAAGGAAAACTGTATTTTGTGCAATTAATTCAATACATTTATGTTTCAAATATTTCAAATAGGTTAGAATAGTATTAGTTAACTGTTACAGACATGTATTGAGTAGCGACAATATACAACAGTTAATATTAAATTAAGTAGTGATTAAAAGTTCTCCCAAACACACTACATTCAACAAAGGCACACTTATTTATGTGATGAGCGTGCCTTTGTTTATTGCGCTGATTCACACTTAATAAAATTTGAGAATTCTTTTTATGATTAAAGTGAATTGATAACACGTGTACATCGGAAATTGAGAAGATGTATGAAAAAATATATAAAGAAGGTAGCGACATCAATTGCCGCTACCTTCTTTAGTTTGAGAAATATGATAAATCCATTGAATGATTTTATAAAGCAAATAAATCTTGTAAGTTATCTTTAGTCACAATATGACCTACATAAAAGCTTCCGAAGTCGCCATAACGTGCAGTTGTTTCATCGAATCTCATTTCATAAACAATTTTTTTGAATTGTAAAGGATCATCTGCAAATAAAGTGACACCCCACTCAAAATCATCAAAGCCCACTGAACCAGTGATGAATTGTTTGATTTTACCAGCATATTGTCTACCTATTTTACCGTGAGCATACATTAATTCTTGGCGTTTTTCTAACGGTAACATATACCAGTTATAAGTTTCATTACGACGTTTATCCATAGGATAGAAACAAATATATTCAGATTGTGGTAATTCTGGGAATAATCTTGGTTTGATGTGTGGATTTTCATAAGGATCTTCGTCAGATTTTCCTGCAAGATAATTACCTAATTCGATGATTGATACATAAGAATAGGTTGGAATTAAGAAATCTGCAATCTTCAATTTATTAAATTCGTTTTCAAAAGCATTTAAATCTTTCATTTCTGGACGCAATGCCCATAAAAGAATATCTGCTTTTTGACCTGTAATATTATAAAAAGCATGATCACCTACGTGATTTGTACGCGCTTCTTCATGTTTATTTAAAAATGTTTGTAATTCATCTACGATTGTTTGACGCTCTTCTGTTGGAACTAAGCGTAAACTTGACCAATCAATAGCGTATAATAAATGTAAACTATACCATCCATCTAACGTTTCTGGTGCTTGTGGCATTTAAATCGCTCCTTTTTCATGAAAAATTCTATGTCTTCACTACAAAATTCTACCATAAAGGAACACTTAAAACATAAGTAAATGATTACAAATTGGTGACATGGAATTCTAAGAAACAATAACGTATAATGAGAAACGTAAAATAATTAAGAAAAGAAATTTGAGGAGGCCCCTAATGACTTTATTAGATGTATTACAAGAAAAACTTACGGGAAAAAACGTGAAAATCGTTTTACCAGAAGGTGAAGACGAGCGCGTATTAGAAGCGGCAACACAATTACAAGGTACTGATTATGTTTCTCCTATATTATTAGGAAATGAATCGAACATCAAAGCCTTAGCTAGTGATAAAGGTTTAGAAATTTCAGATTTAGAAATCATTGACCCAGAAACAAGCGAATTGAAACAAGAACTTGTTACTGCATTTGTTGAACGCCGTAAAGGTAAAGCGACTGAAGAACAAGCGCAAGAGATGTTGAAAGATGTTAACTACTTTGGGACAATGCTTGTTTATACTGGTAAAGCAGAAGGTTTAGTAAGTGGTGCGGCACATTCAACTGGTGATACGGTACGTCCAGCGTTACAAATCATCAAAACAAAACCAGGTGTCTCTAAAACTTCTGGTATTTTCTTCATGATTAAAGACGATAAACAATATATCTTTGGAGATTGTGCAATCAATCCAACACTTGAAGCACAAGATTTAGCAGAAATAGCTGTGGAAAGTGCAAAATCTGCTAAAAGCTTTGGCATGTCACCACGCGTTGCAATGTTAAGCTTCTCAACTAAAGGTTCTGCAAAATCGGAAGATGTCGAAAAAGTTGCAACAGCTGTTAACTTAGCTCAAGAGAAAATTGAAGCAGATCATTTAGAAGATGTTGTTGTAGATGGTGAATTCCAATTTGACGCAGCAATTGTACCTGAAGTTGCTAAGAAAAAAGCACCTGATGCAAAAATTCAAGGCGATGCAAATGTATTCGTATTCCCAAGCTTAGAAGCAGGTAATATTGGTTATAAAATTGCACAACGTTTAGGCGGATTTGATGCAGTAGGTCCAGTATTACAAGGTCTTAATTCTCCAGTGAATGATTTATCACGTGGCTGTTCTAAAGAAGACGTGTATAATTTATCAATCATTACTGCAGCACAATCATTACAATAATGGATTTAGCAAGTAAATATTTTAATGGTATAGATTGGCGTTATATTGATCATTCCTCAGGATTAGAACCAATGCAGTCTTTTGCATTTGATGATACTTTTTCAGAAAGTGTTGGAAAAGATTTATCGTGTAGTGTAGTGCGAACGTGGGTACATCAGCATACTGTTATACTGGGGATCCATGATTCAAGATTGCCTCATTTACAAGCGGGGATTCGCTACCTCACAGAAGAGCGCGGTTACAATGCAATCGTTAGAAATTCTGGAGGTCTTGGTGTTGTATTAGATCAAGGCGTACTTAATATATCGCTGCTCTTTAAAGGTAAACATGATATTACCATTGATGAAGCTTTTACTGTAATGTATTTATTAATTGCAAAAATGTTTGAAGATGAAGATGTAGATATCGACACACATGAAATCGAAAGATCCTATTGTCCCGGTAAATTTGATTTGAGTATTAATGGTAAGAAATTTGCTGGTATTTCTCAAAGACGCGTCCGTGGTGGAATAGCAGTGCAAGTTTATCTCTGTGTGGAAGGTGATGGTAGTGAACGTGCTGATATGATGAAATCATTTTATGCGCGTGCGTTACAAGGTGAAGAAACAAAATTCACATACCCTGACATTGAACCGCAATGCATGGCCTCACTTGAAACATTATTAGGCAGAACGATTACTGTGCAAGATGTCATGTTTCAATTATTATACGCAATTAAAGATTTAGGTGGCCGTTTGAATATGGACCCTATTACCGATGAAGAATGGTTAAGTTATGAAGGTTATTTTGAAAAAATGATTGAACGTAATGCGAAAATAAACCGCTCTATGGATTGACGTTAATTAAAGAACAGGTGAGATACTTCAAATCGAAGTAATTCACCTGTTCTTTTTGTTTTGCGGATTTCAGCATAATTTGTGGTAATGGATTTTTATATCTGTTGAATTATAGAAATGAAATAAGTAATATAGTGAAAGTATGGTTAAAAATGCAGTACTAATAAAATTCCTTGAATTTAACGTGAGTTTTTTGAATATATGGCTAGTGCGTTTTATAATAGGGAAGTATTGAAAATAATTAGTAGCTGGTGTTAACTTTTTGTAACAACGATTTACAGTGCATTTGAATCATTAATTTCAAGTCCTTTGCTAAAATAATGCATCTATGACTAGAGTCGTATGGTAATATATGAAATTTATGAGATAATGTGTAATGGTATGTGCAAAAATAGAAAAAGAACGATTATTTTAGAATGAATATTAAAGATGCTTTAAATAATTAAGAGAGGCATCGTTATTGAACGCTGTGAAAACAGTTTATTTCCCAGGGAATATAGTTCATTGCATAAGCAGAATTAGGATGCGGGTATACACAAAAAAGGTGTAGTACACAGAAAATATAAAATTAAAGAAAATACTAAAGGTGATTGAAAATATGGCACAACAAGGATACGGGGAAGCGAATGGAAAGGTAATATTAATAGGCGAACATGCTGTTACATTTGGCGAACCAGCTATTGCAATTCCATTTACAACTGGAAAAGTTAAAGCGAAAATAGAATCTCTAGAGACAACAAACGCTTCATATATAAAAAGTGATGTATACGATGGAGAATTACAAAAGGCACCAGAGCATTTGAAAGCAGTCATTACACGTTTTATTGAAAAATATAATATAGCGACGCCTATTAAAGTTTCAATCTATACGAACTTGCCACCTTCTAGAGGATTAGGTTCTAGTGCTGCGATGGCAGTCGCTTTTGTGCGCGCAAGTTTTGATTATTTGGATGAGCCACTATCGGATGAAATGTTAATAGAAGAAGCAAATTGGGCTGAACGCATTGCTCACGGTAAGCCGAGTGGTATAGATACACAAACAATCGTCTCAAATAAACCCGTATGGTTCAAACAAGGTAAGGTTACAACATTGAAACCTTTAGATTTAAATGGTTATATGGTAGTTATCGATACTGGTGTTCGTGGTTCTACTAAACAAGCTGTTGAGGATGTACACCAATTATGTGAAGGTGATAGTACATATCTGCAATATGTTGAACATATTGGTAAACTTGTACATGAAGCAAGTGAATCAATTGAACATCATAATTTTGAACAATTAGCTAAGGTGTTTAATCTGTGTCAAAAAAATTTAAGAACACTTACAGTCAGTCATGACAAAATAGAAGAAATATTAGATGCCAGTAAAGCGCAAGGTGCGATTGCAGGTAAACTAACTGGCGGTGGCCGTGGTGGAAGTATGATTGTACTTGCAACTAATGAAGAGACAGCTAAGCGTATTGCAGAAAGTGCAACGCAATTAGGTGCGCATCATACATGGATTGAATATTTAGGAGGGTAATGAAGTTGGTGAATAGTGGTAAGGCACGTGCACATACAAATATTGCACTGATTAAGTATTGGGGAAAGGCTGACGAAACATATATTATTCCAATGAATAATAGTTTATCTGTTGCGTTAGAACGCTTTTATACTGAAACGAAAGTTACGTTTGATGAAAGCTATACGAAAGATACACTTATACTAAATGGTGAAACAGTTACTGCAAGTGAATCAGCTAAAATTAGTCGTTATATGGATATTGTTAGAGCGACATCAGGCACAACAATGTTTGCATATATAGAGAGCGACAATCATGTTCCAACTGCTGCTGGTTTAGCATCATCAGCAAGTGCGTATGCCGCATTAGCAGCTGCTTGTGACAAGGCTTTAAACCTTGGATTAACGGGTAAAGCATTATCTAGGTTAGCACGTAGAGGCTCTGGGTCAGCATCAAGAAGTATCTACGGTGGCTTTGTAGAATGGGAAAAAGGGCATGATGATGAATCATCGTACAGTTTTCCCATTGAAGCAGATCATTGGGAACAAGAGTTGGCAATGATTTTTGTAGTTATTAATAATAAAACAAAAAAAGTATCGAGTCGTGCCGGTATGTCACATACACGTGATACATCTCGCTTTTATCAATATTGGTTAAATCATGTAGATGAAGACATAGCGTCAGTTAAGCATGCCATTGAGCGAAAAGACTTTATGCAAATGGGTGAAGTCATTGAAGCTAATGGTTTACGTATGCATGCAACCAATTTAGGTGCACAACCTCCATTTACTTATATGGTTGAGGATAGCTATCTTGCGATGGATATTGTTGATCAGTGTAGAAAAGCTGGATATCCATGTTATTTTACAATGGATGCAGGACCTAATGTGAAAATTTTAGTAGAAAAGAAAAATCAACAAGCAGTTATTGATGCGCTACATAAATCTTTTGATAAAGATCAAATTATTGCAAGTGACATTATAAGTACAGGCGTTGAAATTATTGAGTAAGGAAGAGATAAAATGATTCAAGTAAAAGCACCAGGTAAACTCTATATTGCAGGTGAATATGCAGTTACTGAACCAGGATATAAATCCGTATTAATTGCGGTTGATCGATTTGTAACTGCTTCAATTGAAGACTCAAATGCCCCTCAAGGTACCATACATTCTAAAACACTACATCATGATCCAGTGACTTTTCAAAGAAGAGAAGATCAAATCGTCGTATCCGATGTACATGCAGCTAAACAACTTAAATATGTCATTACAGCAATTGAAGTATTTGAACAGTATGTGCGCAGTAACCATATCAGTTTAAAACATTTCAATTTAACGATTGATAGTAATTTAGATGACGCAAATGGCCATAAATACGGGTTAGGTTCAAGTGCAGCCGTGCTTGTTTCTGTAGTTAAAGTATTGAATGAGTTTTATGAAACGCATTTATCAAATCTTTATATTTATAAACTAGCGGTAATCGCGAATATGAAATTGCAGAGTTTAAGTTCATGTGGTGACATCGCTGTTAGTATTTACACTGGTTGGTTAGCGTACAGTACATTTGATCATGAGTGGGTCTCTCAACAAATTGAAGATACATCTGTTAATGAAGTATTGAATAAAAACTGGCCAGGTCTGCATATTGAACCGTTGCAACCACCGGAAAATATGGAAGTATTGATTGGTTGGACAGGATCTCCTGCATCGTCTCATCATTTAGTGAGTGAAGTGAAACGCTTGAAGTCAGATCCAACGTTTTATGGTAAGTTTTTAGAACGTTCCCACCTATGTGTTGAAAAGTTGATCCATGCTTTTAAAACAAACCATATTAAAGGTGTACAACAAATGATTCGTACCAATCGCGAAATTATTCAATCTATGGATAAAGAAGCTACGATAGATATAGAAACGGCACATCTCAAAGTGTTGTGTTCTGTAGCAGAAAAATATGGCGGTGCTGCTAAAACCTCTGGTGCAGGTGGCGGTGACTGTGGTATTACGATTATAAATAGTGATATTAATAAGAAATTGATATATCAAGAATGGTTAGAGAATGAAGTGAAACCATTAGAATTTAATATTTATCATGGTCAATAAAGTCATGACAACTTGAGCAGTATACTAATCTACAGATTAGGTACTGTTTTTATTATTCCAATTTTTCTCTTTGTTATTGTTATTTAAAAGTTTAGTTTTAGAAAACGATATTCAGGAAAAATTACCTTTTAATGAAAATAAAATCATTCAAAGGTACATAGTGTCAAAATCCCCTAGTTATATTGATGTTATATAAACTAAAGCATATCATCACCTTAAGAGAACGCTTACATTAACTGCGTGGAAAAAGGGTGATTATTATGAACATTGGACGGAATTTTGGTAATGCTATACGTAGATTTGGCGGGGCAATGATTGTTCCAGTATTATTGTTTCCATTCTTTGGAATCATTATAGGTATAGCTACACTTTTCAAAAATGAAGCCATAATGGGACATCTTGCGGATCCAGAAGGTTTATGGTTTCAAGTATGGTCGCTAGTTGAAAATGGTGGATGGACTGTATTTGAAAATATTGAACTTATTTTTGTCATTGGGTTACCTATTTCATTAGCGAAGAAATCGGCGGGGCATGCGGTCATGTCTTCAGTGGTTACTTATATGATGTTTAATTATTTTATCAATAGCATATTAACAACTTGGGGGCCAGCTTTTGGTGTGGATTTTAAAGGTAGCCCTGACGATGTAACTGGGATAACTGAGTTAGTTGGTATTAAAACATTAGATACTAATATCATTGGTGCATTAATTATTTCTGGTATCGCCATATGGTTACATAATCGGTATTACGATAAGAAGTTACCTGAATCTTTAGGTATATTTCAAGGTTCTCCATTTGTGGTAATGCTTGCGTTCTTTAGCATGATTCCTTTGGCTTTTCTAACAAGTTGGGGATGGCCAATAGTTCAAGGATGGATCGCATCGTTACAAGTATTTCTTGCTTCATCTAGCTATGTTGGGGTTTGGCTCTTTCATTTCTTAGAAAGAATACTAATTCCAACAGGATTACATCATTTTATTTATACGCCATTTGAATATGGACCTGCAGTTGTGAATGGTGGCATTAAATCATATTGGATTTCGCACCTTACTGAATATTCAGAGACCAAGAAATCATTGAAAGACATCTTCCCTGGCGGCGGATTTTTATTACAAGGGAATACTAAAATATTTGGATCAATAGGTATAGCACTTGCAATATATTCCACTGCCAAACCTCATAAAAAGAAAGAAGTCGGTGCGTTATTATTAGCAGCTACATTGACGGCAGTATTTGCTGGTATTACAGAACCATTAGAATTTACCTTTATTTTTATTGCACCTTTCTTATTTTTAATACATGCCATACTGGGGGCAACAATGGTTACGACTATGCATGCATTTGGATTAGTTGGTAACTTAGGAGGCGGTTTTATTGAAATTGCAGCAACAAATTGGATTCCATTATTTGGTTCACATTGGGGGACATATGTAGCGCAATTTATCATTGGTATCATTTTTATCTTTATTTACTATTATTTATTTAGATTTATCATATTGAAGTTTGATATACCGATGCCAGGTAGAGAAAAAGACGACAATCAAGATACTAAATTATATACGAAAAAAGATTATCGTGAAAATAAAAATCAAAGCAACGTCTCTAATAGTTCTAACGAATATCAAAGAAAAGCTGAAGTATATATTGAAGGTTTAGGTGGCACAGAAAATATAGTGGATGTTACCAATTGTGCAACGCGATTACGTGTAACAGTGGCAAACCCTGAACAAGTAGCGGCAGATGATTACTTTAAATCAAATGGAGGCGCACATGGATTAGTGAAGAGTGGTAAAAACGTTCAGGTCATTGTTGGACTTTCAGTTCCTCAAATAAGAGAGGAAGTAGAGCAACTACTTAATAAAACTGCTAAACACTAAAGTGTACATGTTAGTGGAAGTGAGAAAAGAAATATCAACTTGATCAATTTCTTTTCTTACACTTTATTGAAATGAAGCATGGCACCTTGAGTGAAAGTAGCCTATATTATTTAGAAAAACACATATGCATCTATAATGTTTTCTAGACTTAGATGAATTATTACAGGAATGAGTTATTATTGATTTTATAGTTATGGTACGTTCTAGCTATAAAATCAAATACAACATAGTAAGGTGTAAAACTATAGTATGTTGTAGTATTAAAAAATTGAATAGGTGCACTATTAACATATACATTAAACGCAGCATTTTTAGCGATATAGTTATCATGCAAAGTCGTAATAGATACGTAATGCAATTCACGAGATTTAATGAGTTGTATGGGATCAATTAAATTCTTGGTTTCTCCTGATAATGAGATGATAAACAGTAAATCATCAGCAGACATTTGATCTATGGCTAAACGCAATTCGGTTTCATCATTTATAACGATTGCTCTTTTTGAAATAGATAACATATGTCGTTGCGCTTCACGTGCAACATTTTGCTGTGCCATACCAGTACCAAATATATAGATAAATGGAGCAGTTTCGATTAATTGATTAAGCGTGTGATAGTCAAACATTTCAAGATGTTCTACGGTTCTTCTCACATCTTCAATAATTGGATCGGCGCTTGCAAGTTGAGGTGATTCATTATTTGAATCCATTTTTATATAAAATTTAAAATTACTATAACCTTCAAATCCCATTTTTTTAACAAGTCTATGGATAGTGGATATGGAAGTATGGGTCAGTTTACTTAAATCATGAATTTTCATATTTGAAATTTGATCAATATTTTGTCTAATAACATTGATAATATGTAAATCATTTTCTGTTAGTTGTTCAAAGTGTTTATTAATAAGATGATCTAGAACCATATAAAAAGATGCCACCTATTCATTGGAAAAATTTCCGAATTTTGAAAATATATTCTAATGTTAATATATAAATTCTAAATACGTCAAATTTATTGGTGTTTTTACTTATTTAATTTACTATTAACTTAATTTAGATTTAAATTATTAAAAGTATATTTTTTTTGCTATTTGTAAGCGTTTACTTCAAAGAAATTGATTAATGTTATATAGGAGATGAGACGATGACAATAAAAGTTGGTGTTATTGGTTGTGGCGGTATAGCTAATGGAAAGCATTTACCAAGTTTAGAAAAAATCACTGAAGTAGAGATGGTTGCTTTTTGCGATATTGACATTGCTAAAGCATATAAGGCTGCAGAAAACTATGGTAGCAATAATGCAAAGGCATATGAAGATTATAAAGCATTATTAAAAGACAGCAATATAGAAGTGATACATGTTTGTACTCCGAATAATACACATCAAGAAATTACAGTTGCAGCATTAGATGAAGGTAAACACGTAATGTGTGAAAAACCTATGGCAAAAACTTCTATTGAAGCGCAGGCAATGATTGATGCGTCAGTCCGTAATAATAAAAAATTGACAATAGGTTATCAAAATAGATTTCGAGCAGACAGTCAGTATTTGCATAAAGTAACACAACGTGGAGATTTAGGAGAAATTTACTTCAGTAAAGCTCATGCTATTCGCAGACGCGCAGTTCCAACGTGGGGTGTTTTTCTAGATGAAGAAAAGCAAGGTGGTGGCCCCCTAATTGATATCGGGACACATGCATTAGATTTAACGTTATGGATGATGGATAATTATGAACCTGAATCGGTGATGGGCTCAACATTCCATAAATTAGGGAATCATGCGAATGCAGCAAATGCATGGGGACCATGGGATCCAAGTAAATTTACTGTGGAGGACTCTGCATTTGGATTTATCAAAATGAAAAATGGTGCCACGATTATATTAGAAACGAGTTGGGCGCTTAATTCCTTAGAAGTTGATGAAGCTAAATGTTCTTTATCAGGTACAGATGGTGGAGCAGATATGAAAAATGGTCTACGTATTCATGGTGAAGATTTAGAAACGTTGTATACATCTGAAATTGAATTAGAAAATACAGGGGTAGATTTTTATGAAGGTGAAACAATAGACGAAGCAGAGGAAGAAGCACGTGCTTGGATAAATAATATCATTCACGATACAGAACCCATAGTTAAACCACATGAGGCTTTCGTTGTCACTCAAATTTTAGAAGCTATATATGAATCAGCGAAAACAGGTAAAGCTGTATATTTAAACGATAAATCAAATGAATAGGAGACATTTTATGAATATTACAATTTGGAATGAATATCGACATGAGAAAGAAAATGAAACAGTAAAAGCAGTTTATCCCGAAGGTATACATCATGCGCTCGCATCGTTTTTGAATGTTGAGCATAACGTAACTACAGCAACATTAGATGAACCACAACATGGTTTGACTGACGAAGTATTATCGCAGACAGATGTACTTGTTTGGTGGGGGCATAAGGCACATGATGAAGTAGAGGATTTAATAGTAGAGAAGGTGAAGCAGCGTGTATTAGACGGCATGGGGCTTGTAGTCTTACATTCTGGACATTTTTCAAAAATTTTCAAATCCTTAATGGGTACGTCGTGTGATTTAAAATGGAGGGAGGCAGATGAAAAAGAACGTTTGTGGGTTGTTGATCCAACACATCCCATCACAAGAGGCATAGAATCACATTTTAAACTAGAAAAAGAAGAAATGTATGGAGAACATTTTGATATTCCAACGCCAGATGAAACAGTATTTATAAGTTGGTTTGAGGGCGGAGAAGTATTTAGAAGTGGTGTAACGTTTAAAAGAGGTAATGGCAAAATATTTTATTTCAGGCCGGGACACGAAAGCTACCCAACATATTACAATACGAATGTCCAACAAGTTATAAAAAATGGCATAGTATGGGCTTACAGTAGTGGGACACCTAAACATGAGTATGGTAATGCGATACCGTTAGAGAAAATATCAGAAAAATAATTCTGGGGGCATCTTGTTATGGAAAAATTAAAGATAGGTATTATTGGGTGTGGTGGTATTGCACGTAATAGGCATATACCAGCTTTTCAACAATTAAATCATTTGGCTGATGTTGTAGCAGTTCAAGATATTAATTTTGAATTAGCTAAAAGCGTTGCTCAAAGTCATCAAATTCAAAATGTGTATGAAACTTATCACGCTATATTTGAACATGTAGACGCTGTCGCTGTATGTACACCTAATAAATATCATGCAGAAATTAGCATTGCTGCTTTAGAAGCTGGTGTACATGTATTTTGTGAAAAGCCAATGGCTATGAATCCATCAGAATGTGAAAAAATGATAAATACTGCAGAAAAAGTCAATAAAACACTTGCTATAGGCTATCATTATCGCTTTACAGATGCTGCAATCAATGCCAAAAATGCTGTTGATAAGGGTGTTTTAGGCGATCCATTAGTAACACGTGTACAAGCAATGCGTAGACGTAAAGTACCCGGATGGGGTGTTTTTACAAACAAAGCACTACAAGGTGGAGGTAGTTTAATTGATTATGGATGTCATATGCTTGATTTATCACTTTGGCTATTAAACGATATCGCACCAGTAGAAGTGATTGGAAAAACATACAATCGACTTAGTAAAATACCCAATCAAATAAATGATTGGGGCGCATTTGATAATGAATCATTTGATGTAGACGATCACGTGACAAGTTATATTACTTTTAATGATGGCTCAACGCTTTTATTTGAATGTTCTTGGTCAGCCAATATTAAAGAAGATATGAGACATTTAAGCATTTCTGGTGTAGATGGTGGCTTAAATCTATATCCTTTTGAAATTTATCAACCCAGACTAGGCACTTATTTTATTGAACAAGCACAAGCAGAACATGATGAAGAAATAGCTGCACAACGACAAGCAAAGAATTTTGTGGATAGTTGCCTTGGTTATGAGTCTCTTGTTGTTCAACCAATGCAAGCGATGCAAATCAATATACTGATAGACGCGATTTATCAAAGTAGCAAAATTGGACAAAGTGTTCGACTGGCAAAGGTATAACTTTTATGGAGGTTTTTTTATGAAAATTGGTGTGTTTTCCGTGTTATTTCAAGACAAAGAATTTGAAGAAATGTTAGATTACGTAGCAAAATCAGGTGTGAAAATGCTTGAAATAGGGACAGGAGGCAATCCAGGAGACCAGTTTTGTGCATTAGATGACCTACTAAATGATGAATTTCAAAGAAAATCATTTATTGAAGCGATTCAGCAGCGTGGATTAGAAATTAGTGCATTGAGTTGTCACAATAACCCTATTTCGCCAGATCAAAGAGAAGCTCAAGAAGCGCATGATACTTTATACAAAACGATAAAATTAGCGTCGCTGTTAAACGTACCAGTGGTAAATACGTTTTCGGGAGTGGCTGGTTCGGATGACTCAGCAAAGTATCCTAATTGGCCTGTTACACCATGGCCAACAGTGTACACTAATATTCTAGAATGGCAATGGGATGAAAAACTTGTCCCTTTCTGGAAAAATGTTGCTGACTATGCAAAGTCACTCGATATAAAAATTGGTATAGAACTTCATGCTGGTTTTTTAGTTCATACACCGCATACACTATTAAAATTAAGAGCGGCAACTAATGATGCTATTGGTGCGAATTTAGATCCAAGTCATCTGTGGTGGCAAGGTATTGATCCAATAGCTGCAATAAAAATATTGGGAAAAGAAAATGCAATTCATCATTTTCATGCAAAGGACACATATATTGATCAAGAGAATGTGAATATGTACGGTTTAACGGATATGCAGCCATATGGCAATATACAAACGAGAGCCTGGACATTTCGAACAGTAGGATATGGTCATAATATTCAAGAATGGGGAGACATGATTAGTGCATTAAGAATAAATGGTTATGATTATGTGGTGAGCATTGAACATGAGGATCCAATTATGTCAATTGAAGAAGGATTTAATAAAGCAGTGAATAATTTGAAATCGGTTAATATTGAAAATCATGCACCAGATTTATGGTGGACGTAAATTCTATCAATAGTTATATTAAGTATAAAGGGACAAGTTAGTATCGTCATTTACATTGTGATGATACTAACTTGTCCCTTTGAATGTTGATATTAAAAGAATATAAACTTGAAATTTTAATAAAATAGAGTAAAATAATTAGAGTTGTAAAATCTAAAATACATATTAAGTAAGGCATCATAAACCTTATGATGATACATATAAATGAATGTTTACATTGTGAAATGATATTTAAGCTGTTTTGATAAACTGTAAACCATAAGAAAGGAATGGGTGTAGTTGCAAAATAAATTTTTAATTTGTGATGATTGCCAAGGGGTAAACTGTAAGTCATTAGAAAAAAAGTTAACGAAATTAGATCCTGAAGCTGAAATAGAAATTGGCTGTCAGTCGTATTGTGGACCGGGTCGCCGAAAAACGTTTGCTTTTGTTAATAATCGTCCACTCGCTGCACTCACAGAAGATGAACTTATGGAAAAAGTGGAAAAACAATTACAGAAACCGAGAGACCCTGAAGAAGAAGAACGATTAAGAAAACGTAATGAAGAACGTAAACGTCGTAAAGAAGAACAAGATAGAAAATTAAAAGAAAAGTTAGCGCAAAGAAAACATAAATAATAGCTGGGAAGGCTTTAATAAAATAAAGTACGAAAATAAAATGAATACTATATAGTTCAAAAGCCGGACGTGGATGGGATTACGAAATCAACAAATTATATTTGATGCCGTAATCCCATTTTTACAATATACGCTTTTAAAAAACATAATAGGTATGAAAATTTGATGTCGTAATCAAGCAAATATGTTTAGTTTTATAGCGTAATCATGCTAAATTTTAAATAGATATCATATTAGATAATATCTATTACTTACGTTTTTATTTTAAATATAAAGAAAGAGGGTAGAGTATAACTACTTGTAAAAATAACAGTGATATATGGTTAAATCAATTGCTGTGGATAGCACATACATCGCTATGTGTAAAATATAAGAGAATTATAGAAGGAGTTGGGCTAGATTGACTAAGAAAACAAAGATTGGTAAGTCAAATGTTGAAGTAACACCTATCGCATTAGGTGCAAATGCAGTAGGCGGACATAATTTCTATAATGATTTAGATGAAGAACAAGGTAAAGAAACTGTACGTACCGCAGTGAGAAATGGTATAACGTTGATAGATACAGCTTATATTTATGGACCAGAGCGTTCAGAAGAACTCGTTGGTGAAGCGGTCAAAGAATTTGGTAGAGATGATTTTGCAATTGCTACTAAAGGCGCACACTATTTTGATGATGATGGTAATGTAAAATATTCAAATGATCCTCAATTTTTAAAAGATCAGGTTGAGCAAAGTTTAAAACGTCTGCAGTTGGACTATATTGATTTATATTATATACATTTCCCGGATGAGGACACGCCTAAGAATGAAGCTGTCGCAGCATTAAAAGAGCTCAAAGATGAAGGTAAGATCAAAGCGATTGGGGTGTCCAATTTCAATTTAGAACAATTAAAAGAAGCGAATAAAGATGGCTTGGTAGATGTTGTACAAATGGAATATAATTTATTAAATCGTGAAAATGAGCATATTTTTGAATATACTTCAGAACACGACATCACGTTTATTCCATATTTCCCACTCGTTTCTGGTTTATTAGCAGGTAAATATAATGAAAATTCGACATTTGATGATATTCGTGCTAAAAATCCAGAATTCCAAGGTGAAAAATTCAAAGAAAATTTAGAGAAAATTGATCAACTACGTGATATTGCTGATAACCACAGAGTGGATGTTGCACACATTGTGTTGGCATTTTATTTAACAAAATCGTCATTAGATATTGTTATTCCAGGTGCTAAGCGTCCAAATCAGGTCGTTGATAATTTAACAACTTTAGATGTTGAATTAACTGAAGAAGAGATTGAAAAAATCGAAAAATTATTTCCTATAAAATAAAAAAATAAAAGTAGGTGAACATGTATTATGTTTATCTACTTTTTATATTTATAAAGATCTTTTTAAAAATATACATTTATAGTAGGGGTTATAAGTTCAATTTTTGAGCAAATAATTTAATTTATTATTCTATTTTAAGTAAACTGTTTAGTAATTGTACTTTTTAGTGTAGAATTATTAATTAAGTTTAATGATTTTATGGAAATGTATATTTATAATTTTTGAAGGGAATATAAAATGAGTAGTAGAAGGAGATTATTATGATCACAGTTTTATTTGGAGGCAGTCGACCAGAAGGGAATACTGCACGTTTAACTAAGATGGCCATAGCTGGATACGACTACGAATGGATAGACTTAACGCAATATCAATTAAATCCGGTTAGAGACTATAGACACGTAGACAAAAGCATAGATTCATATGCGGATGACTATAAGACGATTATAGATAAAGTATTAGCAAGTGACACAGTTATAATTGCTTCGCCAGTTTATTGGTATAGTTTATCGGCATCAATGAAGGCATTTTTTGATCATTGGTCTGAAACTTTATTGGATTCAAATTATAAAGACTTTAAAGATAAGATGTCTAAGAAAGATTTTAGACTTATTATCGTTGGTGGCGATTGTCCTAAAGTCAAAGCCAAACCATGCATCACACAAGTTAAATATAGTTTAGAGTTTCTAGGTGCGAGTCTAGGGGGCTATATTATTGGTACAGCTGAAAGACCGGGAGATATTGAAAAAGATGTTTATGCACTGTCACGTGCAAAAGAATGGCAACAAACACTTGGGAAGAACTAAATATAACATAGATAGTTTGGGTGAATTATAATATTGCCCAAGCTATTTTTATATAAATAGCTAAAGTATTTTGAATACTAAAATTATGATATAATGTAGCTATTATGACCTATCTAAATAGGGGGAGAACAACATGCATAAAATTAGAAAAGCAACACCGCAAGATGTTGTAGGCATCAGAGATGTAGCAACAAAAGCTTGGTATAATACGTACATGAATATTTATGCGGCTAAAACTGTAAATGAGTTATTGGCTGCTTCATATAATGAACAACATTTATTAAAACGATTGGAAGATCAATTGTTTTTAGTCGTAGAAGAAGATGAAAATATTATTGGTTTTGCGAATTTTATTTATGGTTCTGAATTATTTTTATCAGCACATTATGTAAGTCCATTGTGGCAACATCATGGCTATGGTTCTGAATTATTAACTGAAGGTTTAAGTTATTTCAACGATGAATATAAAGAAGTCTTCTTAGAAGTCGATAATAAGAATGATGAAGCTGTTTCGTTTTATGAGCAAAAAGGCTTTGAAAAATTACGTTCATATACGCATGTTATGTATGGTGAAGCCATGGATTTAGCGTTAATGCGTAAGACAATAAATTAGTCTGCATAAGTATAGGATATGGATAGGAGGACTACATTGACATTTACAACATATGCTACACAAAAATTACCAGAAGAAAAAGTGTTTAAAGATCCAATTCATAGGTATATCCATGTCAGAGATCAAGTGATTTGGGATTTGATTAAGACGAAAGAATTTCAAAGACTAAGACGTATAAAGCAATTAGGCACATTATATCTTTCATTCCATACGGCAGAACATAGTAGATTTGGCCACTCGTTGGGTGTATATGAAATTGTACGTAGGTTAATTGATGATTCATTTAATGGAAGAGAAGCATGGAATAACGAAGATCGCCCGTTAGCCTTATGTGCAGCATTATTACATGATTTAGGACATGGGCCTTTTTCTCATAGTTTCGAAAAGATATTTAACACGGATCATGAAGCATTTACACAGGCAATTATTACGGGTCCGACGGAAGTTAACGAAGTATTAAGTCGTGTTTCGGATGATTTTCCACAACAAGTTGCAGATGTTATTAATAAAACACACGATAACAAATTAGTCATCTCCATGATATCTTCACAAATTGATGCTGATAGAATGGATTATTTACAAAGAGATGCTTATTTTACCGGTGTATCATACGGAGAATTTGATATGGAACGTATCTTGAGATTGATGCGTCCATCTAAAGATGAAGTGTTGATTAAAGAAAGTGGTATGCACGCAGTAGAGAACTTTATCATGAGTCGCTATCAAATGTATTGGCAAATTTATTTTCACCCAGTCAGTAGAGGAGGAGAAGTGTTATTAAATAATTGTTTGAAACGTGCGAAATACTTGTACAATGAAGGTTATACTTTTAAAATGTATCCAACAGATTTCGTACCATTTTTCGAAGAATCCATGACAATTGAACAATATGTAGATTTAGATGAAGCGGTTGTCTTATATTACTTAAAGGCATGGGTGAAAGAAGAAGATCCCATCTTGAGTGATTTATCACGACGTTTTATCAATCGAGATTTATTAAAATATATGCCTTTTGATGGTTCGATTATAACAATCTCAGAATTAACTGATTTGTTTATTCAAGCAGATATAGATCCGAATTATTATTTTGTCAATGAGTCCTTCTCAGATTTACCATATGATTATGATAGACCTGGATCAAATAGACAGCCGATTCATTTACTAAAACGTAATGGAAAAATTCGTGAAATTAGTAGTCAATCATTGGTTATCCATAGTATTACAGGAATTAATCGAGAAGATTATAAATTATATTATCCAAAAGAACTCATTGCGGATATTGAAGATGATCATGTAAAAAATGCAATTAATAGTATATTAGATGAATTGAATTCATAATATGATAACAGGTAAAATGAAATAAATGACTTAGATAATTTGGGAGGTGCACGTGAGTGGCTGGAAATAAAGGATTTAAATTTAACATTATTAAGAATGACCCACTTGATGGGCACAAAGGTACAAATATAGGTTCTATCAGTTTGGATAATGTGGCACCTGTCTTTATTGATGTTCAAAATAAAGAAGCCTTTATTGATATTGGTGGTATGCACGCACGTTCAAGTGTAGAAAAAGGTGTTAAATGGATTAAAGAGAAAGAAGTTGTAGAAGGTGACGAAGCCAAGGCATATTGGTTATGTTGGGTTACGACTGAAAGAGGCGAAAATGGACCTTACTATGCTGGCGTGACAGGATGTTATTTATTAGTGAATAAGAGCATTCGCAGAGGGTACAAAAGCATGCCTGAACATGTTAATATGATGGATAAATCAATGAAACATCAAATCGATATAGATCATATTGGTGAGGACAATAAAGCAGTTTTGAAAGATTTTCTACAAACACATGATTTAGCTATGTGGAATAATTCAGATAAAGTATTACATGAAGCATTAGCAAGTAAATAATAGGTATAGGGATGTAGGACAGAAAGTGAATTTTAAATAATCTTTCATAGCCCTACGTATCCTATTAAGACACAGATGCTTGATACCATATTTTCCCTAATTAAAGGGCATGTATAAGGACTACTAAAATTTTGAGTGGATTACATGTGCAAATGCTCATGCATAAGAACTACTAGAATGGTTAAGGATTACGTGCGCTAAAACGAATGCATAAGAACTACTCATTCACATAAAATGTGAAAGTAGTTCTGAAAAACAGCTTTAAAGAGGTTTAGACTATCAAAGTCGGAACCTCTTTTTTAATGTCATGCGTTATTACAGATAATTGGATTTTAGCTATGTAGCATAACATCCTTAAAAACGATTTACCAACTGTATAGCGACTGTCAAGTATGCTATAATGGTTTGTATTATTTTAAAAGATTAGGGTGAAACGTACATTGGAAAACAATGTTAATATCCAAACGAAACAAGTTGTTAAACAATTTGATAATAAAGAGAAATTTACAGCAAATACGCAAGGGCATTGGCAAAAACGTAATGCAGAATTTATACGTTATCAAGAAGAAATTGATGGTGTTGCTGTCAATGTAACTGTTAAAATTGAAGAAACAGGTGTGAAAATCATTCGTAAGGGTGAAATCAAAATGAACCTCCATTTTGTAGAAGGTGAAGATACGATTACTTTGTATGAAATTACTGGAGGACGTATACCTTTAACTGTGCGAACACATTCTATTCTGCATTTTGTAACGGAACATGGTGGTAAATTAAAAGTGCATTATGATTTAATACAAGATGATGAAAAAATGGGATCTTACCAATATGAAATTACTTATAAGGAGCAGTCTTAAATGAATATAATTGATCAAGTGAAACAAACGTTGATTGAAGAAATTAACCACAGTATTCAAAAAGCAGCGTTAGCTGAGGCAAGTGATATACCAGATATTAAAATAGAAATACCTAAAGATGATGCAAATGGTGATTATTCTACAAACATCGCGATGGTATTGACGAAAATAGCAAAGCGTAATCCTCGTGAAATTGCGCAAGCGATTGTCGATCATTTAGATACGACAGCTGCTAATGTTGAAAAAGTTCAGATTGCAGGACCTGGATTTATTAATTTCTACTTAGATAATGCTTATTTAACTGAAATTATCTCAGAGGCTATAGATAAAGATGAAAAATTTGGTAGCACTGCCGAACAAAATGGCAAAAATATATTATTAGAATATGTGTCAGCTAACCCAACTGGAGATCTACATATTGGCCACGCACGTAACGCTGCTGTAGGTGATACACTTGCTAATATTTTAACTGCGGCTGGTTATCATGTAACTAGAGAATATTATGTGAATGATGCGGGTAATCAAATTACGAATTTAGCGCGTTCAATAGAAGCACGTTATTTTGAAGCGCTTGGAGATGATTCATTTGAAATGCCTGAGGGTGGCTATCATGGTAAAGACATCATTAATATTGGTAAAGATTTAGCCGAAAAACAACCTGAACTTAAAGATTTGTCAGAAGATGAACGTATTAAGACATTTAGAAAATTAGGCGTAGATTATGAAATGGAAAAATTAAGAACAGATTTATCTGATTTTAATACGCATTTTGATAATTGGTTTAGTGAAACGTCTTTATACGAAAAAGGTGAAATTACAGAAGTATTAAACAAAATGTCTGAGCTTGGCTACACATATGAACAAGATGGTGCAACGTGGTTGCGTACGACGGACTTTAAAGATGACAAAGACAGAGTGTTAATTAAAAATGATGGCAATTATACGTATTTCTTACCAGACATTGCATATCATTTTGATAAAATCAAACGTGGTAACGATACGTTAATTAATTTATTTGGCGCGGATCATCATGGGTATATCAATCGTCTTAAGGCTTCATTAGAAACGTTTGGTGTTGAAAGTGACCGTCTTGAAATACAAATCATGCAAATGGTGCGTTTAATGCAAGATGGACAAGAAGTTAAGATGAGCAAACGTACTGGAAATGCAATCACGTTACGAGAAATTATGGATGAAGTTGGCGTAGACGCAGCACGTTATTTCCTCACAATGCGTAGCCCTGACACACACTTTGATTTCGATATGGAACTTGCGAAACAAGAATCACAAGATAATCCAGTTTACTATGCACAATATGCACATGCGCGTATTTGTTCTATATTGAAACAAGCTGCTGAAAGAGGTATTACACCATCTAAAGATGCGGATTATACCTTGATTACAAATGATAAAGCGATTGATTTATTGAAGAAAGTTGCTGAATTTGAAACAACAATTCAAAGTGCGGCTGCCAATAGAGCACCACATAGAATTACAAATTATATTCAAGATTTAGCATCACACTTCCATAAATTTTATAATGCTGAAAAAGTATTAACAGATGATGTTGAAAAAACAAAAGCATTGATTGCACTTATAGATGCAGTAAGAATAACGTTACGTAATGCGCTAAGTTTAGTGGGCGTAAATGCACCAGAAACAATGTAATCGGAAAGTGTAATGATTGGGAGCTAGTATCAGATTTATCATGGATGAAGATAGGATGTTTCATCCATGATAAATCTTACTAGCTCTTTTTGTTAGTGAAAATAAGCGTGCAAATGAGGTGTGTAAAATGACATTGGATACAGAGAGTTTATATCGCATTTTATATAAACATATGGGGCCACAAGGTTGGTGGCCTGCAGATTCGAAAATAGAAATCATTTTGGGAGCGATTTTAGTTCAAAATACGAATTGGCGAAATGCAGCCTATGCCATTGATTCATTAAAACAAGCTACTCTATTGGATCCACACCATATCTTGAATTTAGAATTAGAAGATCTACAAATATTAATTAAGTCGAGTGGATTTTATAAAAATAAAGCGAAAACCATACTGGCATTACTAAGTTGGTTGCATCAATACGATTTTGACTATAAAGCCATTGCTGATAAATATCATTCTAATCTTAGAGACCAGCTGTTGCATATAAAAGGTGTTGGAAGTGAAACAGCCGATGTACTCATCGTTTATGTATTTGAAGGTATCGAATATATACCTGACAGTTATACAAGAAGAATTTATCGTTTACTCGGATATGAACATACAGAACAATATGACAAATTGAAACGCAACGTATCATTACCTGAAACCTTTACGAACCAAGATGCAAATGAATTTCATGCTTTATTGGATAATTTTGGAAAAAATTATTTTAACGGCAATGCCTCACATCAATATACATTTTTAGATGAATACTTTGAATACAATGACTAAAATGATATAGAAATTAGACTCTAATCAGTATTAATTAAGGGTTATCATCAATCAAATAATAGAAAGTTTATATATATGTGTAGCTTAAAAAATTAAATTAAATAGTTATTTTTAAAAATAATAGTAAAAAACGCATGAAAATTTGATATGATTAAAGCAAATCATAAACTAGGAGATTATATCATGAAAAAGCAATTTAAAGTCATTTATCTTTTTATTATTTTAGCTGTTATATTGGCTGCATGTAGTACCAATTCTGACAAATCCACTAAAAACGAGCAGTCAGAAAAATCATATGACAGAATTATTTCTCTTATTCCTAGTAATACGGAAATATTGTATGAATTGGGTCTAGGAGATAAAGTGGTCGGTGTATCAACTGTAGATGACTATCCGAAAGAGGTAAAAGATAAAAAACAGTTTGATGCTATGAAATTAAATAAAGAGGCGTTATTAAAGGCTAAACCTGATTTAATACTTGCACATGAATCTCAGAAATCAACAGATGGTAAAGTACTGAATGGATTGAAAGACAGTGGTGTTAAAGTGGTCTATGTTAAAGATGCACAATCTATTGATGAGATGTATGAAACTTTTAAGCAGGTCGGTAAAGTGACAGGTAAAGAAAAAGAAGCCAATGCGTTAGTGAAAGAGACTAAAAATAATATTAAAAAAGTTGTGAATTCAGTGCCAAAAGACGCAAAATCTCAAAAGGTTTTTATGGAAGTATCTTCAGAACCTGAGATTTATACGGCAGGAAAAAATACATTTTTTGATGATATGTTGAAGCAACTGAAAGCTAAAAATAGCTTTTCAAATCTAGATGGTTGGCAAAAAGTTAGCAAAGAATCAATTATTAAGAAAAATCCAGATGTGATGATTTCAACGATGGGTATTTCAGAAAAAGATTATCAACAAATTATCGACAAGAGAGGCGGATTTGAATCACTAAATGCTGTGCAAAAAGGTAGAATTGAAGCGGTGAATGGTGATCAAATTTCTCGACCAGGACCTCGTATTGATGATGGTCTCAGAGCTTTAAGAGATGCAATTTATAATGAAAAATAGTCAGTGTAGTGAGTTCTAATTAAAAAGATTATTTAAGTAACACCCTGAAGTTTGTTTGTGCATACTTTTCAGGGTGTTTTTTCTGTTTACTAATTTATAATAAATGGGATAGTGTTCGATGTGTTCAGATGGTATTGTAGGAGAGTGAAGATTTATTTGAAAGTGTGGCAAAAACATGAAGTATACTAAAACGATGTGTTTATGGATCGTGTTCATTATCATTAGTTTATTGTTGAGCTTATTTTGGGGTTTGGGTGAAATAAGTGATACGCTATCACAAACAATATTATATCAAGTAAGAATTCCACGTACTTTACAAGCCTTGTTAGCCGGTGTTGGTTTAACACTTGCTGGACATATGTTTCAAACATTGTTGAACAACCCGCTTGCAGATAGTTTTACATTAGGATTGGCAAGTGGTGCTACATTTGGATCTGGGCTAGCTGTCGTTATAGGTGTTTCATTTATTTGGTTACCTATATTTTCAGTGTTATTTAGCATAATGACTTTAATACTGGTTATTGTACTAACTAGTGTAATGTCTAGAGGGTATCCGGTTAGAACACTAATCTTGGCTGGCATAATGATTGGTGCATTATTTAATGCATTTTTATATGTGCTCATTATTTTTAATCAAGAAAAAATGAACAATATCGTTAATTATATGTTTGGTGGCTTCTCATCTGCAGAATATAACGAAGTGATTTATATCGGTATTGTATTATCCATAGGTATGATAATTTTATTGAGCTTGGTGTCAAAAATTAAAATATTACAGCTTGGTGATTTACGAGCTCAGTCATTGGGGCTTAATGGGCGTAGTGTAACGTATAGTGTCTTGTTAATCGCCTCCATCATAACTGCCGTCATTGTTGCATATGTAGGTGTTATTGGATTTATTGGGATGGTTATTCCACAACTCGTACGAAGAAGTCGCGCACATTATAATTTAAGACAACAAATGTTATTGAATATTGTGATTGGTGGTACAATTATGGTACTTTCAGATTGGTTAGGTAGTGTCGTATTAGACCCTTTCCAAGTACCAGCCAGTATTATACTCGCATTGTTGGGGATTCCCGTATTGTTTTACATTATGGCGACACAACCGCGAATGCAAGAATAGTCATTTTAAGGTAAAATAAATAAATCAGATTGCAGTAAATACAGGGAATAATATCATTTTAATAGAGTGACATATTAATTAAAGAGGTTATGATAATGGATTTAACACAAATAAAAGCGATTGTATTTGATTTAGAAGGCACCCTTTTGGATAGAAAAAAATCACGCGAGAAATTTATAGAAGAACAATATGAGCGGTTCCATGATTATTTAGTACGTATTCAATTAGCAGATTTCAAGAGAAAATTTATAGAGTTAGATGATGATGAAGACCATGATAAACCAGAACTTTATAAAGCCATCATTAAAGATTTTCATGTCGATCGATTAACATGGAGAGACTTGTTTAATGATTTTGAAATGCATTTTTATCGCTATGTGTTTCCATACTATGACACATTGTATACTTTAGAGAAATTAACAGAAAGTGGTTATCTAACAGGTGTTATCGCCAATGGCAGATCTAAAATTAAACAATACCGAATGCACGCCTTAGGTGTAGAAGATGCTATAAACTACTTATCTACTTCAGAAACAGTGGGTTATCGAAAACCACACCCGAAAATTTTTGAAGACATGCTTGATCAATTAGGTACTCAACCTGAAGAAACAATATATGTAGGTGATGACCCATTAAATGATGTTGCGCCAGCGAGAGCAATGGGAATGGTAAGTGTGTGGTTTAAAGAAGATGATGAAGTGGATGTTGAACCATTGCCAGAAGAAGTTGATTTTACGATTAACACGACAGAAGAATTATTATCTATATTACCAATTGCAAAGAAAGGAAGAGAATAAATGAATTTATTTACAACAAGCGACGGTACTGCACTCAATTACAGAACGAGTGGTGAAGGCAATGCAATAGTGATGATTCACACTGCATTCGATAATTTAACAGTATTTGATATGATAGAGGAAAATTTTACTGATGATAACCAAGTTATACTTGTTGATTTAAGAGGTCACGGATACTCTGACAAACCACAACATATTGATTTCAAGGAATATGCTGAAGATATTAAAGAGCTATTAGACTATTTATATGTCACACAAGCATCATTGATTGGTCATGAATTAGGAGGATCTGTTGCTAGCGCATTTGCAGCAATGTATCCAGAAATGACTGACTCAATTACATTAGTAAATCCAACGCTGTTAAACGATATGTCTCCAGAAGAACGTTTATATCGCAGGTATGCCAATCAAATTAGAAATTGGGATAAAGAAGAACAACAGAAATTTTTAGATAAGCATTTATATTACTCAAAACGTAAAGCTAAGAAATTCTTAAAACATGTAGATAATACAAATGGTATCGCTACAGAAGCGGAATTAGAAGCAGTCAAAGATTCATTTAATGACAATAATATCATGAGTTATTTAAGTGAAATTGATTTACCTACTTTGATTATTGCTGGTCAACATGGTGAAAGAACAACCATTGTTGAAGCGAAAGAAGTGGGAGATTATATGGGTGAAGTACAATTTGAAACATTTACTGCGTCTGGATTATATCCATTTGTTGAAGAAAAAGATAAATTTGTAGATTTGGTGTTAAAATTTATCAAAGACAATGAAAAAGAATTAACATATTAACCTTCAATTCGATATGAATGAAAGTTTGTAAGTGCTGTTATGCAGCAATTTTTTATTACAAGTCGCACTGTTTTTGTAATCTTATTGTAACAATACTGTTATTTTAGTAACATTTATAGTACAATATGGGTGAGCACAAAGAAACTTATAAACAGAAGGAGAGCGTGCTTATGAAAAAATTATTTGCAGCAGTAATCGTATCGGGGTTAGCACTTTCCGGAATGAGCACAGGTAGTGTTGATGCCGCGTCAGGTAACTCTATCCAAAATGTTAAATCACTGCAACAAGGAGATACAACGTTAGAAGGTGCGAAAATCGGCGAACCTGTTCAAAACTTATTGAAATCTAATGATGTATCCGTATACTCACACAGACCGGATGGCAAAGAACATTATTATGAATTTAAAAAAGATAATGGTGTACTTGTTGTAACAGCTGACGGTAAAAAGAACAACGGTAAAATTACGCGTGTTTCTATGAGTTATAATGATACAGACGGTCCAACTTACAAAGCGGTTAAAAATGTTGTTGGTAGTAATGCTGTTACACGTGAGCATTATAATAATGTAACTGGTAATTTCGGTTATGTTCAAGACAATGATTTATCATATCAATTTAGTTCTTCATCACCAAGTGATAAAAACATTAAATTGTACCGTATTGATTTGACTGAATCATAAATATCAGTGAAACAATGTAAATAGCTTATATAAGCCGAAACGCATGCGCAAATATTGCTACAATGCGCTATTGATTACAAGCATTGCGACATTTGTATAAGAACTACTTTTTCACGAAAGAGTAGTTCTATAGAAAACGATGTATTAACGTCACCTGAGTTAGAGATAGTCGCTAACGTATAATATAAATTAGAGTCTGGGACTTATATAGTGTCTCAGACTCTAATTTATATTGGACATTAAATCATACGAATAAGCAATGGCTTGTGTATGGTAAATCAAGTGGGGTTTCGAAACCCTTATTGAAAATGAAATTATCTATCCTGTACTTGTTATTTTATTGTTAAAATCAAGTGTAGTATGAGATTATTAAAGAAACAGCTTTGATATCTCAACTACAATAGTGTTGATAGATTAAAGTGAATTTTATAAAAGGAGTCAAATATGAGAGTTAACGATAAGGTTTTAGTAGAAAATATTAATGACTATTTTACTCATAAAGGTCTTTCTCCAAACTTAATAGAAGATATTAAAGAGAAATTAAAAAAGGATTTCCAAAAATCTGAAGCCAAAGATGAAGACTATATTGAATATAGACGAAAATCACCAGCAGAAATAATACTAACGATTCAACGCAATTTATTCACACTACAACTCAATCCTATTATTTTTTTTATTGTTAATTTTATTTTACTTTCTTACTTATATGATAAGCAATATGTACCATTTCAAGCAGCTACGGGCACATCTATTTTTTACTTTTTAATTATTTTACCAATTTCAATCTTCATATACTTGCGAATTGATTGGAAGAATTATTTATACAGTAATAAGTTTGAAATGGTTATTGGCTTAGTAGTGGCAATGGCTGCGTTTGTCCTTGTGATATTACATACATTTGATATTAATTTAGGTATTGTAGCGGTTACAATCTATGCACATCAAGTCGTATTTTTTATAGGTATATTATTCAGTATTTCAGGTATTTATTTTAAAAGATTAGAGTTTACAGGAATTGGATTACTATTATGTCAAAAAACAATTGATGCGATGATTGGAAACGCGAGTATTGCACAAATTGGCTCAATCATTATTTGGATATTATTGTTAATTGTCATTATTTATTATACAATCCGCATCTCTTCTAGAAATTAATAGTATTTATGATTTAAACACTTAAATGAAGCGAACACGTTTCAGTGCTAAACACCTAAGGTATGGTGTGGCACTGGAACGTATTTTTTTATTTATAAGCATGTATTTAATGTTAATTGAATATGGGGACATAATTTAAAATTAAAAAGATAGCATAAGGCGATTCAATTACGGGTATATGAATTTTGTAAAGGGAGGTGGCCCAAAATGGAAAAAGTCGCAACAAATTATAACAACGAGATTGCATACATCCGAGAGGGTCAAGGTTTTCCTGTGATACTAATTCATGGCCTAGATGGCAACATGGCTTCATTATATAGCCTAAAAGATGAATTAAAACATAAATTTGAAGTGATTGTTTATGATGTAAGAGGACACGGTAAATCAACAAAAAAGAATTCGTTTAATTTAGAAGATCATGTAGAAGATTTAAAAGCTTTGATGACAAAATTGAATATATC
This sequence comes from Staphylococcus sp. GDY8P126P, assembly GCF_017891965.1. NCBI lineage: Bacteria > Bacillati > Bacillota > Bacilli > Caryophanales > Staphylococcaceae > Staphylococcus > Staphylococcus sp. GDY8P126P. The sequence goes on along the minus strand of NZ_JAESKG010000002.1, from coordinate 443,712 downwards.
ATCTGCCCATCTTATTGGTCATGACATGGGAGGATTAATTGCAAAGCATTTTACTGATAAATATGAATCAATGGTCGCAACATTAACCTTAATTGCTTGTAATCTTATTGATAGCGTGCATGCTTTAAATAAATTAATGATTGAACACCAAGATGAAATTGAAGGTTTTGATAAATCTGAAGCACTGATATTATTATTGCCTTATATGTATAAAGAACAAGAAAAAGCTAAGAAATGGTTTCAAAATCAATTGATTTATAGTAGACAATCAGCAGAAGATAGTGCTGTAGCCACACGAGCATTAATGAATTTTCCTGTATTTAATAAAGATGTTGTTATTAAACAAACGGATGTGCCTACATTAATTGTTAATGGTGTATATGATCCTTTAATGACAACAGAGACTATTGAAAAATATCATTATTCATTTACAAGACTGCTAATTCAGACATTTAATGAGTCAGGTCATGCGCCACATATTGAAGAACCAGAACATTTTTTAGATGTTTACAGTGATTTTATAGAGGCTAATGAATTTCAAAAAGAATAATTAGATTTAGTATATTTTTAAAGAAATGAATATATCAACGTACTTCTCAAATGAAGCGGTTTGAATTTTAGATAAAATTGAGCTGAGACAGAAATCAAATTTTAAAAAACTTGGTTTCTATCTCAGTTATGTAATTAAAGAGGATTAGGATGGAGGCGCAGCTAAAATACATAAATAGGGGTATTTTAATATATAATTACCTGTCTTATCATAGTCAAAGAGGCCGAGACATGCATTGCATGTCTCGGCCTCTTTTATATTAAGCTTAAACTTCTTTTTCGTCGTTAGCTTCTTTAATGCGATCATTCACACGTGATAGTAACTCATTAATTTTTTTACGTTGTTTAGTGTTAACTAAAATTAATACAGTTCTTTCATCATGTTCATTACGTTTTTTATCGAAATAATCTTCTTGAGATAAGTTTTTAACAGCTTTAACAACTTGAGGTTGTTTATAGTTCAAATGATTAATAATATCTTTTAAATAATATTCTTCACTTTCGTGTTCGCTAATATAAGTTAATACAGCAAACTCCTCGAAACTTATTGAAAATTCTTTTTTGATAATTCCTTTTAATTTATCAGCGTAAGTAACCATCGCTAATAATTCAAAGCAATCATTGATTTTGGTGATAGCCATCCTTATTCCTCCCTATTTTATTGCCCAATCAAATATACATATTAAAAGTGTTTCTGTATAAATATTTATCTTAATTCAAAGTTAAATACAAAGAGTTTATCATAATTTGCAGACCTATTATATTTGAGTGAAATATATTAAAACTGCTATTATTTAGTTTATTATAACTAAATAAAAATAGAAAGTAAACAAAAAACTGTTTTAGTGGTACATGAATGATTTAAGATATTAATTCAATTCTTTAAATACCAATGAGGGAAATATAATTAATATTTCTCATTTTCAATTTTCCATGATTTGATAAAATTACTAAAAAACTAATTTCTATTTAAAGGTGTTTAATATTTATACTGTGTACGTTTAATTTTTCGACAGAACATGATTTGCATTTTTAGCAATTGTATCGCCTACATTTAAACCTTGTATAACTTTCATATCTTTGTTATTACCCAATTTTTCTGTTTTAATAACCCGTTTAATAAATTTTTTATTTCTTTGTAAAAAAACGAATTGCTTTTTATATATTGCAGTTTTTGGAATTTCAATAGTGTAATTAGGTTTTTCTACGCGTAAATGACGACCGAATTTAATATCCGGTGTTGAACTGATTTCAACATGATACTGAGATGATTTTGTATTAGCTTCAGTATTTAAAGGTAATTTACTAATGAAATTTACAGTACCTGTGAAACTATGACCTGGATCAATGCATATGTGTACTTTATCCTTTAATTCCAATGTATTTACTATTGATTCTGGAACTTTAGCTTTGATTATAGCACTGGGATTAAAAATTTGCAGAATAAGACCATTATTTTGAGAAGGCACATGTTGATTAATGGCAATTTGACCATCCATCGATGCGTAAATCGTTGTGCGTAGTTGTGTTTGCAGGGTTTCAATTTCATGTTGTGTACGATTTCTTTCAAGTGAGATTGTAGGATACTTAAGTGGGTCAATGTTATTCAAGTGGGCTAAGTATTTTTGTTTAGAAGTGATTTGGTGCTCGATGTCAACATTGTAATATTCAAATAGGGGCTGGTTCTTCTTGACGTGTTCTTCATTCTTAACAAACCAATTGTGGATGATACCTTTATTTGAATCGAAAAAAATATTTGTTAGTTGAGAAGGCGATTGTATACCTGTGAAGTGTTGTGGTTCTTTATATTGAATTTTGAGTGTTTCCACTGTATGGGGATGCTCAGTATGAGACTTTGTTAAATAGAGCCAGCTTAGTAGGGTGATACTACAAAATAAAGCGAGTAGTGTGATAAAAATTAAAAATTTCCGCAAAGAAGTCACCTCTTGATGTTTTGATAACCCTATTATACTGCGGTGTAGCATTGCTTTTCTATAAAAAAATAGCGTCATTTACCAAAAGTTTAAAGTAAATAACGCTACGATACATTTTTAGAATAATCTCAATAAAATAATACCAATCATTATCGCAATGATGCCAATGATTTTTCGCGTAGTGATTTTATTAATGCGCGTACCTAATAAACCAAAATGATCAATGATTACACCCATTAGCATTTGACCTAACATAACGATAATCGTCGTTAGTGCAGCACCAAGATGTGGCATTAATATGATATTTGTAGTTACGAATACAACCCCCAGCATACCACCGATAAAATAGATTGGTTTGAGTTTACCTTGTTTTGCATCGACTGTCTTAAGTTTAAGACTTCTATTAAATATCAATGTAAGTATGAATAGGACAATGGTACCAACCGCGAATGAAATCAATGAGGCCATAACAGATGAGTGTATTTGTTGACCTAAAGCACTATTGATAGCTGTTTGGATTGGAGGACAAAAACCAAAGATAAATCCAATCACTAACCAGATATAAACGGTTGATGACTTATTTGTTTCAATGGGTGTTCTTTTTACATAGTTCATAAGTATGATGCCGAAAATTAAAACAATGATACCTAGTACTTTAAAGATAGTAAAAGGTTCTTGATTTGCACCAAACCAGCCAAAGGTATCAATCATGACGCCCATAATAATTTGACCAGCCACAGTCATAACAACGGTTAATGACGCGCCTAAACGAGGTAATAGCAATAGATTACCAGTAAGAAAAATAACACCAAGCATACCACCGACAAACCATATGTAACTGAAAGATTGATTATTGTAAAACTGTGCTGTAAATACATGAGGATTGGTAATAAGATTAATTAAAATTAAAAAAATAGTTCCGGTTGCAAATGAGATTGTAGACGCATAGAATGAAGATTTCGTATAAAGACTTAATCTAGAGTTGATTGAAGTTTGAAAAGGAACCACCATACCTGCGACAATCCCGAGTATATATAAGAGGATCATTAAATCACGCTTTCTTTCAAGATATATATACATTATATAGGAAAGTGAAAAATATGCATACATTTAAATTCAATCAAGAAATATTTGTATATTACAGAAAATAATGTACACAATACACAAAATGTAATAAAATACGTATGTTAATAAATTTAGAATTTTAAAAATTAGCAAAATTAATCAATTTTAAATAACAGAAGTAATAAAAGAAGTGAGTGACTATAGATAGTGAAACTGCTTTCCATAATTCGACTTTTAGATCAAGAAACTTTTTTCTTGGGTGTAGGTAGAAATGATAATATAAAAAAACATCAATTTTTAGAAGTGTTGAATTCAAGGCATTCTTATAAAAATTTAGCCCAAGTCGTCGAAGTATATGATCAGTATGCGATATGTAAAAAATTAGGTAAGAAAAAGATATTTTTTGGCGATACTGTTAGATTACGACCACATAGAGATTAAGCCACCTTCAAAAATAAAGGAGAACTAGTCCGTTCATGGATCAGTTCTCCTTTATATTTAAAATCTATTATTAGATATCGGCCATTTTGTAGAAGGTTATGAATTTTGTTCTAAGCGTAGCATAACGTAACCAACTCATTACAATACGTATAAGTATATTCAAATACAAGCTTTATTGGGCTATTAACAATAATAGTTTAGTGAATTATCAATTTTCATAACAATGAAGAAAACGGCAATCTCTATTTGAATTAAATAGAAATTACCGTTGTTTTATTAATCTAAGATGTTTATGACCTATGACCAGTTACTTTATAGCAATTGCAGGCGACCAACGTAATTAGATTTATATACTTTACTTTCGTTTAAGTAAAAGAAATAGCCTGATCGTAGGGCATAGGTATCTACTTTAGCTAACTTTTTAAATCTTCTATATTTTGATTTAATAGTGTGACTAGGAAGTCCGTTATAAAAGTTCCTACCATTAAGTTAAATAGTTTAGTTTTCAAATATGAGTTTAGTAGATTTGTCTATAATCTGTGCTGAATGAATAGACGTTGGAATACCAGATTTAGGTCGTAAAATATCTAAATCTATGATTTTAGTCATACCTTCTTTAACTGCTGATTCGTTTACGAAGTGTTCAATTTTGGGTAATGGTAATTTGATTGCTTTATTTACTGCATCATTGAATATAAGCTCTAGGGTTTGTGACATTGTTTAGTGCCTCCTCATTTAGTTAATAGCTTCGGTCTTAATGACTTCTAGCTTGTCAAAACGTTCTCCAGTGATTTGTTCGATAATTGATTTAAAGCTTTTGAGTTGTTCTGGTGTCGCTTCAGTATTTAAATTAGTAAAGTGACGTTTGACCTGACTGGCTTTTCCATCTTTATCGTACAGTGTGCGTGACATTGTTACTGCAAGTTGACTAATTGTACTCATCTGTTTCAACCTCCTTTCACTATATATATCGAAATTAAATAGTGAATTGGCCAAAAATAATTTGAGAAATTTAAGCTAATCCCTTTCATGTGACATAAATATCATATATCATTAAATAAGAAACATTTATAGTTGAGAGGTGAATATATGAACCAAGTAGATCCAATTAGGGATATTAATGAGATAAAGGCAATGTATAAAGTACTTAGTTGTAAATCAAAACGTGATTATTTATTTTTTAAATTTGCGATACATACAGGTGTGAAACTGTCCGAATTATTAAACCTTTGTGTGAGTGATGTAAAAGGTGAAAAAAATAAAATTAAATATTATTGGCTTGAAGAACATGCATCGAATATTCATATTAGATTGCCAGATAAATTAAGAAATGAATTGGCACAATATATAGAAGAAGAACATTTAGAGGATAGTCAATTATTATTTCAATCCAATAGAACATTGAAAGGTTTGTCACGTCAGCAGGCGTATAGAATTATACATGCTGCAGCAGTAGAACTAGGCATGTTACATATAGGTTTAACTACGCTCAGGAAAACATTTGCGTATCATGCGTATCAATCAGGTATTTCAATTTCTATTATTCAAAAGTATCTAGGTCATCAAACCACGTATGAAACGATGAAATTTATTGGTATTTCAACTAAAGCAAGTAAAACAACAATAGCTTTAAATTTATAAAATAATAACTAAAGGGGGGATACGATGGGTTTAGTATATCTACTAAGCACTTTAATATTAATAATGGTCATCCTATTATTTACACTGACAAATATAAAATTCCAGAAATATGCTGGACATATAGCACTTTTAGCACCCATAGTTGCTTCGGTTTACTTTTTGTATCAGCTACCATCTGTGATGCAAGGAAACTTTGTATCAGTTAAAATACCTTGGCTCACATTATTAGATATCAATATAGACTTTCGACTTGATGGTTTAAGTTTATTTTTTAGTTTATTAATTTCTCTTATTGGATTAGCCGTTGTTTATTATGCAACACAATACTTATCTAAAGAACATGATAATTTACCACGTTTTTATTTGTATTTATTATTATTTATGTTCAGTATGTTAGGCATTGTAACAGCTAACAATACAATTTTAATGTATGTATTCTGGGAATTAACAAGTGTTTCCTCATTTTTACTTATTGTTTATTGGTACAGTAAGGGTGATAGTCAGTTCGGTGCAATACAATCGTTTATGATTACAGTATTTGGTGGACTGGCATTATTGGCAGGTTTCATCATGATCTACATTGTAACTGGTACGAATTCAATCACTTCTATTATTGAACAGAGTGATAAAATTGCACAAAGTCATTTATTTATACCAATTATCATCCTGCTACTACTTGGCGCATTTACTAAATCTGCCCAATTTCCTTTCCATATATGGTTACCAAAAGCCATGGCAGCACCGACACCTGTGAGTGCGTATCTACATTCAGCTACTATGGTAAAAGCAGGTATCTTTTTACTATTTAGATTTACACCTGTATTAGGATTAAGTGATTTTTACATTTATAGTGTCACATTTGTTGGTTTAATTACGATGATTTTTGGTGCAGTGAATGCCACAAGACAATTTGATATGAAAGCAATATTAGCTTACTCAACCATTAGTCAATTAGGAATGATTGTTTCTATGGTAGGCCTTGGAGGTGGCTTTGCACAACATCCAACAGGTGAGTTGTCAAAAATTTATGGCATGATTTTATTTGCAGCACTATTCCATCTGATGAATCACGCATTATATAAAGGTGCCTTATTTATGGGCGTAGGTATTATCGACCATGAAACGGGTACAAGGGATATTCGCCGTTTATCTGGTTTGAAAAAAGTATTTCCAATCACACACATTGTGATGTTACTATCTGCTTTATCTATGGCAGGTATACCGTTTTTAAATGGCTTTTTAAGTAAAGAGATGTTCTTTGATGGATTAGTAAGTGCAGTTGAATTACCTCAATTTAATCTCACGCTTACAGTTATCATTACTGTAATCGGTGTGATCGCAAGTATATTCACATTGGTTTATGGTGTTTATATGATCAAAGAAGTATTCTGGGGAGATTATCAACAAGCAGACTTACCAAAAAAATCACCGCATGAACCATTTTTATTCACGCTACCTTCTGCAATTATGATGATTTGGTTACCGGTCATATTCTTTATTCCTAATGTATTTGGACATAATATCATTTTACCGGCATTACGAAGTATCACAATTGGAGAAAAAGTAGATCAAGTTGCACCGCATGTATCACAATGGCATGGCTTTAACTTACCGTTAATCTTAAGCTTAATTGTGATAGTAGTCGGATTTATCATGGCACTTAGAATTAATTGGAAAAAGTATGCAAATCAAGTGAAAGTAAAAACGATTACTGATTTATATTTAGGTTCATATAAACAATTTGAACATTATTCTGGTTATGGTATTCGCTCATTAATGAATAACCGTTTGAATCATTATATTACGATTACCTTGCTCATTTTTAGCATGGTTGTCATCTACGGTATGATTCAAGCTGGTTTCCCAGAAGTACATCAAATTCATGTAAGTGATTTCGGTCCGATAGAGGTCATTACGTTAATTGTTGTATTCGTCCTGGGTATTGGACTCACCTTTATTAGACAACGTTTAACTATGGTTGTCCTTAATGGGATTATTGGTTATTGTGTAACGATATTCTTTATCTTAATGAAAGCACCAGATTTAGCGTTAACGCAATTAGTAGTAGAAACAATAACAACAATTCTATTTATTGTTAGTTTCTCTAGACTGCCTAACGTACCACGTGCGAAAGTTCATAAAAAACGTGAAGCAGTCAAAATTATTGTTTCATTATTAATGGCAGTCATTGTTGTTACACTTGTATTTATTGCACAACAAGGCGATTCGATGCCAACAATTTCAACATTCTATCATGATGCATATAAATTAACAGGTGGTAAAAATATCGTGAATGCAATTCTTGGGGATTTCCGTGCCATAGATACATTGTTTGAAGGTATGGTACTCATTATTGCCGGATTAGGTATTTATACGCTACTTAACTTTAAAGAACGGAGGGGTCAAGATGAAAGAGAATGATGTTGTATTAAAAACCGTAACGAAGATCGTTGTGTTTATTTTGTTAACATTTGGATTCTACTTGTTTTTGGCAGGTCATAATAATCCAGGTGGCGGATTTATCGGCGGTCTCGTGTTTAGTTCAGCGTTTTTACTTATGTTCTTGGCTTTTGATGTTAAACAAGTATTAGTAGCGTTACCGCTTGATTTTAGAATTCTAATGATTTGTGGTTCATTACTATCATTTCTCACTGCTGTTGTACCTATGTTCTTTGGTAAACCGTTCCTTTACCAAACAGATGCTTATGTACAATTACCGTTATTAGGGGAAGTGCACTTAACGACAGTTACCGTATTTGAAGCGGGAATCGTATTAGCCGTTGTGGGTGTTGTTGTGACCGTTATGTTGTCTATCAGTGGTGGTCGTTCATGAATCTGATATTATTAATGGTCATTGGCTTCTTAATATTTGTAGGAACGTATATGATATTATCAGTCAATTTAATCCGTATTGTTATAGGCATTTCGATTTATACACACGCAGGTAATTTAATTATTATGAGTATGGGTAATTATAGTAAAAATAAAGTGGAACCTTTAATAGGTGAAGGAAGTCAAAATTTTGTCGATCCTTTATTACAAGCCATTGTTTTAACGGCGATTGTTATTGGTTTTGCTATGACGGCTTTCCTTCTTGTATTAGTTTACAGAACCTATCGTGTGACAAAAGAAGATGAAATTGATGTATTGAGAGGTGATGACGACGATGCTAATGAGTAATTTATTGATTTTACCATTACTTCTGCCAGCTGTATGTGCTTTAGGCCTTGTGTTTATACGTACACACAGTAGATTATCTAGAATATTTTCTATCGGTACAATGGCAGTAACGACAGTTGTTTCATTGCTTCTACTAATTTATGTTATGTACCATAAGCCGATTGCTTTAGATTTTGGTGGTTGGCAAGCACCTTTTGGTATACAGTTTGTCGGTGACTCACTAAGTCTCTTATTGGTTACAACATCAAGTTTTGTTGTCACACTGATTATGGCATATGGATTTGGTAGAACTGAAAAACGTGCCATTCGTTATTATCTACCAAGTTTTATTTTGTTTTTAACAGTGGGTGTCATCGGTTCGTTCTTAACGGCAGATTTATTTAACATCTATGTTATGTTCGAAGTGATGTTACTAGCGTCATTTGTACTTATCACTTTGGGACAATCAGTTGAGCAGTTACGTGCAGCCATTATCTATGTAGTATTGAATATATTAGGTTCATGGTTACTCTTGCTCGGTGTTGGTTTGTTATACAAACTGACTGGTACACTAAACTTTACGCTTGTTGCACAAAGATTAAATGAAATGGATGATGATAAGAGTTCAATTGTCATTGTCTCTATGGTCTTCTTGATTGCATTCAGTGCCAAAGCAGCACTTGTGCTATTTATGTGGTTACCTAAGGCATATGCCGTATTAAATACTGAATTGGCTGCATTGTTTGCTGCTTTGATGACTAAAGTCGGTGCATATGCATTAATTCGTTTCTTCACATTAATATTTGATGAACATAGTGGTATTACACATCCATTATTAGTCTTTTTATCTTGTATTACGATGTTGATTGGTGCATTTGGTGTACTTGCTTATAGGGATATTAAGAAAATTGCTGCCTATCAAGTTATTCTATCGATTGGTTTCATAATTTTAGGATTAGGTACGAATACAATCGCTGGCGTAAACGGCGCAATCTTTTATTTAGCAAATGATATTGTAGTGAAAACATTGCTTTTCTTTATTATTGGTAGTTTGGTATACATTACTGGCCTTAGACAATATAAAAGTTTATATGGGCTTGCCAAACAAGAACCCTTCTTTGGTGTAGCTTTTGTAGTCATGATATTAGCAATCGGCGGCGTGCCACCATTTAGTGGTTTTCCAGGTAAAGTATTTATTTTTAAAGGTGCGATTGAAAATGGAAATTACATTGGTTTAGCATTAATGATTATAACGAGTTTAATTGCTATGTTTAGTTTATTTAGAATTTTCTTTGTGATGTACCTTGGTAATGAAAGCAAAGGAGAGGCAATTGTATTTAATAAAATACCTACTTATCGTAAAAATTTAATCGGCGTACTGGTTGCTATGATCATCGTAATGGGCTTAGCCGCACCATTACTATTTAAAGTGACAGATAATGCGACACATTTAAATATGGATGATGGATTATATGAAAAAATGGTAAATCCTCATTTAATAAAGGGGGATAAATAATGAGACAAGTCTTACTTAATATTGTCATCGCATTTTTATGGGTATTATTTCAAGATGAAGACTCTTTTAAATTATCCACCTTCTTTGCAGGTTATCTCATTGGTATATTAGTTATCTATATTTTACACCGCTTTTTCGGCCAACAATTTTATTTAAAAAAAGTTTGGGTTGGTATTAAAATTTTAGTTGTGTATCTTTACCAATTAATAACATCAAGTATGACAATAATCAATTATATTTTATTTAAGACCAAAGATTTAAATCCAGGATTAGTGACTTATGAAACAACATTAGATAATGATTGGGAAGTCACATTCTTAACTATATTGATTATCATCACGCCAGGATCAACTGTAATTAGAATATCTAAAGAAAAGAAAAAGTTCTTTATACATGCAATTGACGTTTCCGACAAAGAGAAGCAAAAATTGCTGAAAAGTATTAGACAATATGAAGGACTCATATTGGAGGTGGCAGAATGATCGGCACACTAACAGATTTTTTCATAACAAGCGCACTGATTTTATTTGGTATTGCTTTATTATTAACTTTATTTAGATTAATTAAAGGACCGACCACTGCGGATAGAGTTGTCACATTCGATGCTGCTAGTGCTATATTGATGTCTATGGTTGGTTTGTTAAGTATTGTATTTGGAACTTTTTCGTTCTTGGATTCAATCTTACTTATCGCTATCATTTCATTCGTAAGTACGGTGTCAATTTCTAGATTTATAGAAGGGGGACACGTCTTCAATGCAAATAACAAGCGAAATCGTTAATCTAATCGCAGCAATTATGATTTTCTTAGGGAGTATCATTGCTTTAATAAGTTCTATTGGATTAATCAAATTCCAGGATGTTTTTTTACGAAGTCATGCAGCGACTAAAAGTTCTACGCTATCTGTATTATTAACATTAGTGGGTGTTATCATATTCTTTATTTCTTCACAAGGCTATTTAAGTGTAAGACTAATATTAGCGCTGGTGTTTATTAATTTAACATCTCCAGTTGGTGGACATTTGATTTCACGTGCCGCTTATCGAACTGGCGCTTATATGTATAGAAAAAGTGATGCACCAAGACAAACGAATATTTTACTGAGTTCCTCTGAAAACAATACGTTTGAGCAACTGAAACAACGTGCGCATGAACGTGAAGAACGAAGACGTAAAACTTATGAAAAAGAGCATGATTATTAATGAACGAATATAATCGCAGGGAGTAGGATGATGAGACCCGTTTCGGCTGGGTTTCCATGCTACTTCTTTTTTTATTGTTAAGTACATGATGATAAAATATGATTGCTGCACAATGAATTTAATTGCTTAAATAAAAAGTTTTATAGCAATAGAATGATGTAAGAGTGAATAAATAAAAAATATGTATGAAATATTTTATTTTCAAGTGCAATACGTTTAAGTGATGGGGCATAAAATGATAAAATAAAATATATTTGTAATTGTGTTTATTTTTAAGTTCATTATCAAATTGGGGAATGAAATTAATTTGATAATTTGTGATTAAGAGTTTGGGACGCAATATATTCATGTAAAGACGATGTTATTTTTTGTTTCAACCTCAACAATTATGAAAGAATAATGACGTTGAAAAGAGGTGAAACCTTGCAAATATTTGAAACTATACTTATATTTTTAGCACTAGTCATATTAAGTTCATTCTTACACACTTTTCTTCCAAAAATACCTTTAGCTTTCATTCAAATTATATTAGGTATGCTATTGTATGTCACACCTATTCCAGTACAATTTAATTTTGATTCAGAATTATTTATGGTGGCTTTAATTGCTCCGTTACTTTTCGTAGAGGGTGTTAAAGTCTCTCGTGTTCATTTAAGGCGATATATTAAACCTGTGCTAATGATGGCATTAGGGTTGGTAGTGACAACTGTGATTGTAGTAGGTTTATTTGTGCATTGGATTTGGCCTGAGTTACCTATGGCAGCTGCTTTTGCGCTCGCTGCAATCTTGTGTCCAACGGATGCCGTTGCAGTCCAAGCAATCACGAATGGCAAAGTACTTCCCAAAGGTTCTATGACAATTTTAGAGGGTGAGTCTTTATTAAATGATGCAGCAGGTATCATATCTTTTAAAATTGCCGTAGCAGCATTGATTACAGGCGGATTTTCAATGGTGAATGCAGTTGAACAATTTTTAATTTCTTCAATTGGTGGATTTATTGTTGGGTTATTAATTGGGGTCGCACTTGTTCGTTTCCGTGTGACGTTGTCAAGACGTGGCATTGAAAATATTAATATGTTTACATTTATCCAACTTGTAACACCATTTATCACATATATCGTTGCCGAAATGTTCCATGCTTCTGGTATTATTGCAGCAGTTGTTGCAGGTTTAGTACATGGTTTTGAACGTGATCGAATTGCTCAAGCACGTACTAGGTTGCAGATGAGTTATAATCACACATGGAATATATTAGGATATGCATTAAATGGATTTGTGTTTTCTATCTTAGGATTTTTAATTCCTGAAGTTGTAGGGAGAATTATTGAGAACGAACCGCATAACTTAATATTCTTAATTACTGTGACATGTCTTATTGCATTAGCAATTTATCTGTTCAGATTTTTATGGGTTTTTGTTTTATATCCTTATTTTTATTTACCAGTGAGCCCGTTCCAAAAAATGATTTCACATAATGAGGATGATCAGAAAACTGCAGAAACCCCGCCAAAAAGAGGTATGTATGCGTTTATAATGACGTTGTGTGGGGTGCATGGTACGATTTCCTTAGCAATCGCACTGACATTGCCATATATGTTAGCAGATCATCATTCATTTATTTTTAGAGATGACCTATTATTTATTGCCTCAGGTATGGTTATTATCAGTTTAATTGTGGCACAGATGATTTTACCAGTCGTTACACCGAATGCTAAAAAACCTAAAATCGTTGGTATGAACTTTAAGCAGGCACGTGTTTATATTTTAGAAAAAGTTATCGATTCATTAAATCAGCAATCCTCAGTTACGTCTAGTTTCCAATATGGTAATGTAATAAAAGATTATCATGATAAGCTAGCATTTTTAAGAACGGTTGAAAATGAAGATGAAAATACTAAAGAGCTTCAGAGACTTCAAAAATTAGCATTTGATGTAGAAAATCAAACATTAAATGGTCTTGTTGAAAATGGCGATATTACTACAAACGTGTTGGATAACTACATGCGTTATACAGAACGAACACAAGTATATAAACAAGCTTCGTTATTACAACGTATCAAAGTTGAAGTAAGAGCAATGATTTTAAAGAGAAGAATACGTACGAAAGTGAAAACGAATGCGGCCTCTCCATTATCTGTTGTAGATAACTTACGTGAGATTTCCAACATTATGCGTACAGTACATTATCGTGTAGTGAGTCGATTAGGCAAAGAAACAACGGAAAACAATAAATTAGAAGTTGGTATGATTTGTGATAGTTATCTTATTCGTATCGATAATTTAACACCTTCCAATTTCTTTAATCCTAAAAATGAGAACTCTATCACGAAAATTAAATTAAGCGCATTAAAAGAGCAACGTCGTATTTTAAATCAACTTGTAGAAGATGAAGAAGTAAGTGAAGTAACAGCTTTAAAAATTCGTGAAGCAATTAATTATGATGAAATGATTATTGTAGATAGTTTAACGGATTGATAAGGTAATAAATAACACTAGATTCCATTTTGGAAGATGGTTATAAACTGCTAACAAAGTCTCCAACTTTGTTGGCAGTTTTTTTGTGAACGCTTTTCGCAGGCACTGTCTTAACCTGTAGTTTTTGGCTAGTATTTTCCCGTAAGAGTCAGTCGAATATGATATGTAAAAGAGGAATACTTGAGCTAAAGCGCATGCATAAGTGCCACTAAGTCATGTAATGAGAAGGAATACTTGAGCTAAAGCGCATGCATAAGCGAAACTAATTTTTTCAAAGTGGAGGAATACCTGAGCTAAAGCTCATGCATAAGTGCCACTAAGTCATGAAATGAGGAGGAATACTTGAGCTAAAGCTCATGTATAAGCGAAACTAATTTTTTCAAAAAATTTTCGCTAAAAAAAACTCCATCAAAGGGGGGGAGGAGCCACCATTGATGGAGTGTAAGGGAGATGATTTAAGGCTTGAATACCACCATGCCGTACGCTTAATTAGGAGGGAAGTCGTACGACATGGGACTATTCACCTATGACTAGGTCAATAGCCCGCACCATCTATTCCATGCTGCCATGTACAGTTTCTATATTCGATTTCATCATATTGTAATATGAATCACCTTTAGAACCTTCTTGTCCGATTGAATCGGTAAATACTTCACCGTATATATCTTTCTTCGTTTCTTCACTTAAACTTTGCATACTCTTCTTATCGACACTTGTCTCGACAAGTAAGTGTTTAAGTTGATTATCTTTTACGAATTCAATTGCTTGTTTCATTTGTTCAGGAGTACCTTGTTTTTCAGTATTAATTTCCCAAATATAACCTGGCTTAATGTCGTATTGTTTAGAGAAATATTTAAAAGCACCTTCACTTGTAATCATTGCTCTGCGATCTTTTGGAATATCATTGAATTTTTCGTGACTCTCTTTATTTAATGATTCTAATTTAGCGATATAGTCTTTACTATGAGATTCGATATCTTCTTTGTGTTTTTCATCATGTTTTAATAAGGTATCACGTATCGTTTCAACATATTTAATCCCATTTTCTAAACTTAGCCATGCATGAGGATCTTGTTTAGATTCATCGCCTTCAGCACCATTTAAATAAAAAGGTTTTACTTTTTCAGATACTTTAACCACACTGTCATCTTTAGTTGATTTATTAGCTTGAGATAACGCTTTGTCGAACCAACCATTACCAGTTTCTAAATTTAAGCCATTATAAAAAACAATATCTGCATCTGTTAATGCTTTGATGTCTTTTGGTTTTACTTCATATTCATGAGGATCTTGACCAACAGGGACAATACTGTGAATTTCGACATTATCACCACCGGCATTTTTCACCATATCGTATAAAATAGAGTTAGTCGTAACGACTTTTAGTTTTTCATTTGAATTTGAGTTTGAATCACTTTTTCCATTACTACATGCTGCTAAAAATAATAGTAGGATAAGTGCAATCGATATTAACCTTTTCATATTTGTTGTCCTTTCTTATTGAAAATATTGAATTTGTTTAAAATGAATATCACAACATAAATTATAAATGCACAGAATACAATTGTGGCACCACTTGGAATGTTATAAACATAACTAATATACAAACCAACAATTGCACTAATCGTACTTATAATACTTGAAATAATCATCATAGTATGTAATTTTTTGGCAATTAAAAATGCTGCAGAAGCAGGTGTAATCAATAGTGCTACTACTAAGATAATGCCAACGGTTTGAATACTTGCGACAGTTACGAGAGATAATAACAACATTACAAAATAATGAAATACAGTTGTATTTAATCCGCTCATTCTACTGAAAACTGGATCAAATGTAGATACCATTAATGGTCTATAAAAAATGATGATTAACACCATTACAATGATACCTACAATAATAGTTGACCAAAATGTAGATTGTGTAACAGCAAGTAAATTACCGAATAATATATGATATAAATCAGTGGTACTGTTAATCAAACTGATTAAAATAACACCTGTGGCTAAAAATGCTGTAAAACTAATCCCAATGGCAGCATCTGGTTTGGTTTTACTATTTTTAGTAATGAAGCCAATGAAAATACTTGCAATCATACCTGTAATTAATGCACCAATAAACATTGGTATACCAAATAAAAATGATAATGCAACACCAGGTAATACGGCATGACTCATTGCATCACCCATAAGTGAACGTCCCCTTAAAACAATAAGACAGCCAACAGTACCACATACAATCCCAACAACAATTGAAATGATTAGGGCGTTGCTCAAAAATTTATAGTCTAGCAAATGTTGTAAAAATTCCATAATAAGTTAAGTCCTTTCTATAAAATTAAGCCGTTTCGTTTTGTACTGTGGCATTTAAAAACGTTTTGTTTAGATTTTCAGGTTGCATAGCGGTAATGCTATCCCCAAAATAGCGAATATTTCTATTTAATAGAATGACACGATCAAAGTATTCTTCGGTTTTAGATAGATCATGATGGACAATGAGTAATAATTTGCCTTCCTTTTTTAACTTGCGTAATTGATGCATAATGATTTGTTCACTATGGAAATCAATCCCTACAAAAGGTTCATCTAATAAGTACAAGGTACTTTCAGACATTAAAGCACGTGCTAGAAGTACACGTTGTAATTGACCGCCACTTAATTCTGAAATTTGACGGTGGCGCAAGTCTTCTAATTCCAAAGTTTGCATTAATTGATTTAAACGCTGTTTCGTAGTTGGTGTCACCCACCTAAACCAACCGATATCTTTGTAAGCCCCTGATAAGACTACATGCTCCACATTTATAGGAAAATCTAAATCTATGTGCGCTTTTTGAGGGATATAAGTGACATGCTTCAAATTATTTTGTATGGAATGATCATTTAACTGAGCAGAACCTGTTGGTCTGAATTCGCCAATCAGTGATTTAATCAATGAGGATTTTCCGGCACCATTAGGACCCATAATACCTATGATTTCACCCTGAATAGGTATGGATAAATTAATATCTTGAAGTACATGTTTATTCCCAAGTGTAAGATTTAAGTTTTCTACCTTTAACATTTTAAACCTCCTTAATAACATTTTTAGGCTAACCTAATTTAATTTATAATATACCATGAACTTTTAGCGTGTCAAGTTGATTCGTGATACAATAAGGTGAATGATTTGAGAGGTGAGATAATGCTAACTGAAGAAAAAGAAGACTATTTAAAAGCAATTTTAACGCATGATGGTGACCATTCTTTTGTTTCGAATAAGACGCTATCCCAATATTTAACTATTAAGCCACCATCTGTAAGTGAGATGGTTAATCGTTTGGAGAAGTCAGGGTATGTTGAAACAAAACCATATAAAGGTGTAAAGCTTTCAGAGGAAGGTTTAACATATACATTAGATATCATTAAACGCCATAGATTATTAGAATTATTTTTAATAAAAATTTTGCAATATAATTGGGAAGAGGTACATCAAGAAGCAGAAGTACTGGAACACAAAGTATCTCACTTATTTGTGGAGCGTTTAGATAAGTTATTAGATTATCCAATCACATGTCCACATGGCGGTATTATCCCGAGAAATAATCAATATAAAGAATTATATACAACCAATTTATTAGCGTTTGATACTGGTGATACAGTGACAATAAAACGTGTACGTGATAGAACGGACTTATTAATCTACTTATCAAGTAAAGATATATTGATTGATGAACGTATTGAAATCTTGAGTAAAGATGATACAAATAAAGTTATTATTGTAAAGAAAGATGAGCAAATTACAGTATTAAGTTATGACAATGCCGCGCATATATACGCTGAAATTTAAACTTTCTGGTAACCGTGCATAACATAGTTGAAAAACATAAAAAAGCAACCGCCAAAAAATTGAGCGGTTGCTTTTTGTATGATAGAAACGCTTTTATTGTCAGAATGAAAAATAAGATTGCAGTAGATGATAAATTGTAAATAAATTAATGGCAATCCATATTAAACTAAATAAGGTCGTTGGCAAATGCGTGAGTTCTTTGAGTGTCGTGCCATCCCATGAGACACTTTGACGTGAAAATGTTAGCTTGAAAATCGTCCAAGATGATTGAAAAACTTCGCCGAGTAACACACCTAAAATAAAATGATAGCTAATGGATACGATATAAAGCATCATTTGTTGATTATCACTTTGGAATAAAAAATATAGTAAAGCGATGAGCAATAAGACAATTAAAATAGGGACTAACTTTCTAGATGTTAACGCTAGAAAGTAAATGAAAATGATTAAGTAAGCTGTAATAAATAAACTAGGATATTGATTTTCTAGCGCTAAAAATCCTAAAAGCAACATTAATGGGGGCATGATGTAACCGCCAAATGTTGTGATAGCTTGACCTAACGTTGATTTAGATTGAGTTATCGCGAATCCTTGTTGAGAAGTTTCTATACGTTCTGAAGGTTTAGCAACAATAACTAAATCTTTTGCTTTACCACCACTTATTTTATTGAATAAGATATGGCCAAATTCATGCGTTAGTACTGGGATATAATTTAAATAAATATCGAGTATCTGGTTTACAGATTTATATCTGTAAGTATGAATGATGATATAAATTAATGCAATAATCAGAACCCAAATTAAGTTGAGTTGTATCGTAGAACTTAAAAATGCTTGTATTTTTGTCATAATGTAACCTCAGTTTAGAATTCCTACAATCTCTTTTTTAATTGAGATTGTTATAGCATAAACTTAATTATAAAGTAATTTAATATAGAAAGCATTTGGACTTTTGACGTAGATTGTGGTTAAAGTTGAATATTAAAAGCATGCGCATATAACGTTTAGAGTTGAATTAATGCTTATGATAATAAATTTAGATCAGTATAGGTTACAAAATCGTTTAATTTATAGTCACGTGTACTTATTGAATATGTTACTATGACAATAATAAATTGATAAGATGTATTTGAGTGAGGAGATTCTAAATCATGATGGAAAACAACCATATAGATAAAATAGATGTGTTATCTGTCTATTTTGATAATGTGACATTATTGGAAATGCGCAACAATATTAAGCGATTTTTTCTGGCAGATGAAGGGGAAAATTTATTTATCGTTACTGCAAATCCTGAAATTGTGGACTATGCTACAGAAAACGAAGCATATCGTAAATTAATTAATAGTGCAGATTATGTTATTCCAGATGGAACTGGTATAGTCAAAGCGGCAAGTATACTGAAAACACCATTGAAGACGCGAGTACCTGGAATTGAATTAATGGAAGAATGTTTAAAAATTGCAAATGCTAATAACCAAAAAGTTTTTTTATTAGGTGCTAAAAATGATGTTGTGATGAAGGCAGAACAGAAACTTACTGAGAAATATCCAGATATAAACTTTGATTTTCATCATGGTTTCTTTGATTTAACAGATGAAATGGTATTAAAACAAGTCACATCATTTAATCCCGATTATATCTTTGTGGGTATGGGTTATCCGAGACAAGAGCAATGGATAGAGCGACATGCACACCGTTTTAATAAAACGGTACTCATGGGTGTAGGTGGCTCAATTGAAGTGTTTAGTGGGACGAAAAAAAGAGCGCCTGTATTATTTAGAAAAATGAATTTAGAATGGGTATATCGCTTACTTATTGATTGGAAACGTATCGGTAGAATCAAAGCGATTCCCAATTTTTTGTATAAAGTATTTAAATTGAGATTAAAGAAATAACATTAGATAGCACAGTGATTGTAATCTGTTATTCATAAAACAGGTTGTAGTTTTAAGTTAGTGTCATAAGCAAAAATATTACTTGAGCTGAATTTTACTTAAGTACATATAAATTAGGAGTCCGAGACATGGGTTTATTGATGTCTCGGACTCCTATTTAAATTTAAGTCATTTATTTTACAACAAATCTTGAACTATCTAAGTCATTTCTGAATTTCTTTTGTTCTCCTTTAGAACGCTTTTTAAAGTCGTTTAAGAATTTTTCATATTCAGGGAGAACGTCGTCTAATTCACCGAATTGTTTAAGTTTGCCTGCTTCAATCCAAGCAATTTTAGTACAGAATTCACGTACTTGTTTCATATTATGACTAACAAAGAATATCGTTTTACCTTGTTCTTTATATTCAAATATCTTATCTAAACATTTTTGCGCAAAGGTTTGGTCACCTACAGATAATGCTTCATCGATGACGAGAATGTCAGGGTTAGTTGTAATGTTGATAGAGAAACCGAGCTTAGCACGCATACCACTTGAATATTTTTTTACAGGTTGATATATAAATTCACCTAGTTCACTAAATTCAATGATTTCAGGTGTGAGCTTTTTAATTTGCTTACGCGTAAAGCCCATACAAAGCATTTTGAATTCAATGTTTTCAATACCTGTTAATTGACCATTTAATCCTGCATTAATCGCAATGACACTTACATCACCATCACGTTTGATATCGCCTTCAGTAGGAGACAGAGAGCCACCAATCATATTACTCAAAGTAGATTTACCCGAGCCATTTATACCTACTAAACCGATGACATCACCTTCATAAGCCGTTAATGATAAATCATTTAATGCATAGAACGTTTTATTTTTATGAAAAGGAACAATGACATCCTTTAAACGTTCTTTATTATTACGATAAATACGATATTCTTTAGTTACATGTTCAATGTTAACCGATACGTTCATATTTTTACCTTCCTTGTTTACAGTTAATACCATTATATTATACATTATATTAGTTGTTAAATTTATTAACCTATTGTAAAGTAAGTGAGTACAATTTAACATAATTATTACTTATACAGTTGTTAAATTTTACTGAATATACATTATAAAATCAACTATTAATGATAAAGTTAAAAAATAATATAGATACGAAACGCTTTTATCTGAATTTATAATAACTATTTTTCATTATTTTAATATATAACATGCTAACTTAATAACACTTTTCAAAATGAGTCATATGCGAATAGAATGAAAGTTGTTATGTAACGACATAAAGCGTATATTGGAATTGAATACAATAAATAGCGTCATGAATAAATGATGATAAGCAAATCGATTGAAAGTGTGGTTTATTTAAATGAATGCAGTGTGGATAGTATTTAGAGAGCATTTTAAAAATTTCTATCTTATACAAAGGCTTGCGCAGTTCCAAGTGAAAATTACGAATACGAATAATTATTTAGGTATGGCTTGGGAATTAATTAATCCAGCGATGCAAATTATGGTTTATTGGTTTGTCTTTGGTCTGGGTATTAGAAGTAATAATCCTATAGACGGTGTGCCATTTATTTATTGGTTACTCGTAGGTATAAGTATGTGGTTCTTTGTTAACCAAGGTATTTTAGAAGGAACAAAGTCAATAGCAACGAAGTATAATCATGTAGCGAAGATGAATTTTCCGTTATCCATCATACCTTCCTATATTGTAATGAGTAGATTCTACGGTCATCTAGCATTACTCGTTGTTGTTATATTCATATGTATGTTAGCTGGCTATTATCCAACAATTTATACATTACAACTGTTTTTATACGTACCATTTGCACTAATCCTTACAACAGCGATTGCTTTGTTCACCTCTACATTAGGTGTACTCGTTAAAGATACGCAACAGGCAATTCAAGCTTTAATGAGAATGGTATTCTTTGCTTCATCTATTTTAATTGTACCGCCAGAAGGTATTGTAAAAGATGTAATGAAATTAAATCCGATTTATTATTTAGCAGAGGCATATCGTTCTGCTGTGTTACACAAAGAGTGGTACTTTATTACACATTGGGAATTAACGTTGTATAACATGTTTATTATTATACTTCTGTTTATACTCGGTTCAATACTTCATATGCGTTATCGAGATCATTTTGCAGATTTCATGTAAATAAGTAGATATTTAAAGTATAGAGAATGCTGAATCAATGAATTTAGCGCGTGATATATTGAAATCAAAGTCTGGGACATAATGATATGTCTCAGACTTTTTTACACTCAACATAATTGCTTACTACGCTTTAGAACTACTGTGATTTGCGTGAAATGAGCCGTATAAATGCATGAATTTAAGTGCATGTAATCCTATTAAAATTTTGGCGGTTATTATAAAGGCCTTTCAACATTTGTATTAAGTATGAAATGCGAAAGATGTACGGATTTGCATTGGTTCAATAAAATTGAGTATTTCAAATGGATAAAAAGGATTTTTCTATAATTTTCTATTTATGATAGATATAATATAAACAAGCGCATTGAAAAAATAATTGGCGGTGAACGTAGTGAGACAACTTATTAAAAATTTATATATGGGTATAATTCGCTTTTTGAATTTAATATATATAAAGAAGAAAGTACAAAGTAAGCATATTGTTATCATGATGACATTTGCTGAAGACGTGTGTCCAATCGTTGAAGCATTATACCGAAAAGGGTACGCAATCACTGTGATTGGAAATGAAGAAAATCGTAAATATTTACAACAATTTGAAACAATAAACTTTTTACCGGCGGGTAATAAGCGTGTATTTAAACATATCAAAGCACTTAGTTCTGCAAAAGTCATCGTTATTGATACGTATTATTTAATGCTTGGAGGATTAAAGAAAAAACCGAACCAAACCATTATTCAAACATGGCATGCAGCAGGTGCATTGAAACAATTTGGATTAACGGATCATCAAGTGGATTTATCCAATGCTAAAATGGTGAATCAATATAGAAAAGTCTATAATGCGACAGATAAGTATCTGGTAGGCGGTGAACCAATGATTGAATGTTTCAAAGCATCTTTTGAGGCGTCAGACGACCAATTTTTAAGAACTGGACTACCAAGGTTGGTTCCTTATACGAGACTCGATGTAGTAAAAAGGCAGAATGAATTGAAAAAACAATATGGTATAGAGGGGAAGGTAGCAATTTACGTCCCCACTTATCGTGAACATAAGCAAGCCAATCGTCAAATTGATAAAAGCCAATTTGAAGCAGCGTTACCAGAGTATACGCTACTTAGCAACTTACATCCTTCTATCGCAACAGAAGACCAAACAGCGATTAATTTACAATCAATGATGATTTTAGCTGATGTGATCATAAGTGATTATAGCTCATTAGCGATTGAAGCTAGTATTTTAGATAAGCCATCATTATTTTATGTCTATGATGAAGCACAGTATGAGGAAGAGCGAGGATTAAATACATTTTATAAAGCTATTCCTGAAGCATATAAAGCCTATACAGAAACAGAATTAATAGAAAAGCTAAAAGATCATGATGTACAATTACCCCCTTTATTTAATGATTGGCACGAGTATAATGCCAAAGATAGTTTGACTAAAGTTATTAATGAAATAGAGAAAATGGTGAAAATATGAAAATTTCAATTATCATTCCTGTATTTAATGCAGTGAATACAATTCGTAGAGCAATTGCATCCGTTGATACGAAACAAAATTATGAAATTATATGTATCAATGATGGCTCAACAGATGATAGTAAAATAGAACTCGAAAAACTTCAAAATGAATACAAGCATGTCATTATTATTAATCAAGAGAATCAAGGTGCGGCAGCTAGTAGAAATGTTGGGCTTGCTAATATGACAGGTGATGTATTTATGTTTTTAGATGCAGATGATGAATTTTTGCCAAGCAGAATTGATTTTATGGCAGATTATTATCAGCAAGATGACAATGTGGATATTGTAATTGGTCAAATTGGTCGTGAAAAAGATGGCGATTGGCAAACGATTTATTCACATCAAGCTATTCAAAAACTTGATAAAGTCAATCTCGCACAATGTCCAGATATGATGCAATCTATCGGTCCGGGCGCTAAAATGTTTAACGCCAAATTTGCAGACTTACGCTTCGATGAAGATGTGGTGTTCTGTGAAGAACATACTTTTATTATTAATGCATATAAAAAAGCACATGATATTCAACTATTACCTGATATTGTGTATGGTTATAACGAGCAAGAAGGGTCCGTAACAGATCAACGTGCAGAGCAATTTGCTTCGTATATGCAAGATGCAGTTAAAGTAAGAGCGCGTGTTATGGATACGTTATTACTTAGAGAATCAAGAATTTATTATAGCTACCGCATGGATGAGTTGATTGTCAGTTATTTATTGCAATCATATATTGAAAAGCATGACATAATAACACAACAATTATTAGATTTAGTTATTGCATACATGATGGAAATGCAGAAAACAGATTACGATGGTGCAGCGATGTTTAGAATTGTAAAAGTGATTGAGCAAGGCAGTAAAAAGTGGAATAAAGCGCTGTATCAACAATGGAGAGATACATTGTTAAAGGTTGGTATTGGTAGACCGAATTATTATCGCTTTAAAGCGGAAATTTTACCCAAACGCGCTCGATTCAGAGGAAGAATGAAATTGAAACAAATTTTAAACCGATAAAAACAGTCGATATTCGTAAACTTGTATGGAATATGCTATAATTTTTAAAATGTAAAATTTAAGTAAATTTTTTGTTAAGGAGTATAGTTTATGAAACGAGTAATTACTTATGGCACATATGATTTATTACATTATGGTCATATTGAATTGTTAAGAAGAGCAAGAGAAATGGGTGACTATTTAATAGTTGCTTTATCAACAGATGAGTTTAATCGCATTAAAAATAAAAAATCTTATTATAACTTTGAACAACGTAAAATGATGTTAGAATCCATACGTTATGTTGACCTTGTTATCCCAGAAAGTGGTTGGGGCCAAAAAGAAATTGACGTTGATCGCTATGAAGTGGATACTTTTGTAATGGGCCATGATTGGGAAGGCGAATTTGATTTCTTAAAAGACAAATGTGAAGTGATATATCTTAATCGTACAGAGGGTATATCTACAACTAAAATTAAAAAAGAATTATATGGTGATAGTGAAAAGTAAAATGTGCTATATAAATGGAACTTGTTTTGAAAAAATTAAATAACACATAAAAAGGTTGTTGAGGTGAACTGACTTCAACAACCTTTTTATGTGTAAAAAATGGAAGTGGTACAGAAATCAAATTTTTTATTGAGATTTCGTAGTCCCACTCCCATCGGGTAATATTATTTTTTATTACGTGATTTTTTTCTGAATAAGTCGATAATAAGATAAATAACAATGGCTATGGCTACAATGATTAAAATGGTACCTAATAATGTTAAGATTGGATGTTCATCCCAAGATGATTTTACAATTGTTGTTGCTTGATGTACAAGTGGTTTATTAACATTAACTGATGGTGGACCATATTTATCTGAAATAAATTCACGGTCATAGTCGATATGTGCTTTGTCATCTTCAATAACGACTTTGTAGTCGTTTTTATCGAAGTCTTTTGGTAATACATCGTAAAGATCTTTTTCAACAAAATACGTTTTACCGTTAATTTTTTGTTCGCCTTTTGATAATATTTTTGTATATTTATATTGGTCAAAGGACATGTTCATCAATCCATTACCTATCATATTACGTTGTTTTTCGCCGCCAAGGTTTTTATAGTCGCCGGCGCCCATGATAACTTGATTAATTCGGAAACCATCACGTTTGGTTGTAATGGTATGGTTGTAATCGGCGATATCACTTGAACCTGTTTTTAATCCGTCAGTACCTTCTAGGCTCATATCGGCACCTTCAAGTGAATGGTTAAATGTATAATAAGTTACACCGTGTTGGGTTGGCGCAAGTTGTTTAGTAAAATCTAAAATTTTTGGTGTATCTTGTACAGCATGTTGTGATAAAATGCCAAAGTCTTTAGCAGTTGACGTATTATTGTCTTCGTTTTTGTATTTTTTAGGTGCGAAATCTTTTAATTGTTTATTTTCAGCACCAGTAGGGTTTACAAAATGCGTATCTTTCATGCCTAATGATTTTGCTTTTGAATTCATCTTGTCTGTAAAGTCTGAAAGATTCCCAGAAACTTCTTTAGCTAAAATAAGCGCAGCAGCATTACTAGAGTTAGACACCGTAATTTGTAATAACTCTTTGATCGTATATGTTTCACCTGGATAAAGTTTTGTATTACTTAGTTCAGGAAGTGTAGACATTCTATAGTGTTCATCTGTGATTTTAACCTTATCATTTAAAGACAAATCACCTTTATTTACTGCTTCGAGTGTTAAATACATGGTCATTAATTTAGTCATCGAAGCGGGATACCATGTTTTATTGATATTGTATTGATATAATAGTTGCCCTGTTTGCGAAACATTAATGGCGCCTTCTGGTTGATATGAATCTGTGACATTATAGCCATATTGATTAGCAGCCTGAGTTGGCGTAATGCTTTCAGCTTGTGCAGAAGGTGTTATAATTGTACCAATGAAGAGTACAGTTATAATAGTTAGTATAAACTTTCTCATAATGACATTCCCTCTTAATATATTCAGTTTTGGTGCAATAGAAATATTTTAGCATATTGCAAACTTATAATAAAATATAACCCTATTAGTTTAGGGTATTTGTGGAATGGAAAAGAGTTGTGTAAAATAGAATCAGTTGAATTGTAATTCATTTAATGAAATTTTTAAATATCTGCTCAATTATCGTATAAAAGAAATAAAAATTTTAAGAAGAGGTCAAAAACATGAAGCAAGAGAATCCATTATTCTACTTATTCAAAAAATTATCATGGCCGGTAGGGCTGATTATTATTGCCGTATTGATTTCTTCATTAGGTAGTATTACAGGACTACTCGTACCATTTTTCACAGGTAAGCTTGTGGACAAATTTTCATTTGAAAATATGAATTGGATGTTTGTCGCTGGATTCATTTCTATTTTTATAGTAAATGCATTATTGAGTGGGATTGGTTTATATTTACTAAGCAAAATTGGAGAAAAAATTATTTATGCCATTCGTTCTGTGTTATGGCGCCATATCATTCATTTGAAAATGCCATTCTTTGATCAAAACGAAAGTGGGCAATTAATGAGTCGTTTAACAGATGATACGAAAGTAATTAATGAATTTATTTCTCAGAAATTACCCAATCTCTTACCTTCTGTGCTAACAATCATTGGATCTATGATTATGTTATTTGTCATGGATTGGCAGATGACGTTATTAACATTTATTACGATACCTATTTTTGTATTGATTATGATACCACTCGGTAAAGTAATGCAAAACATTTCTAAAAAAACTCAGTCAGAAATCGCGAATTTCAGTGGTTTGTTAGGACGTGTTTTAACAGAAATGCGTTTAGTAAAGGTTTCTCATACTGAAGATTTAGAATTGGATAATGCACATAAAAATTTAAAAGAAATATACTTTTTAGGATTGAAACAGGCTAAAATTACTGCCATCATCCAACCGATATCAGGTGTGATTATGCTACTCACGATTGCCATTATATTAGGTTTTGGTGCAATCAGAATTTCGACAGGGGCAATAACAGCCGGTACGTTAATTGCCATGATATTTTATGTAATCCAACTGTCATCCCCATTAATTAATTTATCAACTTTAGTTACAGACTATAAAAAGGCAGTTGGTGCCAGTAGTCGTATCTATGAAATTATGGAAGAACCAACGGAACTTTTAAATGTCACTCAAGCATCAGAAATTAATGGTGGCAGCTTAATATTTGAAAACGTTGATTTTAAGTATGGTACGAAACCCATACTTTCGGATGTTAATTTTGAAATACCTCCAAGTAAAGTCACAGCATTTGTAGGTCCCTCAGGATCAGGTAAGAGTACAATCTTTAATATTATAGAGCGTATGTACGATATTGAAGATGGCGATATTACATATGGTGGTAATTCAATTTACGATATTGCATTAGGGCAATGGCGTGAAAAAATAGGCTATGTCATGCAATCCAATTCAATGATGAACGGTACTATTAAGGATAATATTTTATATGGTATTAATCGGGAAGTCACTGATGAAGAATTGATTCATTACGCGAAGTTAGCAAATTGTCATGAATTTATTGAACAGTTTGAAGATGGTTACGATACGGTCGTCGGTGAACGTGGATTGAAACTATCAGGTGGCCAACGTCAACGTATCGATGTTGCCCGTTGTTTTGTTAAAAATCCAGATATCTTATTACTTGATGAAGCTACTGCTAATTTAGATAGTGAGAGCGAACGGAAAATACAAGACGCATTAGAGGAATTAATGGAAAATCGTACGACGGTTGTTATCGCACATAGACTTTCTACTATTAAAAAAGCGGAGCAAATTATCTTTATTGATGCTGGGAAAGTAACAGGTAGAGGTACACATCAAGAACTAATTACTAATCATGAAAAATATCAACAATTTGTAAACACACAGAACTTAACAAAATAAAAAGAACAGAAACGGCTTCATTTGTTTATCAAATGAAGCCGTTTTCATAATTAAACACGAATATTTTAGGAAGTGAATGACTGTTTTTTTCGATTAAAACGAACTATAAAATAGTTATTTTATATAAAGTACATGCGTGCTATAATTATTAAGTAGATTCAAAGTAATGTCTTATGAAAGTATAACTCATTTATTATGATGATTGAACAAACTAAAAATTAGAAGAAAAAAGGATAAATGGAAAGTTGAAACTTAATAATTAATGCATGCGTTATTAAGGATGGAGACAATTTGTTTATTTATATTTTCAAAATACATAGCAACAGGTGTACTTTCAAACATACATTGATAACAATGATTTAAATTAGAAATGGTGGGTGTATTGATGTTCTTAGTGATAAACATAATAGGATTGTTTGTATTTTTAGGGATTGCAGTCTTATTTTCTAGAAACAAAAAGCATATTCAATGGAAATCTATTGCTATTTTAGTACTAATAAATTTATTCTTAGCATGGTTTTTAATGTACTTTCCTTGGGGGAAAACAGCAGTACAATCGTTAGCGAATGGTATTTCTTGGGTGATTGATTCTGCACATGCTGGGACAGGCTTTGCATTTGCAAGTTGGGTGAAACCAGGTGCAATGGACATGGCAGTAAGTGCTTTATTCCCAATTTTATTAGTTGTACCATTATTCGATATTTTAATGTACTTTAATATATTACCAAAAGTCATTGGTGGTATAGGTTGGGTATTAGCGAAAGTTACAAGACAACCTAAGTTCGAGTCATTCTTTAGTATCGAAATGATGTTTTTAGGTAATACAGAAGCTTTAGCTGTTTCAAATGAACAATTGAAGCGTATGAAAGAAACACGTGTGTTAACTGTTGCAATGATGGCAATGAGTTCGATATCTGGCGCCATTGTTGGTGCATATGTCTCTATGGTTCCAGGTGATTTGGTACTAACTGCCATTCCATTAAATATTATTAATGCAATTATTGTTTCATCGATATTAAATCCAGTCACTCTTGAAGAAAAAGAAGATATTATTTACAGTATTCAAAATGATGAAGTGGAACGCCAACCGTTCTTCTCATTCTTAGGCGATTCTGTACTTAATGCTGGTAAACTGATTCTAATAATTGTGGCGTTTGTTATTAGTTTTGTAGCTTTATCAGATTTAATTGATCGATTAATTAACTTAATAACTGGCATCGTGGGAAGTTGGGCAGGTATTAAAGGTAGTTTCGGTCTAGATCAAATACTCGGTGCGTTCATGTATCCATTCGCATTACTATTAGGTTTACCATGGGGCGAAGCATGGATTGTAGCACAACAAATGGCTAAAAAAATTGTTACAAATGAGTTCGTTGTGATGGGGCAAATTAAAGACGTCGTTGATTCCTATTCACCACATAGACGTGCAGTAATCACAACATTTTTAATCTCATTTGCTAACTTCTCAACAATCGGTATGATTGTAGGTACTTTGAAAGGGATCGTAGATAAGAAAACATCCGATTTTGTTTCACAATATGTCCCAATGCTATTACTTGCTGGTATTTTAGTATCATTAATGACTGCAGGTTTCGTTGGATTATTTGCTTGGTAAGTTGAATGAGGTATGATTTTAAAATGCATAATAAAATAAGATAGATGTGAAGCATGCGAGGTATATTTATATATAGGTTTTAAAGTGCTTATATGTTTTTTATCTCAAAACCATGTTGGAGTGTATAGGGAACTTAATTTTTTCTAAATTAGGTTTCTGTACACTCTTTTTTTATTGTTTAAAAGAGTGGCATCGCTTTGTTGAAGAAGTCCTATCACATTAGTTCTGTATTGATAGACTTGGTACCAAAAAACACAATAAAAAACCAAGTAATTGAAGTGAGGAGACACATTCATCATTACTTGGTTTTTACGGGAAATGAATTAATTGTACATAATTAGTAAGGACTAGGTACTAAAAATATACTCGAGCAAAAATTGTTTTGTTTGTTACTATAAACAACACAAAGGAGATGGCTTCTTATTGGCTATCAATAAGAAGATAGATTTTATTATAGCAAACAGAGATGTATAAGTAAACAGAAATTTCAGAATTTTTAAACTTTAAAAAGTTGTGATATAAAGTATCGGCAGTATCATAGCGATTTAGACCGATGAATTGGGCTTTTGCGACAATATAGATGTTGTGGTATTGACGATTATTTGCTAACATTCAATTGATTGAAGCAAATCGAAGGGGGTCGTGTGGGTGAATAAAACAGTACGTGATTTAATATTAGTCGTTTTTGGATCATTTATATTTTCAGCTGGCGTAAATACATTTATCATATCTGCTGATTTAGGTGAAGGAGGCGTAACTGGTATAGCGATTGTTCTGTACTATGCCTTTCACATTTCTCCAGGTATCACAAACTTTGTTTTTAACGCATTGTTAATTGCGATAGGCTATAAATTTTTAAGCAAGAGAAGTATGTACTTAACGATAGTTGCAACCATACTTATCTCTATATTCTTAGAGTTTACCGAAAGCTGGAAGATTGAAACCGGTAATATTTTAGTGAATGCAGTGTTTGGCGGTACATGTGTCGGGCTCGGTATCGGGATTATTGTACTTGCCGGTGGCACAACAGCGGGGACAACGATTTTAGCGCGCATTGCCAATAAATATTTAGATGTCAGTACACCGTATGCATTGCTATTCTTTGACTTGATTGTCGTAGCGATTTCATTATCGGTTATTCCAATTTCTAGTGCACTTGTAACAGTGATTTCGCTATACATTGGTACCAAAGTGATGGATTATGTCATAGAAGGTTTGAATACGAAAAAAGCAATGACCATTATTTCAAGCAAACCAGATGAAATTGCTAAAGTAATAGATGAGCAAGTAGGACGTGGACTTACCATTTTAAATGGACGTGGCTATTTTTCTAAACAAGAAAAAGATATCTTGTATGTTGTAATAACGAAGACACAGGTCACACGTGCGAAACGCTTAATTAGAAAAATAGACAGCGATGCCTTTTTAGTAATACATGATGTACGAGATGTATATGGTAACGGTTTTTTAATCGACGAACATTAAAAATAAATTAATTCACTTTTAGCCTTTAATTTATGAAGTAATTCATAACTAAAGGCTATTTATTTTGCTTAAAAAGCTCCCCTGAAAACGAACATATAAGCAACTGAAAATAAAAAGTATATAGATATAAACAGATTATAAAGTAAAGAAATACTATAAAAACATTTGATAGTCAATAGGTTTAAAAAATGATATAATGACATCTATGATAATGATTATCATTTAAAAAATATGGAAAATTTATAAGTCAATAGATAAAATTTATAAGGGAATAAACAGGCTATGATGCCTACTGCTATAGGAAGAAGGGAAATTATGAATCGCTTAAAAGGAGAACAGGTCACTATAGGTTATGGAGATAATGTCATCGTCAATAATTTAGATGTACACATACCAGATGGAAAAATTACTTCTATTATAGGACCAAACGGTTGTGGGAAATCAACATTACTTAAAGCGTTATCACGGTTATTACCGGTTAAAAATGGAGAAATTAAGTTAGATGGTGAAAACATACATTCACATTCTACGAAAGAAATTGCAAAGAAAATAGCGATTTTACCTCAATCACCAGAAGTTGCTGATGGATTGACAGTCGGTGAGCTTGTATCATATGGTCGCTTTCCGCATCAAAAAGGCTTTGGTCGTCTGTCTGCAGAAGACAAAAAGGAAATTGATTGGGCAATGCGCGTAACTGGTACGTATGATTTTAAATTGCGTTCTATCAATGACTTGAGTGGTGGACAACGTCAGCGTGTATGGATAGCTATGGCTTTAGCTCAACGTACAGATATTATTTTCTTAGACGAACCAACAACATATCTAGATATTTCTCACCAATTAGAAATCTTGGAATTGATTACGCAATTAAATAAAGAACAAGGTTGTACAATTATCATGGTTTTACATGATATAAACCAGGCTGTCCGTTTTTCAGATCATTTAATTACTATGAAAAATGGCGATATTATTGCGACTGGTGAGACTGAAGAAGTGTTAACGAAAGATATTTTAGAAAAAGTGTTTAATATCGATGTAGAGATTAGTACAGACCCAAGAACTGGAAAACCTATGCTAGTAACATACGATTTATGCAGAAAAAGTTATTCTGAGGTTTAGGGATAAATTATGACTACAAAGAGAAAAGGGAAGTTGAATTTTACAACGACATTTATTATAGCAGTGCTACTATTGATTGTTGCCTTGATTACTTCAATCTTATTTGGTGATGCTAAAATTCATTTATCGACTATTTTTGAAGCAATATTTAACTATGACCCTAAAAATCAACAACATAATATCATAAGTGAAATACGCATACCACGAGATATAGGTGCAATCTTAGTTGGTGTTGCATTGGGTACTTCAGGTGCAGTCATTCAAGGTGTTACTAAAAATGGTTTGGCTGACCCGAGTTTAATTGGTCTGAATTCGGGTGCTTCATTCATGCTTGCGCTCACTTTTGCATTCTATCCGACAGCACCATTTATCGTTATGATGTTTGCTGGATTCATAGGTGCATTAATGGGTGGCTTTATTGTGCTCATGATTGGTAGGTCAAGAAGTGATGGGTTTAATCCTATGCGTATTATATTAGCAGGTGCAGCCGTCAGTGCGCTATTGACTGCATTAAGTCAAGGTGTCGCATTGTTATTTAGATTAAATCAAAGTTTAACGTTTTGGAGTGCCGGTGGTGTTTCAGGTACGACTTGGAATCAATTAATGTGGGCAGCGCCATTTATTTTAATTGCACTTGTCATTATCATTTCAATGAGTAAGCAATTAACAATATTAAATTTAGGCGAAACCCTTGCTAAAGGCCTTGGTCAAAATGTAGCATTCACGCGCGCAATTACGTTGATTTTATCTATGATTATGGCAGGTATAGCCGTAGCGATGGTTGGTCAAATAGCATTTGTCGGTTTAATGGTACCGCATATAGTGAGATATTTAGTAGGAACAGATTATGCTCGTGTTATTCCACTTACGGCAGTTGTTGGTGGCTTGTTACTACTTGTTGCGGATACAGTTGCACGTATGCTAGGAGAAGCTCCAGTTGGTGCAATTATTTCCTTTATTGGTGTACCTTACTTCTTATACTTAGTTAAAAGAGGGGGACGCTTCTCATGATAGATCCAAGATTAAAACATAAACAATGGATCACAATGGTGATTCTAACTATCTTAGTATTGTTGGCATGTGCTTGGAGTATGACTTCAGGTGAGTATAAGATGTCAGTTGGCACGTTTTTCAAGACGCTAATTGGTCAAGGAGCCTATACAGATACCTTAATACTCATGGAGTTTAGATTACCACGAATGATTATTACAATTTTAGCAGGCGCAGCATTAGCTATGAGTGGGGCTATTATACAAAGTGTGACTAAGAACCCATTAGCGGAACCGGGTATTCTTGGAATCAACGCAGGTAGTGGCTTTGTTATTGCGTTATTTATAGTTGTAGGTCAGGTTGATGCAGCCAATTTTGTTTACGTCCTCCCTATTATAAGTATGATCGGTGGCGTACTGACTGCGCTCATTATATTTTCATTCAGTTATAACAAAGGTGAAGGTATTACGCCTGCAAGTATGGTGCTAGTTGGTGTTGGTATGGCCTCAGCACTAAGCGGTGGTTCATTAACATTAATGTCTACATTCGATGAAGATCAATCAGAGTTTATTGCTTCATGGCTTGCTGGTAATATTTGGGGAGATGAGTGGGCATTTGTTATTGCCTTCTTACCATGGATTATTGTACTTATACCATTTTTACTATTTAAAGCGAATGTCTTAAACTTATTGAATACACATCAGCATATTGCACAAGGTGTCGGTGTGAAAATCGGTAGAGAACGTATTATCCTTCTACTTGTCGCAGTCTTACTTTCATCTGCCGCAGTATCGGTTGTAGGTGCAATAGGTTTTATAGGATTATTAGGGCCTCATATTGCTAAATCAATTGTCGGACCAAGACACCAGTTGTTCTTACCAATTTCTATATTAATTGGTGCTTTCTTACTTGTATTGGCAGATACTTTAGGACAAGTTATCTTACAGCCATCTGGTATTCCAGCAGGAATTGTTGTTGCAATTATCGGAGCACCTTATTTCTTATACTTAATGTACAAAACAAAATCAGTTTAATAGATGAAATATTGAGACGAATACTTGTTGAAGTTGATACAAGTATTCGTTTTTTATGCTCAATTTTAGAAGGTAACCATAATGTTGGAAAAATTAGAAGAATCAACGCTTATATGTTAGCGTTTACATTTGTGAGTGGGGTATACTAAGAATAAATAGATAAATGAGGAGGTCGTCGTTATGAAAAAATTGATTAAAGAAAAAACACATTTTTTAAATGATATGTTAGATGGACTTTCAATCACAAATAAAGAAATTGAGATTATTTCAGATACCGTTGTTGTTAGAAAACATAAAAAAGGAAAAGGTGTAGCGATTGTTTCTGGAGGTGGTAGTGGCCATGAACCAGCACATGCGGGTTACGTAGCACAAGGCATGTTGGATGCTGCAGTTTGTGGCGAAGTCTTTACATCACCAACACCTGATAAAATATTAAGTGCGATTAAAGCTGTAGACAATGGTGATGGCGTATTATTAGTAGTGAAAAACTATGCTGGTGACGTTATGAATTTTGAAATGGCACAAGAAATGGCTGAAATGGAAGACATTCACGTAGAAACAGTGGTTGTGAAAGATGATATTGCAGTAAGCGACGAAGAAAAACGTAGAGGTGTTGCGGGTACAGTACTCGTTCATAAATATGCGGGTCACTTAGCAGAGAATGGCGTGGTATTATCGGATATCAAAGAAAAGATAGAGCACTTTTTACCAAATATCAATACGATTGGTATGGCCATTACAGCGCCCATGGTACCAACAACAGGTCAATTTGGTTTTGACATAGCAGAGGATGAAATGGAAATAGGCATCGGTATACATGGTGAGAAAGGTCTATCAAGAGAAAAAATAGAAACCGTAGATAACATTGTAGAACGTTTATTAAATGAATTGTTCAAAGAAGTACAATCAGATGATTTGATCGTAATGGTCAATGGCATGGGTGCCACGCCGCTTTCAGAGCTTAATATAGTGGCAAAATATGTTGCTGAATATATGGATAAAAACGATAAAACAGTTGCTCAATGGTTAGTAGGCGATTATATGACAGCTTTAGATATGCAAGGATTTTCGTTAACGCTTGTACCGAATTCAGAAGCAATCCTAACTGCGATCAATACGCCAACCTCAAGTCATTATTTTAATTAAAATATCTTAAAACATAAACTGAAGGAGTGGAAGCATGAATATCTCTGAACTCAAAGCACGGTTATTAGAATTAGTAGAAGTATTTGAAGAAAAAGAAACACTACTTACGGATTTAGATAGAGCTATTGGTGATGGGGATCATGGTGTTAACATGGTAAGAGGCTTTAAAGCTTTACCTGATAATATTGATGACAGCTCTATGCAAAGTTTATTAAAGTCTACTGGAATGACTTTAATGTCTCATATCGGCGGTGCTTCAGGCCCTTTGTATGGCTTCAGCTTTGTAAAAATGTCTCAAGTGGTCAATGAAGAAATTGATCAAGACAATTTAAAAGCACTATTAAATTCATTTTCAGAAGCGATTGCGCAAAGAGGCAAAGTAGAATTAAATGAAAAAACCATGTTTGACGTTATCGAACGTGCTAATCAAGCCATACAACAAGGTGAAAACTTGACGCTTGATGTATTGCAATCATATGCTGATATGACAAAAGATATTGAAGCTACAAAAGGACGTGCTTCCTATTTCAAGGAAGATTCGAAAGGACACGTTGACCCAGGCGCACAGAGTAGTGTTTACATTTTAAATGCATTGATTGGAGATGAATCATAATGACTCAAATCGTAATCATTAGTCATAGTAAAGCAATTGCGGCTGGTACAAAAGATTTATTAAAACAAATGGCACCGGGTGTGACAGTAATTGATCAAGGTGGTGTAGGCGATGATATCGGTACGTCATATGACCATATACAAGCGTTAATTAATCAAGTAGATGATGATACGTTATGTTTTTATGATATCGGGTCTGCAGAAATGAACTTAGATTTAGCAATTGAGATGTATGAAGGGCAACATCGAGTAGAGAAAGTTGATGCACCTATTGTTGAAGGGAGTTTTACTGCAGCAGTTAAATTATCAGTTGGTGGATCTATTGATGAGACCATAGAAGCGTTAAATAAAACATTTGGCTAAAGCGCATAGCTATTGTTAAAAACTATAAAAAGTAAGTTAAATATGAAGGTAGCAACTAATTTGACAAAAAACTTCTTTTTTAAATGAATATAGAGATAGATTATGGTAGAATAAAAGCTAACTGTTATAGAAATCTGGATACCTAGGAGGACATTGCCATGAAAGATTTAATACAAAAGCATGTCTTAAACGGCGAATTTGAGTCAGTCAAACGTTTAATGTCCCAGTCAGATTTTATGGAATTTGAAGAAGCTTATATTTCAAGTGCTCATGAAGTGGAAAATATTATGTTTTATACATGTATTTTAGATATGATGAAAGAAGAAGAAACGGCAGAAATGCACGATTTAGCGTTCCTCTTATTAGTCTATCCATTAAGTGAACTCCATGGGGCTTTGGATTCTGCATTTTATCATGCAGAAGCATCCATAAAAATCACTGAGGGCAAAGAAGTAAAAAGCTTGTTACAAATGTTATTATTACATGCAGTTCCGGAACCAGTCATTTCTGATAAAAAAGCATTCGACGTATCACGCCAAATACTTAAATTAGATCCTACGAATAGTGTTGCGCGTAATGTGCTTAAAGAAACTGCTAAACGTATGGATAATGTGGTTGTTGAATTTAACGAGTTAAATCGTTTTAAAAATGCCCATTAATGCGTTAGTTAATTTAGGTGAAGCATTAAAAATATTAGATTTTGACAAATAATCCAATCTATTTTAAATAGAACCAAGTAAACTACATTTATCTGTAATGTGTTTCACTTGGTTCTTTGTGTTTGTAATCTCATATCTAGATATTATATCCTCACGAAAAATTTTAAAGGGATATTAAATGTATTCTTGGAAAGTAGTCATGTATAAAGTTGCAAAAAATGCTCGAATCAAGCGGTTTTAACGGTTGTTATTTTATGTAAATAGTATATTTAATACACTGATTGAATTTTTAATAATATTAAGTTGAATGTATATTTGTGTTAAAAATAATGTATAGTGTAAAATTTTATGGTGTGCTGTTGCAAAATATATTCAGTAAGTTATAATAACTCAATGTGTTAACTATGAGGAGGTTAAATTTACATGGGGTTGAATAAAGAAGCGGTAAAAATTGGATTCGCTTATGTTGGTATCGTTGTAGGTGCCGGCTTTTCAACAGGACAGGAAGTAATGCAATTCTTCTCACCATATGGCTTATGGTCATACATCGGTGTTATACTTTCGGGTCTGATTTTAGGATTTATAGGTAGACAAGTTGCGAAAATCGGAACTGCTTTTGATGCACAAAATCATGAGTCTACTTTAGATTACTTATTTGGAAATAAGTTCAGTAAAATTGTCGATTACTTATTAATATTTTTCTTATTTGGTATTTCAGTCACAATGATTGCTGGCGCAGGATCAACGTTTGAAGAAAGTTTTGGCGTACCAACATGGTTGGGTGCATTGATAATGGTTATTGTAATTTATATCACTTTATTAATGGACTTTAACAAAATTGTACGTGCTTTAGGCGTAGTCACACCATTCTTAATAATTTTAGTTGTTATTATTGCTGCGTATTACTTATTTAATGGAAGTATTTCGTTTGGTGAAGTCAATGACTCAGTTCCAGATGCAAGTCTCGTAAAAGGTATCTTATATGGTATCAACTATGGTGGTTTAGCATTTGCAGTTGGGTTTAGTACGATTGTTGCAATTGGTGGCGATGCTTCGAGACGTAGAGTTTCAGGCGCAGGTGCATTATTTGGTGGTATCGTTTATATGATATTATTAGCACTTATCAACTTTGCATTACAATCAGAATTTACAAAAATCGAAGATGCATCTATTCCAATGTTAACGTTAGCTAATGATATCCATCCTTGGATTGGTTTAGTGTTATCTATCATTATGTTAGCGGTAATGTATAATACAATTCTTGGTTTAATGTACTCATTTGCGGCAAGATTTACAGAACCATATAGTAAAAAATATCACATATTTATCGTGGTTATGGTAATTGTTGCATTCGCATTAAGCTTTGTAGGTTTCGCTGGGCTTATCAACTTCTTATATCCAATTATGGGTGTTGTAGGTTTAGTTGTTGTAATAGGCGTACTTGTGAAATATTATAGTAGAAAACGTCAGAACAAGAAATTTATTGCTTAAATAAAAAGATATATTAAATAATTATCATTAGGGAAGGGACTTTATTTCTACTTCCCATTGAGTAAAAGTCTGAGGCATCTTACTTATTGATGTCTCAGACTTTTTCATTCATCTATATTTGTTAGCCAATTCACACTACTGTATGAATTATGGTACAATGCTTCCGAAAGGAAAGGTCATGCATGAAGAAAAATTACAAGTGGACGATAATTACTGTGATTGTATTTATTGTGGTAGCGTTAGTTACTGCGTTGTTGTTAAAACAGCAATATGATCGACAGCATTCTAGAGAAATAAAAGAAAAAGTACAAATTAATAATAGAAACGTCAATGCATTTACCAATATAACTTATAGTACAGGCGTACCAAACAGTAGATTAGATATTTTAACGCCTACTGATTTAGATAAAGATAATAAATTGCCGGTCGTATTTTGGATGCATGGTGGTGGTTTTATAGCAGGGGATAAACAATATAAGAATCCGTTACTATCAAAAATTGCTGAACAGGGATATATCGTAGTAAATATTAACTATGCACTTGCACCTGACTATAAATATCCAACGCAACTTCATCAAATTGACCAAGCGGTACAATTTATTAAAAAAAATAAACATGAGTTACCTATGGATTTTGATCAAGTGATTTTTGGTGGTGATTCAGCAGGTGCTCAGCTATCAAGTCAATATACTGCAATGCAAACGAATAAATCTCTAAGAGATGATATGGGATTTGAACAGCAATTTGAACCAGATAAAATAAAAGCGGCAATCTTCTTTGGAGGCTTTTACGATATGAAAACCGTTAAAGCCACTGAATTTCCAAGGATACAACTGTTTATGGAAAGTTATACTGGTAAGAGAGACTGGGAGACACAGTTTAAATATATTAGTGAAATGTCCACGATTAATCAAGTTACAAAAGACTATCCACCTACATTTTTATCAGTAGGTGATGCAGATCCGTTTTATAGCCAAAACATTGAGTTTTATAAAAAATTAAAATCTAAAGGTATACCTACAGATAAACTATTTTATGATGGAACGCACAATTTAAGACATCAATATCAATTCCATTTAGAGTTACCAGAATCGAAACAAAATATGAAAAAAGTGCAAAGTTTCTTAAGTAGAAATACAAATTCTTCAGGTGTAGAAACTGAAGTGGATGAAGAAACATCGAATCCTAATGGTATCGAATTAAATCCATATTAATAAATTAATGCATCATATACATTGGTATGTATGTTGAAGATGTAAGTGTAAATCTAAAGAGCTTGCCAATGACTATGCTCAAAAAAGCTAATCCGTTTATCGGATTAGCTTTTTATTTTAATAACTTACAATATTTACGATTTATCATACGATTCGAGTAGCTCATTTCTTGTGTATGCACTTTGTCACATATATCAAAACGTTATAAATTACTATATAACATGAGTTAGAGTACAACAGATAAGACAATTAGTAATTAGATAATACATTCTACTTAACTGAAAAAGATGACCAAGTTCCATTCTTCCAGGTTAATCTAACAGAAAATGATAAAAAACTGACATCTACGCGCATTACTGCTGCTACAATGTGAAATTGAGACAATAAATAGTGAAGTTAGTTTACTGTTTGACATGTTTTTCATTTACAAAAAACATAGATATAAGCGACGTTTAGATAAATAGTTGAGAGGTAAATTAAAGTAGTAACTTCGACATGACATATTTGTTAAAGTATTTACCATCTATATACAATTTGTCACGTAATTCACCATCAATTTGGTATCCTGCAGTTTTAAATAAATCTACTGCTGTTTCATTTTCAGGAACGACCGAAGCTTCAATACGACGGATATGATGATTTAAACACCATGCTTCAACAGAGTTGATTAATGATTGACCGAGCCCTTTCTCTCGATAATGTCTGATAACGCCCATAGAAAATATAGCTTCGTGGCGTGTGCGTTCAAAATTACCTGTCGTAACAATAGCAAAGCCAACGAGTTCATCGTTATTCTCTGCTACGTAAATGGCGTTAGAAGGTGATGTGATGTAATGTTCCAAGTTTGCAATGGCGTCATTGTTAGACGGTGCATATTCCCCAGGATTATATATTAAGTAATCAGATTCATCATAAATTGTCGTTAATAACTTTACAAATGAATCTATATCATTGATACCAATTTCACGTATTTGATGAACCATGTATGAACACTCCTTATATCTATTTTGCTAATACTCAGTTATAGTATAACTTAACATCATTAGCATGATATTACTAGGTATTATTTAAATAGAGTCAAACTAATAAAAAGGAAGTATGCTTATGAAGCCCAATATTTTACTCGCTGGTGTCACAGGTTATATAGGGAAAAACTTGATTCATTCTATAAAAGATGAAGGCAATCTATATACATTATCCAAATATCCTAAAGAGAAAGATTTCCAAGAAGTGATATGGTTGAAAAAAGATATTTATAATTATGATGATGTATTAAATGCGATGGAAGACATGGATATTGCCATTTATTATTTGGATCCAACCAAACATTCAGCTAAATTAACACAAGCAACAGCAAGAGATTTAAACTTAATTGCTTCTGACAATTTTGGAAGAGCGGCTGCTGAGAACGGTATAGGTAAAATTATTTATATTAGCGGTAGTCGATTTGATCATGAAACCATTCAACGTTTGTCAGCATACGGTGTACCAGTAGAACAAACGGAAGCGATCGTTTCACGCCCACATGTGTCAGTTGAATTACAAGTCTCTAAATATGATGATGTACGCAGTGCGTTGAGTATTCAATTACCGATGAATTGGACATTAGACCAAATGGTTGAATATTATTTTAATTGGTTAAATGAAACAAAAGGAACGATGCTGCATGCGTACAAAGACAAGGATAATTATGTAATCTACATAAAAGATAAGCAGAAACCTGTGTTAGTACTTCATAAAATGCAAGTCGAATATGATATGATTGTGCTACATTTAGTAAGTGGTTCTATTGTTAAACCCAATGTAATAAAGCAAGGTAAGCTGGAGTTCCGTATGCTGAAAGGGACACAAACTGTCTTAGTGCATCTATATGACTATATACCTAAATTAGTTTGGCCTGTGTATTACTTATTTCAATCGCCGTTCCAAGGTTTAATGCTGCGTGGCTTTGAAATCGATTGTCGAATTAAGCATTTTAATGGACGAATCCAGTCAGGTGAAGATATAAAATATACAAAATAAAAAGGTGACTTTATGGATATACTATTAGTAGAAGATGATATGACATTATTTAAAGAATTAAGTGAAGAGTTGGAACAATGGGATTTCAATGTAAATGGTATAGATGATTTTAATGATGTGATGACTAAATTTGAATCTGTTAATCCCGCAATCGTCATTATGGATGTTAAATTACCCAAATATGATGGATTTTATTGGACAAGAAAAATTAGGGAAGTCTCTAATACACCCATTTTATTTTTATCATCTAGGGACAATCCAATGGATCAAGTGATGAGTATGGAACTTGGCGCGGATGATTATGTTCAAAAACCATTTAATACCAATGTATTAATAGCGAAACTCCAAGCCATATACAGACGTGTCTATCAATTTAGCTTAGATGAAAAGCGTGTGCTATCATGGCAAGATGCGATATTAGACTTATCAAAAGGTAGTATAAGTAAAGAGGATCATCAAATATATTTATCTAAAACGGAAATGATTATATTAGAAATGCTTGTGAAAAAACAAGATCAAATTGTTACGAGAGATACACTCATCACTGCGTTGTGGGATGATGAAGCTTTTGTTAGTGACAATACATTAACCGTTAATGTGAATAGATTAAGAAAGAAATTAGTAGATATAGATATGAATGATGCCATTGAAACGAAAATTGGCAAAGGATATATGGCGCATGGCTAATTTAAAATGGTTTTTTATCTTTTTACGCTCGCGCATATATTGGATACTATGGCTATTATTTCTGCATTTCATTTTCTTAGGTATTGCTTATTTAGATTATGATATTAGTGTATATAGCATTTTATATATTATTATTTTAAATATAGGCCTATCGGTGTTGTTCTTAATATTTACTTATTTAAAAGAAGTGAAATTTTATAAGCATCTTGACGAAAATATAGAACCAGAAGCTTTGAAGCATAAATCATTAGCAGACACACCGTTTCAACAAGAAATGGTGAATTACTTATATGGACAAATCACGAATCAAAAAGCATTAGTTACACATCAAAAGCAACAAATTCAATCTACGGAAGCGGCGTTGACTGATTTTGTACATGATATTAAGACACCTGTAACAGCAATGAAACTGTTAATAGAAAAAGAACAAGATTTATCTAGGAAGCACGCCTTACTTTATGAATGGTCGCGTATCAATGATATGTTAGATAGGCAGTTATTTTTAACGCGACTTGAATCTCAGAATAAAGATATGTATTTCGAACATGTGCCATTGAAACGGCTTGTAATAGAAGAAATACAGATTACAAGATACATCAGCCAGTCTAAAGGCATTGGTTATGACTTAGATTTTGAGGATACATTGAATGTATATACAGATACAAAGTGGTGTCGCATGATGATTAGACAAGTGTTATCTAACGCTGTTAAATATAGTGAAGAAAGTATGATACATATACGTGCATTAAAAGAAAGTGGACACGTTGTACTCGAAATTAAAGATGAAGGCAAAGGTATCAGTGAAAAGGATTTACCTAGAATTTTTGATAAAGGATTTACGTCTACTTCAAATAGAAATAATACGGCATCATCAGGTTTAGGTTTATATTTGGTTAATCACGTTAAAGAAAAACTGAGCATATGCGTGCGTATTCATTCAGAATTAGATAAAGGAACAGTAGTTAAATTTATTTTCCCGAATCAAAATGAAATTGTAGCAAAATTATCACAAAATATATAAGCATTACTTATGAGATTAGATTGACATCAAATTTTAAAAAAAAGAATTTCATCTTATACTGTAGCAATATCAGATTGCGTTGCTTATATATAATCTAGAGGCATTGTCGGCAAATGACTATATGTGTCGACAATTTTTTATTGAAAACATCATTGTGTACAGATGAAGTGTTAACAGAAACTATGAAATCATTTGCGTATTTATAAAAGTAATTGTTGAATCCGAAAAGTAAATGTGCAATTATATCTAATGTGAGTTTTATTTAAAAATCTCATTAGATACAATGCGATATTATAAAGCATAAGTACAAATCATCATTTTTGATAGAGATGTATTCTGTATTCATAATGTATGAAAATCATTTTATTAAATTAATGAAAATGAAATGTTAAGAATTTGTAAATGCAATTGTAGTATTGTAAATTTTGTGCTATTTTCAAATAAGGATAAATCAACATTTGTGAGATTTTTTAAACTAATATAAGCAAATGCTCATTTACATATAATTAACAAATGCTGTTATACTGGCAAAAAATGAGCAAATTGTAAATCTTGCCAATCTTAATTTGTCTTAAAGGATTTTAAATTTTTTTAAATTTATTGAAGGTGATTGAGGACAATCGCTGTAAATGGAGGATTTTTTGAATGTTTAACAAGAAAAAAGATAAGTTCATGGTGAAACTTGAAGAAATGGTTTTCAACTTAGACAGAGCAGCAATTGAATTTGGGAAAATGGAGTTTAATACGCATTTAGACCTTAAAGCATACTCAGACAATATTAAAACGTATGAATCACACGGCGATGAATTAATGCATCAAGTGATTTCAGACTTAAACCAAACTTTTATTACACCAATTGAACGTGAGGATATCCTCTCTTTATGTAACGCTATTGATGATGTTTTAGATGCAATTGAAGAAACATCAGGCATGTTCGAAATGTATTCTATTGAATATACAGATGAATACATGGCTGAATTTGTAGATAATATCCAAAAAGCAATCGCAGAAATGAAATTAGCTGTTGGTTTGCTTGTAGAGAAAAAATTATCGCATATGCGTATCCATTCTATTAACATAAAAGAATTTGAAACAAATTGTGACGGTATTTTACGTCAATCAATTAAACACATATTTAATAGTGAAACAGATCCAATCACACTTATTAAAATAAAAGAAATATATGAA
Source organism: Staphylococcus sp. GDY8P126P (assembly GCF_017891965.1). Classification (NCBI taxonomy): domain Bacteria; kingdom Bacillati; phylum Bacillota; class Bacilli; order Caryophanales; family Staphylococcaceae; genus Staphylococcus; species Staphylococcus sp. GDY8P126P. Next base: position 398,763 of record NZ_JAESKG010000002.1, on the reverse strand, counting down.
AGCATGGAAGAGATTGCAGATAAATGTCAAGCTGTAGCAAATAACTTTGAAACAATAATCATGAAAAATAGCTAAGGAGTCCTAACTTATGGAATATATTTTGATCATCACAGTAGCTATCGTTATTTTTTCACTTATATTTGACTTTATCAATGGTTTCCATGATACAGCCAATGCTGTTGCTACTGCTGTTTCTACTCGTGCCTTAACGCCTAGAACTGCGATACTTTTAGCATCAGTGATGAATTTTATTGGTGCTTTAACTTTCACTGGGGTTGCAGGGACAATTACGAAAGATATTGTAGACCCATTTAAATTAGAAAATGGTCTTGTTGTCGTATTAGCAGCCATCATCGCAGCTATTTTATGGAATTTAATCACATGGTATTACGGTATACCAAGTTCGTCATCACACGCATTAATTGGTTCTATCGCCGGGGCAGCAATTGCTTCGCAAGGTTCATTTGCAGTATTACATTATGAAGGATTCACGAAAATCATCGTTGTTTTACTCGTATCACCGATTATTGCATTTTGTGTTGGTTTTATCATGTATTCAATTGTAAAAGTTGTATTTAAAAATGCAAATCTTACAAAGTCTAATCGTAATTTTAGATTTTTCCAAATTTTCACAGCATCACTGCAATCATTTTCTCATGGTACAAATGATGCGCAAAAATCAATGGGGATTATTACATTGGCTTTAATAGTTGCTAATATTCAAACAGGTACAAGCGTTGAACCGCAATTATGGGTTAAAGTTGCCTGTGCTACTGCAATGGGACTAGGTACAGCTGTTGGTGGTTGGAAAATTATCAAAACAGTTGGTGGTAATATTATGAAAATACGTCCAGCTAATGGTGCAGCTGCAGATTTATCATCTGCATTAACAATATTTGTTGCATCATCTTTACATTTCCCATTATCCACAACACATGTTGTATCTTCATCTATTCTAGGTGTTGGTTCATCTAACCGTATTAAAGGTGTGAAATGGAATACAGCACAACGTATGATTATCACATGGGTAATTACATTACCAATTTCTGCACTTGTTGCAGCAATTATTTACTACATTATAAATATTTTCTTATAGATAGTAATTTTCTTACACTATAGGCACTTGTTGATTGGTATTTACATACATTAGATAGATATCAATTGATTTACTAAAAGAACGAGCGAAAACCAATTGTTTAACAATTGTGTTTATCTGCTCGTTCTTTTTATTTATACAGCGATAGGGCGCATAGGTGGGAATATTAATAATAAATAAGAGGAGAAAAAACGGGAGTGGGACAGAAATCAAATTTTCTAATAGAGATTTCGTAGTCCTACCTCGGCAAGGATGACTAGGATTGAAAAAAGCTTGATATAAGCGAATTTTTAATTCAGACATCTACTGCCTAAATGAAAAAGAGCCTGTGACATCTATTTATGTCCCAGACTCGCTTGAATATATACTTAGTGAATGTAGTTATAGCTTGAAGCTTGTGAAGCTGGGATTGTACGGTAATCAACTGTACCTGGTGGTGTATTATAGTTCATTTCTGAAATTAAAATACTACCATCTGGATTAACGCGTTCAACATAAGCTACGTGACCTACAGGTCCTTCGAAGTTTTGCATGATTGAACCTGCTGTAGGTGCATTATTAACTGTATAACCATCTGCTGCTGCATTATCAGCCCAGTGATCAGCGTTCCACCAGTAAGTACTGATTGGTTGACCAGTTTCTGCTCTACGGTTAAATACATGCCAAGTACATTGTCCCCAGTCATATAGGTTAGCATCACTTGCTGTAGAACCACCTGTATTTGAACTTGGTGTTTCTGTAGCAGTTCCACCTGAACCACCTGTTCCTGTAGTATCTGGAATTGTTAGTGTTTGATTAGGATGTATTAAATATCCATTTAAATTATTAGCTGCAATGATTTCATCAACTGACACGCCATATTGATTCGCAATAATGTTTAGTGATTCACCAGATTGAACTGTATGTGATGAACCATTTGAAGTGTTATTTGATGTAGATCCACTTTCTTGTGAGCTACTTCCACCAATTTCAATAACTTGTCCCGGGAATACCATATTATTATTGATGTTATTGCTTTGTTTGATTTCGTCTACTGAAACACCGTATTGTTGTGAAATTGACCAAAGTGACTCACCAGATTTTACTGTATGTTGTGTTGACGCATCGGCTTCATGATTGGCGATAACGGCTGCCGCGCCTGAAGCTGCTGTAACTGCAAATGCTAACTTTTTCAAAAGAACTCCTCCTTCAATTCCTATATATCTAACCGTAAATATGTATTAAATATATTCGTTAGTGTTTTTAATCTGAATTCACATTCCATACTAACAAAAATCATTTGCTTTGTGTACGTTGTTATCAAGATGTAATATTATTAAAATTTCGTAATGCCATGTTTATATGAAATAAATACTTTTACTGCGCCATTTACAAGTCTTTCTGTTATTTCAAGTAAGATGATATTTATTTCAAATGTAACATAAGCGGATATAAAAAAAGTCTATAAATAATAAATTTTAAAAATATTGTATATTCAATGTTTGTTTATTTGAAAAAACGTGAACATTAAAGTATTACGCATTAATTTTGTGGAAAATTTAAAAAGTACATGCTATTAATATAGACGTTTAATGTTATGATTAAACGCATATGTTTTATTTATTTTATAGTAGCTTTTGGAATTAAGGAGTGATTGCGTTGGCTGAAACAGCACAACATGTTAATAACCAGCAAAAAAAGACTAAAGAACAATCAAAATCACATGCATACGGAAAAGTATGGCTCTTTTTTGTATATTATTGGATTATTTTTGGAATAGGTTGTTATTTTGGACAATACCTACCAATGTCATGGAGACAACCACTTTCTTTTGTACTGCTCGGTTTAGTATTAATAACTTTAATTTTTAATAGAGCGCGTAAGTATGGGCTTGTGATTTCTCATATCTATGCCATTATACTTGGGTTGCTATCCTATGCAACGTTTACGGTGTATTTACAGAATTTAGGGCCAGAGGTTTTTTATAAGAATATTATATTAGCCATATCTGCCTTTATTGTATTTGGATTGATTGGATTTTTCGTTATTGGAAATGCAGCGAGCATGGGTAAATACCTTTTTGTAACACTCATTGCATTAATTGTTGCAAGTTTAATAGGTATGTTTATCCAGAATCCAATTTTCCATACAATTATTACAGTTGTAGGATTATTGCTATTTTTACTCTATACGTTATATGACTTTAACCGCATGAAACGGGGTCAGTTCTCACCGAGAGAAATGGGTTTCAACTTGTTTATTAACTTACTTCATATTATAAAATATGTATTAAGACTTGCCAACAGAATGAGAAAATAGTTAAATAAAGTATATATAATCCAAAAATGTTATTACACCCTTAAAATTACTTTCTACAGTAATTTATAAGGGTTTTTTTTAAAATCTAGTGTAATTTTAAATTTTGTGAACTATTTAAAAGTTTAATAATACTATAGCTGTATTTTAAAATTTAGTTCGATTAATACAAAAAATGTTGACAAAATTAATTATTTTATTCAAAATTACCTAAAGACTAAAAACATGTTAATTGAAATTTTGGGGTATGACGTGATTAAGCTAGAATTAATAGTGAAGTGAGCGTTTAATGCATAGCGTATGATAATATTCGAAAGAGGTTAAATTATGAAAGCGTAATGCTTAAATATTATTTCTAAGGACAAGTATCCTACTAAGCGCGTGACAGACGGTATATTATTATTATTTCCTTTAAAGGATGCCGTTGAAGTACAGCATTTTATAACAAATGTAGAAGTTGAAGAAGATTTACTTATCGTGAATAATACAGAAATATTTAGAATCAAAAGAAACGAAATGTCGTTATTATTATATATTTCTAGTGATTGGTTTCATGAGCGAGGGTATTCATTTTTTGAGTATCAATATACATCTAAGTTGATACGATCTTCGAGCAGATTATTTGAGGCTTTATTAAATTTAGCTAAGCATCATTTAGATCAAACACTGACAAATGAACTATATGAAACTTATATGTATAAAATCGTTGATATTATTGCGACAGAAGCTAAGATTGATGTTAATTATTTAAAACAACAAACAGATTATTCATTTTATGGTATTACAGGTGAAATGTTAGATTATGTAAATACACATTTACATAAAAGGCTAACATTGAAAGCAATTGCTAATAAAGTGTTTATATCGCAATCAAATATATCAAGCCAATTTTATAATACACTAGGCATGCGATTCAAAACTTATGTAGATACATTAAAATTACCAGTATCAATCGGCCCATTATTAGAAGGGAAACTTACGATTTCTGAAATTTCAGATGCATATGGTTTTAGTAGTTTTGCGAGTTATAGTAAAAAATTTAAACATTATTTTGGATATTCACCTAAAGAAAATTGACAACTTACAAAATCAGATAAAGTCTTTAATGTAGTAAACCAAAGATGATGAGCAAAACTTTGAGGAAACACAACAAATCATTGCTAAAAAATTACAGAAACTAAATGTCCAAAATAATTATATTTGTTTAGATATCAATGAAATGGCAGAATCGAACAACGATGCAATTGTCATTCAAATTCATTCTTTAGAAGAATTTCGTAATTTATTTGATAACCAAAGTATGCGCTACATCTTTGAAGGCACACAAAAAGTATTAGTTTATTGCATGATAGATGTTGAATCATTACGAGATGCTTTTACAACAGATGTGGATTGCGGTTTTATAAAATTTGTGTTGAATACGAATGTTAATATAGCATTTCAAATTCAAACAGATGAAGAAGTGAATATTTATATAGATGAGATCTATAGTCAATACAAATCATATGTACAATCACACCCTGAGTTGTTAGAAGATAGCATGCACTCGGTCAGCTACGTCTTTGATCTTTCAACGATGCCCCTTAAAGAAATATATCGCAATATCATTAAAATACAACTTTATAGAAAAAATGTGAAATTTGGTGTTGATATTACACATTTATTCAATTAGCCAGAAGTTTTTAAAAATATGGAGCCTCAATTGAAGCGCATTGGATTTGATTACTATTTTATTGATAATCATAAATTATCATCACCTTATCTTAATGAAGATTATGAAGAGTTACTTACCAAAGAAGTGTTTAAATTCAGTAATATAAAAAAATAATGAGTGAAATGCAGTTAGAAGAAAGAAAATATTATCTTTTAAATGTTCATAATAATTTTTTATTAAATGATGATCATATGGAGTTAATAGAAAGTCCGCCATTATTGATGAGTATGTTTAAGAAAGCGCGTGGAAACTTCTTTGGTGTCGGTATAGATTTAGTTAAACAAGAGGATAAGAAACATGCATTGTATTTATATGATAGAAATGGATTCCGTTCTATTCTAGGTAATATATATGAAAGATTAATGGGAAAGAGTAAATCTAGCGTGAAAGAATATGATTATTATACGGTAGCACATCACCCACACAAAATCACAATTTTTGTGGGTGACTGGCGTGTAGTTGAGAGTGAAAATGCTTTAGATCACGAAGAACAAAACATTCAAATTCATATCAACTTTAAGGATATGATGTTGCGACGTGCTTATGTTATTTTTTATGAAACTATAAGCAACGTGTACGGTAATATTAATTACGCGATTCCTGAGCACTTACGTAACCATTATCAATGGTCAAATGAATGTATTAAGAAAATAGATGAATATAATAAACCTGAATTCAGTGTGTTTGAGCATCATTTTGAAGAAGAAACTTTGACATTAAATTTAGATTATAATACAGTGCACATTATTGATATATATAAATGATCAACACATAATAAAATTTATAAAATGCAATATTGAAAAAGCGTTATGAAACTTAATTTATTATTGTTCGCAATTTTGACAAACCTATAATTACAAATGATAAGGACAAGCAATTACATTTTATGGATAATTATATTGTATTGCTTACTAGCATTTGGAGGTGTAACAACAATGAATGAAGAGAAAAAAGCGCAATTTTTAAATGTTTATAAAAAGTATAAACGTGTGATGCATTACGTTGAAGAAACCTATAAGTTAACAATGAATGATGTAGCTATCTTAGAGCTTATACGACATAACTGTAGGAACAAAAATATGCTAATGCAACCATTTTTAAAAATTGCAACAACGGAATTAGAGTTGAGTAGAACGAAGGTGCTTGCATCTATCCGTCGCTTAATCGATCAAGACAGAGTAAGTAAAATACGTTCAACAGAAGATGAACGTAAAGTCTACTTATTTATGAATGACGACAACGCAGAAAAATATGAGACTCTTCTTGATGATATTGAAGCATATGTAAAATAATCATTCATTATTAACACGAAATTTTTATGTGAAAATAGAATATAAATATAACGACGAGCCTGAGACATAAATAGATGTCTTGGGCTCGTTTTCAATTAGGGAGTAGATGGCTATATTCAAAATGCAATGTTCTCACTTGTTTAAAGAAAAGATGTTTATATTTTTATAGAATAGCGTCGTCTTTATGCATAAGCTAAAACATAGATATGACACGTAAAAATGCTTGTGAGACATATGCGTGAGCGTTAGCCCAGGTAAACCCACGCCTGTTTTTTAGTATATAAGGTGAATAAACAAAATGGATGTTATGGGCTTACATCTATATTCTCTGTGGAAATTATTGTATAATATAACATGTTAATCAATGTAGTTATTGAGAAAGTGAGATGGAAATATGGGACGTAAATGGAATAATATTAAGGAAAAAAAGGCCCAAAAGGATAAAAATACAAGTAGAATTTATGCTAAATTTGGTAAAGAAATTTATGTGGCTGCTAAATCTGGAGAACCAGATCCTGAGTCAAACCAAGCATTGCGTCTAACTTTAGAACGCGCGAAGACATATTCAGTGCCTAACCATATTATTGAAAAAGCGATTGAAAAAGCAAAAGGTTCTGGTGAAGAGAACTACGACGAACTACGATACGAGGGATTCGGTCCAAGTGGTTCAATGATTATCGTAGATGCTTTGACTGATAATGTGAATAGAACAGCTTCTGATGTTCGTGCAGCTTTTGGTAAAAACGGTGGCAACATGGGTGTCTCTGGTTCGGTTGCGTATATGTTTGAATACACGGCAGTCTTTGGTATAGAAGATAAATCAGCGGATGATATATTGGAAGCATTAATGGAACAAGATATAGATGTGAGAGATGTTATAGATGAGAATGGATTAACGATTGTCTATGCTGAACCGGATCAATTCGCTCAGGTGCAAGATGCATTACGTGAAACAGGCGTTGATACATTTAAAGTAGCTGAATTTGAAATGTTACCACAAACAGATATTGAGTTATCAGCAGAAGACCAAGAAACATTTGAAACATTAGTAGAAGCGTTAGAAGATTTAGACGATGTACAAAATGTATTCCATAATGTGGATTTGAAGTAGTATGGAACAAACAGTACAACGTTGGATTTCACAATTAGCATTGCAACCGCATCCAGAAGGTGGCTATTATAAAGAAGTTATCAAAGGTAACCTTGATAAAGACATGGATAGAGCAGCTTACACAAGTATTTATTTTTTGTTAACTTATCATAATATTTCACATTTTCATCGTATCGATGCTGATGAAATTTGGTATCATCATGAGGGGGATTCACTCACAATTCACATGATTTCTCCGAATGGTCAATATGAAAAGGTGACATTAGGTAAGCATATTGAAGCGGGTGACGTATTACAATACGTCGTTCCTAAAGGTACGATTTTTGCATCTAGCGTAGAAGATGAAAATGCATATGCTTTGGTTGGCTGTATGTGTCAACCAGGCTTTGAATTTGAACATTTTGAGTTGCTTAGTAAAGAGTGGCTAAATAAACATTATCCAGAATTAACAGAGATAAATGAACGCTATGCTTTAACGGCAGATGAAATAGAAAAAAATAATAAATAAGTGAAAGAGTCTGGGACATAAATAGATGCCCCAGACTCTTTTTTGAATTAAGCAGTAGATGATTGAATTGAAAATGTAATGTCTCATTTATTTAAAGAAACGTAGCTTAATTTATGATATATCTAAGATCACATCGCCATAAAATGGGTTGTTTTAATATGCAATCTCTTCATTTATCATATTTGCGTAAGACAAGATATTTAAAATTACTTCGCAGTGCCAAAGACTTCATTTGCAATTTCGACAACGTAAGCTAATTTTTTCCATTGCGCGTCTTCAGTCAATTTATTTCCTTCTTCTGTAGAAGCAAAGCCACATTGAGGGCTTAAGCATATTTGATCTAAAGTAATGTATTTTTGTGCTTCTTCAATACGCTTAAGAATCGTTGCTTTATCTTCTAAGTCACCATTTTTTGATGTAAATAATCCTAACACTGCTGCAGATTTGTCTTTAGGGAAGAAACGTAAAGGTTCAAAGTCACCAGAACGTTCATCATCATATTCTAAGAAAAACCCACCAAGTTGTTCTTGGAATAAATAAGGTGCTACAGGTTCATAGCCACCTGAAATTGCCCAAGTAGATTGATAGTTACCACGGCAAATGTGTGTGGTAATGAGTAAATCTTCTGGTAAATCTTTAACAGCTTCATTGACAACTTGATAGGCAAGTTGACGTGCAGCTTCTTTTTCTTCTTCAGTTCGATCACGACCACGCGTCTTTTGTGTACCTGAAGTTAGGTTTGCCCAATAAACATCGTCTAATTGAATGTAACGTGCGCCTAATTCGTAAAATTTAAGTAGGCTATCATGATAGGCTTTTGCGACGTCATGCGCAAAGTCTTCGATATCTGGATAAATCTCTTCATTTAAAATATTAGGATGAAATAATTGATTAGGGCTTGGTATAGAGACTTTAGATGTAGCACGTCCATCTACTTTGTCATGTAAAAATTTGAAATGCTCAAAGTGAGGATGATCTGGATTGAATTGTACTTTGCTAATGATTTTAACATTGTGATTTCGTGTCTCTACACCTTCGAATTCTAAACCACGGTCTGAGGTATAACCTTCTACGCCATTTAAATTTTCTAGGAAATCGAAATGCCACCAACTTCTGCGAAACTCTCCATCAGTGATACTATGTAATCCAATTTCAAGTTGTTTTTCAATGATGTGCTCAATTTCCTCATCTTCAACTTGTTTCAATGCCTGTGCATCGATAATGTTGTTTTGGTAATCCTGGCGTGCTTGTTTTAAGCGTTCAGGACGTAATAAACTACCGACATGATCGGCTCTAAATGGTCTTTGAATAACTGCCATGGTTCTATCTCCTTTATTTATAGAATTTTCAGAAAAATATAGATAAAATTTAACAGAATTCATAAAGATTGTCAATTTCGCTTTTACGCTATGAAATATAGTACAATAATAATAATCAAATTTTCTGCAGTGCAAATTGAATGCTGACAATATAATTCATGAGATGACATAAAGAAGACAGTTTTATATAATAATGTTAAGGAGTTGGTGACAGTGAAAGTAAAATATATCGATAAGCGTCACTGGCGTCGCATCATTGATAGAGAATATACTGAGGTCAAGGTGAACAATAATAAGTTCAAAGGAATCATTGGTTTGGTCACAATGAATAAAGTACGAGAACCATTAGAGGTTTCAGTTGTAGGTCAAAATATTATTGTTGCTGATGATAACTATCAATGGTTACAAATCTTACCTGAGAAAAAGCGCTATAGTATTACAGTGATGATAGATGACAAGGGCAATCCGTTGGAATATTATTTTGATATAAATATAAAAAATGTTACACAAAAAGGTAATGCACGCACAATTGATTTATGTCTGGATGTACTTGTATTACCCAATGGCGAATATGAACTTGTAGACCAAGACGATTTAGAACGCGCTTTAGAGTCAGGGCAAATTACGAGAAAGCAGTATCACGAAGCTTATGTAATTGCACATCAATTAATGATTAAAATTGATGCAGATTTTCAATCGATGCAAGATAAGATTATGTATTGCTTTTATAAAATTAAACAAAAGGCAAAGCAACATAAGCAAGGTGTTACAAAAACGCAAGCACAGCATAAACCGAAAGATCATAAAGCTAAAACACACAAGCATAAGCCCTCGCACAAACAAGAAAAACACATCAAACAAGCGAAAAATGAAAGATCTGAAACAAAATCTCAGCATAAAAAAGGTACATTTGAACAATGGAGTCAGAAGTCTTCATCTATATCCAAAGAAAATTAGAAACTGATTAATATGCATAACAAACTTAATCGCTCATTATGCAGTATGTAATCCTTTGAAAAATAGTATAGGAGTCATTAAAAAAACGTGTTATAGTGAACCATACACATAGAATAAAAGACATTTGAAACATAACTTGAATGTCTTTTATTTATTTTAATTGCTGAACTATAGTGAAAGTAGCGAGGACGAACTGAAAAGGTGATTGTGGTTAGTATGAAATGAAATATTGAGATAAAACGTGCGTATTGAAGTATGAGTCAGTTTGTTTACAGGTTACATTATGGGCATAATGGAAAACATGTGTAATGAAATGGAAGCGGCTACAGAAACGTGCATAAAAAATAGGGGGATAATTATGAAGATAGACGATTATCGCTTGTTAACTACGCTTGATGAAACTAAAACACTTAGGAAAGCAGCAGAAATATTATATATTTCTCAACCTGCAGTCACGCAACGTCTAAAGGCCATTGAGAATGCTTTTGGCGTAAATGTATTTATTCGAACAAAGAAACAATTGATTACGACTACTGAAGGCGCAATGATTATTGAGCATGCTAGAGAAATGCTTAATAGAGAACGTCTATTCTTAGACAAAATGCAAGCGCATATTGGCGAAGTAAATGGTACGATATCGATTGGTTGTTCATCTTTAATTGGACAAACATTATTGCCAGAAGTTTTAAACTTATATACACGACAATTTCCAAACGTAGAAATTCAAGTTCAAGTAGGTTCAAGTGAACAGATAAAAGCAAATCATAGAGATTACCATGTCATGATTATTCGTGGTAATAAAATGATGAATTTAAGTAATACGCATCTTTTCAATGATGAACATTTCTTTATTCATCCCAAAAATCGCAATGATGAAGTAGATAAGATGCCATTTATTGAATTTCAAGCTGATCCAATTTATATTAATCAGATAAAAGAATGGTATGGTAGTCAAATAGGTCAAGATTATCATGCGATGATTACTGTTGACCAAGTTGCTACATGTAAAGAAATGTTATTGAATGGTGTAGGCGTTACGATTTTACCTGAAATTATGATGAAACATCTCGATCGAGAGCAATTTGAATTCCAACGTGTAAATATTGATGAAAAACCATTGATTCGTTCAACATTTTTAAGCTACGATGCGAGTATGAAGCAATTACCTCAAGTAGAATCATTTATCAATTTAATGATGGAATATGTTGAATCATAAACGACAAACCATCTCAACTTTCTTATAGTTAGAAATATTTCCATATTGGAATACTTACTTTCACACTGTTGAACATATTATTTATTGAATAGAGGTTGGCTATATGTTTAGTGCCTTATTACATATCAAGAATTACAAATTATTTGTAATTAATATGATGCTATTGGGAATGGGAATTGCGATTACCGTACCTTATTTAGTGTTATTTGCTACAAATGATTTAGGAATGACGTCCTCTCAATACGGGTTATTATTAGCTTTAGCAGCAATAAGTCAATTTATTGTAAATACAATTGTGGCACGATTTTCAGATACGCGAAATATAAATAGGAAATTGATTATTGTTGCTGCCCTGTTTATGGGGGCCGTAAGTTTTTCTATTTATTTTTATATTCATGAAATTTGGATTTTTATAGCGATGTATGCGATTTTTCAAGGGTGTTTTGCACCTGCAATGCCACAAATGTATGCCTCGGCAAGAGAATCAATTAATGCCTCCGCGTCTAAAAATAAAGCCAAATTTGCAAATGCTGTTTTGAGATCAATGTTTTCATTTGGATTTTTATTCGGTCCTTTAATAGGTGCTTTGCTATTAAGCGCAAATGGTTATTCTGGGCTGTTTGGGGGCACCATTACAATTATAATCTTCACTTTACTACTGCAAGTTTTCTTTTTTAAAGATATTAAAACGGAACACACTGTTTCCGATGTGAACCATGTAGAAGCAGCTGCACCAAATATGTTAAAAGATAAAGTATTATTAGTTCCATTTTTAGCGTTTATCTTATTGCATATTGGGCAATGGATGTATACGTTGAATATGCCATTGTTCGTTACAAACTATTTAAATGAACCTGAAGGGTTTGTCGGCGGTTTGGCAAGTTTATGTGCAGGATTAGAAGTACCATTTATGGTATTACTCGGTATTTTATCTGCTAAATTAACAACGCGCACACTATTAATATTAGGCGGCTTATTTGGTGGATTATTTTACTTTAGCATTGGGGTATTCGAAAGCCTTGTAATGATGTTTGTTGGCCAAGTATTCTTAGCCATATTTTTAGCAATTTTACTTGGGCTAGGTATTAGCTATTTCCAAGATATATTACCAGATTTTCCGGGTTATGCGTCGACATTATTTGCTAATGCGATGGTTATTGGTCAATTATGTGGGAATTTATTAGGTGGTATCATGAGTCAATGGGTTGGTTTAGGCAATGTATTTTATGTCTCAGCAGCTTCAATATTTGTTGGCATGATACTGATTTTCTTTACTAAAGATCAAAAATTTACAGAAGAAAGTATGGAGTAGATAATCATGACAGTAATTTTATGGCTATGTATTATAGCAGCATTTGTTTTAGCATTTATTGGATTAATTAAACCCATTATTCCTTCAGTATTAGTGTTATGGGTCGGTTTTTTAATTTATCAATTTGGTTTTCATAATGGCAACTTATCATGGGTATTTTATGTTTCTATGATATTATTCACGGTATTTATTCTTGTTGCTGATTTTATTATGAATAAATACTTTGTAAATAAATTTGGTGGTTCAAAGTTAAGTGAACTGGTTGCACTTGTCGGTGTCATCGTCGGTTGTTTTGTCTTTCCACCTTTTGGCATTATTATAGTTCCATTTGTTGCAGTGCTTGTTGTAGAAATGATTCAAGAGCCTAACTTAACTAAAGCGCTAAAAGCGAGCTTTGGTTCGGTCGTTGCCTTTTTAGCAAGCTCAGTAGCACAGGCAATCATTATGATTATTATGGTGATTTGGTTCTTTGTAGATGCCTTACTTATAAACTAAATCAGTATACCTTCGTGTTGATGGTTCATTTTTAAAATAACTTTTATAAGATGTTATTTTAGATTTGAATGATCAACATTTTTTATATGTGCGATTAATTTTAACTACACATATAATGTAAGCGGATTTATATAAAAAACAGTAAAAATTAAGCAATACCCTTGTTTTAAGCAATCGCATTTTAGTATAATCACAATCATGTTTAAAAAATACGTAACGGGAGGTAAGTCGAAAATGAAATATCCTATAGCGATATGGATGCTTGCAATTGGTGCGTTTGCAATTGGCATGACAGAGTTTGTTATTATGGGGTTATTGCCTAATATTGCACGAGATTTTGACGTGACGGTGAGTCAAGCAGGACAATTGATCACTGGTTATGCATTGGGTGTAGCAATCGGTGGACCTATCATAGTTATGTTGACAATAAAATGGAATAGAAAATATTTGTTGATTGTATTGATGGGAATATTTATTATAGGGAATCTTACAGCATCGTTTAGTCCTAATTATGGGTTTATGATGACAAGTCGAATTATTACCTCTTTAGCACATGGTTCGTTCTTTGGTATTGGTTCTATACTTGCGGCAAGTATGGTAAGACCTGAAAAGCGTGCGAGCGCAATGGCACTTATGTTTATGGGGTTAAGTATGAGTAATATATTAGGTGTACCTTTTGGTACATTAATTGGTCAAAACTTTGGTTGGCCTATGACGTTTATTATTATTTCGATTATTGGGGCACTTGCACTGATTGGCATCATCATTTTTGTTCCTATGCAACGTGAAACGATTAAGTCATCTGTCTTAAATGAATTACAAATTTTAAAAGAAAAGCGCTTGTGGCTAACGCTTGCAGTGACATTGTTTGGTTTTAGTAGTGTGTTTGCATACTTTACTTATATTTCTACTGTGCTCATAGATGTCTCCAATGTACAAGAAAACTTAATCTCTTATCTGTTAATTATATTTGGTATAGGGGTTACTCTTGGTAATGTCGTTGGTGGTAAGCTGGCAGATTGGAATTTAAATAAAGCTTTAAAAATCATTTTTATCGTCTTTATTCTATATTTCATCTTATTATACTTCGTTCAAATGAATAGTATTTTAATGGTAGCAGGCATCTTCTTCTTTGGTTTGATTGGCTTTAGTATGAGCCCGTCATTACAATTTAAGAGTACTTTAATCTCTCAAGATGCACCAACACTTGCAAGTACGTTGAATCAATCTGCATTTAATTTAGGTAATGCTTTAGGTGCCTTCATAGGAGGCGTCGTGGTTACGAATTTACCTATAGCATCATTAAGTTTAATAGCACCTATATTAACGGTTATTGGACTCATTTTCTTATTAGTGAGTATTCGTGTTGAGAAAAAAGAAGGACTAAATATTTAATATAGACATATTAAATAATAGATAAAAGTAGGGCGATGAAATCATATTTTAAATAAGATTTCGTTGTCCTACTTTTTTATCACTATGCACTGTTTATAAAGAAGTGTTGGCATCTTTATTGATAAAGTGATGATCGATATAGAGTGAAACTGGAATAACGATAAAAGAAATAATGATAAAGGTCCAATTACTAATTAAGAGATAAGGGCCTATCGCTAAAAAAGATTGTGGAACAAAAAATACATAGAAAGTTGCAAATAATAAAAGGATAATGCTGATATAAGTGCCAATCGATGTCCAATGTGATTTAGTAAAACATTGCATTTGCACAGTTTTAAATATTACCCAAATAAATAAGAAAATGATAATGAAACCGACAATTAACATAAGAGGGAAGGTATAAATATATAAACGTTTTGCGCCAATGAAAAATCCAATAAAACCTTTTAAAAAACAAAAAATACCTATAAATAATAAGATATGTTGAAATATATATTTGAATATATTAGTTATAGTTTCATTAGGTAACTTTTTGATTTCGTTTTTAGCATGCGCTTTAGGATCATGGTTAAAGAAATCCATTGCGAGGGTGCCTTCCTTTTCGGCCTGTAATAACTGATGTAAAATGCGATTTAACATTTTTTCAGATGCATGTGGATTTACGCTTAAATCAGCTCGTACATAAGTCATATAATTTTCAAACGTTTCTCTATCTGTATTATTTAATCTAAGTGATTTCACATTATTTTCACGCATTAATTTATCAGTGGATTTCATTTGAATTTCGCTACCTTTTTTTAGAATATATTTATAAGATAAGAATTATTATGACTAATATCATAATATAAATCAACAAGCTTTTATAAGGAGTATATATGAATCGATTAACAATTAAACAGACACAATATATTAACCGAATTGCTGAAGTGCATGAAGCAGAACTGGAACGGCAAAATACTACATATAAAAGGACTAAACTTTCTGTTGCTTTGCGTATTGAAATGATTGAACATGGTTTAAGATACAGTGACGATACAATATTGATTCAAACACAAGGTGAACAGTTGATTGGTTTTATTTGGGCACGATATGATAAAACACTGAAAACAGCATTAATTGAAATGTTATATGTTGAATCTACTCACCGTAATCAGGGTGTTGCAACTAAGTTAAAAAAAGAGATTGAAGCATGGGCACGAGATAAAGGGGCGCATACAATAGAAAGTACTGTAGCTTATTCGAACCAAAAAATGCAAAAAATGAATTTTAATATGGGGTATGATGTGGATAAGGTCGTTATGGTCAAAAACTTATTGGTAAATAATGAAGATAAGCATAAATAATGATAAAATATATATTATTATGAAAAAGGAGATATTACATGAAAAAATGGCTGGCACTCATAATAGCATCAACCATTACTCTAACAGCATGTGGTAAAGATGATGAGAAAGCGTCTTTAGAAAAAGATATCGATAAACTTGAAAAGCAAAATAAAGACTTGAAAAAGCAAAAAGAAAAATTAGAAAAAGAGCAAGACAAACTTAAAGATAAATCGGACGACTTAGAAAAAGATATTAATGCCAAGACATAAAGTAGTCGTAGGGTATCACGCATCATAATTTATATATCATCTTATTTAAACATCCTTAAATAGTATTTCCTAGGAAATCATTGTAAACTGGTTTTAGTAATTGTTATAATGGGTATCGTTATAAGATATTACAAGTTTTAATCGTCACATATAAAAATATTTAAAATAAAAAGTTGGAATACAAGTTAATTGATAAATATGTTTTATCGTTTATGTGAATATAAAGATAAAGTGAATTAACAATTTCCTTGAATAGAAGAGAGGTTACCGTTATGCATGAACAAGATTTCAATTTATTAGAAGGCCGTTCAATTACTTTGCCAGAATTAGGTAGAGAAATTGAAAGCATTACTGGCAGACAAATTAAAGATTCAACGGGTGAAATTAAACGTGTTATTGCACATTTGCCAAATTTCGAATCAGATACGGATACATTTGTAGCGACGTATAAACTAGATCATCAGAATGATTTTATCGATGCAACATTTACTGCACCGAAAAGCGAACGCAATCGTTTAAAAGAAATTGCGGTAAACGTTGAATTAATTAGCTATATTTCAAGAACGTAATGGATATTCTTTGAAATACTAAAAAAGTAACGCGATATGAGTGCGCTCATAACGCGTTACTTTTCTATATAAATTTACTTTAAGTATAGAGGTGTAATGAATGACAGTTTATATTGAAACTGAACGGTTGAGATTACGTGATTGGCGAGAAACAGACTTATTACCATTTCAACAAATGAATGCCAATCGGCAAGTTCGGAGATATTTTCCTAGTTTATTAAGCTATAAACGTTCAGAACACGATATGAAAAAAATGGATGAAGCGATCCAATCAAATGGCATAGGATTATTCGCTGTAGAACTTAAAGAAACAAATGGCTGGCTAGGGTTTATTGGCTTGAATTATGTTCCTAAAGAAAGTAAATACACATTTGAAGAATTGCCATTTTATGAAATTGGGTGGCGCTTAATTCCAGAAGTATGGGGCAATGGCTTTGCAACTGAGGGCGCAGCTGCGGTATTGAAATATGCTAAAGAACAAGGCATTGAAGAAGTATATGCTTTCACTTCAGAAAATAACGAAGCTTCACGCAAAGTTATGGAGAAAATTGGTATGAAACGTTTTGATCATTTTGAATACCCAGAACTTAGTAAGTATCATCCACTGAAAAAACATGTTCGATATTATAAAGATTTAACAATAAATGTCTGAGAAGTGTTGTTTTGATAATGTATATGATCATCTATACAAATGTATATAGATTAAGTTAAATAGAGGCTGAGGCAAATTTAATTGTTTCAGCCTTTATCAGTTTTTTTAAGTTAGAAAGATTTATGCATGTACCACAGTTCAGAAACACTTTTTATACTTATCAACCGTGATTACCTTTGCCAATGTGGGAAGACGGTGGCGTAAAACGTGTTTGGATCATTTTGCTTAAATGCTTTAAAGTTGCATCGATATCTTCGGCATCGATATAAGCATATGAGAAACGGATACAATCACGCGCATCTTTATCATATACTTCACCAGGGTTAATCAGTATGTTTTCTGCAATCGCTTCATCGAAAAGTCTTTTCATATCGATGGAGAACTTAAATTGGAACCAAATATAAAATGATCCTTCGGGCGTTGACCATGAACCGAAATCACTAAAATATCTCTTCAGAGATTCTAAAAATAAATTTCTCTTAATTAAAAGTTGGTTCTTTAACATTTTGAGGTGTTGGTCATGATATTGAGGATGTGTTAACCATTGTATTGCGATATATTGTGATATAGAACTTGCGCCATAGTCATTTTGCATTTTTAAATCAGCTAAATGTGCTGCGACAGAAGGCTTGGCAACAATCCACCCGACACGTAAACCAGGACTTACTGTTTTAGATAAGCTATTCATATATAAAATATTGTCTTTTGTATCAAACGATTTTAATGGTTTAGGTCGTTCATGATTGAAATATAAGTCACCATACACATCGTCTTCTACGATTGGTATACCATGTTGTTCACATTGCATGATGATTTTTTGTTTTTCTTCTGTTGAATAACTATGTTGTGTTGGATTGTGTAAAGTCGGTATACAATAAAAGATACTGTTTGTATATTGTGATTGTACTTTAAAAATATTATTAATATTACTTTTAATATCAGAAATGCTTATTTGCTGAATATCGGCCCTCATATTATGCCACGTGCGTATTGAATTAATGTATGAAGGTGATTCAACAATAATCTTGGATTGTAGAATGAGTAAGCCATCTGCAATGAGTTTTAACCCTTGTAATGCACCTGATGTAATACAAATGTGGTCAACAGTACATGCGACACCTAATTTTTGCATATATTGTGCCACTGCTTCTCTAAGCTTAAGGTTGCCTTGGGGTGGTTCATAATTAGTATTTAACACAGGAGTATGACACTTGCTCAAAATTTCTTTGAACTGTTCATTAGGTATAAGATCGGGAGCAAGTTCACCAGTACCCAATCGTATCATGTTAGTGTGAAATTCTAGTTTATTAATTTGTTGAACAAAGTATTGGTTATTTTTAGTCGTACTATGGCTAATATAGTTTTGCCAATTAATATTGTTTTTAATATAAGTATGCCAAGTATTTCCAGATACATATAAGCGTTGTTTTTCTCTACCTTCTATGATTCCCTGGCTTTTTAGAATATCGAGTGCTTGTATAACGGTGGAACGGTTCACTTGATATAACGAGGCCATATCTCGTTGAGAAGGTAATTGCATGCCTTGTTCTAAATCTCCAGAATCTATTTGTGAAATGATATCATCTATAATTTACTTGTATTTTGGTTTGAACATAAAATAGCTCCTATATTATCTGGTTGGTATTTTAATTTGCATCTGGTGGGTCCAATTTCTGTGCATATAGTATAGCATAGTTAAAATAGACGTAATAATTAAAGGAGCGTAGTTTTGTATGTTGCAATCAGCCGTTCACGGATTACTATTAGCGCTAGGGCTCATATTGCCTTTAGGGGCGCAAAACGTATTTGTATTTAATCAAGGTGCAAACCATAAAAGTATTACCAAATCATTACCAGTTATTATAACAGCAGGGTTATGTGATACATTTTTAATCGTGTTAGCCGTCATAGGTATTTCTGTGATATTGTTATCGATGCCTGTGCTACAAATTACAATTTATTGTATTGGACTGGTATTTTTATTATATATGGCATGGTCATTATGGCGTACACGTCCAGTTACACTACAATCATATCGACCGATGTCCGCTAAAAAGCAAATTGGTTTTGCACTGTCTGTATCATTACTTAATCCCCATGCAATCATGGATACCATAGGCGTAATAGGGACAAGTGGTGCAGTTTATGAAGGTACTGAAAAAATGGTCTTTACTATAGCTACTGTTATTGTTTCTTGGCTATGGTTTATTTTCTTGGCAGTAGTTGGAAAAATGATTGGAAACATAGATAAAACAGGGAAATATATCATGCTATTGAACAAATTGTCATCAGTCATTATTTTAATCGTAGCTATAATGATTTTAAAACAACTCTTAGCAATTTTGTTATAAGTCAAAGGCTAACTATTCAATGATAGATTTCAAGTTAGATTATATTAAATGTTTGGGATATAAATAGATATTGTCAAATTGAGGGATAAGGCGAAATAATGCTTCATTATTAAAAAGCGTCTGGGACAAAAATAAATGTCTCAGACGCTTTCCTACGATTAGTCATCCTTTTTTCGCGGATTATATAAGCTAGTGCTTGTGTATAATAGCTGCTTAATTTTATTAACATGATTTAGTCATAAGTTCTAATGCCAAGAGGTTGGTAATTGTTTAATGTTTCAAAAAGTGATTCTGGCGTAGCGCATAAAGGTGCAAGTGCTTTATATTTTGGATCGATAAAGCCTTCTTTAATCATATGATTTATTAATGTTTGTAAAGGTTCAAAAAAGGCATTGATGTTAAAAATGGCTATCGGTTTCTGGTGTATACCAATTTGCGCCCAACTATACATTTCGAAAAATTCCTCTAGTGAGCCAGCGCCACCAGGTGCCATCACGAATGCATCGGCAAGCTCTGCCATTTTATTTTTTCTCTCATGCATGGAATCCACTAAAATAAGCTTCGTTAATTTAGTACTCGTAATTTCTTTTTCATCTAACATTTTAGGCATGACACCAATTGCAGTGCCGCCATGATCCAATACACCATCTTGAATTGCGCCCATAATCCCTACAGAACCTGCACCGAAAATGAGTTCATAGCCTTGTTCTGCCATGTACTTACCTAATTGATAAGCTTCGTTCATATATGTAACATCATTGCCTTTACTGGCACCACAATAGATAGCAATTTTTTTCATGATTAATCCTCCGTTTCTAAAAAATATTTATGAATTAAATTTGAAAATATAGACTCGAATTTTGATACATCTTCTTCTGTAAAAGTAGCCGGCCCTTTTGTTCGACCACCACTTTTTCTAAACTGTGCACTTGCATGTCGTTGTTCGAGTAGCGTATTGATATTTTCTTGATTATATATAAATCCTTTGTGATGCATAACAATTTTAGCTTTGTTTAATAATAAACTAGCGAGTCCATAATCTTGTGTTACAACAAGATCATCAGAGTGAACCAGTTTTACTATTCTATAATCGACAGCATCAGGCCCATCATCAACATAAATAATATTGACATGTTCAGGTTGAATGACGGTAGAGAAGTGGCTAAAGCTACGGACGACGGTAACAAAAATGCCTGTCCCTTTCGTCAATTCAATAATTGAATTGGTTACAGGACAAGCATCTCCATCTATAATGACTTGTGTCATTTGCTTATTTGCCTTTATCTTCGTTGTTTTGTTTTACAACGCTTTTTGCCACATAGTCTTTATATTTTTTGAATTCAGATAAACGTGCTTTTTTATTTTTTTCTTGCACTTTCTCTTCTTCTTTATGACGTTTGTCGATGTTTTTTTGTAACAATTTGTTTAATTTATTTACATCTTTACGATTATCTTTTTCAAGCTTTTCGCCTTTTTTCTCAGTTTCGTCATCAAGTTTACCTGGTGTTAATCCAACTTTTTCCATGTGCTTGTTAGATTTTTTCATATCTTTGATACGTTGTTTTTCATTTTCTTGACGTGCTTTCTCTTCTTCTTTATGACGTTTATCGATATTTTTTTGCAGAATTTTGTTCATTTTATCTGCTTCTTTGCGATTTTCTTTTTCTAATTTTTCGCCTTTTTTCTCGATATAAGCAGGATCATTTTCTTTTGCAATGCGTTTAAGTTCGCGCTTTTGATCCATGTTGTGTTTTTTATCTACAACATATGCTTTCGCATTAGAAGATTTTTCAACTACATTATCTTTCAAATGTACAGATTTATCTGCAACTGTTTTAGAAGCGCTAACTGTCGCATCGCTAGCTTTTTTAACATCTGGATGATCTTTGATGCGTTTACGTTCGACGATTAGCGGTACTAGAAACACAGGCGCTACTGTGATAATTGTTTTAATTAATTGCTTTTTGTCCATACTCGTTGCCTCCATTTAATTTATACTATCTTCACAATACCCTATATTACATGAAAATAAACGGTAAATATAGCGTATACATAGGATTTATTATCTGTTGTTTTATTCAACATAACAAACACTACGACTGCCCAATTTATATATTATATTATTTTCTATATATTATTGGCAGTGATTTAGATCGATACCTGGGAAAGCAACACTAGCAGAAACCTACACGCTAAGATACTGTCTGCGAAAACCATACACAAAAAAACTGCCAACAAAATCGGAGACTTTGTCGACAGTTTGTGATAAACCCCGTTGATCGGGGAGTTACCTGTTTTTTATTAAATTATTCACCAGTGATACCTTGACCAATACCAAAGCCAAAATAAAGAATAGCGATAATGATTACTAAGACAATTCTATAAATAGCGAATGGAATCAGTTTGATTTTACTAATTAAGTATAAGAAAGTTTTAATGGCAATTAGACCAACAATAAATGCGGCTAAGAAACCTAAAACATAAAAGCCAATATCACTCATGTGGATATATTCCATATTTTTAACTAAAGATAAACCACTTGCAGCAAGCATTACTGGCACTGCCATGATAAATGTAAAGTCAGATGCTGATTTATGATTCATTTTCATTAAGACACCAGTGGAAATCGTAGATCCTGATCTACTAAAACCTGGCCACATAGCTATGGCTTGCGATAAACCAATGACAAATGCTTGGAAATAATTGATTTGGTCCACGTTTCGTGGATTGGTAACTTTTTTGCTGTAAATATCAGCAATAATCATATATATAGCACCGATAAATAGTCCTATCATTACAGTAGGCACACTGAAAAGATATTCTTGGATGACATCATCGAAGAGTAATCCTAAGACACCAGCAGGTATCATACCAACGATAATATGCAATAAGTTTAAACGTTTTGGTTTTTGGCCAATACCGTCAATGGGTTCATGTCTGTATTTGCCAATATGTAACATTTCGAAATAACGTTCACGGAATACCCAAGCACCTGCGAACACAGAACCGAGTTGGATTACAATTTTAAATGTAAAAGCGGATTGTGAACCTAAAAATTCACTAGATTTTAGCCACATGTCATCGACAAGTATCATATGGCCAGTAGAAGAAACGGGTGCAAATTCCGTTAATCCTTCAACGATACCTAGAATAATACCTTTAATTAATTCAAGTATTAACATAATTTACCTACTTTCATAGTACTTATTAAATTTTATGCATTTTCATCTAACAATAATAGCACAATAAAAATATAATACGCTACTTAAAACCGTAATATGAGACCAAAGAATGAGATAATATAAAATATATATATTTTAGTAGCTTTGTCAGAGTAATAAAAAATCAATTTTAAATTTATGTCAGAAATATGAAATTAACATAAAAAATGTTACTTGATAATGAGCGAAATCATTTAAATTTCATATAATGTGTTTATAATATGTGGCAGGTGATATTTTGTGAAAAGATTAACAAATTTAGCTTTAAAATTTAAAGTATATCCTATATGGATGTTTATTATTAGTACATTATTAGCCATAACCGTAGTAGTTCAAAATATTTCTATTGCTGAAATTTTAAATATCATGTTATTAAAAACCAATCAAGATGTATTGGCTTTATTATTTATAACATTGGTGATTTTAATTGCACGTGCGACACTTAATACAGTGAACCAAATGATAGGTAATCGTATGGCTTCAAAAGTCAAACGAGATTTGCGACGTCAGCTCATATTACAACGCTCAAAAGAACCAATTGGTGCGCAAATAAACACATTGACAGAAAGTATAGATGGCATTGTTCCTTTCTTTAACAGTTATTTTCCACAGGTATTTAAATCGATGATGATTCCACTGATGATCATTGTGGCAATGTGTTTTATACATTTAAATACTGCATTAATTATGATTGTTACAGCACCATTTATTCCTATTTTCTATATTATATTTGGCTTGAAAACACGTGATGAATCTAAAGATAAAATGACATATTTAAATCAATTTAGTCAGCAATTTCTAAATAAAATTAAAGGTCTTATTACATTAAAGCTTTTTAATAGAACAGATAAGACTGAAGCGGCATTATATGAAGAAAGTACAACATTTAGAGATTTGACAATGCGCATCTTAAAGAGTGCATTTTTATCAGGCCTCATGCTTGAATTTATTAGTATGTTAGGTATTGGCTTGGTTGCATTAGAAGCAGGTTTAGGATTGATTTTATTTCATAACATTGATTTTAAAACAGCAGCAATTGCAATTATCTTAGCGCCAGAATTTTATAATTCAATTAAAGATCTTGGACAATCGTTTCATACCGGTAAACAAAGTGAAGGTTCAAGTGATGTCGTATTTGATGTCTTAGATAAAGGAACCGCAGAACATAAGATTCAAAAACAGATTGATACGTATCAAACACCCATTGTTCAATTATCGCAGGTTGATTTCAAATATGATGCAGCTGACACCTATGCTTTGAAAAATATTAATCTAAGTATTTATCAAAGCGAGAAAATTGCACTAGTTGGTAAAAGTGGTGCGGGTAAATCAACGTTAGCACAATTGATAACACAAAATTACAAACCCCAATCCGGTTCAGTAACGTTTAAGGATCCATCTTTAAGTATTGGCTTTTTGAGCCAATCACCTTATATTTTTAATGCTTCTATACGTGATAACATTACGATGTTCCAAGACGTTGATGATGCTAGAATATTAAAGGTATTAGATGATGTAGGACTGAAAGAAAAAGTACTGAGCTTAGCGGATGGTTTAGATACATGGATAGGTGAAGGTGGAGAAATGCTCTCAGGAGGGCAAATGAGACGTATAGAACTCTCAAGAGTATTAATGACACAACCAGAGCTCATCATCTTTGATGAGCCCGCTACCGGCTTAGATGTGAAAACAGAACAAACCATTCAAGATGTGATTGCACATGAATTTGAAAGTGCGACCATTATTACGATTGCCCATAGATCACATACGATTAACAAAGCAGATAAACGCATATTAATAGAAAATGGTTATGCAACATCTGTTGAGCAAACGACAATGAAAAATTCATCTCAAGGTGGTGATGCAACATGAAACCACATATTCAATTTAAAATAGACAAAGATTTGATTTTATCAATACTAGTTGGTGTCGTTGGTAGTTTGGTAGCGTTGGGTATGTTCTTCTTAAGCGGGTACATGATTACACAAAGTGCATTAGGTGCGCCTTTATTCGCTTTAATGATCCTGATTGTATCTGTTAAAATGTTTGGATTTCTAAGAGCGATTGCACGTTATATCGAAAGACTTTTATCTCACAGAGCGACATTTACGATGTTGAGAAATGTGAGAGTTCAGTTTTTCAAGAAATTATTACCCGTCATACCCGATGTATATCGTAAATTTAATTCTAGCGATTTGATTGCGCGTATGATTGGTAGGGTGGAAGCACTACAAAATATTTATCTGAGAGTGTATTATCCTCCAGTAGTTATTGGCATTACAGCAACGATAACTGTTTTAACAATGATTTATTTTTCATATGTACATGCAATTATTATCTGTGTGAGTATGATTGCAACTTTATTAGTTATACCTTGGTTGAGTGCTAAAAAAGCGCGACAACTAAAAAAACAAGTCAATCAAGTACAAAGTGGCTTTTTAAATCACTTTTACGATTATAAAGAAGGTTACGAAGAACTCGTTCGTTTTGATAGAACAACATATTATAAAACAGCATTGTTAGATCAATTAGATCAATATGAAGACGCACAAGCGAAAGAGCAACGATTTTTATCGCTGTATGAGTATAGTTTAAATATTGTCTCAATGGTTGCACTGTTTTTTACCTTATATTTGGGTGTTGTCCAAGTGCAAAATCACCAATTAGACGTCGTTTATTTAACGAGTATCGTGCTCATGATGTTAACGTTGTTTGAACAAGCCATTCCGATGAGTAATGTGGCTTACTATAAAGGTGATACAGATGAAGCAATTGAAAATATAAATGAAGTGATTGCGCATCCGATGATACAAGGTACTGAACAAATGCAAAGAGATTTGAATGAAGCTAATTTGTTATTCGATATTCAAGCAGTAGATTTTAAATATTGGAATCAATCAAGTAATGTGTTATCCAATATTCAATGTACTATTAACAAAGGTGAACATGTTGCAATCGTTGGTCCTTCTGGTTCAGGGAAAAGCTCATTACTTCAACTCATGCTAGGTTTGTATCAAAGTGAAAAAGGGAGCATATTATTTAACCAACAAGATATAGTGAAAATTAAGGATAAGGAAAAATATGGTCATATAAATGCCTTATTACAATCACAACAACTTTTTGATGGAACAGTTCGTGAGAATTTATTTGCTGAAAAGCGTGATAATGAAATGAGAGAAGTACTTGATGACTTGGGATTAGCGCATATTGATTTGGATAGAATGATTACACTTTCAGGTCAAACATTATCTGGTGGAGAGGTTCAAAGATTGGCAATAGCAAGGTTGTTTTTAAAACATGCGCCTATTTGGATATTAGATGAGCCGACAACGGCATTGGATATATATCATACCGATAAAGTGATGGAAGCAATTCATCAAACTGTGCAAACCTTGATAGTGGCAACACATGATTTAAGACTATTGCCACATTTTGATAGAATTATAGTTATGCAAGATGGCGTTATTTTAGAAGATGGCAGTTATCAGGCGCTATTGAATAAAACGAATGGTTATTTACACCAAATGGTAGCCATTAATGCTGATTAAAATAAACGTGGAAACCAAGACATCTAAAATAAATAATAAATCTTTAGTTATTCATTTAAACCGCGGTAGATAGAGCTGTTGAATATGAGTTATGATTTATTATGAAAAAACGAGCTCAAACACATAAGTGTTTGAGCTCGCTTTATAAATCAAGTATATTAAAGGAATAATTTTTAATAGCTAGTACCTAAACTTTTGTTGTGAAAAATTATTTAGATTTTTCTTCAGTGAAGGCATTGATTACTTTTGAAAGTAATCGATTTAACTCTTGAGATTCATCTGGGCTTAATGATGATGCAACAGCAACATCTTGACAAGCCGTGTCTAATTCTGGACGAATTGCTTCACTCTTGTCAGTTAAATGAATAAACACTTCACGTTGATCTACCTCAGAACGTTCACGTTTGATTAAATCAACTTGTTCCATTCTCTTGAGTAATGGAGATACAGTACCTGTATCTAATGCTAATTCTGTTACGACTTTCTTTACATTGACAGGTGAATCAGCCCATAAAATTGTTAATACTAAAAATTGTGGGTAAGTCAGTTTGTATTTCTTAAAGACATTATTTGAGTAGTAGCGATTTACTTGTCTTTGAGCATTATACAAACTAAAGCAAAGTTGTTCCTTTAAATTAAGTGGTTCAGACATAAGTTCTCCTCCAGACATTCTATCCGTTTTGTTCTCTCTGTATCGGACCTGAATCCGTCTTGCGTTGTGTTTGACACTTCTTCAATCATACTTTTGCACTGTGCCATGCTAAAATAAAGTGTGTATAAAGTTTAGAAGATATCTAATATTTTATCAAGTAAAATTTAATTATATGTATAAATTAAATTTTACACAAACATTTGTGTTTAAGAAATGAGTGATTTTATGAAAAATATTAAACAACCTAACACGCCTATTACAATTGTAACAGGTTTTTTAGGTAGTGGGAAAACAACTTTCCTTAGCAATTATGTGAAATATTTATTAAGAAAAAATGAAAACCCAAGTATCATCGTAAATGAATACGGCAATTTAGATGTAGATAGCGCTGCATTAAGCGACGATGTTGAAGTCGCATCGGTATTAAATGGTTGCGTCTGTTGTGACTTGCAACAAGATTTAATAAAACAATTAAAACATTTTCTTAACAAAAGTGCAATGCACCATATTATAATTGAGGCGACGGGTATTGCACATCCGATAGAAATTATTGCGGCATGCCAAGATCCTGAAATTGTCGCTAATGTCCAAACACCTATGGTAATAGGATTATTAGACGCACCAAGATTTTTGACCAGAACCCAATATACCCATAGTACAACACAATTGATGGAAGAACAATTAGAAGTAAGTCATGCAATTGTAGTCAATAAAATGGATTTATTAAAAAGTGATGCGTATGATGATCTTAAAGCTATTGATAAAATTAATTCAGAAGCGCCCAAATTTTATACAACTTATGCAGATATGCACATGGATGCTTTTGATACGATTACAAATACATCATTGCCAACTAAAGAAAGCCATATGCATCATCATGGTATAAATAGTGTACAATACCATTTTTCTGGGCCGATTGATCGTCAATTATTTTATCAATTTATTTTACGGCTCCCAGATAATGTTCTAAGATTAAAGGGATATGTTAAATTTCGTGATATGCCTCATGAAACTTATGAATTTCAATATGCATTTGGTCTCCCAGATTATCAAATTATTGATGATGAAATGCCATTAACGATTGTGATGATTGGTGAACAGATTGATGAAAATCAAATACACAACAAATTAGACATGTTACAGTTCACTTAATTATCTAATAAAATAAAAGGTGTTGGTTTTTAAATGGATAAAGTAAAAATAAATCAGTATGTCTCGTTTTCAAAAGTGATACAAGGGTTTTGGAGAGCACAAGATTGGCAGTGGACACCACAACAATTGAATCGTTATTTAAATGAGTTAGTAGAGCGCGGGGTCACAACGATGGACCATGCCGATATTTACGGTAATTATACATGCGAAGGTATTTTTGGTGAGGCTTTAAAATTATCACCTCAATTACGAGATGAAATTGAGATTGTGACGAAATGTGGTATCGTACTACCATCAAGCCCTGAACAAGACATTCAGGGACACAGATATGATCATAGTAAAACACATATTCAAAAAGCGGTAGACCGTTCATTACAACAATTAAATGTTGATTATTTAGATAGTTTGCTTATCCATCGACCATCACCGTTGATGGATCCCCATGAAGTAACAGAAGCTTTAAAGGCTTTAGTAAGCGAGGGGAAAGTGAGATCGTTTGGTGTCTCGAATTTTAATAAATCGCAATATGATTTGTTAAGTAAATGCCTTGTGTGTGACAAATTACACATTACAATAAATCAATTAGAAGTGTCACCGTACACATTAGATGCAATTGACAATGGTGTCATTAATCATATGTATAAAGATGATGTTAAAATTATGTCATGGAGCCCTATGGCTGGTGGCAAGCTCTTTGATCTAGCTGATGAAAAGGCTGCAAGAATTATGGCAATTGTTTCACCATTAGCACAGAAATATAATGTGACAACGAATGGCATCATCATGGCTTGGTTAGATAAACATCCTGCCGCAATCATGCCAGTGTTGGGTACGCATAAGATAGAACGGATTGATGACGCAATCGCTGGACTTGAGGTAACATTAACAGACCAAGAATGGTTTGATATTTATACGGCTTCATTAGGCCACGATATCCCTTAATTTAATTTTAAAAGGAGTGTAAATAATGAATACTCAGAACGAACAACACCATAGAAAAGAACTCAAGTTTCAAAAACGCTTTATTACTTTTCCATTTTTAGGATTTGCTTTGATTATTGCTATATTGAACATCGTTTTTCCTGACATTACTGTGATGGTAACTTTATTTGGTTTGTTTTTCCTTTATAATGCTGCGATTTTATTCGTTGTTTTTATTCATCATTTTAAACGGATAATGATTTTATCATTAATATTAACTATACTTTCCTTAGTATTATTTGGACTTACATTTTATTTATATGGTTTGACTAACCATTTTTTTAACTAGTCACGAGTAAATGACTTATAGAGCAAGCGTGATTATAACGAGGAGGTAATGCATGGAACAGTGGATTACACACTTTATGGAACAATATGGTTATTGGGGTATTGCTTTTTTAATTTTTCTAGAAAATGTCTTTCCGCCTATACCGTCTGAAATTATTTTAACTTTTGGTGGTTTTATGACTACTAAATCTGATTTAAGTTTTATTGGTGTGACCATTACGTCTACAATTGGTTCAGTTGTCGGTGCAATCGTCTTATACGGAATAGGAGCTTGGATTGGTGAACGTAATTTATATCGTTTTGTTAATCGATATGGAAAGTTTCTTCGTGTAAAAACGAAGGATATTGATAGAACAATACAGTGGTTTGATAAATATGGTTATTGGACTATTTTCTTTTGTCGTTTCGTGCCTTTGTTGAGAAGTTTAATCTCTATACCTGCTGGTTTAACAAGAATGAATCTACCATTATTTATGCTATTTACAACGATAGGAACATTAATATGGAATATTGTTTTAATTTATTTAGGTCAAGCAGTCGGCGGTAATTGGCATGCAATTGTGTATTATATGGATATTTATTCTCGCATTATATATATTGTACTGATTATCCTCGCCATTTTCATTATATGGAAATGGTTTAAGCGCCAACGCAAACATAAGTAAAGATGATAACTTAAGTTTATGAATTGCAATCATTGTTTAAAATGAATGCGTGTTATAATTTAATTGAGATATAAATTGCTTGATTAAGGGGATGTTTTTATGACCAAAAAGAAAATTTCCATAATAGGTGCTGGTAACACAGGAGCTACATTAGCATTTATTGTTGCGCAGCATGAGTTAGCTGATGTAGTGCTCATTGATCGACCAGATAACGAAGGACAAGTGAAGGGTAAGGCGCTAGATATATTCGAAAGCAGTCCGGTATATGGTTTTGATGCGAAAGTGACGGGTTCCGTGAATTACGCTGATACAGCCGATTCAGATATTGTTGTGATAACTGCAGGAAGTCCTCGTAAACCAGGTATGAGTAGAGATGACTTAGTACAAATTAATGAAAAAGTGATGTTCGATGTTACGAAGGAAATTGTAAAGTATTCACCGGATTGCAAAATTATCGTACTTACTAATCCAGTAGATGCGATGACCTATTCTGTGTTAAAAGCGTCAGGTTTTCCGAAAGAACGCGTGATTGGACAGTCTGGTGTATTAGATACTGCACGATATCAATCCTTTATTGCAGAAGCTTTAAATGTGTCAATAAAAGATATTAGAGGGCTTGTATTAGGCGGCCACGGTGATACAATGGTACCTTTAGTAAATTCAACCAATGTCAATGGTGTGCCTTTACATCAATTGTTGAATCATACGCAAATAGAGCAAATTGTAGAACGTACAAGAAAGGGTGGCGCTGAAATTGTTGCTTTGCTTGGCAATGGTTCTGCATATTATGCCCCTGCGTCTGCAGTTTTTGAAATGATTGAAGCAATTCTAAAGGATCAACATCGTTTATTACCAAGTATCGCATTGTTAGAAGGAGAATATGGATTCTCTGATATTTGTTTAGGTGTACCAACTGTTTTAAGTGAAAAAGGTATCGAAAATATTGTTGAATTAGCACTTTCAGACAATGAACAGGCACAATTGCGCATCTCTGCAGACTCTGTAGAAGAAGTGAAACAAGCTTTGAAAAATCAATGATAAATAGATGAGATACTTTAAAATAGAAGTATTTAGACAGCAGTTAAGTAGTAGCAAATGTAGTATTTTACAGCATCAATTGAGTCTTTTATTGAGAATAAGATTTATTATCTAAGTCATATAAATAACTCCCGTTAAAGTTGACATTGAAAAATGAAAACTTAGACGGGAGTTTTTTTATATCAGTATTTTTAACTAGCACCTAAAAGTAGGCGAAATATCTATTTATATCTCAGACACGTATACTTAATCCTTAGCACATGTAATATTAGAACTGATGATACAATTCATTAACTGTTTACTATGTAAACGATAAATGATTACATTCTAAAGATACAAATGTATAGCGCAACATATTCGAAGAAAGTGAGTATATACATGTATTTTAGTCTGATCTTAACATGGATGGGTATATTCCACTTAGGGAAGCGACGCTCGTAATAAAATAATTGTAGGTAAAACAAACCGATTCCTAAGGGAAGGCACATCAAGATAATGCTGTGCGTATATGAGAATCCTACATCATGTAATAGATGACCAATGATTAGCTGCAATAAAATGAGTATAATAATTAAAATAATAATATTGAAAGTCATTTTGCACTACGCACTCCTTTCGCAAATGCATATATGATAATTTGCAATGCTACAAGTAATAAAATGAAGCACAAAGTATCAAATTTCAGGCTTGCCGCAACTTCATTAAAAATACGGAGTGGTTCATTAATAAGATAAACGGAATGTAAACGCAAGAAGCGACCGATGTAAATACCGAGTCCATTAAGGAACATCATTGCTACGATGATGAGTCGATTTAACCACATACGGTGTGTAAATTGCTCAATTTCTAAAAACATTAAAATTAATAGATACAGTGCGAGTAATACGGCTGCAACTAAAAATGCGAAATAGGCCCATTCAGTGATTAATAAACCCTGATAAAAATTAAATCTAAATTGATTTAAATGGATTAAGTCTGTAACCATATATAATGTATTAGGAACCATAAATACAAAAATAAGTGCAAATATAATAAAGAGCGGCCATTCGTATTTATAAATAGGTTTAAATAAATTCAAGAGTAAGCATAGTTCAAATGGCACATATGCTAGAAATAAATTTAATGTCATAAACGGAAAATAATGATTAAAAAATATTGAAATAATGATTAGAATAAAGAACACAGTTCTAGCAATATATCGAGCCGACATCAATACACCTACTTTCTTTTTAGTATGTCGTTGCTGATGAATGTATTAGTTTAAATGCTTATTATATACAATAATAAATATATCTCTACCTTAAATCGCATAACTTAAGAGAGGTGTTAGTTCAATTTGTTGAAATACAAGACTACATGATACATTTTTTGAAAATAAAATTCAACGAAAAGTACAAGTTGGATTCATAAAGATAAAATGTATAATTAAATAGTTGGAGAATGAATTCATATAAATTAATTAAACACCATAACATAGCAACTTATGACACGGTTGGATTAAAGCAGTAACGGTTAAATGCTAAATCATGTTTAAATCATATCCCAAATCATCATATTATATATTATAAAAGTAAAGTAAATTTTAATATTAACAAGATCTAAGTCAATAGAGGAGCATATTGCGTATTTTCTGAATTTACACTTTTAAGTGAATTTATGTAAAATAAATGGAAATACAGTTTATAAAAATACGTGTAGTTCAGACAACTACTCCTTAATGGATAAAAGAGTCTGAGACAGCTATTTATGTCTCAGACTCAAATTAAGCATAATGAATAGTTGCGTATAGCACTTACATTCTTATTGGGTTGCATAGTTAGTGAATGATTTAAAAATAAAGGTAAACACATTTTATTTATAAATCTAACAGATTCAAACCAATGGTTTCATTGTGTTTACGATTGATGTCTAGGTTAGTCATTGTAATGATAATTTCAGCAGTTGCAGATACAACGGCTTTTGTTAAATGACCACTAAGTGTTTCATATTGATTGGTTCCAAATGTTGCGTGTAAATGTGCAAAGGGCTGTTCATCAATATGAGAAATGTTGCCCATTAAACCGATTAATTCTAATGGTTCATCAATTAATTTCTTCTCATATGTTTGTGTTTCTAGATTATAAAAGTTGAGCTCTGCGCTTGAACAAGCGCCAATACCACTGACTGTGCCAAACTTACCATTTTGTTCTCTAGCAATATCTGTTACAGCTTCTACAATATCTTCACCCTGTTCCAATACTAAAACAATCGTTTTGCCGTCTACTTGATAAATCATAAGAAACCTCCGTTCTGAAAATGGATTACAACACTATTATACAAGTTCTTATTAAGAGTTTGTATAATAGTGTTTATAGTAAATATTTTTTATTGTCATTTGCTATAGAACTGTTATAGAATGTTGTAATATTAAGGTTTTATCAATGTTATAAATAGCCAGCAATTTATATATTAAAAAAGAATGGAGTGAGAAACGTGAATAAGCAATTTATTATATTATATTTTAATATTTTTCTTGTCTTTTTAGGTATTGGTTTAGTTGTTCCGGTATTACCGGTTTATTTGAAAGACTTAGGCTTAAAAGGTAGTGACTTAGGTATACTCGTTGCTGTCTTTGCTTTAGCACAAATGATCATTTCACCATTTGGTGGTACGCTGGCAGATAAATTAGGTAAAAAACTGATTATTTGTATAGGTTTGGGTCTTTTTGCTATTTCAGAATTCTTATTCGCTGCAAGTCATACGTTCTCACTTTTAATCGTTTCTAGAATACTAGGTGGATTTAGTGCTGGTATGGTTATGCCGGGGGTAACAGGAATGATTGCTGATATTTCTGTAGGTAGAGATAAAGCGAAAAATTTCGGCTATATGTCAGCAATTATTAATTCGGGATTCATTTTAGGACCAGGGATGGGTGGATTTCTAGCAGAATTTTCACATAGATTACCGTTTTATGTGGCTGGTTTTAGTGGATGTGTGGCATTAATCTTATCGATTGCATTAATCAAAAATCCAAAGAACAGTACGCAAGATGGTTTCACTCAATATCAACCAGAATTACTATCAAAAATTAATTGGAAAGTATTTCTGACACCGATTATCTTGACGCTTGTACTCGCGTTTGGCCTATCTGCTTTTGAAACGCTATTCCCATTATACACAGCAGATAAAGCACACTATTCACCATTAGATATTTCATTCGCGATTACTGGTGGTGGGATAGCCGGCGCAATATTCCAAGTGTTTTTCTTTGATAAATTCATGAAACATTTCAAAGAGTTAACATTTATCACTTATGCATTACTTTATTCTGCTATCATTTTATTGGCACTGACATTTGTTCATAGCTATTGGTCAATTATGATTATTAGTTTCATCGTGTTTATCGGATTCGATATGATCCGACCAGCGATTACAAACTATTTTTCTAATATTGCTGGAAATCGACAAGGTTTCGCAGGTGGGCTGAATTCTACATTTACCAGTATGGGCAACTTTATCGGGCCTCTTGTAGCAGGCACATTATATGATATCAATTTCGAATTTCCCTTATATATGTCAGTATTAGTAATGGTATTAGGTATGTTCGTTATATTTATAGAAAAAATGATTAGATCACGCTTCAGTAATATTTAAATTTTAAACAAGAACAAGTTGAATATGCAGATGTACCCTTCAGAGTTGACGTTAAAAAGTGGAAACTGTGAAGGGTTTATTTATGTAAAAAGGGGATAGTGAATGACTGTTTTCAGAAATAAATCATTTAAGTGTTTATGTCATAAGGCTAATACTAAAAACTGAAAACGAATATGACACTTGTATTAAATAAGCTAGACTTACGTAATATTCATGTAACAAAGATTACATTTGTTTTAAATTGTGTTCTATTTAAGTGTTTATAGAATAATCTGTGCTAACATGATAAGAAATGTAATAAATGTAAGTAAGGGGATGAACTTGAAAAATTTAATGTTAACGATTATGGCGTTCCTTCTTGCTTGCTGTTTAGGTTTTCTTCTTTTTATAGCTACAAACCAACAAGCGTTTGCAAAAGTACATGAAACGATTTCTAGTATTTCAGTTGGAGAACAAAATGCTGTAGCTAAGGACAAAGCAAAACAAAAAGATAAGAATTCAATTAAGGCAGCGATGAAAGAAGAAAAAAATGAAGCGCCATATAATGCAACAAACTACCAACCTATTGCCAAATTAACGACGCACGATTTAAAAGAGAACGAAACGGGACAAGCGAACTTACCGCAATTTTCTAAAGCACTAAATAAAGCACAGACGCTTGTGAATCATGACAATCATAAATCTAATCCATATAACGATTATGGTATCGATAGCACTTGCCAAGGTGTATATTATTATATTTTTACATTTAAAAATGAAGCAAAACCAAATACGTATTACAGAGTAACTGTAAGTGAAGACAATCAAGCGAGTATATTTGATAAATCGTATGTAGTGAATGACAATCAATCACCGTTACATTGGAGTATCTCTCCTCAAGAATCTGAAGTGATTGCACAAAAGCATGCTGTAGATAAGCTAGGAGAAAATGTCGTTTTGAAAAAGGTTAAAGAATCTAAGGACGGCATGTACTATACTTTTCATGAATATAAAACACAAAGAGATTATAAAGTTGTTGTTAGTAAATCCGGGGATGTTATACAGCAACCTTCATTAAATTAGATATAGAAGTCTGGGACAAATATAGATGTCTCAGGCTTTTTTCATTTAGGCAGTAGATGACTGAATTGAAAATGTAAAGTCCTACTTCTTTAAAGAACTACTTATTTAATTTATGAAAATTAGTAGTTCTTATGCATGTGCTTTAGCTCAAGTAAACCATTACCCTAGTCACCCTTGTCTTGTTTACATAAGTAGGACTACGAATTCTCAATTAAAAAATTTGTTTTCTGTCTCACTTCCTTCTATATTAGGGAAATCAGTATAAAGACACTCATATCAATGTTATGATGATAGTAATGAATAAAAAATAAATTGAATAGTTTATTTTCTGTAGTAGTCATAAATATTAATAGGAAAAGGATGAGCGTTTTGAGAAAAATAAAGAAAGCAATCATACCAGCTGCTGGATTGGGTACACGTTTTTTACCAGCTACGAAAGCGATGCCCAAAGAGATGTTGCCTATTTTAGATAAACCTACGATTCAATACATAGTAGAAGAAGCGGCACGAGCAGGCATCGAAGATATTATTATAGTGACAGGTAAACACAAACGTGCTATTGAAGATCATTTTGATAATCAAAAGGAATTAGAAATGATTCTTCAGGAAAAAGGTAAAACAGATTTATTAGAAAAAGTTAAATATTCTACAGAACTTGCAAACATTTTTTATGTTCGACAAAAAGAACAAAAAGGACTAGGTCATGCAATATATTCGGCAAGACAATTTATTGGTGATGAACCATTTGCTGTCTTATTAGGTGATGACATCGTTGAATCAGATAATCCAGCTATTAAGCAACTGATTGAAGCTTATGAAGAAACGGGGAAATCTGTCATCGGTGTTCAAGAGGTGGATGAAGCACAAACACATCGTTATGGTATTATTGATCCACTACAAAAGTTTGGTAGAAAATATGAAGTGAATGAATTTGTAGAAAAACCAAAACAAGGCACTGCGCCTTCTAATTTAGCTATTATGGGGCGTTATGTTCTAACGCCTGATATTTTTGATTACTTAGCTACGCAAGGCGAGGGTGCAGGCGGAGAAATTCAACTCACTGATGCCATAGAACGCTTGAACAGAGCAGATCAAGTCTATGCATATGATTTTGAGGGTGACCGTTATGATGTTGGTGAAAAATTAGGTTTTGTAAAAACGACGATAGAGTACGCTTTAAAAGATGAATCAATGCATGATGAGTTAGTTGAGTTTATAAAAAAACTGAAGCTAAATTAAATGACGATGAATTTAAAAAAGTATTAGCTAAAAAGTTTAATGTAATGACGTCTTTTTAAAAGTCATATGGAGTGATTGATAATGAAGCAAAAGAAAACCAATGCAATGAGAATGCTTGACCGAAGTAAAATACCGTATGAAGTTAATACTTATGAAGTTTCAGAAATACATATGGATGGTGAAAGTGTAGCTGAAAAGGTAGGCGTGGATCCCGGTCTTGTATATAAAACTCTTGTACTTGAGAATACAAATCACGCTCATTTTGTGTTTGTTATTCCAGTTCGCGAATCTTTAGATATGAAAGCGGCAGCGCACGCGGTGGGAGAGAAGAAACTGCATTTAATGCCACTTGATGATTTTAAAAAAATTACTGGATATATCAGGGGTGGTTGCTCACCTATTGGTATGAAACGCGCATTTCCAACGATAATAGATCAACAAGCAATGGACATCGATACCCTTTATGTAAGTGGTGGTGAACGGGGCACACAGATTAAAATAGATGTTAGAGACTTAATTAATGTGACGAAGGCAAAGATTGTCGAAGTCATACATAAATAAAAGCATGTAATAACAAAGCGGCAGACAGGAATCTGATTATATAGATTGCTGTCTGTCATTTTTTTGTATATAAGTATTTAAGATAACTCAATTTGCAACCACATGATGAACTACAAACGAGTATTAGATTTTAGATGAATAAATAACGTGTTTGTTCATATTATACAAACGATAAAAGATTAAGTTTGTGATGATAAAATTTAACGTAGCGCTTTATTTACAAATAACTAAAAATGACAATTAATAGAACTTTTAAGGTTGTATATGACTGTTTTTGATTGTTTTTGACGAAAAATGATTGAAAAAAGAAAGCGTAAACATTATAATGACATTGAGATGAGGTGAAGCGATGATAACGGAAAAACGCCATGAACTAATTTTGACTGAATTGTCAAAACAAGATTTTTTAACGTTACAAGAATTAATTGAACGCACAGGTTATAGTGCTTCAACAATTCGGCGTGATTTATCAAAATTGCAGAAATTCGGGAAACTCAAAAGAGTACATGGAGGTGCAACGCTAAATCAATCATCTGCATTAGAACCTAACTTGGCGGATAAAAGAAGTACCAATTTAAGGGAGAAACAAGAAATTGGTAGGCTGGCAGCAAGTCAAATTGAAAATCGAGATTGTGTGTTTTTAGATGCCGGTTCAACAACATTGGAAATGATTCCTTATATCAAAGCGAGTGACATTATTGTTGTTACAAACGGCCTAACACATGTTGAAGAACTATTAAAACATGGCATCAGAACACTGATTATAGGTGGGGAAGTCAAATCTACCACATTTGCAACCGTTGGTGCGAGCGCTTTAGAAACATTGCGTCGTTATCGATTTGATAAAGTGTTTTTAGGAATGAATGGTATTGATTTGAAATATGGTTTGACGACACCAGATGAACAAGAAGCAATTATAAAGCATCATGCCATGCAATTAGGCACACAAGTTTATGTATTGATAGACCACGATAAATACGAAAAAGTTTATTTTGCACATGTACCTTTAGAAGAAGGGATTTCAATCATTACTTCCAAAAAGGCACAATCACTTAAACAATTTCATCTGTTTGCTGGTCAATATAATTTTATTGGAGGCACATTATGATTTATACGGTAACTTTTAACCCTTCTATTGACTACATTATGTTCGCAAATGATTTTGAACTTAATGGATTAAATCGCGCCACGGAAACATATAAATTTGCAGGCGGTAAAGGCATTAATGTATCAAGAGTGCTTAAAACACTTGATGTATCATCAACGGCACTTGGATTTGCGGGTGGTTTTCCTGGTCAATTTATCGCAGAAACATTAGCTAAATCAGATATAGTTACGAACTTTGTACAAGTTAATGAAGATACAAGAATTAATGTTAAATTAAAAACTGGGAAAGAAACAGAAATTAATGCACCTGGACCGCAAATAACAGATGAACAGTTCGAAACATTGTTAACACAAATTAAAAAAACCACAAAAGAGGATACGGTTATAGTTGCTGGGAGCATTCCGAAAAGTGTACCGAATGATGCATATGAACAAATTGCTCAAATCACTAATGCAACGGGAGCCAAACTAGTGGTTGATGCAGAAAAAGATTTAGTTGAATCGGTATTGGGGTATCATCCTTTATTTATTAAACCGAATAAAGACGAGTTAGAAGTGATGTTTAATACTACGATTGAGACTGATCAAGATGTAATCAAGTATGCGACTGAAATATTAACAAGGGGTGCGCAATCGGTCATTATCTCGTTAGGCGGTGAAGGCGCAGTTTATGTCGATGCACAACAGAGCTTTAAAGCCATTGTGCCTAACGGTCACGTAGTTAATACAGTAGGATCAGGAGATAGTACGGTTGCTGGTATGGTTGCCGGTCTTGAGGCTGGATTGCCAATTAAAGAAGCATTTAAACAAGCAGTGTCTGCTGGAACCGCTACAGCATTTAACGAGGATTTGGCTACAGCAACTGCGATTGAAGATATTAAAAAGCAAGTCGTTATTACGACATTAGGTGGGAGGGAGTAATATGAGAATTACTGAGTTATTAACAAAAGATACAATTGCTATGGATTTATCAGCTTCAGACAAAAATGGTGTTATCGATGAATTAGTCAATCAGCTGAATCAGGCAGGTAAATTGAATGATTTAACAAGTTTTAAAGAAGCGATTCATAATCGTGAATCCCAAAGTACAACAGGTATTGGTGAAGGTATAGCGATTCCACATGCTAAAGTAGCTGCAGTTAATACACCTGCAATCGCATTTGGTAAGTCTAAAACAGGTGTGGATTATCAAAGTTTAGATATGCAACCAGCACATTTATTCTTTATGATTGCAGCACCTGAAGGCGGTGCTCAAACACATTTAGATGCTTTAGCTAAATTATCTGGAATTCTGATGGATGAAAATGTCAGAGCATCATTATTACATGCGGAGTCACCAGAAGAAGTCCTTAACATTATCGATAAAGCTGATGATGAAGCAACGGAAGAAGAAGCCGCAGAAGCACAAGGCACGCCTGCTTCAACTACGGATTCAAACGAGCCATACATTTTAGCTGTAACAGCGTGTCCAACCGGTATCGCACATACGTATATGGCACGTGATGCTTTGAAAAAACAAGCTGAAAAAATGAACGTTAAAATAAAAGTAGAAACAAATGGCTCAGGTGGTATTAAGAATCACCTGACTGACGAGGATATCCAAAACGCAACAGGTGTCATCGTAGCAGCGGATGTACATGTAGAAACAGATCGTTTTGATGGTAAAAATGTCGTGGAAGTACCTGTAGCAGATGGGATTAAACGTCCAGAAGAATTAATTCATTTAGCGCAAGATACTTCGCGTAAACCATTTGTAGCTAAAGGTGGTAATACGGTAAATAAAGGCGCTGCAAGTAATGAAAAACAAGGTGTAGGTAAGACAATATATAAACACTTGATGAATGGTGTTTCTAATATGTTACCACTTGTTATTGCTGGTGGTATCTTAATGGCGATTGCTTTCTTATTTGGCGCAAATTCATTTGATCCAAAGAGTTCTGAATACAATGCCTTTGCTGAGCAATTGTGGAATATAGGTAACAAGAGCGCATTCATGTTTATTATTCCTATTCTTGCTGGTTACATTGCACGTAGTATTGCGGATAAACCAGGTTTTGCAGCAGGACTTGTAGGTGGTTTGCTTGCTAGTACAGGAGATTCTGGATTTATCGGTGGTATCATTGCAGGTTTCTTAGCAGGTTACTTAACATTAGGTATTAAGAAATTAACAAGTGGTATGCCACAATCATTAGAAGGATTGAAGCCAACGTTAATATTCCCAGTATTGTCTGTGTCTATTACTGGTTTGCTTATGATTTATGTGATTAATCCGCCTGCTTCTTGGTTGAATAATACATTATTGAATGGTTTACAAAGTTTATCTGGCACGAATATTATGTTACTCGGATTAGTCGTCGGTGCAATGATGGCAATTGATATGGGAGGACCGTTTAATAAAGCGGCCTATGTGTTCTCAGTAGCTGCATTAACAGAAGGAAATGCAGCACCTATCACGGCAGCAATGATTGGTGGTATGGTGCCACCACTTGCTATTGCAACAGCGATGTTAATCTTCCGTAAAAAATTCACCAAAGAACAAAAAGGTTCTATTGTACCAAACTATGTTATGGGCTTGTCCTTTATTACAGAGGGTGCCATTCCGTTTGCAGCCGCTGACCCACTTAGAGTTATCCCATCAATGATGGTTGGCTCAGGTGTAGCCGGTGCCATTGCATTAGGACTAGGCTCTTCAATTCAAGCACCACATGGTGGGATTATCGTCATCTTAGGTACGGACTTTAGTCATGTGTTGCAATCACTTATCGCAATAATTGTTGGCACTATCGTGGCAGCAATCATTTATGGTTTATTAAAACCAAAATTAACGCAAGATGAAATACAATCTTCAGAAGCTATGAATGAGTAAAGTAGATTTATCGTAATAGCTTAGATTAAAAAAGTCAGAAACGTCTCATGTCATGAGTGCGATTTCTGGCTTTTTTTGTTTTATGAATTTTAGGATTAAAAACTTTTGAATATAATATTGACACTTGATTTGGTAAAATGTGAATAAAGACTGCAATAAAGATGCATAGAGTAAATAAACTTAAAGAAGGTTGAAAAAATGAGCGAATATGTTATTGAAAATGGACGGATTTATACTGAGACAGAGACAATAGAGCGAGGCTACCTCGTTATTAACAATGAGAAAATAACTGAAATTAAATCGGGAGACTATCACGGAGATTTAACAACAATTGATGCGCAAGGACAACATATTATACCTGGATTTATAGATATTCATATGCATGGTGGATATGGGGAAGATGCTATGGATGCTTCTTATGATGGGTTGAAACATTTATCTGAATCACTATTGTCAGAAGGAACTACGAGTTATCTAGCGACGACAATGACGCAATCTGATGAAAACATCACGAAAGCATTAGAAAATATAGTGAATTACCAAAAAGCGCAAGATCAATACAATGCAGCAACTATTGTCGGTGTACATTTAGAAGGACCGTTTATATCTGAACATAAAGTAGGCGCACAAAATCCAGCTTATGTTCAAAGACCTACTGTCGCAAAAGTTGAACAATTTCAAACCACAGCTAATAATCAAATAAAAGTAATTACCTTTGCACCAGAAGTTGAAGGTGCGCATGAAACACTAGAGGCATTACATAAAGAGATTCAATTTTCAATTGGACATACAGTCGCTACTTTTGATGAGGTAAATGATGCTGTTGCACATGGTGCCAAACATGTTACACATCTTTATAATGCTGGAACATCATTTGAACACCGAGAGCCAGGGGTCTTTGGTGCTGCTTGGTTGAATGATCAATTAAGTACGGAATTGATTGTTGATGGTATTCACTCACATCCTGCAGCCGTTAAAATTGCCTATAAACAAAAAGGGAATGCGCGCTTCTTTTTAATCACAGATGCTATGAGAGCTAAAGGCATGCTTGATGGAGAATATGATTTAGGTGGGCAAAATGTAATTGTTAAAGGGTCCGAGGCGCGTTTAGCTTCTGGCGCATTAGCGGGAAGTATATTGAAAATGAATACCGGCTTGAAAAACTTAATCAACTTTACAGGTGATACATTAGATCATTTATGGCGTGTAACGAGTCTAAACCAAGCGATAGCTTTAAATATTGATACACAAACAGGCAGTTTGGAAGTTGGGAAAGATGCAGATATTGTCATAGTCAATGACGATATCGACGTGCTAGCAACGATTAAATCTGGTAAGATTCACAAGTTTAAATCAGTACTTTAATGTAATAATAAATCTTTTTGAAAATTGATTTTAAGAATGGATTAATTACAAAAGTTGACTTAAGTTGTCATTTAGGTTTAAATGTTATGTTAGAATATTGATTTTTAAGCATGTAAATAACAAGAACTGTATCCATTATGATAAAATAAAAGAAATGCGTATTTTTAGGGAGGTGTCGCAATGGGGAGGATTTAGTATTCAACATAGTCATGCATAATAAAAAAAATACTTATGTTCGGTCACCTTTTGTGACACGAAATATGGAGGTGAATCCCTAGAAATAGGGAACTAATTGGAAACAGTGACCATAATGAATTTAGTAATATTTTTTCTTTTAATAGCATTAACAACGGTATTCGTAGGATCGGAATTTGCTTTAGTAAAAGTGCGTAGTACAAGAATCGATCAACTCGCTGCGGAAGGTAATGGTAGCGCACGCGTAGTTAAAAAAATGATAAAAAATCTAGACTATTACTTATCGGCATGTCAACTCGGTATAACAGTAACGTCATTAGGTTTAGGTTGGTTAGGTGAACCAACTTTCGACAAATTATTGCATCCATTATTTGAACTGATTCATTTACCAGATGCTTTAACTACTACAATTTCATTTATCGTATCCTTTATTATCGTGACATACTTGCACGTAGTATTGGGTGAGTTGGCACCGAAGACATTAGCGATTCAACATACTGAAAAATTAGCATTGTTATATTCAAGACCACTTTATTATTTTGGTGTCGTTATGAAACCATTAATTTGGTTAATGAATGGTTCAGCAAGGATGATTATTCGTATGTTCGGCGTTGACCCAGATGCGAATAACGATGCAATGTCAGAAGAAGAAATAAAAATCATAATTAATAATAGCTATAACGGTGGAGAAATCAATCAAACAGAATTAGCTTATATGCAAAATATCTTTTCATTCGATGAAAGACAGTCTAAAGATATCATGGTTCCCCGTACACAAATGATTACAATGAATGAGCCATTTAATGTAGACGAATTGTTAGAAACGATTAAAGAACATCAATTCACACGTTATCCAATCACAGCAGATGGAGATAAAGACCATGTGAAAGGCTTTATTAATGTTAAAGAATTTTTAACAGAATATGCTTCTGGTAAACAAATTAAAGTAAGTAACTACATTCATGATTTACCTATGATTTCAGAAACAACACGTATTAGTGATGCACTGGTACGTATGCAGCGTGAACATGTTCATATTAGTTTGATAATTGATGAATATGGCGGTACTGCTGGTATCTTGACAATGGAAGATATATTAGAAGAAATTGTTGGTGAAATCCGTGATGAGTTTGACGATGATGAAGTCAATGATATTGTTAAAGTAACGGAAAATAGATACCAAATTAATGGTCGTGTGTTATTAGATGATTTAAACGATCAACTTGGCATTGAATTTGAGGATTCAGAAGATATAGATACCATTGGCGGTTGGTTACAAGCACATAATACCAATTTACAGCAAAATGATTATGTGGATACTGAATACGATAGATGGGTTATTTCAGAAATTGATA
Organism: Staphylococcus sp. GDY8P126P; assembly: GCF_017891965.1. NCBI lineage: Bacteria > Bacillati > Bacillota > Bacilli > Caryophanales > Staphylococcaceae > Staphylococcus > Staphylococcus sp. GDY8P126P. The sequence continues at coordinate 353,959 of NZ_JAESKG010000002.1, read as the reverse complement.
ATCATCAAATTATCACAGTTATTTTAGAATTAGAACATAATAAAACAAGACCAACTTTAGAAGAACTTGAAGAAGAAGAAGAAAACGATTAATCTAATTCCAGTTTCAGATGGAATAGTTATACGAAATCCTGACAAAGCATCAATGCTTTGTTGGGGTTTTTTGATTTTTACATATATGAAAAGATGATATAGTGTATTTTAGTAACAGTATTGGTAATATGTGCAGGATTTAGAAGCATAAATGAAAAGGGGTTTGAATTATGTTAGAAGACGTATATTATTTAAACAACGGTTATCCTATGCCGAAAGTTGGATTAGGTGTCTATAAAATTACTGATGACGAAATGAATGTTTCAGTAGCAACAGCACTAGATGCTGGTTATCGTGCATTTGATACTGCCTATTTTTATAAAAATGAAATAGCCTTAGGCAATGCATTAAAAAAAGCTGACATTCCGCGTGAAGATTTATTTATTACATCAAAATTATGGAATGATTATCAGGGTTATGACCGTACAATTGAATTTTTTACTAAATCTATTGAAAATTTAGGTACTGATTACCTAGATTTATTTTTAATACATTGGCCATGTGAAGCAGATGACTTATTTATAGAAAGTTATAAAGCTATGGAGGCATTATATGAAGCGGGTAGAATACGTGCGATTGGTGTATGTAACTTTAAACAACACCATTTAGAGAAATTAATGAGTGAAACAGATATCGTGCCAGCTGTGAATCAAATTGAAGTACATCCTTACTTTAATCAACAAGAACTGCAAGCATACTGTGATAGTAAAGATATTGCTGTTACAGCGTGGATGCCGTTGATGAGAAATCGAGGTTTACTTGAACATGAAGTCATTTTAAAACTAGCAGAACGCTATGAGAAGACACCGGCTCAAATTGTGTTACGTTGGCATCTTGCACATAACCGACTTATTATTCCAAAATCAAAGACACCTGAACGTATTAAAGAAAATTATGATATCTTCGATTTTAATCTTGAGCTCACAGATATCGCAGAAATTGATGCAATGAATCGTGATGAAAGACAAGGTAAAGATCCAGATGAAGTACGCATCGGTACATTAAAATAAACGAAAGATGAGTCTGGGACATAAATAGTTGTCTCAGACTCTTTTTCGTTTAGGCAGTAGATGACTGAATTGAAAATACGCTTATATCAAGCTTTTTTCAATCCTAGTCATCCTTGCCGGGGTGGGACTACGAAATCTCTATTAAAAAATTTGATTTCTGTCCCACTCCCTTTATTTATTGTTGCAATGGTTATTGTTTTCAAATAGTTCCAATAGTTGATAGACTTAATGTAACAATTTATATCTTTAATCATTTTAAATTTCAGTCAATATGATTGGTTGAGTAAAAATCGTTTTTACTGAGTTTATGAACATTAAATTGACATGAACGTGTTAATTTAAGCAAAGGCAGAAACTAAGCATATACATTAAGTTTTACCATTGAACATTAAGGCTATATAAAGATTGTGTAAATTTAATTGATTTAGATAGCATGATGTAGGTGGGAATTGATAAAGTAAAATTGAAGTAATTGAAATGAAGGTGTTTAGGTATGCAAATCAGAGTTATAGTACCTTGTTATAATGAAGGTGAAGTGATTTTAAAAACGTATGAAAAATTGACTGAGATTTTATCGAAAGATAGTCAGTACCATCACTATGACTACGATATATTATTTGTAGATGATGGTAGTAAAGACAAAACAATTAATTATATACAAGATATGGCTACAAAAGATCATCACGTAAAATTTATTTCATTTAGCCGAAACTTTGGTAAAGAATCTGCAATGATAGCTGGCTACCAACATAGTAAAGACTGTGATGGTGTGATTATGATAGATGCCGATTTACAACATCCGCCGGAACTCATCCCTCAGATGATTGAAGGTTATATGGACGGTTACGATCAAGTGATAGCTAAGCGTGATAGAATTGGTGAAAAACAATCCAGAAAAGTAATGACTAAAATTTATTATAAATTAATTAATCATTTTGTTGAAGATATTAAACTAGAAGACGGTATTGGAGACTTTAGATTACTGAGTCAACGTGCTGTTATATCACTCACACAATTAGATGAATATAATCGTTTTTCAAAAGGATTATATGAGTGGATTGGTTATAATACCAAAGTGTTTACGTATGAAAATGTAGAGCGTGAAGATGGCGAATCAAAATGGTCATTTAGTAAATTATTAAATTACGGTATAGATGGCTTAATTTCTTTTAATAATAAACCATTACGGGCCATGATATATCTCGGGCTTATCGTGTTCTTTATTAGTTTACTTTATATAGGATACATTTCAGTCGGTATTATGATTCGTGGTGTGGAAACGCGAGGTTATTTCTCTACGATTGCCGCTATCTTATTACTCGGTGGGATACAGTTGACATCCATTGGTATTGTAGGCGAATATATTGGACGTATTTATTATGAAGTGAAACAACGTCCAAAATACATCGTCCAAGCAACGAACTTTAACTATGCGTGTGATAATAATAAACAAAATATAAATCAAGACATTAACCATGAAATTGAACGCAACAATCGACAACATGAAATGTCTGAAAAAAGTAAATCAGAAAAAGAATTAATTAAAAACAGATGAGTTACCTGTTAATTGTTAAGCGTATTGAAAGTTAGTGTGCATAATGATTTTGCAACACACGCGATACAAGGTGGACACTTGATAAGTGGCTAGCTTGTATCGCTTTTTTATTTATATAAAGTGCAATTAGGACTAATAATATTATGATAAATGGTCAACAAAGACATAGAAAAAAAGCCAATTTCGATTATTCGAAATTGGCTTTTAAAAATTGCGATTATTTTTTACGTAATTTACCAAAAATAAATGATACAACTGCTACTAAGATAATTGTACCGATAAGTGCTGGGAACACAGCGATGCCACCTAAGTGCCAACCCCAATCTCCAAGTAGCCAAGAACCTAATGCTGAACCAACGATACCAGCAATAATATTACCTAAAATACCACCTGGAATATCTTTACCGACGATACCACCAGCAATCCAGCCGATTAAACCACCGACAATTAACATAAGAATAAAGCCCATAATGATTTACCTCCTTTAATAAAAACTTAATTAACTGTTATCATATACCACAAAATATAATATCTTAATCATTTATTAGAAAAAAATATATTCTGCCATAATAAAAACCCGATAAATAGTAAATGAATTATGATGAAAGCATACCAATAGGGTGTTAATAAGGTCATTATCGTAAAGGAAAGTATAATCAATAATTGCCCGACAAAGATAGGGCGCTTAATCCGATTCATAGGTTTAAGTTGTTCTTTTTCTTTTGGCTGAAAGGTACTATAAAATAGTAAAATTGCTCCAATAAGGAAAATAGCTGGCGCTAAATAAGGGATAGACATGTAATAAGAATCATGACTCGTACTATATGTAAGAATGAGTGAAGTACTCAAAATGATTGTGAGTACAACTGCGATAAATTTTTGGTCTGTTACCTTGAAAGCAGCTACTTTTCGGTCTAGATATAATTGTAATAATGTCCAAATTATTAGTTGACCACATGTATAAAATACGATGTAATCATATTCTCCAACTAGAAATATATTAATAAAACTGTTGAGACAGATTGCTATTAGTATAGAGCTAAACTTTAGTTGTTTAAAATTCTGACGATATAAATCAATACCAAGTATGATGCATATCGCAGCGATATTTATAATGATATTAATCAGCATGATGCTCTCCTAACCTAGATACTTCATTGAAACATTATATCAATTAAGTTAAAGTTAATCATTTAATTTCATGTCTTTAATTAAAAATTATCCAATATAGTTTGAATAAGAATAACTTGATATAAATGAATGAAATGATGTCTACAGTGATAATCCACTATATAATATTTGCATCACAAAAAAAGCGATTCGTTATATAGACAAAGAGCATTATACAACGGATCGCATTCAATACTCAATTTAAACACCTTTTTTGTTACTCCAAAGCAGTGTGTGTAATTGAGGTAATACATATACATTATTCATATCACTACTCACCATCACACGGTCTACCAATGTTTCATATAATGATAATAATTTTTCAGTGTGAGCTTCTACATGCTCACCATCTAAGTAGGGATTTCCGACCTGTAAATAGAAAGGCACAGTAGGATAACGATGATGAATCATCTTAGCGAATTGGTAGTCTTCGTCATCAAAGATTACAACTTTCAAGTTCAATGATTCCGGCACACATTGCTCGATGACTTCATCTAGAATAGGGAGATTAGGTTTCATTTTTGAACTTGGTGGTTTGGGGCTAATAGTTAAGTCATCAATTTGAGTCATCCATGGTTGGAATTTGCTACCTTGTGTTTCTAAAGCACTTTGAATCCCTTTGTCATCAAATAAATCTACTAATTGTTGAATGCCTTTAATTAAAGTAGGATTTCCACCTGAAATAGTGACATGATTAAATGAATCGCCAGCAATATGATAAAGTTGGTCATATATTTCTTCAGCTGACATCATTCTAATATCTTCTTTAGCACTACCGTCCCAAGTGAAACTTGAATCGCACCAACTACAACGATAATCACACCCTGCTGTACGCACAAACATGGTCTTTCTACCTATCACGCGTCCTTCACCTTGAATAGTTGGGCCAAATATTTCTAAAACGGGTATTTTACTCATGTTTTGTCTCCTTTGGTCGATAAACAACGTAACTGGTAGGTGTTTCTCTGACATAGACCTGTAAACATTTAGGTTGGTTGTCACGTTGATTCAACGAAGTTTGAACCATTTCATAAATAGTTTGGGCAACGATTTCGGTAGAAGGGCTTTTGCCTTCAAATTGAGGTAAATCATTAAGTAAATAATGATCAAATTGGCCATGAACCAATTGTTTCAATTCACTAAAATTCACTAAGAAACCATTGTGATCTAAAGTGTCACCAGCAATTGTTAAATTTACAAAGTATGTGTGACCATGTATACGCATGCATTTTCCTGCATCATCACTTGGTATGTAATGTGCAGCAGAAAAATTAAAGTCTTTATTTAGTTCGAAGCTATAGGGATGTTGTACGCTTGGATAATTTTGTTGGAACATATTAGTCCACTCCTTTTTCCGCTAGATAAGCATTTAAACCATTTGCTCTTAATTGACAAGCTGGACATTCTCCACAGCCATCTCCAATGACGCCGTTATAACAAGTTAACGTATTGTAACGGATATAATCTAAAACGCCTAAATCATCACTTAAAGCCCATGTGGCTTTTTTATCTAACCACATTAAAGGTGTATGAATGACGAAGTCTTTATCCAAAGAAAGTGATAATGTGACATTCATTGATTTAACAAAGCTATCTCTACAGTCTGGATATCCTGAAAAGTCAGTTTCGCAAACGCCGGTAATAATATGTTTGGCATTGGTTTGGTAAGCTAATGCACCAGCAAATGAAAGGAATAATAAATTTCTTGCAGGTACAAAGGTATTTGGAATACCATCATCACCAACCTCGATGTCTAAGTCGTGTTGCGTTAATGCATTGGGTGTAAGTTGTGAAAGTAATGACATATCAAGTAGATGATGCTTCACACCTTGTTCATCTGCAATTTGCTTTGCGACTTCAATTTCGGTGTCATGTCTTTGACCATATGCGAATGTGACAAGTTCTACTGACTCAAAATGTTTTTTTGCCCAAAATAAGCACGTCGTACTATCTTGACCACCACTAAATACGACGATGGCTTTGTTATTGTCTAATGTTTGTTCTGACATTTGTCTTGCACTCCTTAAAAATAGTCGAACTAACTGGTACAGGGTATAGATAAGCGCATAAAAAAACGCCTATCTCTATAAAAAAGACAGACGTTATACATGTGTCTAGTTTTTTATAGAGGGTATCAGCTAGGAACCTCTTTATATTCATTTATAACGTGATTCAGAATAATATATTTAAACTGTAAAATCAAGCTAATATTTGTGATAATAAGTATAACAGACTATTAAACATTTTTAAAAAGAGGCGACAACATGATATTAATTATTGATAATAAAGATTCGTTTACTTATAACATTGTAGACTATGTAAAACAAAGTTATCGTGGCTTAATCGAAGTGATAGACGTTACGTATTTAACAGTAAATAAAATACATGAGCTAGCACCTAAAGCAATTATTATTTCTCCGGGGCCAGGTGCGCCCAGAGATTATCCATTATTAAATGAGGTTATTAAAACATTCTCTGAAGCAATGCCCATACTAGGTGTTTGCCTTGGCTTCCAACAAATTGTGACTTATTTTGGTGGCGATATTATCAAAAGTGATAAACCGATTCATGGGCATACTACTCAAATTCGACATAGTGGCAAAGGTCTATTTCATCAATTACCGGAAACTTTTAAAGTTATGCGCTATCATTCTTTAAAAGCTCATGCACAAAATTTTCCGAATACATTAGAAATTACTGCAATCAATGAAGACAATATTATTATGGGATTAGAACATAAAGTATTACCTATATATGGCGTTCAATATCATCCTGAATCAATCCTAAGTGAACATGGGTTAACACAAATACAAACATTTATAAATATAGTGGAGGCGTATCATGCAAATACACTTTAATTATCGTTATACATTAGATGAAGAAAATTATGAAATGCATCAATATTTACTCACACAGTGTACAGATAAAAAAGTAGCTCTGAACATTGAAACGGTTGGGGAAGTGATTTCTTTTGCAGAAGCTAAGCAAAAAGCAGGTTATTATGTTGCGCTTTATATAGCCTATGAAGCGGCACCGTATTTTAATCCTCAAATGTCTACAGTGAAAATTGAAGATGCGTATATATATGCAGCAGCTTATGCGTTTGATCAAGCTACGAATGCTGAAAAACAAAATGACAAACAACCACCGCAACAGAAATGTAATTTTAAATTTAAACGCCCATCGTCTCAACTGGTAGAACATATTAAAATGATTCAATCGGCGATTATTGAAGGCAATACATATCAAGTAAACTACACAACACGTTTAACAGATCAAATACGACAACCCATTGCAGATTTATATTATACGTTATTACAACAAAATCATGGTTTTTATGCTGCACTTATAGATACAGAAGAAATACAAATTGCCTCTATGTCACCCGAATTATTTTTCCAACGAGGCCCTTTTAAAAACAAAGCAGATGTACTATTAAGTAAACCAATGAAAGGGACCATCGCACGAGGTAAAACGAAAGCAGAAGACCAACTTAACCAAATGACACTGGCAGAATCGGCAAAAGATAGAGCGGAGAACGTGATGATTGTAGATTTATTACGTAATGATATGAGTCGAATTGCAAAGACTGGAACCGTAAAGGTCTATAAACCTTTTCATATCGAAACGTATAGCACCGTTTTTCAAATGACTTCAATGGTAACAAGTGAACTTAGTAGCAAGACAGATTTAATAGATGTATTAACTGCTTTATTCCCTTGTGGTTCAATTACCGGTGCACCTAAATTGAATACGATGCAATATATTAAAGATTTAGAACAGACACCGAGACATGCTTATTGTGGCACAATCGGCTTATTATTGCCGGAGGGTAAATCTATTTTCAATGTGCCAATTCGCACAATACAATACTTAAATGATGAAGCAATTTATGGAGTGGGTTCAGGGATTACTATTGATTCTATACCTGAAAATGAAGTGCAAGAATTTAAAGATAAAACAAAAATACTGGAGAGATTATAATGCAGCTATTTGAAACTTTGCGTATGGAAGCAGGTAAATTACCAAGATTGTCTTATCATAAAGCACGAATGGAACGGTCAGCAGCACGATTAGGATTCAGGTTTGATGGTGATTTATGGAAAAATGAGATCAATACCATCATTGAAAAACATCCAGTAGGACATTTTAGAACGAAACTTATTCTAAATCCAGATGGCACAATGCAACATGTCGTTGCAGATTTATCAGATAAAAAGGCATTTACAGCAAAATTTCAACAATTACAAAATCATATACCTAGATCAGTAGTAATCAACAAAACAACGCAAAGAGACCACTTAGCGCACATGCATGAGACAGACCTTATACTACTTTATGATGAAAAGGGTAAAATATTAGAATTTGATATTGGGAATGTAGCTATTAAAGAAAATAATCAACTTTTTACACCTGTTTATGAAGCAGATTTTTTACTCGGTTGTAAGCGACAAGAGATGATCGACAATGGCGCATTGCTAGAAAAAAACTTTTATTTAAACGAATTAAAGGAAAAAGTTGCGCAAGGCAAGGTATCCCTTTTTCTGATAAATAGTTTGAGAGAGGTTGCCGACGTAGAAATTTATCTATAGAATATAAAAAGTATAAACATGGTGTAGTAAATAAAATCATAAAGTGGTTTAATCATGAATTGAGTAAATAAAATAAGGGCAAAATAACAGTAGAATGTGAGTGAAGCAAAATGATGATACTAGCTTGGATACTAGTAATTATTATAATTTCTGTCATTACCAAATGGGTAGTACATTTATTAACACAACGACAAAGCATTTACTTAACTAAGTTGGTCATTACGACATCATGTATCATTCAGTTTATTATTGTCTTTTTTTTGATGAAAGCAATCGTACATTATCTGGCACAAGCATTAGATGTGTTTTATCGATAGTAACAAATTACGAGGTGAGCCTATGAAAATATATAGTCAAGGGGACCAAGCTATTGTGGTTTCTATAGAAAAAGAGGTCTCTAAAGATTTAACTGAAGAGTTATTAGCTTTGAAAAAGTATTTAGCAGATAAACAATATCCATTTATTACTGAAATTGTGCCGACGGAATCAGATATGATGATTTGTTATGATGCACGTGACATGATCAAGCACCACCATATACAGTCTCCATTCTTATATATGAAAGCATTGATGCAAACTATACAATTAGAGATTAAACATGAAGACGCGCCCGCACCTTCAATAGAAATACCAGTTATTTATGGAGGAGAATATGGTCCGGATTTAGACGCTTTATTAGCACATTATAAATTGGACTTTGAAAAATTTGTAAAATTACATACGCAACCAACATATTTTGTTTCTATGATGGGCTATACACCAGGGTTCCCTTATTTGACTGGCATGTCTAAACGTTTATTCGTCAATCATACTGGAGGTAATAAAACCTTCATACCTGCAGGATCAGTTATTATCGAAGGCAAAAAGACGGGGATTACGACGACAGATACTTATGGTGACTGGTTAGTGATTGGTTATACACCTGTAAAATTATTTAATCCAGAATTAAAAGATTTCACCAAACTTAAGCTTGGTGATAATGTTGTATTTCAAGCAACGACAGAGGAATCGCTGGATTTAGGAGGCTTTGAACCATGTCAATCATAATAGAAGGCGAAGGGTTATTTTCTAGTTTTCAAGATTTTGGACGAAAAGGCTATGAACATGACGGTGTGATTCCAGGTGGTGCCTTAGATCCGCTTTCCCATGAAATAGCAAATAGATTAGTAGCCAATGATAAACATGAAGCTACATTGGAAATGACAAATAGAATGGCAAGCTTTCGTTTTACGGAGCCTACATTAATTGCTATGAGTGGTGGCAGCTTTAAAGCTGAGACAGCACATATGAAAGTCTTGCCAAACAAATTATATTTAATGGAAAAAGGTGACGTCCTAGCATTTACTGAAACGAAGCATACATCTCGGGTGTATTTGGCAATAGGTGGCGGTTTCGAGTTAGATGAATGGTTAGGTTCAACATCAACAGATTTTAAATCGAATATCGGTGGTTTCCATGGACGAAGTTTAAAAAAAGGTGACGAAATCAATATGAAACGTGATTATACCGAGCGTCATCATAAACTTTTTGAGAATTTAGAAGAAACACATCAAACTGACTGGGGAATTGATGGCTACGCATTGTCCTTTAATTATATGTCTGATGTGTTCCATGTTATTAAAAATAAAGGCACAGAAGACTTTGAACAAAAAGCATTAAGTCGATTTACATCTGGTGAATATAAAGTGACGAGTAAAGCGAACAGGGTCGGCATGTATGTAGAAGGTAAACCAGTAAAAGCTTTCTATGAAGATATGCCTGCGCATCAATCAGTACAAATTGGCACGATACAAGTTAAAAGAGATGGCACACCCATTATTTTACTGAACGATCATTATACATTGGGTAGTTACCCCCAAATTGGTACAATTGCAAGCTATCATTTAACTAAATTAGGACAAAAGCATCAAGGTACTAAATTGAAGTTCCAATTTATCGATGTAGAAAGCGCGGAGAAAAATTTAATTAAATACACAAATTGGTTGAATCAACTATTTCATGGTATTGAGTATCGTATGCAATTAGAAATGCTCAAATAACAGTGTTGAACTGAAATTGAACAATTAAACTTTAGTGAGCTGTAATCCACAAGTGTATCTTGTTGGATTGCAGTTTTTTTATTTATATCAGTATCTATCACTGGAGTGAAGATTAAATTATGATGACATACGACTCAAGCCTGATTAATATACATAATATGCAGTGTATAATTAAATGGCATATTAATAATTAATAACCAGTTAACATCGTTTTAATAAGCCGTTAACAAAGTATTTATTTAGTCCTTAAATACATAAAAAAGTGTGTTTTTACTTGATATTCAACTGGATTTGCTTTATATTTATTAATTGAACTGTGTGCGTTTTGTTACGAATGCATTACAAATGATTGAAGTTTGTAAATGACTCGTAAAACACGACGTTAATTAAATCAATATAGTTTAAATATGCCAACTTAATGGATATTTAAAAAATTAAATTTAAAAAATGAAGTAATACACTGACTTTACTATTAATAAATTATAATCTGATTTGAAGATTTTAATAAATATTAGCCAGAAGTATCATCAACAAAGCAAATAAGGACGCAGACTGAGTTAGAGATATCAACATCGCTAACAAGTTTATTGAAAAAGTAACTTAGCCATTCTATACGAGGTTTGGATTGTATTCTAGCCATTATTAATCTATATCGGGGGATAAAAACATGAAATTGCACAAAAAGAAATTGACTCTTTTTGCGTTTTTTATTTTAACAGTATTAACTGTCACTTTAAAAACGTATTTTTCATACTATGTTGATTTTTCTTTAGGTGTTAAAGGATTAGTTCAAAACTTAATCTTATTAATGAATCCATACAGTTTAATCGCATTAGTACTAAGTATTTTCTTATTTTTCAAAGGTAAGAAAGCATTTTGGTTCATCTTTATTGGTGGCTTTATATTAACGTTCTTACTATATGCAAATGTTGTATACTTCAGATTCTTTTCTGATTTCTTAACATTTAGTACATTGAATCAAGCTGGGAATGTTGAATCTATGGGTGGTGCAGTGACGGCATCATTCAAATGGTATGATTTTGTATACTTTATTGATACAATCATTTACTTATTCGTTTTAATCTTTAAACAAAAATGGCTTGATAAGCGCGTGTTCAGTAAGAAATTTGTTCCAGTCGTGATGGCTGCTTCAATCGCATTATTCTTCTTGAACTTAGCGTTTGCTGAATCAGATCGTCCAGAATTATTAACGCGTACATTTGACCATAAATATTTAGTTAAGTACTTAGGACCATATAACTTCACTGTTTATGATGGTGTTAAAACAATACAAAATAATCAACAAAAAGCATTGGCAAACGAAGATGATTTAACAAAAGTATTGAATTATACAAAACAAAAGCAAACTGAGCCTAATAAAGAATATTTTGGTGCAGCTAAGAAGAAAAATATTATTAAAATTCACTTAGAAAGTTTCCAAACGTTCCTAATTAATAAAAAAGTGAACGGTGAAGAAGTAACGCCTTTCTTAAACAAACTTTCAACAGGTAATGAAGGCTATAGATACTATCCAAACTTCTATCATCAAACTGGTCAAGGTAAAACATCGGATTCAGAGTTTACAATGGATAACAGTTTATTCGGCTTACCTCAAGGGTCAGCGTATTCTCTAAAAGGTGATAATACTTACCAATCGTTACCTGCTATATTAGATCAACAACAAGGTTATACATCTAGTGTTATGCATGGTGACTACAAAACATTCTGGAACCGTGATCAAGTATACAAACACTTTGGTATAGATAAATTCTATGATGCGACATATTATGATATGTCTGAAGATAATATTGAAAACTTAGGTCTTAAAGATAAAGAGTTCTTTAAAGAATCTGCTGACTATTTAGCTAAAGAAAAACAACCGTTCTACAATCATTTAATTACGTTAACAAACCATTATCCATTTACAGTGTCTCCTGAAGACGCATCGATTGAAAAACCAAACACTGGTGACTCAACGGTAGATGGTTATATACAAACAGCAAGATATTTAGATGAATCATTAGAAGAATTTGTAAATGAATTGAAGAAAAAAGGTCTATATGACGACTCAGTTATTATGATTTACGGTGACCACTATGGTATCTCTGAAAATCATAACAAAGCGATGGAAAAATTATTAGGCGAAGATATTACGCCAGCTAAATTCAACGATTTAAACCGAACTGGTTTCTGGTTGAAGATTCCTGGTAAAGAAGGTACCGTTGATAAGACTTATGCAGGTCAAGCAGACGTAATGCCTACAATCTTACACTTAATGGGTATCGACACGAAAAATTATCTCATGATGGGTACAGATTTATTATCTAAAGATCACAATGACACAGTACCATTTAGAAATGGTGACTTTGTAACCAAAGACTATAAATATGTTAATGGCAGAATTTATGATAATAAGAATAATGAACCTATGACTGAAAAACCTAAAGACTTCGAAAAACGTAAACAACAATCTGAAAAAGATTTACAGATGAGTGATGACGTGCTTAACGGAGACTTATTGAGATTCTATGACAACCCAGATTTCGATAAGATTAAACCATCAGAGTATGAATATAAAACAGGTCCAAAAGGACAAGAGAAAAAATAATTTTATTAAAGCGCTCGAGACACCAAAGTCTCGGGCGCTTATTTTTATAACGTAATCGATAAGTACGCGCATTGATTGCGTATGGGGAATGCGTCACAATGTGCTAAAAATTTTATAAAAGAAAAAACGTCAATTTCTATGTATAAAAAATAGAAATTGACGTTTTTTACTGGAAATCCTATAAAGTTTGAATAGGGTATGATCGTATGCCTTATCTCTTATCCTAGAGCTACATCAAGTATCATCATAATTGTGAAACCAACCATTAAACTTAACGTTGCAAGATCAGTGTTATTACTGGCTTGGGAATCAGGGATTAGTTCTTCAACCACAACGAATATCATTGCACCTGCAGCAAATGCTAACGCATATGGTAGCATGGGTGTAATAATTAATACGGCTGCTGCACCAATCGTTGCAAATATAGGTTCAACGATTGCGGATGCTTGTCCATAATTAAAAGCTTTCCATCTTGAGGCTCCTGCAGCTCGTATCGGCATAGATAGGGCAGCGCCTTCAGGAATATTCTGGATACCAATACCAATTGCGAGTCCAAGTGCACCTAAAAATGTCGCTTGTCCATTACCAGATACAATACCGCCAAATGCGACACCGATTGATAGGCCTTCAGGAATGTTATGGAGTGTAATAGCTAAAACAAGTAACGTGTTTTTATTGAGTTTTTTAGTACTTACACCTTCGTGGTATTGGTTTGTGTCTTGGGTGTTAGGGTGTATATGTGGGATGACTAAATCTAATCCACGAATGAAAAGACCGCCCAATAGAAAACCGATAGCAGCGGGTAACCATGCTACTGATGAACCTTCGCCATAGTCAATAGCTGGTTGTAAAAGAGACCAAAAACTTGCTGCAATCATTATACCTGCAGCAAACCCCTGCATAGAATTTAATATTTTGTCGTTTACTCTTTTAAAAATAAAGACCGCTGCTGCTCCTAATGCAGTTAGTAGCCAAGTGATAATACCTGCTATTAATGCTTGGATATAAGGAGGTAAGTTTTGGAAATTTTCCGACATAAGCTTCGCTCCTTTGTATCATTTGAGTTCAAAAAGGTGTATAATATATAGAACTGAAATTAAGTTTAACAGAAATAATTATAATTTTCGATATTTAAAAGGATGTTGGACAATGGAAGCATACAAAATTGAACATTTACATAAATCATATGCCGATAAAATCATTTTTGATGATTTGCAATTGTCTATTTCTGAAGGTGAAAAAATAGGACTTGTAGGTATAAACGGTACAGGAAAAAGTACACTACTCCAAGTGATAGCTGGATTAGATGAAGACTTTAATGCTGAAGTCTCGCATCCTAACGCCTATCGCATTAGATATTCTTCGCAAAAGCAAGAATTTGATCGTAATATGACTGTATTTGAAGCTGTATTAACTTCAGAAACGAAAACACTACAAGTGATTCGTGCATATGAATCAGCTTTAAATCAATATACTGCAACACAAAGCGATGATGATTTCAAAAAAATGATGCATGCACAAGAAGAGATGGATAATTATCAGGCGTGGGATTATAGTGCAGAAATTAAAACGATTCTGTCAAAATTAGGTATTTATGACACGACGAAAGAAGTGAGTGCACTTTCTGGTGGTCAACAAAAAAGGGTTGGCTTAGCTAAAACATTAATAGAACAACCTGATTTACTACTCTTAGATGAACCTACCAACCATTTAGATTTTGAATCTATCAATTGGTTAATCAATTATGTAAAACAATATCCACATACAGTATTGTTTGTAACGCATGATCGTTACTTTTTAAATGAAGTATCGTCACGCATCATAGAACTTGATCGGGGTAAACTCACGACATATACAGGTAATTATGAAGCTTATATTGCTAAACGTGCTGAAAATGAAGTCATAGAACAAAAACAACAGGCTAAGCAACAATCCTTATATAAAAAAGAACTCGCATGGATGCGTGCTGGTGTTAAAGCCCGTTCTACTAAACAACAAGCTAGAAAGAACAGATTTAATGATTTGGAACAAGATGTGAAAGGGCAACAACATCAAGATAAAGCATCGTTGAATTTGGCATATTCAAGACTTGGAAAACAAGTGTTTGAATTAGAGCATTTAACCAAACGGATAAATGATAAAACGCTATTTGAAGACATCACACAAATCATTCAAAGTGGCCAACAAATAGGTATTGTGGGGCCAAATGGCGCAGGTAAGACAACATTACTGAATATATTGAGTGGTGAAGATCAAAGTTATGAAGGTAATCTTAAAATTGGTCAAACCGTTAAGGTCGCATATTTTAAACAAACAGAAGAGCGTCTCGATCGCGACATCAGGATGATTGACTATTTAAGAGAAGAAAGTGAAGTTGCTAAAGAAAAAGATGGCACTTCCGTATCTATAACGCAATTGCTTGAAAGATTTCTATTTCCAAGTGCAACACATGGTAAAAAAATCTATAAATTATCAGGTGGCGAGCAAAAAAGGTTATATCTTTTAAAATTATTAGTCCATCAACCGAATGTGCTACTACTAGATGAACCAACAAATGATTTAGATACAGAGACACTTACAATTCTTGAAGATTATGTTGAGACATTTGGTGGTGCCGTCATCACTGTCAGCCATGATCGATACTTTTTAAATAAAGTCGCTCAGGAATATTGGTATATTCATGACGGAGAAATGGAACGCATCATCGGTACGTTTGAGGATTACGAAGCATATAAAAAAGAGCAAGATCAAAAGATAGAACAACAGGCTAAACAACAATCAAAAAATAAAACAAATAATGAGAAGAAAAAGAAAAAAGGTTTATCATATAAAGAGCAAAAAGAATATGAAACTATCATTGAACGTATTGATACAACTGAACAGAGATTAGAAGAGATTGATGAAGAAATGGTTGCAGCAAGTTCAGATTACGCTAAGATAAAAGCGTTGAATGAAGAACAAAAGCAATTAAATGAACAGTATGAAACAGATATCTCAAGATGGAGCGAACTTGAAGAACTAAAAGAACAATGAGGGATTTTATAACATGGAGTCAACATTATCACATTATTTTGGCTATGACACTTATCGTCCTGGTCAAAAAGAAATCATAACTAGAGTCATGAACCATCAAAATGTGCTAGGTGTGTTACCAACTGGTGGGGGAAAATCAATTTGTTATCAAGTACCAGGATTAATGTTGGGTGGAACAACGATTGTCATCAGCCCATTAATTTCTTTGATGAAAGACCAAGTTGATCAATTAAAGGCCATGGGTATACATGCAGCTTACTTAAATAGTAGTTTGACGCAAAAGCAACAAAAAGAAATTGAGACCCAACTTCGAAAAGGTGAGATTCAATTTTTATATGTTGCACCGGAACGTTTTGATAATGTTTATTTTATAAGATTATTACAACAACTATCTATTCATTTAGTTGCATTTGACGAAGCACATTGTATTTCAAAATGGGGTCATGATTTTAGACCGAGTTATCAAGATGTTATTCATAAAGTGTTTGCATTACCACAAGATTTTACGATTGTAGCACTTACAGCGACAGCCACGATAGAAGTTCAAAAAGACATCATGGAACGTTTGAATATTGGTAAGCATGATGAGGTTAAAACAAGTACAAAACGACGTAATTTAGTTTTTAAAGTAAATCAGACTTATCAACGTCAGAAATTTGTGATGGAGTACGTCAAAGAACATAAAAATGCAGCGGGTATTATTTATTGTTCAACGCGTAAACAAGTAGAAGAATTACATGACGCTTTAGAAAACAACGGCGTAGATAGTACCATATACCACGCTGGGCTTTCTAATAAAGAACGTGAGGCAGCACAGAACGATTTTGTTTATGACCGTGTCCGTGTTGTAGTAGCTACCAACGCATTTGGTATGGGAATTGACAAATCTAATGTTCGTTTTGTGATCCATTACAATATGCCAGGTGATTTAGAATCTTATTATCAAGAAGCAGGACGTGCAGGACGTGATGGTTTAAATAGTGATTGTATATTGCTATTTAGTGAACGTGATATTGGCTTGCACCAATATTTTATTTCATCATCAAAAGCAGACGATGATTACAAAGATAAAATGGGTGAAAAGCTTAATAAAATGATACTTTATACTAAAACTAAGAAATGTCTGGAAGCGACGCTTGTTCATTATTTTGAGCCAAATGAAAAATTAGAAGAATGTGGCCAATGTAGTAATTGTGTCGTTGAAAATAAAACGTACAATATGACGGATGAAGCTAAGATGATTGTCAGTTGTATTGCACGTATGAAACAACAAGAAAGTTATAGTGTGATTATTCAAGTGTTGAGAGGTGAAGAGTCAGATTATATTCGCTATTGTGATTATCATCAGCTATCAACACATGGCATTATGAAAAATTATACAACATCTGATCTCAGTCACCTTATTGATGAACTTAGATTTAAAGGATTTTTAAATGAACACGATGAAATTTTAACTTGTGATAATTCAGTCAAAGAATTATTGAATAACCAAGTAGATGTATATACAACACCATTTAAACGTAAGTCAAAAGAGAAAGTAAATATCAATACGGTCGAAGGTGTAGACCGTGCATTGTTTGATGAATTAATTAACGTACGCAAGCAATTAAGTGAGTCGTTAAGTATTCCACCAGTCAGCATATTCTCAGATTTCACATTAGAAGAATTTGCAAAAAGAAAACCAGAATCTAAACAAGAGATGATTTTGATTGATGGTGTAGGAAGTTATAAATTAAAGCATTACTGTCCGATGTTTTTAGAAAAAATCCAAACATACAAAGCTAAAAGTTAAATGAGCAAAACATTTTAATTTTCAAAAATATATCTATATACTTAATAATAATATAAATGAAAATGTGTACTTATCATGAACAACATAACTGCGAAGTTAATTTGACAATAATTAATATTTCTATGCAACCATGTATGCCATAGATTTAGTTTTTGTTAAAAATTAACTTCGCTATTTTTATAAAAAGTTTTATAAGATGTATGTTTAATGTTGTTTTGAGTTTTTGATGAATAATACATAAATTATATATAAATAGGGAATAAACTATAATAATTGTAATTTGAGTATATTAAAGTGAAGGTGATAAAGTGATAGAATTTAAAAATGTAGTAAAACGTTATGGGGATAAAACAGCCGTAGATGATATTAGTTTCAATATACAAAAAGGGGAATTTTTTGTATTGATTGGGCCATCTGGTTGCGGTAAGACGACAACTTTAAAGATGATTAATAGATTAATCTCACTTTCAGAAGGTTACATCTATTTTAATGATAAGCCGATAAGTGACTATCCTGTTTATGAAATGAGATGGGATATTGGGTATGTGTTGCAACAAATTGCTTTATTTCCACATATGACAATTAAAGAAAACATTGCGCAAGTACCACAGATGAAAAAATGGAATGAACAAACAACGAATCAGCGTGTTGAAGAACTCATGGATATGGTTGGTTTAGAACCAGAAACATATAAAAATAGAAAACCTGATGAGCTATCTGGTGGTCAACAACAACGTGTAGGCGTTGTTCGAGCATTAGCAGCCGATCCACCAGTTATCTTAATGGATGAGCCATTTAGTGCGTTAGATCCCATTAGTCGAGAGAAATTACAAGATGATTTATTAGAACTTCAACAACAAATCAAGAAAACGATTATTTTTGTGACACATGATATTCAAGAAGCAATGAAATTGGGAGATAGAATTTGTTTGTTAAATAAAGGTCATGTAGAACAAATTGATACGCCAGAAGGATTCATCAATCATCCTAAAAATGACTTTGTGAAACAATTTATGGGAAATCAATTACAACGTACGGTTAATGATTTAAAATTATCAGAAATCATTGATGGACTTCCTATCCATGAGCAAGATGTGAAAGCAGGTTATCCTGTTATCGATAGTGACAAATACGTGAAAGATATCTATTCAGCGTTAGCAAGTCATGAAACAATTATCGTTCAAGATATTACAAATGCTACGCAACACGTGTTAAGTCGTCAGGACATTTTTGAAATATTATCGGAACGTAAAGGAGGTCATCATGAATGAATACCTTCATAGATACACTCATTCAACGTAGGGGAGAATTATTAACCACGATATTTGAACATATTCAAATTTCATTTATTGCTCTGTTGATTGCGGCTTTAATAGGTGTACCATTAGGTATTGCCTTAACAAAGACACGTAAATTGTCTGAAGTTATTATGAATATTGCTGCAGTGTTACAAACAATACCTTCTCTTGCTTTATTAGGTCTTATGATCCCGTTGTTCGGTATTGGTAAAGTACCAGCGGTGATTGCGTTAGTTGTATATGCATTATTACCTATTTTAAGAAATACATATACAGGTATAAACGAAGTGGATCCATCACTAGTGGAAGCGGCAAAAGGGATAGGTATGAAACCTGGACGACGTCTTTCGAAAGTCGAATTACCTATTGCTATGCCTGTTATTATGGCTGGTATTAGAACAGCGATGGTTTTAATTATTGGGACTGCTACACTTGCAGCATTAATAGGTGCTGGTGGTTTAGGTGATCTTATCTTGTTAGGTATCGACCGAAATGATACTTCATTAATACTAATTGGTGCCATTCCAGCAGCATTATTAGCTATACTATTTGATTTAGTTTTAAGATATATGCAAAACATGTCATATAAAAAATTACTTATTTCGCTTGGCGTCATTGTAATTATTTTATTATTAGTGATTATTGCGCCTATGCTAGGTCAAAAGGGTGACAAAGTGACTCTAGCAGGTAAATTAGGTTCTGAGCCATCTGTGATTACGAATATGTATAAGATTTTAATTGAACAAGATACCGAGGATACTGTAGAAGTTAAAGACGGTATGGGAAAAACATCATTCTTATTTAATGCATTAAAATCGGATGACATTGATGGCTATTTAGAGTTTACAGGTACGGTACTAGGTGAACTAACAAAAGAGGATTTAAAATCTAAAAAAGAAGCGCAAGTCTATCAACAAGCAAAATCTAGTCTGGAAGATAAATTTGATATGACAATGCTGAAACCAATGAAATACAACAATACGTATGCTTTAGCAGTTAAAAGAGACTTTGCAGAAGCACATCATATTAAGACGATTGGTGATTTAAATAAAGTAAGTGATCAGATTAAACCTGGCTTTACTTTAGAATTTAATGATCGTGGCGATGGTTATCCTGCCGTTAAAAAAGCATATGACCTTGATTTAGGTGACGTGAAAACAATGGAGCCTAAATTACGTTATCAAGCAATTGAAAATGGAGACATTAATTTGATTGATGCTTATTCAACAGATGCTGAACTTAAAGAATATGATATGGTTGTATTAGAAGATGATAAACATGTCTTCCCACCTTATCAAGGGGCACCTATGTTTAAGGAATCATACTTAAAAGAACATCCAGAAATTAAAAAACCACTGAATAAATTAGAAGGTAAAATTTCAGATGAAGATATGCAACAGATGAATTATGATGTAACCGTTAAGAATAAAGATCCATATCAAGTGGCAAAAGATTATTTAGAAAAACACAATTTAATAAAACATTAGTATACAAAAATATGAGGCTGAGACATCTAATGATGTACTGGCCTCATATTTTAAACTTAATTTGATGATAAGGATGCATTGATTTTCGTTAAACATTGGGTTTATAATGGTTATTAAGTTTTGAAATTTCTGTAAATTCAAGGAGGACCGATACAACAATGAAGAAACAAATAGACCAATTATCAGCATATGAACCTGGGTTATCACCTAGAGCATTAAAAGAAAATTATGGTATTAAAGGCGAATTACATAAATTAGCATCGAATGAGAATTTATATGGTCCGTCACCAAAAGTTAAAGAAGCAATTCAAGCACATTTAGATGAATTGCAATATTATCCAGAAACAGGTTCTCCATTAATCAAAGAGGCAATTAGCAAACATTTAAATATAGACCCAGCACGCATTTTATTTGGTGCAGGTTTAGATGAAGTCATTTTAATGATTTCGAGAGCAGTATTGACGCCTGGTGATAAAATTGTGACGAGCGAGATGACGTTTGGCCAATATTATCATAACGCAATTGTAGAATCTGCAAATGTGGTGCAAGTTCCATTACAAAACG
The DNA here is from genome assembly GCF_017891965.1 of Staphylococcus sp. GDY8P126P. Taxonomy (NCBI): domain Bacteria; kingdom Bacillati; phylum Bacillota; class Bacilli; order Caryophanales; family Staphylococcaceae; genus Staphylococcus; species Staphylococcus sp. GDY8P126P. The sequence goes on along the minus strand of NZ_JAESKG010000002.1, from coordinate 332,719 downwards.
GTGAATTTGATTTGGATGGCATCTTATCAGAAATAGATAATGATACTAAACTGGTATGGTTATGTAATCCAAATAATCCGACTGGTAGATATTTTACACATGATGCGCTTCGCAATTTCTTGGAACGTGTACCAAGTCATATTCCAGTGATTGTAGATGAAGCATACGTAGAATTCGCTACAGCCAAAGATTTTCCAGATACTTTAGCTTTACAACAAGAATTTGAAAACGCATTTTTATTGCGTACATTTTCAAAAGCATATGGCTTAGCAGGCATGCGTATTGGTTATGTAATTGCAGCAAAAGAAGCCATTGAAAAGTATAATATCATACGTCCACCATTTAACGTAGGACGTTTATCTGAATATGCTGCATTAGCTGCGTTGGAAGATCAAGAATACTTAGCTTCTATCCGTGAACGTAATGCAGAGGAAAGAGAAAAATTCTTTGAATTATCACAAAGTGATCACTTTTACCCAAGCCAAACTAATTTTGTCTTTGTTAAGACGGACAAACCACATGAATTATATGAAGCATTACTCAATGTGGGATGCATAACAAGAGAATTTCCGAATGGCGTAAGAATTACGATCGGTTTCCCAGAACAAAATGCAAAAATGCGTGAAGTATTAGCGCAGTTTACTTTATAAAAGGTGTATGAACGAAACGTTCTACGTTACTAAATGTGTAATTTTATTGCAATTTTGGTTTCGTTGAACGTTTTTGCTATACTTAAATAAATATTAACTATTAGATTTAGCCTGTATGACGATGTATCGTGTGCTATTTATTTTAGATTATGAATTGAAAAGGGAGTAGAGTGAGACATGACAAAAAAGAAGATTGCGATTGATATGGACGAAGTGCTTGCAGATACTGTAGGTGCATTGATTGAAGATGTCAATCAACGTACAGACTTAGGGATTACGATTGATATGTTAGATGGCATTAAGTTGAGACATGCCATGCCAGAGCATGATGGTTTGTTAACTGAAATTTTAAGGGAGCCTGGTTTTTTTAAGAAATTAAAAGTGATGTCAGATGCGCAAGATGTTGTTAAAAAATTAACAGAACACTATGATGTGTTTATCGCAACTGCAGCAATGGACGTTCCAACGTCATTTCATGATAAATACGCGTGGTTAAGAGAGTACTTCCCATTCTTAGATCCACAGCATTTTGTATTTTGTGGTAGAAAAGATATTGTACATGCAGATTATTTAATTGATGATAACCCAAGACAACTAAGTATTTTCAAGGGTACACCAATTATATATACGGCTACACATAATATTAATGATGATAGATTTACACGTGTTAATAACTGGAAAGAGGTAGAACAATATTTCCTAGGTGATAGTGCATATCATATCTAAACATTGTCATAAAATTGGGTAGAGACATAAATCATTTAGAAAAATAAAAAACGGTAATTTCTATTTTAATTCAATAGAAATTACCGTTTTATTTATTGCTATGAAATTGATCCATTATTTATAAGTTAGAGATGAATGTAAGTGAATTCATCTCATATCACTATATCATTTATTCACTTTCTGGTTGGTTCGTTGCTTGTGCTTCAGGCAATGTCAAGATTTGAATAGCATTTGGGATAACTTCAATTTCTAAAGGTGTTTTTAGATTAATTTCTCCATCAATATCCACCTTCATTTGTGGATCTGTTTCAATCGTTATTTTTTTTGCCGGTAAATGTTTAATGCCTTCTGTCATTTTGTTCCAATTCATGCTATCACGTTGTTTAAATACATCATTTAAAACACTTGAACTTTGTTCTTTGAAGATGAACGTATTTAAATAACCATCATTAGGTGATAAATCGGTTAATGGAATACGACTTCCACCTATAAAAGGTCCATTGGCTACGACGAGCATTGAAGTATTACCGTCTACGCTTTGATCATCAACTGAAATTTTATAATCAAAATGCTCTGGATTAAGTAACGTTTTAACTGTAGAACCTACATAACTTAACTTACCAAAGATATCTTTATTACCATTTTGTACATTTTCAGCATTTTGAACAATTAATCCAAGTCCAACAAAGTTGAGTGCATATTCATCATTGATCTTCATGACATCGTAAGGTCTTAATTCCGCATTCATCAGTTGTTGGCTGGCCATTTTATGACGTGGATTAAGATTTAAAGTTTTTACAAAATCATTAAATGTGCCTCCTGGAATGATACCAATAGGAAGATCTAATTCACTCTTCATAATGCCATTAACTAACTCATTGACCGTACCATCGCCGCCTAAAATAAAGATAATATCAACATCATCACTGTAACGTTTATCTTTAATTTTTTGGCAGAAGGTAATAATATCTCCTTCATTTTCACTGAGTTGTATTGATAAATGTTTACAAAATGTAGTTAAGGATGTTGCGACATCTCCTAGACCTCTATAGATGTCTTTAATCCCGGTATGTTCATGGTAAAATAATACGCCATGTTTAAATTGTTTTTTAGTCAAGGTGCTCACCATATTTCTTTGATTTTAGATTTATATCTATATCAGTATACCCGTTTTTAGTTAAAAATATGTTTAATGTCGTATATATGTATGTAGGGATTCATGTATTAATCAAGTTTATCTGCGAATTGTATTTGAGTATGGTGATAAAAATTTCCATATATGGGGCCGCAAATCAGCCATTCAATAAAAAATATCTCTATATAAGTGTCACATAGAGGTGAAAAGGGGCTTTCTTACTTTAATCTATGTTGTATCAATGGTTGATACCTAGGATCATTGTATGCGTGAGAGATTTCAAGCTCGAGCCATAAACCATAGACCAATAAGGACATTCAAAATCGTAAAACTTTAAAAAAAGAGGACTCATCCATTTATGGAAGTCCTCTTTTTGAGCATGGGTACGTATGACCCAGATGTTTTTAAAATGAAAATCATCAGAATAAATAGTTTTTTGAAATTGTAGAAACTATTTAATACCGCGCATGCCTTTTACAATTTTTGGTATGAAAGCAAGAATAACAAGGCTGACTACGATTGCAATACCACCTAAAAGTAGGAAGTAATTTTTATGGCCAAGAGGTTCAATCAATTTAACTAAGGTACCGTTAATTGCTTGCGCACATGCATTCGTTAATAACCATAAACTCATCATTTGTGTGTTAAATGCTTTTGGTGCTAATTTAACTGCTGCACTGTTACCTGTAGGAGATAAACATAATTCACCAATAACACAAATAATGTAGGAAAGAATAACCCAGTTAACACTTAAATTATTACCAGATGTGTGACCAATTAAACCAATCATAATGTAAGAAGCACCAGCTAGTGACGCACCGAGTACAAATTTAGTTGCTAAGCTTGGTTGGCGTCGTGCCATTTTCGCCCATATCAGTGAGATAACAGGTGCTAATAGCACGATGAATAATGGGTTAATGGATTGGAATAGTGCTGGACCGAAGTCTGTTTTCCAACCAAAGAGGTTTAATTTCATATCACTACTTTCAAACGCAAATAGGTTAAGCACGTTAGCACCTTGTTCTTGAATAGACCAGAATACGACACCTAAAAGGAACAATGGTATAAATGAAATGACACGTGAGCGCTCATCATCGGTAACGTCTTTACTGCGTATCATAATGGTGAAGTAGATAATTGGTAATGCGACACCAAGTATCAATACAGTTGTACTAACGATATTAAATGATAATGTACCAGTTAATCCTGTAATAACAAGCACTGCAGCAATAATTAAAATAGCCACGATAAATATCAATGCATATTTTTTCTTTTCGCTTTGGTTTAATGGATTCGTTGGTTTTGTACCTACATTACCGATATTTTTCTTGTTAAATATCATGTACCAAGCTAAACCAAGCGCCATACCTACGGCTGCAATTAAGAAACCAGCATGGAAATTACCAGTATTTACGAATTGATTTAGAATCAATGGTGAAATAAGTCCACCTAGATTGACAGACATATAGAAAATAACAAAGCCTGCATCAATACGTGTATCATTTTCTGGGTATAATCGACCAACGATATTAGAAATACTTGGTTTCATTAAACCAGATCCAACGATAATGAAGAACATTGAGATAAATAATCCGACAATATCTAATGGTAAACTTAAGAAAATATGCCCGATAATAATGAGTACACCACCATAGAAAGTAGCAGCACGTGTACCCGTAATTCTATCCGAAACCCAACCACCAAGTACCGATGTCATATATATTAGTGCACCGTAAACAGCCATAACTGACTGTGCGGTACCTTTATCCATACCTAGTCCGCCATCTTTTATAGCGAAATACATATAAAAGATAAGTAAAGCGCGCATACCATAGTAGCTAAATCTTTCCCAAAATTCTACAAAGAATAGCACCCCTAGTCCTTTAGGATGTCCAAAAAATCCTTTTTGAGGAATTGATTCTACTGCTGAGTCTTGCGCTATGTATTTGTCTTGCATAAAACATTCCCGTCCTTTCTTACTCCCAATAAAAATATATAAAAAAGATTTTACGCTTTATTAAATTAAATTGCAATAATATTCTAAAAATAAGAATATTGAGAATGTTCTGTTATTTTATGCAATCAATTTTATGCCATTTAATTTCCTCATTTAAATGATGATAATTAGATGTAATTATAAAATGAATAATATATAGCTTGCTTTGCATCAGTAATGAATGTGAAGAGGGGTATGTTTGTACTCAATGTCCTTATAATAAAAAACTATTAGGAAATAAAAAAACTGCTCATCCAGCTTTATAAGCTTGGATGAGCAATATTAATTCATTTAAAATCATAAGTTGATATTAAATAGTAATATGAACGATTAGTAAACGCCTTTCATGGCACGTTTTACTTTAGGTGAAATGATTAATAGAAGTATACCTATAACGACTGCAAATAAACCTGAATACATAAAATAGTCACTTTGATTTATTTTTGTATAGACAACAACAAGTTGTGCGTTAAGTCCTTGTGCAGTAGCATTACTTAACATCCACAAACTCATCATACGTGCTGTAAATGTCACAGGTGCTAATTTAGTCGTTGTAGACAAACCAACAGGTGATATACAAAGTTCACCAATTGTAATTAATAAGAAACTGAGTACAAGCCATAATGGATTTATTAATTCAACGCCTGTAGCTAAAGGAATAATCATAACTAAGTAAGACAAACCAGCAACGATTACACCGATAGCAAATTTATAAACGGTAGGTGGATTGTGTTTACCTAATTTCATCCAAAGTGTTGCAAATATTGGTGCAAGTACCACGATAAAGATTGGGTTGAGTGACTGTGCCCAAGCTGATGGTATCGAAAAGTCAATTAAACCATTTGTAAGCACTGACATTTCTAATTGTGTCTTTTTATCTGCGAATGTTGCTAAAATCGTTGAGCCTTGTTCTTGAATCATCCAAAAGGCAACAGATGTGATATATAAAGGTATGTAACTGTAAACACGTGAACGTTCATCTTTCGTTACATCTTTACTCGCAATCATATTAATAAAGATGTAAATCGGTAATACGATACCTAAAATAGTAATTAAGAAACTGAAATTTTCTAAAGTTAAAGCATTATTTAATTGCAGGATAAGTAAGTAAATTAAGAATAATAGAATGATACCACCAGATATCAAACCGAATTTTTTAAGTTCAGGCTTAGTTAGTGGATTAGGAACATTACGACCAGCTAATCCTAAGTTTTTCTTACGTTTAATTGCGTAAACGACTAAACCACAGAACATGCCAATTGCAGCAGCTAAGAATCCAGCATGGAAACTAATTCTAGTTTGTAAGTAACCCGTTAATAACGGTGCAGTCAAACTACCTAAGTTAATACCCATGTAAAATAATGTGAATGCAGCATCACGACGGACATCGTTACGATCATATAATTCACCAACGGTCGTTGAGATATTAGGTTTTAATAACCCCGTACCAGCAATAATGACTGCGAGTGCTACCATGACTAATGTTAAGTTATTTGGTAGTGAAAGTAAGATATGACCTATCATAATCAAGAAGCCACCATAAAAGACGGCATTCTGGGTGCCGGTAATCCTGTCGGCAATCCAACCACCGATGACACCTGACATGTAGATTAATGTACCGTAGATAGCAACAATTTGCATTGCAACGGCTTGACTTAGACCGAAACCACCCTCAGCAACACTATAGTAAAGATAGTATATGAGTATCGCTTTCATACCATAGTAACTGAACCTCTCCCAAAATTCAGTGAAGAATAATGTACTTAGTCCTTTTGGATGGCCGAAGAAACCGGTTCTTGGAGTACTTTCCATAATTTCTTCGTGTGTATAATTAATTTTTTTCATAATTTCCCTCCCCCTAAATGGTTGGATTTATTTTATACTTTTTTAATAAAAATGACAAGTGTATATCTCAATAGTGCAAAATTAAGTTTGAAATCAATTTAATAAAAAATGAAATAATATAAAAATAAACTACCGGCAAGATACTTTAAGATCTTGTGGGTAGTTATTATAATGAAGAAAAATTAACGATTATCGATTTTTTCAGGGTAAAGATCATGATTCATTAAACGATGTTCTGCCATTTTTTCATATTTAGAATCTGGACGGCCATAATTGGTATATGGATCAATTGAGATGCCACCACGTGGTGTGAACTTGCCCCAAACTTCAATATAATGAGGGTCCATGAGTTCGATTAAATCATTCATTATGATGTTCATGCAGTCTTCGTGGAAATCACCGTGATTTCTAAAACTAAATAAATAAAGTTTTAAAGATTTTGATTCAACCATTTTGATATTTGGAATATAAGAAATATAAATTGTAGCGAAATCTGGTTGACCAGTAATAGGGCAGAGTGATGTGAACTCAGGGCAATTGAATTTAACAAAATAATCGCGTCCCTGATGCTTATTATCAAACGACTCTAAAACGTCAGGTCTATAATCAAAATCGTATTTGTTATTTTGATTACCGAGTAATGTAATATCTTCTAATTCTTCTTTATTACGTCCTTCTGTCATGGTAAAGCACTCCTTATGTTTTTGGTTTTTGTTCTTCTTTTTGAATTGATAGCGGTTGGCGTCTTGCTTTTTCAAACATGTAGTAGCTTGAAGCTATGATAATGACATAACCCAAGATTGCATAGAAATCTGGTGATTCTCCGAATAATATAAAACCGAAGAATGCAGTAAATATAATCGATGCATAAGTGAATATCGAAATGTCTTTAGCTGGAGCGTAACTATAGGCTAGTGTAATACCAATTTGACCAGCAGCTGCTGCGAGCCCAGCTCCAATTAAATAAATAACCTGCATCATACTCATGGGTTCGAATGTGAAGATCGTAAATGGAATCAATACTACAATAGAAAAGAATGAAAAATAAAATACAATTGTATAGGGTGCTTCGCGAGTGCTCAATGCACGTACACACGTATATGCACTTGCAGCAAAAATACCAGAGAATAAACCGCCAATAGCAGGAATCATAGAGGATGAGAATTCTGGTTTAACCACGAATAACATACCGAATATTGCAATGACCATCGCTATAATTTGATAGTTACGAACTTTTTCATTTAGAAATATCAAACTCAGCAAAATAGTCCAAAAAGGATTGAGTTTCATTAGCGTATCAGCGTCACTTAATATCATATGGTCTATCGCATAGATATTTAATAAAACACCGATTAGACCTAAAGTCGAACGTGAAATTAAAAGTGGCTGACTGCTAAGTTTACCAAATAGGGGTTGCTTATATTTATAAATGAAATATAAAGGGATAAACATAGCTACTAAATTTCGAGCGAGTGACTTTTGAAACACCGGCAAATCACCAGCTAATCTGAAGAAAACAGACATAAAGCTAAAGCCAATTGCTGAAACTAGGATAGCAATGATTCCTTTAACTTTAGGATTCATATGTATCGCCTCGATTATTTTAATTTTTAACGTATTCATATTAGCATAATTATATAGATTATGTATATATACTTGAAAGTAAAAGGGAAATGATATAACATAAAAATACGAACAAACGTTCTGTATTGGTTCAATGAAATTCAAGACATATTTCAAAGTATTTTATTGCTTAGATAATTTCAATTGTGAGCAATTTAGCATTAGATGATAAGCTGAGTGACGCTATATCAATAGTTACAAGGTTTTAGAAAAAAGCAACTAAAATAGCTTTAAATTCCGAAAAAAATTTTTTATAAATAGAAAAGTACGAGTTAACGTTGAATTGGTGCCATTTCTGTTTCGAATTCAAACTTTTGTCAAAAACAAAGCCCTTTAAATAACTTTCTGAGTTATGTATAATGAAACACATAATATAGTATTTGTGACCAGGACAAAACACAATATATTGTGTTTTGGGACGTAGTCAATTTATTTATAATAAATCAAATTTTAAGTAAAATCACACTATTTTGGACGTTTAATCATGACAAATCAAGCATTAATGCTTAATTATTGAGTTTTTACATAATCACATATAGTTAAAAGAAATCACTATATATTGTGGTTACCCAATATGTGCGCTACGGTTACTTATAATACATTTAAAATATAAATACGATGAAAGTACTATTTAATAACGTCAAAGTGAACTTAATAACATACTAGTATTAGAAAGAAGGTGATCCAATGAAGGTTGTTTATTTTTCATTCTCTGGTAATGTACGTAGATTTATTAAAAAAGCAGAAATTACTAACACTATGGAAATTACTCAAAATAATTGTACTGAGAAGATTGAAGAACCATTCATCTTGGTCACTGGAACGATAGGTTTTGGAGAAGTACCACAACCAGTTCAGTCATTTTTAGATATAAATCATGATTTACTAAGAGGCGTTGCAGCTAGTGGAAACCGCAATTGGGGACAAAACTTTGCGAAAGCTGGACGATTTATCTCGGAAAAATATCAAGTTCCTTTACTAATGAAATTTGAAGTTCAAGGTACACAAAATGATATTAGCGAATTTAAAGATAAGGTGGGACAGTTCAATGAAGATTATGGACGAGAAGAAATACAATCATATTGAGTTAAATAACGAAGTAACGAAACGTAAAGATAATGGCTTTTTTAATTTAGAAAAAGATCAAGAGGCGCTTGAAGTTTATTTAGAAGAAATTCAGGATAAAACAATTTATTTCGACACTGAAATTGAGCGTTTGCGCTATCTCGTTGACAATGACTTTTATTTTGATTTGTTTGCAAAATATTCAGAAGCTGATCTACAAGAAATTACAGATTATGCTAAAAGTATTCCGTTTAAATTTGCAAGTTACATGTCAGCAAGTAAATTCTTTAAAGATTACGCACTTAAAACAAACGATAAAAGTCAATATCTAGAAGATTATAAGCAACACGTAGCGATTGTTGCACTTTATTTAGCTAATGGCCATAAAGCGACTGCCAAACAATTTATTTCAGCAATGGTGGAACAACGATATCAACCAGCGACACCAACATTCTTAAATGCTGGCCGTGCACGTCGTGGAGAATTAGTATCTTGTTTCTTACTAGAAGCGGATGATAGTTTAAACTCTATTAATTTTATTGATTCAACTGCAAAGCAATTAAGTAAAATTGGGGGCGGCGTAGCCATTAATCTTTCTAAACTACGTGCGCGTGGAGAAGCAATCAAAGGAATTAAAGGTGTAGCGAAAGGTGTGCTACCTGTTGCAAAATCTCTTGAAGGCGGCTTTAGTTATGCAGATCAATTAGGTCAAAGACCTGGTGCAGGTGCTGTTTATTTAAATATTTTTCATTATGATGTGGAAGAGTTTTTAGATACGAAAAAAGTGAACGCCGATGAAGATTTACGTTTATCAACGATTTCAACTGGTTTAATTGTGCCATCTAAATTCTTTGATTTAGCAAAAGAAGGAAAAGATTTCCATATGTTTGCACCGCATACCATTTATAAAGAATACGGTGTAACGTTAGATGACATTAATTTAGATGAATACTATGATGAACTTGTTGCAAATCCTAATATTGATAAAAAGAAAAAAGATGCACGTGAAATGTTAAATACGATTGCACAAACACAATTGCAATCTGGTTATCCTTATTTAATGTTCAAAGATAATGCAAATAAGGTACATGCTAACTCAGACATTGGCCAAATTAAAATGAGTAATTTATGTACTGAAATTTTCCAATTACAAGAAACGTCTATCATTAACGATTACGGTACAGAAGATGAAATTAAACGTGACATTTCATGTAACCTTGGTTCTTTAAACATCGTTAATGTTATGGAATCAGGCAAGTTTAAAGATTCAGTTCATACAGGTATGGATGCATTGACAGTAGTGAGTGATGAAGCAGATATTCAAAATGCGCCAGGCGTTAGGAAAGCCAATAGAGAGTTACATTCTGTAGGTTTAGGTGTAATGAATTTACACGGTTATCTAGCTAAAAATAAAATTGGTTATGAATCAGAAGAAGCTAAAGACTTTGCCAATATTTTCTTTATGATGTTGAATTATTATTCTATAGAACGCTCTATGGAAATCGCTAAAGAAAGACAAGAAGTATACAAAGATTTTGAACAATCAGACTATGCTAATGGTAAGTATTTTGAATTTTACACTTCACAAACATTTGAACCTAAATATGAAAAAGTACGCAAATTATTTGATGGTTTAGAAATTCCGACACCAGAAGATTGGAAAGCACTGCAAGAGCAAGTGGAAACAAACGGTCTTTTCCATGCATATCGCTTAGCGATTGCACCGACACAAAGTATTTCATATGTCCAAAATGCTACGAGTTCTGTAATGCCAATCGTTGATCAAATCGAACGTCGTACGTATGGTAATGCGGAAACATTCTATCCAATGCCATTCCTATCACCAGAAACAATGTGGTATTACAAGTCAGCATTTAATACGGATCAAATGAAATTAATTGATTTAATCTCAACGATTCAAACGCATATTGACCAGGGTATCTCTACAATTCTTTATGTTAATTCTGAAATTTCTACGCGTGAATTATCAAGATTATATGTATATGCGCATCATAAAGGTCTAAAATCTTTATACTATACACGTAATAAATTATTAAGTGTAGAAGAGTGTACAAGTTGTTCAATTTAATAAATGAAATGTAAACGTGCAAAGTGAACAGCGGTGTTATGAGGCAGCCTTATCCAATGGTTAGATTAGGCTGCATATCACTGCTTAATTAAATATTTACTGGATAGGGGACGATAACTAAATGAAAGCAGTCAATTGGAATACGCAAGAAGACATGACGAATATGTTTTGGCGACAAAATATTTCACAGATGTGGGTAGAAACTGAATTTAAAGTATCTAAAGATATTGCAAGCTGGAAAACATTAACAGATCCTGAAAAAGAGGCTTTTAAAAAAGCATTAGCTGGTTTAACAGGATTAGATACACATCAAGCTGACGATGGCATGCCATTGATTATGTTACATACTACGGATTTAAGAAAAAAAGCCGTTTATTCATTTATGGCAATGATGGAACAAATCCATGCTAAAAGTTATTCACATATCTTTACAACGTTACTACCTTCCAGTGAAACAAACTATTTATTAGATAAATGGGTTATTGAAGAACCACATTTAAAATACAAATCAGATAAAATTATCAATAATTATCATAAATTATGGGGTAAAGAAGCTTCAATTTATGATCAATATATCGCACGAGTATCAAGTGTGTTCTTAGAAACATTTTTATTCTATTCAGGTTTCTATTATCCGCTTTATCTTGCTGGGCAAGGTAAAATGACGACTTCTGGAGAAATCATTCGTAAAATCTTATTAGATGAATCTATTCATGGTGTATTTACTGGTATGGATGCTCAATCTTTACGTAATGAACTTTCAGAAAGTGAAAAGCTGCAAGCAGATCAAGAAATGTATAAATTATTAGATGATTTATATAAAAATGAGGTAGCTTATACGCATTCACTTTATGATGATATTGGTTTAGCTGAAGATGTATTAAACTATGTGAGATACAATGGTAACAAAGCATTATCTAATTTAGGATTTGATCCGTACTTTGAAGAACGTGAATTCAATCCAATTATTGAAAATGCTTTAGATACAACGACTAAAAACCATGACTTCTTTTCAGTTAAAGGTGATGGTTATACATTAGCGTTAAATGTAGAAGCATTAAAAGATGAAGACTTCGTTTTTGACGAGTAGAAGCACTATTAATTATAAAAATGTCATGATGAAAGTACAATTTTAAGCAAGCATTAGTCAACCGTATATAATAAGTGAAAAGCCGAGACATTATGTCTCGGTTTTTTTACTTATGGATAAAATAAACAGGCATGATATTTAAATAGAGATATACATTATATAAAGTCCATTAGAATAAAATTACATAAAAATGAACAATTAAAATAAAAAAGTGTGTTTTTCAAGGTGTGATATTAAATATAACGCTATACATATATAGATTGTATTTAAATACTTTTGTTTAAATTGCTCAAGGCTATTGAATTTACCATTAAAAATGGTAAAATTTTATTATAGGTATTGATAATGATTATCATAACCAATGTAGTTTGAGCATCGCATTTTATAGTGGAAGGGTTAGAGGTAGGTCATTTATGAAATTTTTATTAAATGGTATTGTCTTAGCTATTATATTACTGGTACTTACAATCCTTTCTTTATTTATAGGCGTAAGCAAGGTATCAATTATAGACATTTTCCATCTTACAGAATCACAGATGAATATTATTGTTTCAAGTAGAATTCCGAGAACGGTTAGTATCATCATATCGGGTAGTACGTTAGCGCTAGCTGGTTTAATTATGCAACAAATGATGCAGAATAAATTTGTCAGTCCTACTACTGCTGGAACGATGGAATGGGCGAAACTAGGTATTTTATTATCAATGATTTTCTTTCCACAGGAGAATATCATTATAAAGTTAATTTTTGCAGTAGTTTTAAGTATTGCAGGTACTTTCCTTTTCGTTAAATTAGTACAATATATTCGTTTTACAGACGTCATTTTCATACCACTATTAGGCATCATGTTAGGTGGTATCGTATCAAGTTTTGCAACATTTATCGCGTTGAGAACCAATACAGTACAAAGTATAGGAAATTGGTTAAATGGTAACTTCGCCATTATTACAAGCGGTAGATATGAGATTTTATACTTAAGCATTCCTTTATTAATACTTACATATATATTCGCCAATCATTTTACTATTGCTGGTATGGGGAAAGATTTTAGTAATAACTTAGGAGTCAATTATGAAAAAATAATTAATATAGGATTGTTTATCACGGCTACGATTACAGCACTGGTTGTTGTAACTGTAGGCACGTTACCATTCTTAGGGCTTATTGTTCCTAATATTGTCTCAATTTTTAGGGGAGACCATCTGAAAAATGCATTGCCGCATACAGCGATGCTAGGTGCTATATTTGTAATGTTTTCTGATATTTTTGGCAGAATCATTGTATATCCATATGAAATTAATATCGGTTTAACGATTGGGGTCTTTGGCACTGTTATTTTCATAATCTTGTTAATGAAAGGACGACATAATTATGCAAATTAGTGCTAAGTCTAAATTATTTACGTTAATAGCAATTACTGTGGTTATCGCGGGATTGTATCTCATTATAGGTATTGATTTCGAAATATTCCAATATCAATTTACAAGTCGTTTGCGTAAATTGATCCTCATGATTTTAGTAGGTGGTGCCATTGCTGCGTCTGTCGTTATTTTCCAAGCGATTACCACGAACAGACTTTTAACACCATCTATTATGGGGTTGGACGCTGTATATATGTTTGTAAAAGTATTGATTGTTTTTGTATTCGGAGTACAATCCGTATTTGTTACAAATCTATACATTAGCTTCCTTATATCACTCATAGTCATGATTGGTTTTTCATTATTATTATTTCAAGGCATTTTTAGAATCGGAAATGTTTCAGTCTATTTAATATTACTTGTTGGTATTATTTTAGGCACATTCTTTAGAAGTATCACAGGCTTTTTAGAATTAATTATCAATCCAGAAGATTTTTTAGCTGTACAAAGCGCAATGTTTGCTAATTTTGATGCGTCAAATACGAAATTGGTCACTTTATGTGGTGTGATACTTATCATTTTAATTATGATTACTGTATACGCAATACCTTATTTAGACGTGTTGCTACTAGGTCGAGATCAAGCTATCAATTTAGGGATTTCTTATCAGACATTAACACGTATTTTATTAATTCTAGTTGCAATTTTGGTGTCTATTTCAACGGCATTAGTAGGACCAATTACATTTTTAGGGTTACTGACAGTAAACTTGGCTCATGAATTAATGAAAACGTATCAACACAAATATATTTTACCGGCAACCATTTGTATAAGTTGGATAAGTTTGTTTTTAGCGCAAGCAATTGTAGAGAATTTCTTTCAAGCAACAACGCAAGTTAGTATCATCATTGATTTAGTAGGTGGCAGTTACTTCATTTATTTATTAATTAAAAGGAGACATGCGAATTGATACGAGTACAAGGGCTTAATAAAACGATACAAGATAAAGTGATTTTGCAAGATATTGATGTAGAGATACGCAAGGGACGACTTACATCGATGATAGGGCCTAACGGTGCAGGTAAAAGTACGCTATTGTCTGCTATTACACGATTAATTGACTTTGAAGAAGGTACCATCGATATAGAGGGCAAAGCGATTACAGATTATAAAAGTAATGACTTGGCTAAAAAACTATCAATTTTAAAACAATCTAATCATACAGAATTGAATATAACGGTTGAAGAGTTGGTTAAATTTGGACGTTTTCCTCATTCCAAGGGGCGTTTGAAGCAAGAAGATAGAGATCAAGTTGAGTATGCACTCGAGTTATTACATCTTACTGAAATTAGAGGTCGTTATTTAAAAACACTTTCTGGTGGACAGCGTCAACGTGCTTATGTAGCAATGACTATTGCTCAAGATACGGATTATATTTTACTTGATGAACCGTTAAATAATATGGATATGAAACATTCAGTTCAAATTATGCAAACTTTGAGAAGATTAGCCAAAGAGTTGGATAAGACGATTGTAGTCGTTATTCATGATATTAATTTTGCCTCTTGCTATTCAGACGATATTATTGCTTTGAAAGATGGCCAACTTGTTAAGGCAAGTACGAAAAATGAAGTCATCCAAACAGATATTTTAAAAGAATTATATGATATGGATGTCAAAATTGAAGAGATTCGTGGACAACGTATTTGTATTTATTACGATGAAGTGACCGAAGTGCCGGAATTATCATTTGCACAGTCGATGTAAGATGATGCGTGGACTTTGAAGGGAGTGATGCAACCGTAACGTTGTTAAACTTTTAGGGACATAGAAGGTAGTACATATTAAAAATTCAGGAGGAGTTAAGCACATGAAAAAGTTAGGATTATTATTAGTAGTTGGGTTAATGTTTTTATTAGTAGCATGTAGTAATGGCGGATCAGAAGATAAAAAATCTTCAGACACTGATTCGAAGAGTAAAGATTCAAATGAAACTGTAAAAATTGAAAATAATTATAAAGCAAATGGTGAAAAGCGTGATGGTAGTGATGCCAAGACTGTTAAAGAAACAGTTGAAGTGCCTAAAAATCCTGAAAAGGCAGTTGTTTTAGATTATGGTGCATTAGACACAATGAAAGAACTTGGTCTTCAAGATAAAGTTAAAGCGCTTCCTAAAGGTGAAGGTAACAAGTCATTACCTGATTTCTTAAGTGATTTCAAAGATGATAAGTATTTAAATACTGGTAGTCTTAAAGAAGTTAATTTCGATAAAATTGCAGAAGCTAAACCAGACGTAATATACATATCTGGACGTACAGCAAATCAAAAAAACCTAGATGAATTTAAAAAAGCAGCACCTGATGCAAAAGTTGTTTATGTTGGTGCAGACGATAAAGATGAATTGAATTCATTGAAGAAAAATGCAGAAAATCTAGGGAAAATTTATGATAAAGAAGATAAAGCTAAATCATTAAATAAAGAATTAGATGATAAAATTGCTAGTATGAAAGAAAAAACAAAAGATCTAAAAAATGATAAAGCATTATTCTTATTAGTTAATGAAGGTGAATTATCAACATTTGGTTCTGGTGAACGTTTCGGTTCGATGATTTTCGATACAATGGGCTTCACTCCTGCAGATGATAACATTAAAGATAGCCAACATGGTCAAAACGTTACAAATGAATATATTGCTGAGAAAGATCCAAGTATTATTTTCGCAATGGACCGTGGTCAAGCAGTAAGTGATAACGCTACAGCTAAAAAAGCATTAGGTAATGACGTTATTAAAGATGTTAAAGCAATCAAAGACAATAAAGTGTATGAATTAGATCCAAAACTTTGGTATTTTGCTAGTGGATCAACAACAACAGCGATAAAACAAATCGATGAAGTTGAAAAAGCGATGGAAAAATAAAAAAGCATTAAAATGTGGGGATATTGATTGAAAAAAGCGTCTGGAATTTATTCTAGGCGCTTTTTTGTTGAAAAGAAAATAAGTTAAAACGTTAAATTATTCATCACTATCATACTAATGTTATAATATTTTTATCATCATACTTTCGAGTAAATATATAAATGCTAGATAGAGCGTTTTAAAGAAATAGTAGGGGGACAAAGTACATGATATTAGATAATGTAAATCCAAATGATTTATTTCCAACTGAGAAAAAAGGACCAACTGTTCTAGGCACAGTAGAGTATTCAGTACAAGGTTCGACTGAATTTGAGGGTGCTTTTATAGCTACAAATGAGAGAATCATTTTAAATGTTGATATGAACGGTGAATTTTATTATAGAAGTATTGCATATAATGAAGTTGAAAAAATTGAATATGATGGAGAAAAAATTAATTTCACTTTTAACATTGGGCCTATGCCTATGAAAAATATTCAAAAAGGTGACGTTGCTACATTTGTACAATATGTTAGTGATAAAATTGACCAATAGTTCACTGGGAATATGAGATACAAACAAATAAAGAAATAACAAAAAGCGTAGATGCACACCATGGAATCTACGCTTTTTAATATGACAAAATTAAGTTTTATATCGTTTCTTTATTAAATTTCAAAGTATAAATGATAATGATACTTACAGCGATTATTAAAATGGGCATCGCATTTTGGACAAGCTTCTATCATCATGTAGTCATTAATTGTCATTTCATGATTACAGACACCACATAAAATAGCTTTTTCGTGAAATTCATTTGCTTGCCATCGCTGAATCTTATGTGATTCATGTTCATTGTGGCATTTATAACAAGGATAGTATTTATTACAACATTTAAACTTAATGGCAATAATATCTAAAGGTGTTTGATAATGTGTACAGCGTGACTCATTATCTACAGTGGATCCATATACTTTTACCATAGTGATTTCTCCTATTGTTCATTGAGTGGGTGTTCTCCAATAATTCTAACTTCAGGGTGCAGCTCAACATCAAATTTTTCTTGTACTATTTTTTGAACGTAATGAATTAAATCTTCATAATCTGTTGCCGTTCCTTTATCTACGTTAACCATAAAGCCAGCATGTTTTGTTGAAACTTCAACGCCACCAATGCGATGACCTTGCAAATGAGCATCTTGAATCAACTTACCAGCGAAATGACCAGGCGGACGTTGGAATACACTACCACATGAAGGATACTCTAGTGGTTGTTTTGATTCTCTTCTTTCTGTTAAATCATCCATAGAAGCTTGTATTTCTTGTTGATCGCCAGGTGCTAAGGTAAAGGCAGCTTCTAATACAACGAGATGTTCTTTCTGAACAATACTATTACGATAGTCCAACTCAAGTTCTTTATTGGTTAACGTGATTAATTCACCTTTGTTATTAACGCAAAGTGCATAATCAATACAGTCTTTTACTTCACCGCCATAAGCACCAGCATTCATAAATACAGCGCCACCGATGGAACCGGGTATGCCGCATGCGAATTCAAGACCAGTTAAGCCATGGTCTCTTGCAGCACGTGAAACATCGATGATTGCAGCGCCACTACCTGAAATGATAGCATCGTCGGACACATCAATGTAATCAAGTGAAAGTAAACTAATCACAATACCGCGAATACCACCTTCACGAATAATAATATTAGACCCATTACCTAAATACGTCACAGGTATATCATGTGTGTAAGCATAATGCACAATGGCTTGCACATGTTCGTTGTGGGTTGGGGAAAGATAATAATCGGCTTTACCCCCTGTTTGAGTGTATGTATATTTTTTTAGAGGTTCATCAATTTTAATAATTTCTTCTGGGACAAGTGCTTTTAATTCTTTTAAGATGTCATCCTTATGCAACTATAGAACATCCTTTCCTGTTGAATTCATTTATTCATTATACCAATGATTTGGAGTCTTTGCTAAATACTATGGTAATTAATTTTGTTAAATTATTAATACAATGATTATCGTGTGTTTAATATTGATGTGAGGCTATATTTCATAATCCATATTTAAGTTAATTTACTGTGTGAGAGAATGAATCAAATAATTGTTGTTTCTTATTTTCATATGCGCGTATAGATCGAACTTCATTAGCTAACATCAATTTCTTAGAACCAAATTGTGTAGCGGTGTGTTGATCATGAGACAATTGATGATGCGTTTGAATATACGCTTTGTATAGGTTAGAATCTTTTTGAATAATATGTAAACGTGCTATTTGTTTTAAATCTATTAAATTATTAAATTGTGCCATAATTACTTTTTTCTTATATGAATGGTGTAAACGATAAAAACCTTCATAATTCAAACGTTTTTCATCCAAAGCGGTGATATCATGTAAATTATCTACGCCTACTAATATATCTAAAATGGGTTCAGTAACGTAATTGAAATGTGATGTTCCACCGATATGAAGTGTAGTTTTAACAGGTGTGTCGAGCAGGTTAAAAAGCATTTTTTTCAAATTTTGATATTGCTCTGCAAAATAATTATCTTTGTCCTCAGAAATAAATGCTTGGATGTTTGAATTCATATAGGTTGTTCACTCCTTTCTTTATTGTGATATAACTGTTAAACTGTAAATTCTGAAATAATATATCACATATTATTTTCAAGTTAAATAAGTTTCTGTATAATACTGAATGATAAGGAGTGCAGAAATGAAAAAATTACTTTGCATTGTTTTGTTGTTTGGCTTTGTGATAACCCTTGGTGCATGCGGTAATGAAGGTGCTAACGAATTCAAAGATTTTGATAGCTCACTGAATGATGTGAAAAATAAGGAAAAAGAACTTAATCATGTCATGGATGACATTTCATTGAAGCAATTAGATGATTTAAGTAAAACAGATACGACTGATAAGGATAAAAAAGCATTTAATAACTTGCAAAATAACATTAATCGCAAATTAATCCCTAAGTTAGAGGAATATGAGACAGCAGCTAAAAAATTACCGGCAGGATCTGAAGAAACGAAAAACTTAAAATCTACCTACTTAAAGTCAGTCAAAGATAAGAAAGCAGCTATTAACGATTTGAAAGTATTTGTTGATTTATGCAATCAAGCAATTAAAGCAAATGAAGATATTTTAGAATATACGAAGTTATTTGAGAAAAGTAGATCTCAAGTTGAAGCGCACATGCAAGACGCAAATGATGCAGGCGCACGCACAGATGTTAATAATTTCAAACATAAATTAGAAGAAAACAACAAAGAACTGAGACATACAGCAGAAAAAGAGTTGGATTCAACAGATTCAGCTAAAGTTAAGCAATCGATTGAAAAAGACATCATGCCTTTAATTAATAAACAAATTAAAGATTTAAACAAAGCTGAAATTACGAATAACTATGTAAATAGTGCGCGTAAAAATGCGATTGAAATGTATTACAGCTTGCAAAATTATTATGAAACACGTGTAGAAACGATTGATATTAGTGATGAGTTATCAAAAATAGATCATAAAACTTTACCTAAAGAAAGTGAAGATTTAGAAAAATATGATGCCGTATTTGATAAACAATATAACAATATAAAAGAAGACTATAATTAACAAAGAAATTTGTATTGTTATAAAAATTTAAATAAACGGTTAACAACAAAAAGAGTATTGTGTATAATTGGAAACAATGATATGAGTATATCGTGGAGATTTCACACTTTTTGAAACAATTTGGGTGTGTTAAATATTTTTAGAGGTGAATAGAATGGCTATAAAGCTGAGTTCGATTGACCAGTTTGAGCAAATTATAAAAGAAAATAATTATGTATTTGTATTGAAGCACAGTGAAACGTGCCCAATTTCAGCAAATGCAATGGATCAATTTAATAAATTCTTATATGAACGTGATATGGATGGTTATTATTTAATTGTGCAACAAGAAAGAGACTTATCGAATTATATAGAAGAAAAAACAAATGTAAAACATGAATCGCCACAAGCATTTTATTTTGTTAAGGGACAGGCGATTTGGAATGCGAGTCACAGTGATATTAACGTTACGACTTTAGCTAACGCTGAAGAGTAAAACATAACAGAATATGCAAAAAAACGCTTGTTAACCGCTTCTCTAAATGAAAGTGATTAGCAAGCGTTTCTTATAATGTGAAAAATGTTCATCTGACATGTATAATAAATAGTTGAATATGAAATATAGACTACTACTTTATTGGGAATGACTATATGTGGCTACTTATAGATACAGGTAGTGAGGTTGGGATAGCGAACACATGCTATAAATAGACTTCGCAGACGATGGCCAACATATTTATCTGTTGCCTACTTCATTAACCAAGACCACAAATTTTTGTGGTTCAATCTGGTTGAAAATGACTTTATAATAGTTTATGTTTCATTATACAAAAATACAAAAATGAATTGATAAAATACTTGAGGTGACAATATGAAAGTTTTAGTGGCGATGGATGAATTTAATGGAATTATTTCGAGTTATCAAGCAAACCGCTATGTGGAAGAAGCGGTAGCAAGCCAAATTGAGAAAGCAGATATCGTTCAAGTGCCATTGTTTAACGGACGCCATGAATTAATGGATTCTGTCTTTTTATGGCAATCAGGAACCAAATATAGAGTGCCTACACATGATGCTGATATGAATGAAGTAGAAGCCATTTACGGTATTACAGATAGTGGTATGACTGTGATTGAAGGTAATTTATTTTTAAGTGGTCAAAAACCGATAAATGAACGCACGAGTTTTGGTATGGGTGAAATCATTGCTGATGCGCTTGAAAATGATGCAGACCATATTGTTATATCATTAGGCGGTATCGCAAGTTTTGATGGTGGTGCAGGCATGTTACAGGCCTTAGGTGCTAAATTTTATGATGATGAAGCTCAAGAAGTTGATATGCGTGAAGGTAGTCGTATGTTGAAGTACATTCGAAAAATAGATACTTCTGCATTAAACTCAAAATTAAAAGATGTTCGTTTTCAAGTAATGTCAGATTTTGATAGTAAATTATATGGTAAACATAGTGAGATTATGCAAACCTATGAAACTTATGGTTTAAGTAGAGAAAATGCAGCAGAAATTGATAATTTAATTTGGTATTTAAGTGAAATATTTAAAAGCGAACTCAAACTCGCGCTTGGACCGATTCAAAGAGGTGGTGCAGGAGGCGGTATTGCTGCAGTGCTAAAAGCGCTTTTTGATGCAGAAATTATGACAAGTCATGCATTAGTTGACCAAATAACACATTTAGATTCATTGATTAAACAGGCGGATTTAATTATTTTTGGAGAAGGTGTCAATGAAGAAGACCAAATATTAGAAACTACAACTGTTCGCCTTGCAGAGTTAGCTACGAAATATGACAAACCATCGATTGCAATTTGTGCAACACCAGATAAATTTGATTTATTTGAATCAATGGGTGTTACATCAATGTTTAATACATTTATTGAAATGCCTGAAAGTTTTACTGATTTTAAAATGGGGATTCAAATTAGACATTATACAGTTCAGGCAATTAAATTACTGAAAACACAATTCAGTACAAATTAAACGTAAAGTGAAACAAGCATATCTTATTTTAAGTCGTATAAACTACCATTTATAGCAATTTAATCAGGAACTAATACTTAGATTAGTTGCATAATGGGGCGTATACTGACAGGATGTATATTTTAGATATGTGGCCATGTTCAAAGTAATAAAAATAGAGCTAATCCATATCGGATTAGCTCTATTTTTTGTATTTGTGTCATAGGCGCTACATGTTTAAAAGTAAAAACAACTACTTTTAGTATTACTTATCGTAAGTATTTACAACTTCTTCAGCTATACCGACTACAACTTGTACTGCTTTTTCCATGACATCAATAGACGCGTATTCGAATGGTCCATGGAAATTGTCACAACCTGTGAAAATGTTTGGTGTAGGTAGTCCCATATATGAAAGTTGAGAACCATCAGTACCACCGCGTATTGGTGCGGTATTTGCTGGAATGCCTAATTTTTCGAAAACACGTTTAGGTATATCTATCACGTGTGGGTTAGGTTCGATTTTTTCACCCATATTGTAATATTGGTCATTAATTTCTACTTCAATAGGTTCATCTTCGAAATGTGAGTTAATATCATTTTTTATTTCGACGAGACGTTTTTTACGTAATTCAAATTCGTTTCTATCATGATCACGAATAATATATTGTAAGGTTGTTTTTTCAACATCGCCATTTATTTTCATTAAATGATAAAATCCTTCATAACCTTCCGTTCTTTCTGGAACTTCATTTTGTGGTAATAAAGCATTAAATTGCTGACCTAATAATACAGCGTTTATCATAGCATCTTTCGCTGATCCAGGATGAACGTTCACGCCATGGCATGTCACGATCGCTTCTGCAGCATTAAAGCTTTCATACTGTAATTCTCCGTACTCACTACCATCCATCGTGTATGCGAAATCAGCATTAAAACGTTCTACATCAAATTCATGTGGACCTCTTCCAATTTCTTCATCGGGCGTAAAGGCTACGCGAATTTTACCGTGTTTAATTTCAGGATGTGAAGTTAAGTATTTTAAAGCTTCCATAATTTCAACTACACCGGCTTTATCGTCAGCACCTAACAAAGAAGTACCATCTGTAATCATTAATGTATGACCTTCAACGTTTTTCATAGCAGGGAATACATCTTGGCTTAATGTACGGTTCGTCTTACCTAATTGAATCGGTGTCCCATCATAGTTGTCAATAATTTGAGGATTTACATGAGACGCGTTGAAGTCAGGTGAAGTATCAATATGTGCCAAAAATCCGACAGTAGGTAAATCGATGTCTACATTACTGTCTAAAGTAGCAAATAAGTAACCTTGTTCGTCAATATCAGTTTCTAATCCCAAATCAGTCAATTCGTCATTTAATAAATTTAATAAATCCCATTGTTTCTCAGTTGAAGGCGTCGTTGTAGATTCTGGATTGGATTGTGTGTCGATTGTTACATATCTTGTAAGTCGATCAATTATGTCTTGTTTCATTTAAAAACACCCCTTAAGCTCTATTATTTATATTATAAGATTTTTTATATGTTTTGCCTTTCATTTTACCATAATGCTGTTTAACACGTGTATAGATATAATAAATGATTTCAGCACATAAGATACCGAATGCAATAGCTCCAGAGATTAACGTGACCTCAAGGAAGGTATTCACCGCATGCGTATACTGATTACTTACAAGAAAACGTGTGGCTTCGTAAGCTAAACCACCAGGTACAAGAGGTATAATTCCTGGAACGATAAAGATAATAACAGGACGTTTATAACGTCTACTCATGACATGACTCATAATTGCTAAAATAAAACTACCTAAAAATGACGCTAACACTTTACCTAAATCAGCATCAAAGGATAATTTATAAATAATCCATCCCATGGCACCAACAAAACCACAGGCTAAAAGGAGGCGTCTAGGTGCATTAAAAAGAATAGAAAATAACATTGATGCGAAAAAGCTAATCACAAACTGTAAAAAGTAATAAACAATGAACATTATCAGCACTCCTTTTCTAAAAGATTAATAAGACGATAGCAACACCGGCACCAATTGCAAATGAGGTTAGTGCAGCTTCAACGCCACGTGACATGCCTGCAATTAATTCACCAGCCATTAGATCACGAATTGCATTTGTAATCAATATACCGGGTACTAAGGGCATAACACCGGCAATGGTTATGATATCTTGGTTGTGTGCCCAACCTATTTTAGTGAAGAAAGCAGCGATAGCTATAACAACAGCTGCACTGATAAATTCAGAAAAGAATTTAATTTGAATATAGCGTTGTACATAGCTGAAAGTTAAAAAGGCACCAGCACCAGTGATGATTGCAAATATAAAATCATTAATGACGCCACCAAACATAAATAGGAAAAAGCCACAGGCAATTGCTGCTGCAACAAAATTGGTAATTGATGAATACTGCAAGGAAGCATGGTGTAAATGGATAAGTTCAGATTTTGCTTGATCAATATCTAGCTTGTTACTAGATATTTTACGAGACAAACTATTTGTTAATGCAATTTTTTCTAAATCTGTAGTACGTTCACGAATTCTAATGAGTCGTGTATTTGTACGATTATTTAACGAAAAAATGATTGCAGTTGATGTTACAAAGCTATATGTATCATCTAAACCATAACTTGCAGCGATTCTTGTCATTGTATCTTCAACACGATACGTTTCAGCACCGCTTTCTAGTAAAATTCTGCCTGCGATTAATACGACATCAATGACTTTATCTTCATCAATGATGGTAATTGAATCTGACATAGCTTCGCACCTCCTGAATTGTTAATAGAACAATTGAAAGTTTACATTGTCGAATAAAAACTTTCAATAGCGTATCTTACGGTAATTAATGTTTTATATAACATTATATATTGTAACAAACTCATTTTAATTACTATAATTATTCAATGCTTTAATTGAAACTTTATTTAGAAAAAGTAAAACATATGGATGAATCGCGCTGTGTGAAGGGCATGGTAGGTGAAAGAAACGTTACATTTATTTTTACGAAAAAAAGAGTTTGGGACAAAAATAGATGTCTCAAACTCTTTTTCATTTAGGTAGTAGGTGGCTGCATTGAAAATGTAAAGTCCCACTCCCTATAATTTAACAATTGGGTTAAACATGACTTGGTTACGGCCTTCGTTTTTAGCCATATGCAACATATCGTCAGCAATTTTAAACACTTTTCGTTGTGATTTGTAATCATCTGTTGTCAAGTATCCAACGCCAATAGATACGGATAATTTAATGACTTCTTTGTTTGGTAAATGGAATGTAGATTGTTCTACACCGCCACGAATACTCTCACTTAATTTGACACATTGGTCTAAAGTATAATCATACAAAACAATAGAAAATTCTTCACCGCCATTACGATAAATACTAAACTGTTGTGGCACATAGTTTTTAAGTAATTGAGCCACTTGTCTGAGTACAGCGTCGCCCGATTTATGTGAATACATATCGTTCACATCTTTGAAACCGTCGATATCAATCAGTAATAAACCTAAACTTTGGTTATTTTCTTCAGATAAACGAGCTGTTTCATTTAAATGTCTATCGAATTCTTTAACATTACCTAATCCAGTTAAGTAATCTACTTTATCTTCGTTCTCATATCGATTGACTAATGAGAAGAAATGCCAAATATCAACAAAGGTAATAGACGAAGTTATTGTTAAGACAAATGAAATCGGAATTAAAAATAAGACTTCTGTAATCTCGTAATATGGGCTGATTAATGATAAAATTGCAAAAATAACTAATGCAATGACATTTAGTATTTGCAATGAAATGATATCACTTTGTTTTAAGAATGGACCTATCGCACCAATGATGCCTGCTATTACGATAAATATCATAGCAGTAATTATTGTATAATCCCCAATCAGAACATTGACTAAGCCGACAATAAAGGCGGATAGAACAGTGTAAAACATATTCGTATATCTACCTAAAAATAGGATAGGTACAAAGGATAAATAGAGTGTATACTCATTGAATATTGGGACAGGGTACGCAGATAGTAAAAGCGCTACTATCGTCATTAAAACAGTGACATATTCTTTTGAAAATACCATAATTCTATTTTCTGAGTATTGTAGACGATGGAATAAATAAATTCCAGCTACGGTAACAGAAATATTATAGATAATAGCTTCAAACATTTTTACTTTACACTCCTTTAAATAAACACTTAGTTATTGTAAGTGAAAACTTACAATTTGTCATCATGGGGTGAATAGAAAATTCTAACATTCACTTAATATTCATGTTAAAATTATTTTTTAGTGAAAAATTAAAAATTCACTAAAATTGATTTAATAAATAATATCCCTAAATATAACGCATTTATTATCGCACTTCTAGTTGTATAAGTAAAAGCGTATAAGGTATTATAAAGTTATGTAAAAATATCAATTGTGTAATGAGACTATATTTTTATTAGGAAGTATTAAAATAGTCATTTTTGAAGTGAATTCACAATTTAATGAAACAAATATTTTCAACATAGACTTTGAAATTTAAAATAATTAAGAACCATATTAATGAAGGTGAACTGATGTATACATTATTACTAATCATTTTTTCAATGATAGTCAGTTTAATACTTACACCAATAGTCATAAAAGTTTCTCATAAATTAGGGATTGTAGATCAACCGAATTTTAGAAAGGTACATACTAAACCTATTTCAGTACTTGGTGGAACTGTGATACTCTTATCGTTTTTAGTTGGAATTTGGCTTGGACATCCTATAGAAACTGAGGTCAAACCGCTTGTTATTGGATCTGTATTAATCTATTTGGTTGGTTTGATAGATGATATCTATGACTTAAAACCAATTATGAAATTACTTGGCCAAGTAATTGCGGCGTTAGTCGTTGTTTACTATGGTGTTACAATTGACTTTATTTCATTACCTATTGGTCCAACGATACATTTTGGTATATTTGGTATTCCAATAACGGTCATTTGGATTGTTGCCATTACGAATGCGATAAATTTAATCGATGGATTAGATGGTCTAGCGTCAGGCGTTTCAATGATTGCACTGATGACAATTGGCTTTATAGCAATATTACAAGCCAATATATTTATTATAATGATATGTAGTGTATTGATAGGTGCACTTTTAGGATTTTTATTCTTCAATTTCCATCCAGCAAAAATCTTTTTAGGTGACAGTGGCGCGCTATTAGTTGGATTTATTGTAGGCTTTCTATCATTACTCGGGTTTAAAAACATTACATTTGTATCCTTATTCTTCCCAATCGTTATTTTAGCAGTACCATTTATCGATACACTATTCGCTATGATACGTCGAGTGAAGAAAGGTCAACATATTATGCAGGCCGATAAATCTCATTTGCATCATAAATTTTTAGAATTAGGCTATTCGCATCGACAAACCGTGTTATTGATATATTCAATTGCGATACTGTTTAGTCTCTCTAGTATTATATTATACTTATCCCAACCTTGGGGTGTATTCATGATGCTCATACTCATATTCATTACAATTGAATTGATTGTAGAATTTACAGGATTAATTGATGATGATTACAGACCTCTATTGAAATTAATAGAAAATAAAGAGCATAATAAAGATGAACAGTGATAGCAATGAAATTGTGAAACTATAAAACCGACAAGTCAGAGGTTACTGACTTGTCGGTTTTTTTGTACGATTCGGTTTGTTTAAGTACTTGTAAAATAAGACATATATCTATCATTTATATTTAATCTGTTGGTATATCAAACGGTAACCTCATGACTTCGCCTTCTTCTAAATCATAATTACCAGACGTTGTTCTATTTAAAAATGCAATAAATTCATCATAGTCAGACGCGACAACATCTATTTGATAACTTACTTTGTCTGTATAATTTTGATCACGTAATAAATAGGACGTGCTTTCAAGTTCATATTCGAATTTCCCTGTTAAATCATAATTAATGGTTACAGTTGTAGGTATAGCGGGTTTAAGTTCTACACGACCAATATCGTAAATAACGTCTCTAACGGCACCACTATAAGCGCGAATAAGGCCGCCGCCACCTAGTTTAATGCCACCAAAATAACGTGTAACAACCACGCAAGCATTATGTATTTCTAATTTTTTTAAAATACCTAACATTGGTACGCCAGCAGTACCGCTTGGTTCACCATTGTCATTGGCTTTTTGTATATTCATTTGATCGCCAATTGTATATGCAAAACAATTATGTGTTGCTTCACGGTGTTTTGTAGACACTTGATTAATAAAGGCTTTCGCATCTTCTTCTGATTCTACTGGTTTAATATGTGCAATAAAACGAGATTTATTGATTACATTTTCAATTATATGTTCTGCTTTTATCGTTATAATTGTGTCTTCCATGTGTAACCCTCCAAATGTCTATAGATTTTATCCATTGTAATAATGTTTATCATCATCGCTACCTTTGTATTATACACTGTATTGAATACAAGCATAAATGTAAAAATAAATTTTCTTTTGGTTGAAAATAAGGTATCATAGTTGTGAGTATAATTGAGGAGGATTAGGATGAAGATTGCTGTCTTGACAGATTCAACGAGTTATCTATCTCAAACATTAATAGACAAATATAATATCAAAGTTGCACCACTTAGTGTCACATTTGATAGTGGTGAGAATTACGTTGAGAATGCATCCATTTCAACAGACGAATTTTATGAACGTATGAAGACCTCAGCTACAATTCCAACAACGAGCCAACCTGCAATCGGAGATTTTCTGGAGAATTTCGAGCAACTTCGCGAAGAAGGCTATACAGATGTCATTTGTGTATTTCTTTCTTCTGGAATCAGTGGGTGCTATCAAACTGCGACACAAGCAGGTGAAATGGTCTCAGACATTAATGTCCATACGTTTGATTCTAAATTAGCTGCGATGGTTGAAGGTGGATATGTCCTTAAAGCGATAGAAATGATTGAACAAGGCTATGAACCTAAAGCTATCATTGAAGCATTACATGCAATCCGTGAAGTAACAGGTGCAGTACTCATGGTAGATGATTTGAAAAATTTACAAAAAAGTGGTCGAATTACAGGTGCGCAAGCTTGGATTGGAACGATGTTGAAGATGAAGCCAGTGTTAAAGTTCGAAGATGGCAAAATTGTTCCAGATGAAAAAGTAAGAACTAAAAAACGTGCTTTGCGTAAAATGGTTGAAAAAGTGATAAATGAAGTCAAAAATCTAGATGAAGTTACGTTATTTGTAATTGAGGGTGATATTCCTGAAGATTCAGATTGGATTCAACAAGAATTAGAAACTAACTATCCTCAGTACAATATTTATCGTTCTAGCTTTGGACCAGTCATTGCTGCACATTTAGGATCTGGTGGTATTGGTTTAGGGTATATTGGAAGTACCATTCGCACAGATTAAATTAATGAATAAATTAGAGACATGTCACGCCTATTGGGTGTTACATGTCTTTTTTTGGAGGTAAGGCAAATAAAATATTATGGTCGACTTATGTTAGATAAAACGTTACTGACCGATGAAATCATTGATAAGACTTCAACTGGCATTATAAAAAAACATAATCAATGGCAGTGTATGCAATGTCATACGAAAGAACCGCGTCATTTTTATAATTATTATTCAACTATATTAAAAAAAGAAATAGTCTATTGTAGAAATTGTATCAATTTAGGAAGAATGGATAATATAAAGCCAATCTTTATTACAAAATCTAAAAATGTTGCGTCTCAGGGCATATATCAGTTAGATTTCAAACTGTCTGAACAACAAACTTTTGCATCGATAGCAATTCTAAAGGCAATTAAAGATTATGAAACTAAAATTTTATATGCAGTCACTGGTGCTGGAAAAACAGAAATGATATTTGAAGGTATTCATTATGCGCGTAGTAGAGGGGATAATGTCGCGATTGTATCCCCTAGGGTAGATGTTGTGATAGAAATTAGTATGAGGATTAAAAAGGCATTTTCTTCAGATCAGATTGATGTACTTTACCAAGGTCAAACACAGCGCTTTGATGGGCACTTTATCATTTCAACCGTACATCAATTATATCGATTCAAGCATCATTTTGATTTAATTATTGTTGACGAAGTAGATGCATTTCCTTTAGTAATGGATCATTCATTACAAGAAGCGATTACTCATGCATCAAAAGCGACACACTGTCATATATTTATGACGGCTACACCGCCTAGACATTTATTAAAGAAGATGAATCCATCTGATGTCATCACACTACCTGCGAGATATCATAGACAGCCATTACCTGTACCGCGTTTTAAATATTTCAAATTAAAGCAACATAAAATACAATATGCATTGCTGAAGATACTAAAAAAACAAATCTTAACAGAGCGTTATACACTCGTGTTTTTCGATAATATCAATTTAATGAAAACAGCATATCATCGCTATAAAAAGGAAATAACGTCATTAACTTATGTATATAGCGAAGATGCCTTAAGATTTGAAAAAGTCAAAGCTTTAAGAAATGGGGATTACCAAGTCATTTTTACTACAACAATATTAGAAAGAGGATTTACCATGGCCAAATTAGATGTCATCGTCTGTAATAGCCAAATTTTTAATAAGAGTGCGTTAATACAAATCGCTGGTAGAGTTGGAAGAAAGATAGAGGAACCAACAGGGCTCGTATTATTTTTACATGAAGGTATTACTTTGCCTATGTTAAAAGCTCGAAAAGCAATTATAGATATGAATCAGTTAGCACTAAAAAAGAAGTGGATTGATGGCTAGATGTATACAATGTGATGCCAAGTTAACAGAAATGTTCGATGCGCTTAATTTTTATAAAAAGCCTGTAAAGATGTGTGTAAATTGTATAGAACTATGGGAAGAAAACAAAATCGTATTGGAAGGGCGTTGTACAAAATGTCTAAAAAAACTTGATCAAGGGGAGCATAAATGTCTAGATTGTGCGTTCTTAGCAGTTAAATTTCCGTTAATGAATCAATTATATTGTAATTATCAATATAAAGGCGTAGTGAAACAACTGATACATCAATACAAATTGTTAAAAGATGTAGCAATTTGTGAAATTTTGGCAGAACAACTTACACTACCGAAACAGTCTTACGATTTAATTATTCCAATTCCATCTCCTGTAGAAAGAGATATCAATCGCACCTTTAATCCAGTTACTTGTGTGTTAGATAAACAGCAAGTACCATATGAATCTATACTTCAAACTAAGGTGAGGCCTAAACAATCATTATTAGGCAAGCTACATAGAGCGCGACTTGATAATCCATTTGAAGTATCAAAAGATATCAATTTAGAAGATAAAAGTATTTTACTTGTGGATGACATTTATACTACTGGCTTAACGGTTCATCATGCGATTGAAAAAGTATATGTTAGAAAAATCAGAAAATTCGATGTGTTTACGTTTGCACGGTAGACTAAACGTGGTATTATATTAGTAAGCAATATTACCAATATAGAGGTTTTAAAGGAGTCGATGATTATGATCAGATTTGAAATTCACGGAGAGAACCTCACTATTACTGATGCGATTCGCAACTATATTGAGGAGAAAATTGGTAAATTAGAGCGTTATTTTAATGATGTGCCAAATGCAACAGCACACGTTAAAGTGAAAACGTATCAAAACTCAGCTACTAAGATCGAAGTAACAATTCCATTGAAAAATGTTACATTAAGAGCTGAAGAACGTAACGATGATTTGTATGCAGGTATTGATTTAATTAATAACAAACTTGAAAGACAAGTTAGAAAATACAAAACACGTGTAAATCGTAGAAATAGAAATCGTGGTGAGCAAGAAGCGTTTGCTTCACTACCAGAAGAAAAAGAAGCAGTTGAAATTCAAAATGATGAAAATGAAGCGGATAATGAAATCGAAATTATTCGTGCAAAAAATTTCAGTTTGAAACCAATGGATTCTGAAGAAGCAGTGCTTCAAATGGATTTATTAGGACATGATTTCTTCATCTTTACGGATCGTGAAACAGACGGTACTAGTATTGTATATAAAAGAAAAGATGGAAAATATGGTTTGATTGAAACAACTGAATAAGACGTTTGATGTAAGTTAAGTAGCATTTATACTATAGCGTTCACGATGATGTTAAATCGTGGACGCTTAATTTTTGCTATGTTACTATGTAATAATTTGAAAGTGATATAGCTATTTGTGTATATTTTTATTGAACAAGATTATAATCAATTATTTTAAAATAAATAGAAATGTAAGTGGACAAGAAATATAATTTCAATGTAAGACACTTTAGACAAGTCAATAAGTGTAAATTTAAGCTTATAAATGATATCATAAATTGTTGTAAGCGAAGAGTTAAAAAGCTAAAGGAGCGAACAGAATGGGTTTTTTATCAAAAATTGCAGATGGCAATAAAAAAGAAATAAAACGCCTTGGTAAATTAGCCGACAAGGTCCTCGCACTTGAAGAGGATATGTCGATATTAACTGATGAAGAAATTAAAGCCAAAACAAGCGCATTCCAAGAAAAATTACAGAGCGAAGAAGATATAAAAAAACAAAACAAAATATTGGATGATATTTTACCGGAAGCATTTGCACTAGTACGAGAAGGGTCAAAACGTGTGTTTAATATGATTCCTTACAAAGTGCAAGTTATGGGTGGAATCGCGATTCATGGCGGCGATATTTCCGAAATGAGAACAGGTGAAGGTAAAACGTTGACAGCGACAATGCCCGTATATTTAAATGCGTTAACTGGTCGCGGTGTACATGTCATAACAGTCAATGAATATTTATCAAGTGTTCAGAGTCAAGAAATGGCTGAACTGTATGAATTTTTAGGACTTTCTGTAGGTTTAAATTTAAATAGTAAAACAACTACTGAAAAACGTGAAGCATATGCGTGTGATATTACGTATTGTACAAATAATGAATTAGGTTTCGATTACTTGCGTGACAACATGGTAAATTATGCAGAAGAACGTGTAATGAGACCATTAAACTTTGCGATTATCGATGAGGTTGACTCCATCTTAATTGATGAAGCACGTACACCTTTAATTATTTCTGGTGAAGCAGAGAAATCGACATCACTTTATACACAAGCAAATGTGTTTGCAAAAATGCTTAAGAGTGAAGATGATTATAATTATGACGAAAAAACAAAAGCGGTACAATTAACTGAACAAGGTATCGATAAAGCAGAGCGCATGTTTAAAATTGATAATTTATATGATGTAAATAATGTAGATGTTATCAGTCATATCAATACGGCACTACGTGCGCACGTGACATTACAAAGAGATGTTGACTACATGGTTAATAACGGTGAAGTCCTTATTGTAGACCAATTTACGGGTCGTACAATGCCTGGACGTCGTTTCTCTGAAGGCTTGCACCAAGCGATTGAAGCTAAAGAGGGTGTGAAAATTCAAAATGAATCTAAAACAATGGCCTCAATCACATTCCAAAACTATTTCAGAATGTATAATAAGTTATCTGGTATGACAGGTACAGCGAAGACCGAAGAAGAAGAGTTTAGAAACATTTATAATATGACGGTTACACAAATTCCTACGAACAAACCAGTGCAACGTGTTGATAAACCAGACTTAATTTATATTAGTCAAAAGGGTAAATTTGATGCAGTTGTTCAAGACGTTATTGAAAAACATAAAGCTGGCCAACCGGTATTACTTGGTACAGTTGCAGTTGAAACCAGTGAATACATTTCAAATTTATTGAAGAAAAATGGCGTGCGTCATGATGTTTTAAATGCTAAAAACCATGAACGTGAAGCCGATATTGTTGCAGGTGCTGGTCAACGAGGCGCAGTAACTATAGCTACCAACATGGCTGGTCGTGGTACGGATATCAAACTAGGTGATGGTGTTCAAGAACTTGGTGGTTTAGCTGTTATCGGCACAGAACGTCATGAGTCACGTCGTATTGATGATCAATTACGTGGTCGTTCAGGACGTCAAGGTGATAAAGGGGACAGTCGTTTCTACTTATCACTTCAAGATGAACTGATGGTGCGCTTTGGTTCAGAACGTTTGCAAAACATGATGAACCGTTTAGGTATGGATGATTCCACGCCAATTGAATCTAAAATGGTTTCACGTGCGGTTGAATCTGCGCAAAAACGTGTTGAGGGTAATAACTTCGACGCACGTAAACGTGTACTTGAATATGATGATGTTTTACGTAAACAACGTGAAATTATTTATGGTGAACGTAATAGTATCATCGATAGTGATGAAAGTGGTGGTTTAGTTAATGACATGCTACGCTCAACACTTGAAAGAAGCGTGAACTACTATGTAAATGAAGAAGCGGACGATCCAGATTATAAACCATTCATTAACTATGTAGACGATGTATTCTTAAATGAAGGCGATATAAAAGTTGAAGATATTAAAGGTAAAGACAACGAGGATATCTTCGAATTCGTTTGGAATAAAGTTGAAATTGCATTAAAAGACCAAAAAGAAAAAATTGGAACACAATTTGATGAATTTGAACGAATGATTTTACTTCGTTCTATAGATACGCATTGGACAGATCATATTGATACGATGGATCAATTAAGACAAGGTATTCATCTGCGTTCTTATGGTCAACAAAATCCTTTACGCGATTATCAAAATGAAGGTCATCAACTTTTCGATACGATGATGCAAAATATCGAAGAAGATGTTAGTAAGTATATCTTGAAATCGGTTGTTTCAGTAGAAGATGATCTTGAAAGAGATAAAACAACAGACTTTGGTAAAGCAGAGCACGTTTCAGCCGAAGATGGTAAAGAAAAAGCTAAAGCAGAACCTTATGTGAAAGATGAACATATTGGTAGAAATGACCCTTGCCCTTGTGGAAGCGGGAAAAAATATAAAAACTGTCACGGTGCATAGTTCATAGTGACAGGTTATAAAACCGGAAGTTTTGATGAGCAGTCATTAACTTTCGGTTTTATTTTGTAATTAAGTTTGGTTAGGTATTTATTTGAATTAGATAAAGTTGTAATTAAACCGCAAACTTCTGTAGAATAGAGTTATTAACTTCAAATAAATGAAATACGTTATAGTTTATTATTTCATTCAAATAATCATAGGAGAGATGCATGATGGAATTGTCAGAGATAAAACGTAATATAGATACGTATAATGAAAAACTAGAACAACTTAGGGGGTCTCTTTGACTTAGAAGCAAAAGAGACGAACATACAAGAATATGAAGAAATGATGACCGATCCAACATTTTGGGATAACCAAGAAAAGGCTCAGGACGTTATTGATAAGAATAATGCTTTAAAATCAGTAGTGAATGCATATAGAACATTAGAGTCTGAACTTGAAGATATGGATACTACGAGAGCTTTGTTACTCGAAGAAGATGATGAAACGATGAAGCAAGATTTAGAGCAAAGCGTTCAAGATTTTAAAAATGAATTAGATCAGTTCGAGTTACAATTATTACTTGATGGGCCTTATGACGCGAATAATGCCATTATGGAATTACATCCAGGTGCAGGCGGCACAGAGTCACAGGATTGGACGAATATGCTCTTGAGAATGTATCAACGTTATTGTGAGCAGAAAGGATTCAACGTCGAAATTGCGGACTATTTACCTGGTGATGAAGCAGGTGTTAAAAGTGTGACGCTTATCGTTAAGGGACATAACGCATATGGTTATTTAAAAGCTGAAAAAGGCGTGCATCGTCTTGTGCGTATTTCACCTTTCGATTCATCTGGTCGAAGACATACATCATTTGCATCATGTGATGTTATACCTCAATTCAATAATACTGAGATTGAAATTGATATTAATCCAGATGATATCACAGTCGATACATTTAGAGCTTCTGGTGCTGGTGGGCAACACATTAACAAAACTGAATCAGCGATTAGAATTACACACCACCCAACAGGGATCGTAGTAAATAACCAAAATGAACGTTCACAAATCAAAAACAGAGAAGCAGCAATGAAGACATTGAAATCTAAACTATATCAATTAAAAATTGAAGAGCAAGAACAAGAAATGGCAGAAATTCGTGGTGAGCAAAAAGAAATCGGCTGGGGTAGTCAAATTAGATCTTACGTATTCCATCCTTATGCTATGGTTAAAGATCACCGTACAAACGAAGAAACGGGTAAAGTAGATGCTGTTATGGATGGCGACATTGGTCCATTTATTGAAGCATTCTTACGCAGTCAAATGGATCAACATGAAAATGAAGGTTAAGTAGCCATTAAACAGCTATTTTAATGAAACATAATATAAGAAAGATATATTTAAATATGTAGAGTCAGCGCGCAATCTTATTAAAAGTTCAGATTGTGATCTGGCTCTTTTTGTTTGATAAAGGACAGATAAATATTTAATTAAATATGTAAAATGCAATTTTTAATATTACGAGTAAGTTTTCAAATCTATCATATCAAACATGTTAAATACTTTAATGGCAAGGTTTGTGGCGTTTTTATCGACTTGTAATATAGGTGTTTGAAATATAAAGTTGACTGTTATGTTACAAAACCATAACAATAGAAAATCTTTGTTTTTATTATGCTATAGTATGTTTGATTAAAATTAAGACAGTAAAGGATGAAAACTTAATGAAGAAAGGTTTAACATTTTCTATCACCTCGGCAGCCTTGTTTTTTGGTTTGAACCATGTTGCATCAGCAGACCAAATACACACAGTAAAAGAAGATGCTAATTTGACAGATATAGCACAAACATTTGCAACTACTACGACAGAAATACAAAATTTAAATCACTTACAGAATAGAGACTATGTTCAAGTTGGGGAAACCATCGTATTACCGGATTCTGACATTGTAGAAGTTAAGGATGGAGATACGATTAAAGCAATTGCTGAAAGACATCAAATGACAATGAGTCAATTGTATCAATTGAATCCAAATTTAGGTGAAGTCATTTATCCAGGTCAATTAGTTGCGGTATCAGAAAAAGGTTCAGCGCATCTTAATAACCAATTACAGCAAATATTTAATAGTCATGAAGCAGTTCAACCAACAGCACAAATAAATCATGACGAACACAATACAGCAGAAAATAATACTATGCGTAATGTGCGTACGTCAGGGAATATCACGCCAAATGCAACGCAAACATGGCAGAACAATGATTATTCCGCTTCGGATAGACAGCAAGTTTCGAATACAACTGCAAATGAACAGGTAACTTCAAATTATCAGTATAGCCCAGTGTCACACGCATCTAACGGAAGTAACTATTATGATTGGGGCCAATGTACATATTATGCTTTTGATCGTCGACAACAATTAGGGAAATCAGTTGGAAACTTATGGGGAAATGCGAATAATTGGGCTTCAGCAGCACAGCAAAGTGGCTATCAAGTGAACAATACGCCTGAAGTAGGTGCTATATTCCAAAGTACTGCAGGTAACTATGGTCATGTAGGTGTTGTTGAAAGTAAAAATGCAGATGGTTCAATTGTCGTATCTGAAATGAATTGGCAAGGTGTAGGTCAAAAATCATATAGAACAATCCATAACACAGGCCAATATAATTATATTCACTAAAACAAATCTATCCTTCTATGTAGAAAATGATTTGATTTGAAGTGACGCTATCTAAATAAGAGTTCGGGATATGAGGCAATATCTCGAACTTTTAATGTATAGATAACAAGCAGAGTAGCTTAAATAAACGATTGTAGCAGTCTTTCAATCAGCATCGTTTTTGATGCGTCATCAATCACCAACGTCATAGAAACAAATCCAATATTTTTGTACTACGCCCAGACTATACCTAAATCATTGATAACTATACCGTTGAAATATAACCTATTTTTATTATATGAGTTAAATTAAATGATTATTATTTTTCAATGATATTGATAAGACATTTAACGCGTTGAATGATATTATAAAATCAAGAATAATCAATTTTTAATAAACTAGGAGGCGATGTCATGGGTGTACATCAATATTTTAAACGTTTATCTGATTTGGAAAAATTAATTAGATTGCCGGGTAAATTTAAATATTTTGAGCATAACGTCGCTGCTCATTCATTCAAAGTGACAAAAATCGCTCAATATTTAGGTACTGTAGAGGAATATCATGGTAATGAAGTCGATTGGAAAAGTTTATATGAGAAAGCATTAAATCATGATTTTGCCGAAATATTTACTGGCGATATTAAGACACCGGTGAAATATGCAAGTGGAGAATTGAAAAAATTATTTTCTCAAGTAGAAGAAGAAATGGTAGACCATTTTATAAATGAGGAAATTCCAGAGCCATATCAAGCTATTTATCGTGAGCGATTACAAGAAGGTAAAGATGATTCCTTAGAAGGACAATTGTTGTCGGTTGCTGATAAAATTGACTTATTATATGAAACTTTCGGAGAAATACAAAAACGTAATCCAGAACAGTTATTTTTTGAAATTTATGAAATGTCACTAGAGACAATCATGCAATTTGATCATCTTAGCTCAGTTCAAGATTTTATCGAGAATATCATCCCAGAGATGCTAACAGAGAAATTC
Source organism: Staphylococcus sp. GDY8P126P (assembly GCF_017891965.1). Classification (NCBI taxonomy): domain Bacteria; kingdom Bacillati; phylum Bacillota; class Bacilli; order Caryophanales; family Staphylococcaceae; genus Staphylococcus; species Staphylococcus sp. GDY8P126P. Next base: position 294,092 of record NZ_JAESKG010000002.1, on the reverse strand, counting down.
ATACCAAGATCTGAATTGCGTGAAACAACAATGGCAATTTTAAATAATAGGAATGGGTGAACTCCATGATTTGGTATATATTGGCATCCTTTTTCCCATGTGTTTTTGTTATATTGTTCAGTGTGCTAACAAGAAGCAAATGGGTAGGTACAATATTGACTTTAATTTTAATAGGTGCATCAGTTGAAAAGGGGTTCTTTCATAATGAATGGATCATTTTCATAGATGTCGTTTCATTATTAGCGGGGTATCTTATCATCGACCAATTAGAGTTGCATAAAAAAGATGATGATTGAATAATAAGCATTGAGCAACCTAATTGCTATAATTAAATAAGAGATTTATAATAATATAACTTCAAAAATAAAGAAGTTTTTATGATATAAAATCAAATGGATGCAAACATGGTGACATACTATGTTTGTTTTTTCTTTATAAAAAGAAGTATTAAAACTACGAACAAATGTTTGTTTTTGTATTCATAAATCTGTTAATATATATAACGAGTATAGAACCATTCATCTGAATAAATGATATGTAAAGAATCAATATATGAACGTTTTAAGATAAACAAATTGTAATAGGTTCGAAATAAGAGATATAGACTTAATTAGGAGGCATGTGTCGCCATGGAACATTATCCGTTCAAACTGCATTCTGAATTTGAACCTCAAGGGGATCAGCCAGAAGCAATTCAAAAAATTGTAAATGGTGTTAATGAAGGGAAAAGACACCAAACGCTATTAGGCGCAACTGGTACTGGTAAGACATTTACGATGAGTAATGTAATCAAACAGGTTGGTAAACCAACACTGATTATCGCACATAATAAGACCTTAGCAGGCCAATTATATAGTGAGTTCAAAGAATTTTTTCCTGAAAATAGAGTGGAATACTTTGTAAGTTACTATGACTATTATCAACCAGAAGCCTATGTGCCTTCAACTGACACTTTTATAGAAAAAGACGCTTCAATCAATGATGAGATTGACCAGTTACGACATTCAGCTACCAGTGCGTTGTTTGAGAGAGATGACGTGATTGTGATTGCCAGTGTCAGTTGTATCTACGGTTTGGGTAATCCAGAAGAATACCGTGATTTAGTCGTTAGTATACGTGCTGGCATGGAGATGGATAGAAGTGAATTACTTAAAAAATTAGTGGACGTCCAATATACAAGAAATGATATAGATTTTAGACGCGGTACGTTTAGAGTTAGAGGAGATGTCGTTGAGATTTTCCCTGCATCTAGAGAAGAAATGTGTATCCGTGTAGAATTCTTTGGTGATGAGATTGATCGTATTCGTGAAGTAAATTACTTAACTGGAGAAGTATTAAGAGAACGCGATCATTTTGCAATCTTCCCAGCATCTCACTTCGTAACACGTGAAGAAAAAATGAAATCAGCAATTCAAAGAATTGAGAACGAATTAGAAGAACGTTTAGCTGAATTAAATGCAGAAAATAAATTGTTAGAAGCGCAACGTTTAGAGCAACGTACCAATTATGATTTAGAAATGATGAGAGAAATGGGATTCTGTTCGGGTATAGAAAATTATTCCGTTCACTTAACATTACGTCCTATGGGGTCAACACCTTATACATTACTTGATTATTTCGGAGATGACTGGTTAGTCATGATTGATGAGTCGCACGTAACTTTGCCGCAGATTAGAGGTATGTATAATGGTGACCGTGCTCGTAAACAAGTATTAGTTGACCACGGATTCCGTTTGCCGAGTGCACTAGATAATAGACCTTTAAAATTCGAGGAATTCGAAGAAAAAACGAAACAGTTGGTTTATGTTTCAGCCACACCAGGACCATTTGAACTTGAGCATACAGATGAGATGGTTCAACAAATCATACGTCCAACCGGTCTGTTAGATCCTAAGATTGAAGTGCGCCCTACAGAAAATCAAATTGATGATTTACTTGGTGAGATACAGGATCGAATCGATCGAAATGAGCGTGTACTTGTTACAACGTTGACTAAGAAAATGAGTGAAGATTTAACGACATATTTAAAAGAAGCAGGCATCAAAGTAAATTATCTGCATTCTGAAATTAAAACACTCGAACGTATAGAAATCATTAGAGATTTAAGAATGGGTACGTATGATGTCATTGTTGGAATTAACTTGTTAAGAGAGGGTATTGATATACCAGAAGTGTCTCTTGTTGTTATTTTAGATGCTGACAAAGAAGGATTTTTACGTTCTCAAAGATCACTTGTTCAGACAATTGGACGTGCCGCACGTAATAGTCGCGGGGAAGTTATCATGTATGGAGATAAAATTACTGACTCCATGCGCTATGCGTTAGATGAGACGGAACGTCGTCGTACGATACAAGAAGCATATAATGAAAAATATAACATTACGCCTACTACAATTAATAAAAAAATACATGACGTGATTAGTGCTACTGTTGAAAACGATGAAACAAATGAGCAACAACAAACAGAAGTACCGAAGAAAATGACGAAGAAAGAACGCGAAAAAACAATTGCAAATATAGAAAAAGAAATGAAGCAAGCCGCAAAAGATTTAGATTTCGAAAAAGCCACAGAGCTTAGAGATATGCTATTTGAATTAAAAGCAGAAGGGTGACACAAATGAAGCAACCATCCATTGTAGTTAAAGGGGCACGTGCCCACAATTTAAAAAATGTAGATATTGAAATACCAAAAGATAAATTAATAGTTATGACAGGGCTTTCCGGTTCAGGAAAGTCATCACTTGCTTTCGATACAATATATGCAGAAGGTCAACGCAGATATGTTGAATCTCTCAGTGCCTATGCACGACAATTTTTAGGTCAAATGGATAAACCGGATGTCGATACGATTGAAGGTTTATCACCAGCGATTTCAATTGATCAAAAAACAACTAGTAAAAACCCAAGATCTACTGTTGCGACAGTCACAGAAATTTATGATTATATTCGTTTACTATATGCGCGTATCGGTAAACCTTTTTGCCCTAACCATGGTATTGAAATAGAATCACAAACAGTTCAACAAATGGTTGACCAAGTGATGAAATTAGAAGCACGTTCTAAAATTCAAATCTTAGCACCTGTGGTTTCTCATAGAAAGGGCGCTCAAGAAAAACTGATAGACGATATAACAAAAAAAGGTTATGTACGTGTACGTGTTGATGGAGAAATATTAGATGTCAATGAAGTACCAGCCTTAGATAAAAATAAAAATCATACAATTGAGGTAGTAGTTGACCGTCTTGTTGTCAAAGAGGGTATCGAAACGCGTTTAGCTGACTCCATTGAGACGGCGTTACAATTGTCAGAAGGAACGCTCATTGTCGATATCATTGACGGTGAAGAATTGAAGTTCTCAGAAAATCATGCTTGTCCGATTTGTGGTTTTTCAATTGGTGAGTTAGAGCCACGTATGTTTAGTTTTAATAGTCCGTTTGGTGCTTGCCCTACATGTGATGGATTAGGTCAGAAATTAACGGTTGATTTAGAGTTAGTCGTACCAGATACGAGTAAAACCTTAAATGAAGGTGCAATCGTTGCTTGGGAATCATCGAGTTCGGATTTTTATCCTACGATATTAAAACGCGTGTGCGAAGTGTTTAAAATTAACATGGACAAACCATTTAAAAAATTAACTGACAGACAAAAAGATATTATTTTATACGGATCTAAAGGTAAAGAAATAGACTTCACATTTACGCAACGTAACGGCCAATCTCGTAAACGTACGATGGCGTTTGAAGGTGTTATAAATAATATCAGTAGACGATACCATGATTCTCCTTCTGAATTAGTAAGAGAAATGATGAGTAAGTACATGACTGAGTTACCTTGTGAAACGTGTCATGGTAAACGTTTAAGTCGCGAAGCTTTATCAGTTTATGTAGATGGGAAAAATATTGGTGACGTCGTTGAGCGTTCAATTAAAGACGCATTAGATGCCTATAATCATATTGCGCTTTCAGAACAAGACCAAAAAATTGCCAATCAAATATTGAAAGAAATTAATTCTAGATTAGAATTTTTATATAATGTAGGACTAGAATACTTAACTTTAAATCGTGCATCTGGTTCTTTATCTGGTGGCGAAGCGCAACGTATCCGTCTAGCAACACAAATTGGTTCTAGACTTTCTGGCGTCTTATATGTATTAGATGAACCATCCATAGGTTTACATCAAAGAGATAACGATAGATTAATTAGCACTTTAAAAGAAATGCGTGATTTAGGTAATACGTTAATCGTTGTTGAACACGATGATGATACCATGCGTGCAGCAGACTATTTAGTGGATGTTGGTCCTGGCGCTGGTGAGCATGGTGGTGAGATTGTTGCAAGTGGTACACCTAAACAAGTTATGAGCAACAAACACTCTTTAACCGGACAATATTTAAGCGGCAAAAAACGCATTGAAGTGCCAGAAGCAAGAAGAGACATTACTGATCGCAAAATTATTGTTAAAGGTGCGCGTAGTAATAATTTAAAAGGCATTGATGTAGATTTCCCATTATCAACGATGACTGTTGTAACGGGTGTTTCAGGTTCTGGTAAGAGTACTTTAGTTAATGAAGTGCTTTATAAATCTTTAGCGAAACAAATCAATAAATCTAAAGTGAAACCAGGTGAATATGATGAAATTAATGGTATAGATCAATTAGACCGAATTATAGATATTGATCAATCGCCTATTGGACGTACGCCAAGATCAAATCCAGCTACGTATACTGGGGTTTTTGATAATATTAGAGATATATTTGCACAAACAAATGAATCTAAAGTCAGAGGTTATACCAAAGGTCGTTTTAGTTTTAATGTTAAAGGTGGTCGCTGTGAAGCTTGTAAAGGCGATGGTATCATTAAAATTGAAATGCACTTTTTACCAGATGTCTACGTACCGTGTGAAGTTTGTGGTGGCACGAGATATAATCGTGAAACGCTTGAAGTAACTTATAAAGGGAAAAATATTGCAGAAATCCTAGCGATGACTGCTGAAGAAGCGACGGCATTTTTCGAAAATGTTCCGAAAATTCATCGTAAGTTAAAAACGTTAGTAGATGTTGGTTTAGGTTATGTTACATTAGGTCAACCTGCGACAACGTTATCTGGTGGTGAAGCACAGCGTGTGAAACTTGCATCAGAATTACACAAACGTTCAACAGGACGCTCCATTTATATACTCGACGAACCTACAACAGGTTTACATGTGGATGACATCAGTAGATTACTGAAAGTTTTAAACAAGTTAGTTGAGAATGGTGACACTGTGGTTATTATTGAACATAATTTAGATGTCATTAAAATGGCAGACCATATTATTGATTTAGGTCCAGAAGGTGGCGACGGTGGAGGTACTGTTGTTGCAACGGGTACACCTGAAAAGATTGCAGAAGTAGAAGCAAGTTATACTGGTAAATATTTAAAACCAGTCTTAGAAAGAGACACGGTAAAACAATAGCAATTATATCGTCTCTATTTTCCAACAACATAACAAAGCTCTTGCGACACCATGTAACATGTGTGAAGCAAGAGCTTTTTTGTGATTGTTAACCTTTGATAACATGTCGCAAACATAAAATGTTAAGTTTATCGTTAATTTTAAAATGAATCAGCTTTTAATAAGAAATATCGTATATAATTTATATAAGGCATATATTAAAATATACTTCGTCTGCACTTTTTAATATAGATTATTAGTTCTTTTTGATATGATATGAACATAGTACAAATGCAGAAGAAAGAATGATAGAGGTGAACGCATGTTAACTACACAGAGTTTAGTAGAACGCTTTAAGCTTGAAGTAATCACAGGTGAAGCGGGTTTAAATAAACAAATTAAAAATACTGATATATCAAGACCGGGTTTAGAAATGGCAGGTTATTTCTCTCATTATGCCTCTGACCGTATTCAATTATTAGGAACTACTGAGTTATCTTTCTATAATTTATTGCCTGATGAAGAACGGAAAGGACGTATGAGAAAATTATGTCGTCCAGAAACACCAGCGATTATAGTGACAAGAGATTTAGAACCTCCGGAAGAACTTATAGAAGCTGCGAAAGAACACGAAACGCCATTGATCACGTCCACAATTGCCACAACTCAATTGATGAGTCGTTTGACTACCTTTTTAGAGCATGAACTCGCTAGAACGACTTCATTGCATGGTGTGCTTGTTGATGTTTACGGTGTTGGTGTGTTAATCACAGGCGATTCTGGTATAGGTAAAAGTGAAACAGCGCTGGAATTAATCAAACGCGGTCACAGACTTGTAGCTGATGATAATGTTGAAATCAGAGAAATTAGTAAAGATGAATTAATAGGTCGTGCACCTAAATTAATTGAACATTTGTTAGAAATTAGAGGACTAGGCATTATAAATGTTATGACTTTATTTGGTGCCGGTTCAATTCTGACTGAGAAGCGCCTGCGTTTAAATATTCACTTAGAAAATTGGCATAAAGAAAAACTATACGACCGTGTAGGGCTAAACGAAGAAACATTACGTATTTTAGACACAGAAATAACGAAAAAAACCATTCCAGTAAGACCAGGTCGTAACGTGGCGGTGATTATTGAAGTAGCTGCGATGAACTATAGACTGAATATCATGGGTATCAATACAGCAGAAGAATTTAATGACCGTTTAAATGCGGAAATTTTGCGTAATGGTAATCATAGTGAGGGGAATAATCAATGATGACGTTAAGCTATATCGATCCGATTGCGTTTGAATTAGGACCGATTTCAGTACGTTGGTATGGCATTATTATTGCTATGGGCATACTGCTAGGTTACTTTATTGCACAAGCAAGCGTGAAACGTATTGGATTCCATCAAGATACACTCGTCGATATTATATTTTGGAGTGCCATATTTGGTTTTATTGTTGCTAGAATATATTTCGTTATTTTTCAGTGGCCGTATTATGTACAACATCCAATTGAAATCCCAATGATTTGGCAGGGTGGTATTGCCATACATGGTGGTCTTATTGGTGGATTCGTAACGGGTATTATTATTTGTAAACAAAAAAATATTAATCCATTTCAAATTGGTGATGTGATTGCGCCAAGTATGATTTTAGGACAAGGTATTGGAAGATGGGGAAACTTTATGAACCATGAAGCGCATGGGGGCACAGTTTCTAAATCTTTCCTTGAAAACTTACATATTCCTGACTTTATAATTAATAATATGTATATTGATGGAAAATACTATCAACCAACATTCCTTTATGAGTCTATTTGGGATGTGTTAGGATTTGTTATCTTAATTCTATTAAGAAAACACTTACGTATTGGTGATACCTTCTGTCTCTATTTAATTTGGTATTCCATTGGCAGGTTCTTTGTAGAAGGCATGCGTACGGATAGTTTAATGCTTGCAGGTGATATCCGAATTGCCCAATTAATGTCCATTATTTTAATCATAATAGGTGTCGTCATAATGATTGTTAGACGTGTTAAATATGATGCGCCACGTTATAAAGCTGTTGGTCCATTATCATGGCCAAGTAAAGAAGTGAAGTGATAGTCATTTATGCGTAATTTAAAGAAACAACAAGTTCAAGGTGAAAATCCTTTATGGCATATGTATCGTTTTGTCAAAGGAATGAAAATGTTTAAACAAACGTTAATTATTGAAGTTTGCCGTTATTTGCCTAATGTGAAATTAAAACATTGGGCATATCGTAAATTATTGAAAATGGATATCGGGGCTCATACAGCATTCGCTTTCAAAGTAGTTCCTGATTTATTGTATCCTGAATACATCACGATTGGTAAAAATTGTGTGATTGGCTATAATTCAACGATTTTAACACATGAATTTTTAGTAGATGCATTTACTACAGGCCCTGTGAAAATTGGGGATCATACCTTGATTGGTGCCAATGTGACCATCCTACCAGGCGTTACCATTGGTAATCATGTTAAGATTGGTGCGGGTTCTATTGTATCCAAAGATATTCCAGATCATGCATTAGCGTATGGGAATCCCATACTAATAATAAAATAAAGAAACATTTAGGAGGTGACGAAGGATGGCGCATAAAGACAATGTAATACCAATGAAATTAGATAGTCAATTTTATAAAAAATTAGGTGATCAAAAATTTCATCAACAAGAATATAAAAAAGCGGCATCTTACTTCGCTAAAGTGCTTGAAATGTCACCTCAGGATTTTGAAACAAAAGTAAAATATTCGGAGTGTTTAGTTAGTTTAGGTATAGGTAGCAAGGCTGAACATCTTTTTTATGAAAGTATTGCACAAGGTGAAGAAGTTGAAGAAAGTTATTTTCAATTAAGCCAGTTAAATATAACGATGAATGAAGCCAATAAAGCATTTTTATTTGGTATTAACTATGTAACAATATCTGGTGATGAGGATTATAAAGAAGAACTTGAAGAAATGTTTGAAGTCTCATATCATACACCTGAAAAAATAGAGACAGAAAGTAAATTATTTGCGATTCAACTTATTTTCCAATATTTATTTTCACAAGGCCGCTTACCAGAGGCTCGAAATTTTATTTTAAATCAAAGTACTGACATTCAAGAACACCGCGTCGTACGTAATTTATTAGCAATGTGTTATTTATATTTAAACGAATACGAAACTGCTAAAGAAATGTTTGAACGTTTATTAAGCGAGGACAACACAGATGTGCATGCTTTATGTCATTATACATTGTTGCTATATAACACGAATGATAGTGAAAAATATCATCGCTACTTAAAAATATTAAACAAAGTAATGCCGATGAATGAAGATGAGTCATTTAAATTAGGTATCGTGCTCTGTTATTTAAAACAATATGAAGCTTCGCAAAAGATTCTACAACCACTCTATAGAAGAGGAAAGTTCCTTTCGATTCAAATGTATAATGCACTCAGCTATAATCATTATCATTTAGGCAATCTTGAAGAAAGTAAATTCTTTTGGACAAAATTACAAGAAATTTCTAAAGTTGATGTTGGCCATGCACCTTGGGTTATTGAAGAGAGCAAAGCGTATTTTGACCAACAAGTATTGCCGTTATTGTTGAATGATAATAGCCACCATAGATTATATGGCATCTTTTTATTAAACCAATTAAAGGGTCGTGAAGTACTCTTAACCCAAGAAATTTGGGGTGTACTAGAATCTATGAATGATTATGAGAAACTCTATTTGACTTATTTAATTCAAGATTTAAAATTAAATAAATTAGATTTTATTCACAAAGGCATGTTAATGCTTTATGATATTGAGGCATTGAAAAATAATGAAGATTTATTTATAGTATGGATTGATCAAGCAGAAGCGATTATTTCGGAAAAAGTTGACCTAGCAAATGTTAGTGATTATGTTGCTGCATTTGTATATATGTATTTTCGTCATTCTGAAATCAAAGTTACAAAGCAACAAGTTTTAGAGTGGTTTAAAATTTCATCTTACCGTTTAAATAAGACGATAGATTATTTAGTGAGCATATAAGTTTATAAAATGCAAGTAATCATATATACTTCGCATATTGAATTAATAAACAGGAGGCAATTAAAATGGCTGAACAAGTGGATTTTGATATTGCAATTATTGGTGCAGGCCCAGCAGGTATGACTGCAGCAGTTTATGCATCTCGCGCAAACTTAAGTACTGTAATGATAGAACGTGGCATGCCTGGTGGACAAATGGCAAATACGGAAGAAGTTGAAAACTTTCCAGGATTTGAAATGGTAACAGGTCCGGACTTATCTACAAAAATGTTTGAACATGCGAAAAAATTTGGTGCACAATATCAATATGGTGACATTAAATCAATCGAAGATAAAGGCGCATATAAAGAAGTGAACCTAGGAAATAAAGTAATCACTGCACATGCAGTTATTATCTCAACAGGTGCAGAATATAAAAAAATTGGTGTGCCAGGTGAACAAGAACTTGGTGGCCGTGGTGTAAGTTATTGTGCAGTTTGTGATGGTGCATTCTTTAAAGGTAAAAAATTATTTGTTATTGGTGGCGGTGATTCAGCCGTTGAGGAAGGCACATTCCTTACAAAATTTGCGGATAGCGTAACCATTGTACACCGTAGAGATGAATTACGTGCGCAAAAAATATTACAAGATCGCGCATTTAAAAATGAAAAAATTGATTTTATCTGGAGCCACACACTAAAAACAATTAACGACAAAGATGGTAAAGTAGGATCAGTCACATTAGAATCAACAAAAGATGGTTCTGAACAAACATTAGATGCGGATGGTGTATTTATTTATATTGGTATGAAACCACTGACAGTACCTTTCCAAGATTTAGGTATTACAAATGAAGTCGGTTATGTCTTAACGAATGAAGATATGAGTACAAGCATTCCTGGTATTTACGCAGCAGGCGATGTACGTGAAAAAGGTTTACGTCAAATCGTTACTGCAACAGGTGATGGTAGTATTGCAGCACAAAGTGCTATCGCATATATTGAACACATCAAAGATACAATAGAAGCATAATCAATCGTGTGATTGTGTTGTATAATAGAATTTAGTTAAAGCTAGAACATGATGCTCAGACATAACTGAAAGCATTGTGCTCTAGCTTTTTACATAAGGATATATATTTATCTATGTTTATAATTGAAGTCTTATGGTTATAGGAGTTAAATTGCAGCCACAGCTAACTTCAATATTAAAGTGATAATGCTACTACCTAAGACCTTTTTCATGTAAAATGAAATATGATAGCATAAGATTGTTAGACTTATTTGAAGTGAAATGAATCACATCACTTTAAAATATGAACTGTTAACAACGAAGTAACATTTTATGATTAAATAAATCAACGAATGGTGTGAAAAGATGCAACCGGATGAAAAAGAAATAGTAAAAAGTGAATTATTAGTCGTTACAGGTTTATCAGGTGCTGGGAAATCTGTAGTCATTCAAAGTCTAGAAGATATCGGTTATTTCTGTGTAGACAACTTACCGCCGATACTTTTACCTAAATTTGTAGAATTGATGGGGCAAGGTAATCCATCATTACAAAAAGTTGCAATTGCAATCGATTTAAGAGGGAAAGAATTGTTTAAATCATTAATCCACGAAATGGATTTAATTAAAAGTAACTCTGATGTGATTGTGGATATGATGTTCTTGGAAGCATCTAATGAGCGTTTAATTTCTAGATATAAAGAAACAAGACGTGCGCATCCGTTAAATGGAAATGGACAACGTTCATTGATAGAATCGATAAATGAAGAACGTGAGTTATTAACAGAAATTAAAAGTCTAGCGAACTATACGATTGATACGACGCAAATGAAACCAAAAGAATTGCGTAAACGCATTGGTGACTATTTCAATAAGAGCAATGTACAAACATTTAACATTAATGTAACGAGTTTTGGATTTAAGCATGGTATTCAAATGGATGCAGACTTAGTATTCGATGTGAGATTTTTACCGAATCCACACTATGTTGATGAGTTAAGACCACTCACAGGAGAAGATGAAGCGGTTTATAAATATGTTATGAAATGGAAAGAAACAAATATATTTTATGAAAAATTAATAGATTTATTGAAATTTATGGTACCAGGATATAAAAAAGAAGGTAAATCACAACTGGTTATCGCAATCGGTTGTACTGGTGGTCAACACCGTTCAGTCGCATTAGCCAAACGTATCGGAGCAGAACTTAACGAAAGTTTTAATTACAATGTGTATGTGCATCACAGGGATGCACATGTTGAAAGTGGCGTGAAACATAAAGATGAGAAGAATTAAACTTGTACTAATAGGTGGCGGTACAGGCTTATCCGTTTTAGCTCGAGGCCTTAAAGATTACCCAATAGATATTACGACAATTGTCACAGTTGCCGATGATGGTGGGAGCACAGGAAAAATAAGAAATGAAATGGATATACCTGCACCTGGAGATATAAGAAATGTAATTTCTGCATTAAGTGAAACTGAGTCAACTTTAGAACAACTTTTCCAATATCGTTTTAAAGAAAACCAAGTTGAAGGTCATTCGCTTGGCAATTTACTGATTGCCGCGTTAACGAATATTACGGATGATTTTGGACATGCAGTTAAAGAATTAAGTAAGATTTTAAATATTAGAGGTTGTGTTATTCCGTCCACTAATACAAGTGTGCGTTTAAGTGCAGTCATGGAAGACGGAGAAATCGTATATGGCGAGTCTAAGATTCCTAAAAAAAATAAAAAAATCGAACGTGTATTTTTAGAACCTGAAGATGTAAAACCGATGGAAGAAGCAGTTGAAGCGATTGAAGAGGCAGATTTAATTGTTATGGGGCCAGGTTCTTTATATACAAGTGTCATTTCAAATTTATGCGTAAAAGGTATCGCAGATGCATTACTTAAAGTAGATGCCCCTAAATTGTATGTTTCAAATGTAATGACACAGCCAGGTGAAACGAATAATTATTCTGCTGTCGATCATGTCAATGCTATCCATGATCACATGGGTGCGAAATGTATTAACTATGTTATTTGTAGCACGCAAAATTTTCACGGTAATGTATTAGAACGCTATAGAGAAGAAAATGCAGAACCTGTAAAATGCAACACGACAGATATGGAAGCACAGAATATTAAAGTCTTTACACATCCTGATTTAGTAGAAGTGTCTTCAGAAGATTACGTGCGCCATAACACTGAAGTACTTTCAAAAATGATCTATGAAATCGCTATGAGAGAAACGGCGACAATTGAGTTTAATCGAGATAAAGATCATAACGAATAAGCCAGACAATAAACTTATAAGAAGGGACTGATTGAATCATGAGCTTTGCATCAGATATGAAAAATGAACTTACTAGAATTGAAGTAGATGAAAAAAATGCAAAAGCAGAGCTCAGTGCGCTTATTCGAATGAATGGTGCACTCAGTCTATCCAATCAACAGTTTGTTATTAACGTTCAAACCGAAAATGCAACAACAGCAAGACGGATTTATTCGTTAATAAAAAAAGTGTTTAATGTGGAAGTGGAACTACTCGTACGCAAGAAAATGAAATTGAAAAAGAATAATATCTATATTTGTCGTATTAAGGCAAGAGCCAGAGAAATATTAGATGATTTAGGTATTTTAAAAAATGGTGTCTTTACCCATGAAATCGATGAAACTATGATTCATGATGATGAAATGCGTCGCAGTTATTTGAGAGGTGCCTTTCTAGCTGGTGGTTCTGTCAATAATCCAGAAACGTCATCTTATCATTTAGAGGTTTTTTCGTTATATGAAGACCATTCTGAAGGTATCACACAATTAATGAATGCATATGAATTAAATGCAAAACATCTAGAACGTAAGAAAGGCAGCATTGCTTACTTAAAAGAAGCAGAAAAAATATCCGATTTTTTAAGTTTGATAGGTGGTTATCAAGCACTTTTGAAATTTGAAGATGTTCGTATTGTTCGAGATATGAGAAATTCTGTGAATCGATTGGTTAATTGTGAGACAGCCAATTTAAATAAAACTGTAAGCGCAGCCATGAAACATGTAGAAAGTATACATTTAATTGATAAAGAAATTGGTTTAGACAACCTTCCAGATAGATTGCGTGAGATCGCAAAATTAAGAATTGAGCATCAAGAAGTTTCATTAAAAGAATTAGGTGAAATGATGTCCACGGGAAAAATATCTAAATCTGGTGTGAATCATAGATTAAGAAAGTTAAATGAGATGGCTGATAAATTAAGAAGCGGTGAGCCTATCGAACTATAGCACATAAGGTGTATCATCAGTTTTGCATGGTTATCTCTTAATTTGAAAAAGAATTAAGTGTAAATTGAATTTCTTCTAGTCACACATAAAATAAATATGCTAATATAATGAAAAGTATGAATTTCAATTAATGACGCCTCATGGAGGTGTCTTTTTTAATATTTAGGCATTACTTGATGAATATTGAACATATTATTTATAAACCATAATAATAAAATAGTGAAAAGGGAGGGTATTTATGAAAAATTTGATAAACAAGCATTATAAAAACATTATATTCTGTTTAATTGGTACATTCATAAATGCGATTGGCGTAAACTGTTTTTTACTTGGATCAAACCTAGGTGATGGCGGCACAGTAGGGATATCATTATCTCTTATGTATGCATTCGGTTTATCGCCAGCGTGGACCTCATTTATTATCAATACCGTTGTCGTATTTGTAGGGTGGAAATTTTTAAGTAAAACGGTAGCGGTCTACACCGTTATTTCCAACACTGCGTTGTCTCTATTTTTACATTTAACTGAAAATATTAATCTAGGTGTAGATAATTTTGTTATTAATTCTTTATTTGGGGGCGCTGTGATTGGTATCGGTGCAGGGCTAGTAATTTCTACTGGTAGTACACTGGGTGGTACATCAGTCATTGCGAAAATTGTAAATAAATATTCCGAGATCAAAACGTCACAAGGAATTTTTATACTAGATGCGCTCGTTGTTCTTTCATTCTTAATGGTACTACCATTAGAAAATGTGCTGTTTACGATTATTATGTTATTTGTTACGGAACGTGCCACGTCCTTCATTATCGAAGGTTTCAATCCGAAAAAAGCAGTTACAGTGATTTCTAGCAAAAGTGATTTAATTAGTGATAAAATCAATGCGTTTACCGGTAGAGGGTCAACCATATTAACTGGTAAAGGTGGTTATGGAAAGTCAGAAACACATATGTTGTACGTCGTTGTACCGCAATCACAAGTTACAAGAGTCAAGAAACTGGTAAATGAAGTGGATGAAAATGCATTCCTAGTGATTCACGATGTACGTGATGTTTTAGGCAGTACCTTTATAAATATGAATTAAGAGGCAAAAAAAAACGATATTTCGGTTTCAATACCGAAATATCGTTTCTTTAATGTTAAGTTTAATTAAGTCCCATCAACAATAATTAAAGTTGAATTAGGGCTTTAGAAGTTCACTATTTATCTAATTGATCAATAGCGTATTGCGCTTGTTCGTCCGTGAATCGTTCAATATCTGATGTTAATTTATTGTATATTGCATTGTTTGACATATCCTGTGTATCAGCATAATCTTTAGCTTTTTCGAGAGCATTCTTTTTATAATTCGCTTTTAAATTATCTACTGCGTATTGTGCATCTGATTCTTTAAAACCATCAGCTTCAGACGTTAATTGATTATAGATGCCATCTTTTGACATGTGCATAACGTTCGAATAGGTTTTCGCTTTATTTAATGCAGATTTTTCTTCTCTAGAAGCACTACTGTTGTTTGAATTGTTTGATGAATTATCATTAGTGTCTACGTTGCCTAGGTTTGCAGTACATGCTGAGATGCCTATAATGATAATTACTAACAAAATTAAACAACCGCAACCAGATCCACAACCCCAAAACCAACCTTTACTAATTTTTTCGATTTTTGTTGATTTTGATGCGCTTGGTATTCTATCCACTGCGCATCACTAATTTGCTTGTCTGCCAATGTCTCATTTCCCCTTTGTAAAATAATCTAATCTTTACAAGTGTATCAAATGATTGTAAATTTAAAATGAATTTTTTTATTACTAATTATCTTTACGTTTATATATTGTTCAATATAAAAAGCGTGAATTTTGTGTATATATTAAGAATTGATTTTTAAGTATCTCATTTAGATAAGGATGTATTTTTAATAATTAAGATAATTTGGTACTTAATATCATAATCAGTGTGGAAAATTACATTTCTCAGTGTAATCCATTTTTTATTAATAGAATTTTAAAAAATGAAAAAATCAGATCGAGAATCATTTTTTGATGTCTCGGTCTGATTGATTGTACAAGTAGGGGATGACTTAAGTAGGAATATAAAATACATGAGATTGAACTCGTGTGCGCTTTATATTGGTTATCTTCCCTTTTTAATTTGAAAAGTATACTTTTATTACTTATTAGTCCCCTCGAAGGGAATCGAACCCCTATCTTAAGAACCGGAATCTTACGTGTTATCCATTACACTACGAGGGGGTAAAGACGCATTAATATAAGTGTACAAATCTTAACGAAAACGGTCAATAAGAATAATTCAACTTTCATAAAATTTTTGAGCGTTATTTTTTGACCATGTTTGACTTTTAGGTTAAAATAAGTTTATCAGTTAGAAATAAGGAGGCAATATTAATGAATTTAATACCTACAGTAATTGAAACAACAAACCGTGGGGAACGTGCATATGACATTTACTCACGTTTATTAAAAGACCGTATTATAATGTTAGGTTCTCAAATCGATGATAATGTAGCAAACTCTATTGTTTCTCAATTATTATTCTTACAAGCACAAGATGCAGAAAAAGATATCTATCTTTATATCAATTCACCAGGTGGTAGTGTAACTGCTGGTTTCGCTATTTACGATACAATCCAACACATCAAACCAGATGTACAAACAATTTGTATCGGTATGGCTGCATCAATGGGGTCATTCTTACTTGCAGCAGGTGCAAAAGGTAAACGTTTTGCATTACCAAACGCTGAAGTAATGATCCACCAACCATTAGGTGGCGCGCAAGGACAAGCGACTGAAATTGAAATTGCTGCTAATCATATTCTTAAAACACGTGCTAAATTAAACCAAATTTTAGCTGAACGTACTGGTCAATCAATTGAAAAAATTGAGCAAGATACAGATCGTGATAATTTCTTATCAGCTGAAGAAGCTAAAGACTATGGTCTTGTTGACCAAGTTATGGTACCAGAATCATAAGATTTAATTTCATTAAAAAAGCCAAGCTACATAATTAGTAGCTTGGCTTTTCTATTTATCTCACATTATGAATTGTTATTAACTTTAAGTCTACGATAGTTGTGCCAAATTAATTTAATGGCTACAAATGTTACACAGATACCACTTATTACCAATATTGATGATATAAATAGCATAGTTAAATTTTGTTCAAAAGCACAGATACCATTAATTAATAATAACAATCCAGCGATAAATAATAAGGCATGTGTTAATCGATCTGTCTTCATGATTCATTTCGCTTCCTATTCACTTAATGTACTAAATCTTCGAGTGCGATTTTTAAATCAGGGTATTTAAATTTGAAATGAGTTGCTTGTAATTTATTAGGTATTACTTTTTGTGTATCGAGCACAACAGTCGACATTTGACCTAAAGCTAATCTAATGGCTAACGATGGGACCCATGTATGATGAGGGCGATGAGAAACGCGTGCAAGTGTATACCCAAACATGTTTTGATGTTCTACAATCGGTGCAGTAAAGTTAAATACACCTCGTGCACTTTCCGTATTGATAGTATGGAGCAAGGCTCTCACTAAATCATCTATATGAATCCAAGAATACCATTGTCTTCCTGAACCTAATTTTCCACCAAGATAAAAGTCATAAGGCAATTTCATCATTGGTAGTGCGCCGCCATCATTAGACAAGACCATTCCAAACCGACCAATAACGACACGCGTACCAAGCGTTTCAAATTGGCGAGCCATTCTTTCCCATTGATATACGACTTCCGATAAAAAATCAAAAGGAAGTGTTTTATATAATTCAGTATACGTACGATATAAGTCTGGTTTATAGTAACCAACAGCACTCGCATTGAATAATACTTCTGGTTTATGTTTACGATTTTGAAATAATTCGAATAAAGCTTGTGTAGCTTGTATACGACTTAGCATAATGGTTTGTTTATAGGATTTAGTCCATCGTTTATTTAAACTAGCACCTGCAAGGTTAATGACGATATCGATATCAGGTATTTCATTTTCCCAATTTGATTGAGACCAATTGACGTAGGAAATCTTAGGGTGTGATGAAGTCATATCCTGTCTAGTTAAAATCGTTATATGCGCATCACTTTGTATGATAGCTTTAACTAATTGCGATCCTATCATACCTGTACCACCTGTAATTAAATAATGTTTCATTTTATCACCTCATAATTTAGTAATGCCTAATGTTGGAATGATTAGAGAGAATCAATCGAATCACATTTGAAGGTCATAATTTTTTCATTGTTTGTTCAATAATATGTCATTTACTCGTATTAAGAACTATTTAAAATAAAGAGCATTCATTTTATAATTGAGATACCTTCGATATTAATTAATCATCTCTTAATTATTTCGAGTATACCCCATAATATACTAACGAAGGTAAAATTTTGACTCCCTTTAGTAGTGGCCTGTACGCATTGCGTATAGGCCTATATTTATATGTTAACGCAATTTGCTTTGTGTAACTATCTTTTTACATTTAAGTCAAAACATTTTATAAGGATATGAAGGTCGTTATGCCCTATAAAGTAAGTATAGAAATTATTCCAGTGGCTATGAATAACAAAATAATAATCATCATAAAGAAGGGGAACCGCTTTTTATCTCGGTCTTTTGATTCGTAATGATCGTTATCGATCATAATTTGACGCAGACCTCTTTTTTGAGATGATTTTTGCTCCACTAATTCATCAAATGGATCATGCTTTTTCAATTTTAGAACACATCCTGTTATATTAATGTTATAGCTTATTCATATTAATAATAAAAATTTACAAAAGTATTGAAAACGAAGATTACTATAGATCAATATTAAACTATAGTATTAAATTTTAAGTTATATATGTATTTTACTATACATATGTCGTTAAGATAACATCTAGGTTAAAAAATAGTTAATGAGTTTAATTAATAAATGAAATAGTGTAAAATATACATTTGTTATTGAAAGCATGCGCATAAATGAAAACAAATGTTATGATATAAATTGAAGTGAGGGGAGCATATGCCAAACCATAATCCGAACAACAAGAAAATGAGTGGTTTTGCGAAAATTGTAAGTGGATTAATCGTATTATTATTAGTAGGTGGATTAATTTTTGCTATTTTTGCATTTGTAGATCATTCAAACAAAGCGAATGAACGTTTAGCAGATCAGAAACAAGAAGAAAAAGATAAGAAAGAAAAACAGAAGACAAAAGAAGAAAAAGACAAAAAAGATAAAGAGAAATCTACACAAGAGTCTCAACAAACACAACAAACGCAGCAAACGCAGCAAACAGTTCAAACGCAACAACAAACACAGCAAACGCAACAGACGCAGCAAACACAACAGCCAGCAACGACTGAGCCTCGTACAACAGAAGAAAAATCACCTGAAAAAACGAAAGAAGCTACCACAGAAGAAAAAACAACTGAAGAACGTTCTACTGAAGAAAAAACACGTGAGCCTTCAACAGAAGAAAAAACAACCGAGGAGAAAACTTCTGAACCTTCAACGGAAGAAAAAACATCTGAACCATCGACTGAAGAGAAAAAACCAGAACCATCAACTCAACAAAGAAGTTCTCAAAATAATACACAAGAAAGATCAGCACAAAGCAACAATAATGGTTCAAGTACCAATGAACGCTCAAGCGAGTCATCTTCAGAAGATGACTAAATATAATTAATAGGACTGCGAAATCGATGTTAATCATATGATTTCAAGGTCCTATTTTTATAGCGTTAAAAACACGTGTTATACGGTTTGTTTTATAGTATTTAAGCACACAGACTAAAATAAGAAATTTAATAAGAAAGTAATGAGTGAGGATAATAGTATGAGTGTGATACAACCGCTAAGACAACCAAAAGGTCCACAGCCACATCCTATGTTTTTAGAATAGTGAAATGTTTGATTTGAATGCGAATGATCTGGTTGTTTAGGATTTTTGAAATAATCTTCATCTTTATAACGTCGATCGTTTGGATCAATGACTTCTGGATGATCGTTCTGTGACATGTATTTTCCTCCCAATTGATAATCTATACTTTTATTTTATAGATTAAAGATAATAGAAGCAATGATTCTACAAGTGTATTTAAGCCGCTATCATAAGTGGGTGGTTACTAATTTTTAAGAATCGGAAAATATAATGATTTATGATTAGTAAATGATTAATCGGGTAATACAACAATGCAAGACATTTTAGAGGAACGAATAGAATATATAAAGGTAATAAGTAAAAATTAAGAGAAGTGTATTTCTCTTGCAATTTCAAATCGATAGTAGTATTATTGCAAATATAAGAGGTTATATTTTTTTGTCCCGCTAGGGACGTAAAAAGTCAACCTATGGTTGGAACTTGACCCTTTATAATGAAACGGAGGAGGATAGTAGTGAATGATTTGATAAAAGTTCAACAAAAACTTGTGCCAGAACTTGTTGAAAAAATGTATCGACGTTTTTCAATTCTCACTACTATTGCTAAGCACCAACCCGTAGGTAGACGTAGCTTAAGTGAATATATGGATTTAACTGAACGTGTATTACGTACAGAAACAGACACATTGAAGCAACAAGAACTAATCAAGGTTAAGCCAACAGGCATGGAAATCACTGAAGAAGGTGAAGCAACTGTTCGTCAGCTAAATAGTTATTTTAATGTTTTTTCTGATGACCATCATCTTTCACAGTTGATTAAGGAACAATATGACATTAAAGACGTCTATGTGATACCAGGTGATTCTGAAACTGATAAAGCAGTAAAAATCGAACTATCACGACAGGCAGGACAGTTGGTTGAAGATGTTCTTTATGATCATGCCATTGTAGCAGTCACTGGTGGGTCTACGATGGCCTACGTGAGTGAGGCAATGCATAAACAGCCACATGATGTTTTCTTTGTTCCAGCAAGAGGCGGACTGGGTGAAAATGTTGTATATCAAGCAAATACCATTGCAGCGAGTATGGCACAACAAACGAATGGTGATTATACGACATTATATGTCCCAGATAATGTGAGTGAAACGACATACAATACACTTATGTTAGAGCCTTCAGTTATTCACACCCTAGAAAAAATTAGAGAATCCAATATTACAATCCACGGCATTGGTGATGCGCTGAAGATGGCGCGAAGACGTCAATCACCAAACGAAGTTATAGAAAAACTTCAACATCACAATGCCTCGGGAGAAGCATTTGGATATTATTTCGATGATCAAGGCGATATCGTCCATAAAGTGAAAACAATTGGACTACAATTAGAAGACCTTGAATCGAAAAAGTTTATATTTGCTGTAGCTGGGGGTAAATCTAAAGGAGAAGCAATTAAAGCTTACCTTTCTATTGCTCCAAAAAACACTGTATTAATTACAGACGAAGGTGCAGCAAGTGCAATCGTAAATAACAGTAATAAAAAGTGATTACACTTTTTAAATATCATTTTTAAAGGAGGCCATTTTAATGGCAGTAAAAGTAGCAATTAATGGTTTTGGTAGAATTGGTCGTTTAGCATTCAGAAGAATTCAAAACGTTGACGGAATCGACGTAGTAGCAGTAAACGATTTAACAGATGACGAAATGTTAGCTCATTTATTAAAATATGATACTATGCAAGGACGCTTCACAGGAGAAGTTGAAGTAGAAAAAGACGGTTTCCGCGTAAACGGACAAGAAGTAAAATCATTCTCTGAGCCTGAACCAAGTAAATTACCTTGGAAAGACTTAGACATCGATGTTGTATTAGAATGTACTGGTTTCTTCGCTGATAAAGAAAAAGCAGAAGCACACATCAATGCAGGTGCTAAAAAAGTATTAATCTCTGCACCAGCTACAGGCGATTTAAAAACAATCGTTTATAATACAAACCACCAAGAATTAGACGGTTCAGAAACTGTTGTTTCAGGTGCTTCATGTACTACTAACTCATTAGCTCCTGTTGCTAAAGTGTTAAATGATGACTTCGGTTTAGTAGAAGGTTTCATGACTACTATACACGCATACACTGGTGACCAAAGCACACAAGATGCACCACACAGAAAAGGCGACAAACGTCGTGCGCGTGCAGCTGCTGAAAACATCATCCCTAACTCAACTGGTGCTGCTAAAGCAATTGGCTTAGTAATTCCTGAAATTGATGGTAAATTAGATGGAGGAGCGCAACGTGTTCCTGTTGCAACTGGTTCATTAACTGAATTAACAGTTGTTTTAGAAAAAAATATAAGCATTGAAGATGTAAATGCTGCAATGAAAAATGCTTCAAACGAATCATTCGGTTACACAGAAGACGAAATCGTATCTTCAGACGTAATCGGTATGACTTATGGTTCATTATTTGATGCAACACAAACTCGTGTAATGACTGTTGGCGACCGTCAATTAGTTAAAGTAGCAGCTTGGTACGATAACGAAATGTCTTACACTTCACAATTAGTACGTACATTAGAACACTTAGCAACTCAAGCTAAATAATTTGATGTAAAAATGAATTTAACAACTTTAATGTGCTGTTAAATTTAAACAATAAGCTTAGGAGTAAGCGGGGAGCACAACGCTTCTCCGCTTATTTTAATTTGTTGTTCCATTTAGAGGAGGAAGCTTACATGGCTAAAAAAATTGTAACTGACTTAGAATTAAAAGGTAAAACTGTACTTGTTCGCGCAGATTTTAACGTGCCGATGAAAGATGGAGAAATCACTGACGACAACCGTATCGTTCAAGCTTTACCAACAATTAAATACATCATTGAACAAGGTGGAAAAGTTGTATTATTTTCACATCTAGGTAAAGTGAAAGAAGAAAGTGATAAAGCAGCATTAACTTTAAAACCTGTTGCTAATGCATTAACAGAAAAATTAGGTGAAGAAGTTACTTTTGTACCTGAAACACGTGGAGAAACACTAGAACAATCTGTCAAAGATCTTAATGAAGGCGATGTTTTACTAGTTGAAAATACACGTTTTGAAGATGTAGACGGCAAAAAAGAATCTAAAAATGATCCTGAATTAGGAAAATACTGGGCTTCACTTGGCGATGTATTTGTAAATGATGCATTTGGTACTGCGCATCGTGAGCACGCTTCAAATGTGGGTATTGCATCTAATTTAGAAACAGTTGCAGGATTCTTAATGGAAAAAGAAATTAAATATATCGGTGGCGTAGTTGAAAACCCTGATAAACCTGTAGTTGCAATTCTAGGTGGTGCCAAAGTTTCTGACAAAATTGGCGTTATCACAAACTTATTGAAGATTGCTGACAAAGTACTGATCGGTGGCGGCATGTCATATACGTTCTTTAAAGCACAAGGTAAAGAAATTGGTTTATCTTTATTAGAAAAAGATAAAGTTGATTTTGCAAAAGAATTATTAGACCGTGCAGGCGATCAAATCGTCTTACCAGTTGATTGTAAAGTTGCAAAAGAATTCTCAAATGACGCTGAAATCACTGAGGTTTCTGTTGATGATATCCCAGCAGACCAAGAAGCTATGGATATTGGACCAAAATCAGTTGAATTATTTAAAGAACAATTACAAGGTGCGCATACGGTAGTATGGAATGGACCAATGGGCGTATTTGAATTAAGTAATTTTGCTAAAGGTACAATCGGCGTTTGTGAAGCAATCGCTGAATTAAAAGACGCTAATACAATTATTGGTGGTGGAGATTCAGCAGCTGCAGCTATTTCATTAGGTTATGGTGATGACTTCAGTCACATTTCTACTGGTGGCGGTGCATCATTAGAATACCTTGAAGGTAAAGAACTACCAGGTGTAGTAGCAATCGCAAACAAATAAGCGCACGACTAAAAACAGCTATCCATGATTATCAGTGGCAACACATTTAATCATAAATTACTAATAGGAGTGTAATATAATGAGAAAACCAATTATCGCAGGTAACTGGAAGATGAATAAAACAGTTAAAGAAGCAAAAGATTTTATCAATGAATTACCAACATTACCTGATACAAAAGAAGTAGAATCAGTAATTTGTGCACCAACAATTCAATTAGATGCATTAGTTACTTTAGTAAATGATGGTAAAGCACAAGGCTTACAAATCGGTGCTCAAAATGCTTACTTTGAAGATAACGGCGCATTCACTGGTGAAACATCTCCAGTTGCATTAGCAGACCTAGGCGTTAAATATGTCGTTATCGGACATTCTGAACGTCGTGAAATCTTCCATGAAACAGATGAAGAAATTAACAAAAAAGCACACGCTATTTTCAATCACGGTATGACACCAATCGTTTGTGTAGGTGAAACAGATGAAGAGCGTGAAAGTGGTAAAGCTAATGAAGTTGTTGGCAACCAAGTTAAAAAAGCTGTAGAGGGTTTATCTGAAGCACAATTACAACAACTTGTGATTGCTTACGAACCAATCTGGGCAATCGGTACTGGTAAATCATCAACTGCTAAAGATGCAAATGAAATGTGTGCATTTGTAAGACAAACAGTTGCAGAATTATCAAGTCAAACTGTAGCTGACGCAACACGTATTCAATATGGTGGTAGTGTGAAACCTAACAACATTAAAGAATACATGGCAGAATCAGACATTGATGGTGCACTTGTAGGCGGCGCATCACTTAAAGTGGATGATTTTGTACAATTGTTAGAAGGTGCAAAATAATATGGCTAAACAACCAACTGCATTAATTATTTTAGATGGTTTTGCAAACAGAGAGAGCGAACACGGTAATGCTGTGAAACTAGCTAATAAACCTAACTTTGATCGTTATTACAGTAAGTATCCAACTACTCAAATCGAAGCTAGTGGTTTAGATGTTGGACTTCCAGAAGGTCAAATGGGTAATTCAGAAGTTGGGCATATGAACATTGGCGCTGGACGTGTCGTTTATCAAAGTTTAACGCGTATCAATAAATCTATTGAAGACGGCGATTTCTTTGAAAATGATGTATTAAACAATGCAATCAATCATGTTAAGAAAAATGATTCAGTGCTACATGTTTTTGGTTTATTATCAGATGGTGGCGTACACAGCCATTACAAACACCTTTTCGCGTTATTAGATTTAGCTAAAAAACAAGGTTTAGAAAAAGTATATGTTCATGCCTTTTTAGATGGACGTGACGTTGATCAAAAATCAGCATTAAAATATATTGAAGAAACTGAAGCGAAGTTTAAAGAACTAGGTATTGGTCAATTCGCATCTGTATCAGGTCGTTATTACGCAATGGATCGTGACAAACGTTGGGACAGAGAAGAAAAAGCATACAATGCTATCCGCAATTTTGGTGGAACAACATTCGAATCTGCTAAAGCAGGTGTCAAAGCGAATTACGATAAAGATTTAACAGATGAATTTGTTGAACCATTTATCGTCCAAGACCAAAACGAAGGTGTCAATGATGGCGATGCAGTCATCTTTTATAACTTCCGTCCTGACAGAGCTGGACAACTTTCTGAAATATTTACTGATAAAGCATTCGAAGGCTTTAAAGTAGAACAAATCAACGACTTATTTTATGCAACGTTTACTAAATATAATGATAACGTGAATGCAGATATTGTTTTTGAAAAAGTTGATTTAACGAATACAATCGGTGAAGTTGCACAAGATAACGGACTTAAACAATTACGTATTGCTGAAACAGAAAAATTCCCTCACGTGACTTATTTCATGAGTGGTGGTCGTAATGAAGAATTTGAAGGTGAACGTCGTCGTTTAATCGATTCACCTAAAGTCGCAACCTATGACCTTAAACCTGAAATGAGCGCATATGAAGTTAAAGATGCTTTAATTGAAGAATTAAATAAAGGTGACTTAGATTTAATTCTTTTAAACTTTGCTAACCCAGACATGGTTGGACACAGTGGTATGTTAGAACCAACAATTAAAGCAATTGAAGCCGTGGACGAATGTCTAGGCGAAGTTGTTGATAAAATTACTGAAATGGGCGGTCATGCAATCATTACTGCCGATCACGGTAATTCAGACATGGTCCTTACAGATGATGATCAACCAATGACTACGCATACGACAAACCCAGTTCCAGTCATTGTGACAAAAGATGGCGTTACTTTACGTGAAACGGGTCGTCTTGGTGATTTAGCACCAACATTATTAGATTTATTAAATGTAGATCAACCAGAAGATATGACTGGTGAATCACTCATTAATCACTAATCAAAGTTTGATCGCTTTGAGCAAGATTGAGAAGCTAACGATTTCGAAATTGAGATATTTTCATTAAAATGGTTAGTTGCTTATAAACAACACAAGAGAATTAAATTACTTTGTATTTATAGTATTTAAAGCTATAATGAAGATGAAATTTAATATTTCTAAACTACTTATTTATAAAGGAGATTATAAACATGCCAATTATTACAGATGTTTACGCTCGCGAAGTCCTTGACTCTCGTGGTAACCCAACAGTTGAAGTAGAAGTATTAACAGAAAGTGGTGCATTCGGACGTGCATTAGTACCATCAGGTGCTTCTACTGGTGAACATGAAGCAGTAGAATTACGTGACGGAGATAAATCACGTTACTTAGGTAAAGGTGTAACGAAAGCAGTTGACAACGTTAACGAAATTATTGCACCAGAGCTTATTGAAGGTGAATTTTCAGTATTAGAACAAGTTTCAATCGATAAAATGATGATCCAATTAGACGGTACTGAAAACAAAGGTAAATTAGGTGCTAACGCTATTCTTGGTGTTTCTATTGCAGTAGCTCGTGCAGCAGCTGATTTATTAGGACAACCACTTTACAAATACTTAGGTGGATTTAATGGTAAACAATTACCAGTACCAATGATGAACATCGTTAACGGCGGTTCTCACTCTGATGCTCCTATCGCATTCCAAGAATTTATGGTGTTGCCAGTAGGCGCTGAATCATTCAAAGAATCATTACGTTGGGGAGCAGAAATCTTCCACAACTTAAAATCAATCCTTAAAAATCGTGGTTTAGAAACAGCAGTAGGTGACGAAGGTGGTTTCGCTCCTAAATTCGAAGGTACTGAAGATGCTGTTGAAACAATCTTAGAAGCTATTAAAGCCGTTGGTTTAGAGCCAGGTAAAGATGTATTCTTAGGCTTCGACTGTGCTTCTTCTGAATTCTTTGAAGATGGTGTATACAACTACGCTAAATTCGAAGGTGAAAATGGTGCGAAACGTTCAGCTGAAGAACAAGTTGATTACCTTGAAGAATTAGTTAACAAATACCCAATTATCACTATCGAAGACGGTATGGACGAAAATGACTGGGATGGTTGGAAAGTATTAACTGATCGTATCGGTGATAAAGTACAATTAGTTGGTGACGATTTGTTCGTTACAAACACAGTTAAATTATCTGAAGGTATTGAAAAAGGTATCGGTAACTCAATCTTAATCAAAGTTAACCAAATCGGTACATTAACTGAAACATTTGACGCTATCGAAATGGCTCAAAAAGCTGGCTACACAGCAGTTGTATCTCACCGTTCTGGTGAAACAGAAGATACTACAATTTCTGACATTGCAGTTGCTACAAATGCAGGTCAAATTAAAACAGGTTCATTATCAAGAACTGACCGTATTGCGAAATATAACCAATTATTACGCATTGAAGATGAATTATACGAAACTGGCAAGTTCGACGGACTTAAATCTTTCTATAACTTATCTAAATAATACAGCATAAAAAATTTAAGAGTTCACGCGCTAAACGCAGATTATTGAGGATCTGTGTTAAACTGCCAACAAAGTCTCCGATTTTGTTGGCAGTTTTTTTGTGCTCTTTTTTGTACTCGCTTTTCTTGGATACAGATACGGCCCGTAGTCTTCGGCTAGTGTTTTCATGCTCGAGTCGATCCAAATTACTGCCTAATAAGTTAATAAATAAATTAAAAAGTAATGGTTCTTATCGTTTATTCTGTGGTACTTAGACTTTTATATTTGAAGTATCATATTGCTGTTCTAATAGGCAATCTATAGAGCCACTGCCCACAGTCCGACTTGCTCATTTTAAAAAGTATAAATTTATTGAGACAAATACATAAATCATACGAAGCGAATGAACTCGGCGTGTTACTTTATAATGATGATTAACTTAAATTGTTCATCTTTTACAATTAAACTGATATAATTAAAGATGTAAAATAAAGAAGGAGTCTTAACGAATTATGGAAGTAAAACCTAAGTCTAAAGAAATTAAAACGGCTCATCTGATTGCATATAGTTCAGTCATCATTGCGATTCTTTATGTTATACATTTATTCGTAGTTTTAGATGATAGTGTTATTAAACAACTATTATCAAATAGCGGACAGACAACATCTGAAAATGCTGTGGGTACAATTAAAAATAGTTTCCAATATACAGGAATAATGTATATTTTTGCGAATTTAGCAGGTGTCTTCGCAATCTGGAACAGACATACCTATTTATGGTGGTTTATGTTTGCGGTATTCGTATCACAAATATTGTATAATTTAATTAACATTAGTGCAGTTTATGGCGCGATATTAGATATCAAATCTAGCGTGAATATCATTCCTTTAACACTGGTACTCGTTTTATCATTTGTGTTAGCTGTTTATATGTTAATTGTTTCGATTAAACGTAAAAGCACGTTCAATAGATAGAAGTTTGCTAAAGACGACAAACGTATGATATAATGCGTTTCGTATATAATGAATGGAGGACAATTTTCATGCATACATTAATAATGGTACTTTTGATTTTAGATTGTATTGCATTAGTAACTGTTGTATTACTCCAAGAAGGTAAAAGTAATGGACTTTCAGGCGCAATTAGTGGTGGCGCCGAGCAGTTATTTGGTAAACAAAAGCAACGCGGTATTGATTTATTCTTGCATAGATTAACAATTGTATTGTCTGTCATTTTCTTCTTGTTAATGTTAGGCATAAGTTATTTTGGTTTATAAGGTCCGACAATGTTAAAGTCGGGCTTTTTTATTTATAATAGTTAATATAGCTTTTAAAAATAATTGAGATAAATAAAAGATGAATTTAAATAAACGACACGTACTAAAGCATAAGCGAAAGGATTGAAACACAATGCAGATTAAACTTCCAGAACCATTCTTCTTTGAAGAAGGTAATAGAGCTGTGTTACTGTTACATGGCTTTACAGGGAATTCCTCAGATGTGAGACAATTAGGGCGTTACTTGCAGAAGAAAGGCTACACATCGTATGCACCACAATATGAAGGACATGCAGCACCACCTGAAGAAATATTAAGTTCAAGTCCATTTGTATGGTTTAAAGATGCACTAGATGGCTATGATTTCTTAGTAGACAAAGGTTATGATGAAATCGTTGTTGCAGGATTGTCACTTGGTGGATGTTATGCGTTGAAATTAAGCTTAAACAGAGGTGTAAAGGGTATTATAACAATGTGTTCACCTATGTACATTAAGACGGAAGGGTCTATGTTTAACGGTGTTCTAGAATATGCGCGTAATTTTAAAAAGTATGAAGGTAAAGATGAAGCTACCATTGAAAAAGAAATGACAAACTTTAAACCTACAGACACTTTAAAAGAGTTACAAGGACAAATACAGGATGTCAGAGATCACATAGATGAAGTAATGGATCCATTATTAGTTGTCCAAGCAGAACAAGATCAAATGATTAATACAGATTCTGCAAATGTTATATACAATGAGAGCGAATCTGATGAAAAAGATATCAAATGGTATGCGAATTCAGGACATGTCATTACAATTGATAAAGAAAAAGAATTAGTATTCGAAGACGTATACAATTTCTTAGAATCATTAGATTGGTCGAATTAAAAATTTAGAAGTATTTAAAAATAGAAAGGAGGGGCATAATGAATTTAAAGCAATCCATTGAAGAAATAATTAAACAACCAGATTATGAACCCATGTCTGTGTCTGATTTTCAAGATGCATTAGGTTTAAATAGTGCCGACTCATTTAGAGATTTAATCAAGGTGCTTGTTGAATTAGAACAAACAGGTTTGATTCAACGTACAAAAACAGATAGATATCAACGTAAAGCATCTAACAATGCCAAACAATCCAAATTAATCAAAGGTAAGTTAAGTCAAAATAAAAAAGGTTTTGCTTTCTTACGTCCTGAAGAAGAGGATATGGATGACATTTTCATCCCACCAACGAAAATCAATAGAGCCATGGATGGTGATACTGTCCTTGTGGAAGTACATCAATCTAAAGGTGAACACAAAGGGAAATTAGAAGGCGAAGTTAAGACGATTGAAACACATTCAGTCACACAAGTCGTTGGTACTTATAGTGAAGCACGTCACTTCGGCTTTGTATTACCAGATGATAAACGTATTATGCAAGACATCTTTATTCCTAAAGGTCAAAATTTAGGTGCAGTAGATGGACATAAAGTACTCGTACAAATTACGAAATACGCAGATGGTACAGATAATCCTGAAGGTATCGTATCGGCAATTTTAGGCCATAAGAATGACCCAGGTGTAGATATTCTATCTATCATCTATCAACATGGTATCGAAATTGAATTCCCTGACAATGTGCTCGCAGAAGCTGAAGCAGTACCAGATCATATCGAGCCATCACAAATTGAAGGTCGTCGCGATTTGCGCGATGAACTAACGATTACCATTGATGGTGCAGATGCTAAAGACTTAGATGACGCGATTAGTGTTAAAAAGTTAAGCAATGGTCATACACAATTAACAGTCAGTATAGCTGATGTAAGTTACTATGTAACTGAAGATTCAGCGCTTGATAAAGAAGCATACAGTCGTGCAACAAGTGTCTACTTAGTAGACCGAGTGATACCGATGATTCCACACCGTCTAAGTAATGGTATATGTTCATTAAACCCGCAAGTGGACCGACTTACATTAAGTTGCCAAATGGAAATAGATGAACGTGGCGATGTTGTTGGCCATGAAATCTTTGATAGTGTGATTCATTCTAATTATCGTATGACATACGATGAAGTAAATGAAATTATTACTGATCAAAATACGGAAACACGTAATCAATATAGTGAAATCACACCGATGTTAGATTTAGCGCAAGATTTATCTCAGCGCTTAATCCATATGAGAAGACGTCGTGGTGAAATCGATTTTGATATTAATGAGGCTAAAGTACTTGTTAATGAAGAAGGTATCCCAACGGATGTAGAAATGAGACAACGTGGTGAAGGCGAACGCTTAATTGAATCATTTATGTTAGCGGCTAATGAAACTATCGCGGAACATTTTGATCGTTTAGAAGTACCATTTATCTATCGTGTCCATGAACAACCTAAATCAGAGCGCTTACGTCAATTCTTTGATTTCGTGACTAATTTTGGATTAATGATTAAAGGTACAGGTGAAGATATTCACCCGTCTACTTTACAAAAAATTCAACAAGAAGTTGAAGGTCAACCAGAACAAATGGTGATTTCAACGATGATGTTACGTTCAATGCAACAAGCACGTTATGATGATGTGAACTTAGGACACTTTGGCTTATCAGCTGAATACTATACACATTTCACGTCACCTATACGTAGATATCCCGATTTAATTGTTCATAGATTAATTCGCAAATATATTATTGAACAATCCATGGACAGAAAAGAAAGAAATAAATGGGAAGCATTGTTACCTGAAATTGCTGAACATACGTCTCAAAGAGAACGTAGAGCAATCGAAGCAGAACGTGATACAGATGAATTGAAAAAAGCAGAATACATGGTGCAACATATTGGCGAAGAATTCGAAGGGATTATTAGTTCAGTTGCGAATTTCGGTATGTTTATTGAATTACCAAACACAATTGAAGGTATGGTGCATGTATCTAACATGACGGATGATTATTACCATTTTGATGAACGTCAAATGGCAATGATAGGTGAACGCCAAGCGAAAGTATTCCGCATCGGTGATCCTGTTCAAATTAAAGTCATTAACGTAGATGTTGCTGAACGTATGATTGATTTCCAAATCGTCGGTATGCCAATACCAAATAGAGATCGCGGTCAAAGACCATCACGTGGTAAGACAATCCAAGCCAAACCACGTGGCAATTCATCAGATAAATCTAAAGATGATAAAAATGGTAAAGGCGGACGTGGACGTACTAAACAGAAACAACGTAAAGGTAAAAACAAACGTCAAAGCGACCAAAGTAAAGGCAACACAAAACATAAACCATTTTATAAAGATAAAAATGTAAAAAATAAAGCACGTAAGAAGAAAAAATAACTCAACGAAGAGGTGAAACTCAATGCCAAAGAAAAAATCACCAGGAACACTAGCAGAAAATCGTAAAGCCAGACATGATTATAATATAGAAGATACGATTGAAGCGGGCATTGTGTTACAAGGAACAGAAATCAAGTCAATTCGTCGTGGTAGTGCAAACCTTAAAGATAGTTATGCGCAAGTGAATCGTGGCGAGATGTTTCTAAACAATATGCACATTGCGCCGTATGAAGAAGGTAACAGATTCAACCATGATCCACGACGTTCACGTAAGCTCTTACTACACAAACGTGAAATAGCGAAGTTAGGTGAGCGTACACGTGAAGTTGGCTACTCTATCGTACCTTTGAAACTCTATCTCAAACATGGGCACTGTAAGGTCTTACTTGGCGTTGCACGTGGTAAGAAAAAATACGATAAACGTCAAGCATTAAAAGAAAAAGCAGTACAACGTGATGTAGCTAGAGAGATGAAAGCCCGTTATTAAGCGGATATATTGCCAAAGATATGAATCTTTGGTAATATAATATGTGCTTTCTGAAAAAGCGCTGTAACAGATACAGCCTACCAGAAAGTACATTTAATATTATTCAGGGGGCGTTTTTGGATTCGACAGGGGTTCCATGAGCTAGTTAAGCGTGTCGGAGGGCTGTCTCCGTCACTAACACACACAGTTATAATAACTGGCAAAGAAAACAATAATTTCGCAGTAGCTGCGTAATAGCACTCTGCATCGCCTAACAGCATCTCCTATGTGCTGTTAACGCGATTCAACCTTTAGTAGGATACGCTAGGCACTGCCGTTTGAAGTCTGCCTAGAAGAGATGAATCAAACTAGCATAATGACGGATGTCTATCACCTCCCATTATGCGAAACTCATTGATAGACTACGCACGTAGAAGTGCTAGTATCAGAACCTCTGGACGCGGGTTCGAATCCCGCCGTCTCCACTATATAGCTCTCAATCCTTGTGGTTGAGGGCTTTTTATTTTTGGGTACACAAATAACAACTATTTTAAGATCAGTGAAAATTTATGATATATATGTATAATTTGGACGTAAGAGGGCAATTAAGACGATTGATAAGTTACAGGTAGATTTATATAAAGTGCATCATCATTAGTGTGTAGAACGCACTAAACAGCGTCAAAAAGAGAGTGAAGTTAAAATACAACAGATTATAAAGCTCACGTGGTGGGATGATAAGAAGTATACAGATGAAGTGATTGCTGATGTAATAGGTGTGAGTGAGTTAACATTAAGACATGCTAGAGAGGTTATATTAAAACGTGTTGCAAAGGCAGTAGAATATGTATGAAGTATGATAAAGCAACTGTAAAAGAGTTTATATTAAACTACCACAAGACAATAGAGAATAACGATAGATGAAGATGTTGGTATAGATGACTTCTTTAATGTGAGTGATCAACCAGTAAATAACGTGATAGATAATAACAATTTTGAAGATGCGATATTTTTCAATGAATTAGAAACTATAGTAGAAAGAGTAGGGACGGATAAAGAGTTTTGTTTGTTCCTACTACTTTGTAAAGGCGTTAGTTATGAAAAGATAGGAAGTATATTTGATGTGAGGCACAACGAGTTAGGCAGATGTTTAATGCGTTGTTGGATAAGTTGGAATGAAAAAAGGGCTATTTTAAAGCCCTTTTTAAGTTACTATCTTTCATTAATTATGAAGTAAATGAATATAGTGATTATTATTAGCATAATCAAAGTACCAATAAATGGTACAGAGCTTAAAGATAATGTTGCAATGATAAAACCAATAGAAATTAATATTTGAAAAATCGCCGTAAGTGAAAAATCGCCCTTTAATATCAAATATGAGAAAAAAATAGTGGCACATAGTAATACTAAAGTAATAAAAATAAGACCTAAGATGCTTAAAGTTCCACTAAGATAACCGTCAACAAATAAATTTTTAACTTTTACTTTTGCACCATATTGAGAAACAAATGAATCAACAGTAGATTTCAAAGTAAAAAATAAAAAGACTGAAATAATCAGTGTAATAAAGTTCCAAGCACTTTTTTTAATATCTTCTAAAATTTCATCCAAGTAAATCCCTCCAAATATTTTTATAAATAATTTATCATAATACTCTAAAAATAAAATGTTATAATTCCTAAATGTTGTATTTTTTATTCTTAAATGTAATGTTTATTTATTAAAAAAACGATTGGGATATTAAAATGCACAAATATATGTTTGTTTAAAATCCAATCAAAAAAAAGAATTTTTGCAGCAATTCCTAGATCTATTATTTTATGGAGTATTATAGAGGGGAAGTAAAAATTAATATAAAATCATTAGAGCACAGGCACTTATGTGCTCGCCCTATTTTTTTATGGTATAATGTATTTACATATGAATCGCTAGCCTTTTCTCAAATATCTTTTTATATCCACCACCCACACATGTCACTGGGTGGTTATTTGATGATTTTATACGTAGGTAGTACGAAATGTTAAAAAATCTACAAAAATATCAAATTAAATGTTATGATTAAACCCCTACTACTGTCTCCTAAAAATTAAAAAAGGAGATTTAATATGATAAATATTATTTCAGCAATTGGATCACTAGGAACTTTTATTATGGCGTTATTTTATTTTGTATCGGTATCAGTTCAACTTTATCAAATGAAAATTAGTTTTATACCAGCTCTAGGGTTTAATCAAATCCTTTTAGAAAAAGATGAAAATAAAAATTTGAATTTAAGAAATACGACTTCAAATTCTGAAGAACACGAAGATTATTTAAAGTTATATAACCTTGGTGGAGGAGCTGCTAAAAACATAACTGTTGAAGTTATGTTAGGTAAAGATAACGTAATTCAAAAGAAATATATAAATATGTTACCTAGCAAAGAAAGCTATATGTTACCTATTAATAAAACTGTATTTGATGAATTGGATGATACTATTCAAAATAACGGTTACGAATCAGATATGAATATTAGGCTTACATATTATCACAATGTGAGTAGAAAGAAACAAGAAATATTATTAAAAGGTCATATTGATAGTTTTAATACTTATGAATATAAAGAGATATATGAACTACAATTTATATAACTTTTATAGCTATGATTTGTTTCCAATAAGAAAATTGGGGTATTTAACTATCAAGCGACGTGGAACGCTTAACAAACTGTAATAAATTAGCCTATCTGATTAGATAGGCTGTTTTTTTTATTTATTTAAAAACTCGTTGAGTATTGGATTATTATTTTCTTTTTCAACAACCACTGATAGATCCTCGGTTACTTCTTCTTTTATATCTATTACTTTTTCTTCTATTAAACTTTCGACTCGATTAGTTACTTCTTTTGTATTCCAACCCATTTTTTCAATTTCTTTTTTATAATCCATATGTATTCTCCTAGATTGTCTGATTTTATCTAACGATTAATTATAATTGGTTATAAGAAAAATAGATATTAAGTTGATTTATACGAACAAATGTTCTAAAATATTTATGAGGTGATTATATGATTCCAAATTTAGATTGGAATAAAAACTTTCAAGAATTTCAAGAAATATTAAATTCTGGTATTAATCCAGAGTGGTTGTACAATGCCAAAGCGAATATGATTTTAAATCCTGCATACACAGGAGAAGGTAAACAATTTTTCTTCACAAAAGATATTATAAAAGCTAGTAAAACGATTCCATTTTTTTGAGGTGATTATATGAAAGTAATAAATCCAAATGGACCAGATGAATATAAATACACAAGTGACTATCGAGAAATACCTAGCGAATACCTTAATCCATGTATACCCAAAGGACGTGGAATTGTTAAGTGGCAACCCTTTGTTATATATACTATCTTTTTAAAAAAGCTATTATATCCAATAAATTCACATAATTTATATGTACATTATGTATATTTATATTTAATACATAAACTTATATTTTCTCTCAAAAGAATAATAAATCAATTTACTCTTTTGAGTTTACATTGTAATACTAAGGTGATTTAAATGAAAGCAGTTACTTATCAAGGTCATAAAAATATGGAAGTGCGTGAAGTACATGATCCAATAATAGAAGAATCAACGGATGCAATTATAAAAATAACAGCTTCAGGTATATGTGGTTCTGATTTACATCTTTACCATCAAGGTGATTTATTTATGGATCCTGATTTTGTTATTGGACATGAGCCAATGGGAATTGTAGAAGAAGTAGGAAAAGAGGTTAAAACCTTAAAAAAGGGAGATAGAGTAGTTATACCTTTTAACATAGGTTGTGGCGATTGTTTCTATTGTAATAATGAAATGGAGTCTCAGTGTGATAATTCTAATCCATCACCGGCAAGTTGGAAAATGAATAATGGTGGACTCTTCGG
Organism: Staphylococcus sp. GDY8P126P; assembly: GCF_017891965.1. Classification (NCBI taxonomy): domain Bacteria; kingdom Bacillati; phylum Bacillota; class Bacilli; order Caryophanales; family Staphylococcaceae; genus Staphylococcus; species Staphylococcus sp. GDY8P126P. Next base: position 257,767 of record NZ_JAESKG010000002.1, on the reverse strand, counting down.
TTTTGGCAATGCTATGCATGGAAACCACTGGGCAGCCAAGCAAAGTATTTAAGAGTTCCATTTGCTGACTTTTCATCCTTCAAGGTTCCAGATAGTGATTTGAAAGACGAACAAGTATTATTTTTATCTGATGTGGTCCCAACAGCTTATTGGAGTGTTGAACATGCAGGCGTAAAATCTGGAGATACCGTTATTGTTCTCGGTTGTGGCCCAATCGGTTTAATGGCACAAAAATTTGCCAAATTACAAGGAGCTGAACGTGTAATTGCCATTGAATCTCTTTTGTCTAATCGTCATTGCTACAGGAAGATTCTTAATTTCTTTTACTTTTGGTTTGGGTAATTGTAATAACTGTTCGCAACTTTCTTGCTGGTTAACATCTTGTTTGTGATTGCTGTTCAAGATATAGAAAAACGTGCAAAAGAATTAGACGAAATGGGTGCTGATTATATTGCAGTACACACCGATTATAATTTACAAGCACAAGGACAATCACCATTAGAGAACTTACGCAATGTTAAATCTGTAATTAAAAATTCTAAGGTAGCGGTGGCTGGTGGTATCAAACTCGATACTATCGAAAGTATAGTTTCTTAAAATCCAGATTTAGTTATTGTGATCGGAGGTATTGCTAATACTGATGATCCAAAAGCACCAGAAAACAATGTAGAGATGCTATTGAAGGTAGATAATTATGACAGAATTTAATAATTTTGATCTTACTGTTAAGGAGTTAGAAAGCACATTTTCACACCTTGAAGACAATGATTACCAATCTTTTGAAGAATCAGTAACACAAGCGCCTCGTGTTTTTGTTGCTGATAAAGGCTGTTCTGGATTTATTGCTAATAGTTTTGCTATGCGATTAAACCCATTAGGTAAACTGTCCTACGTTGTAGGAGAAACTACAACACCATCTATTAGCAGTAATGATTTATTATCCTTTCGAGATCAGGTTCAACTGAGCATCTGCGTTTACTTGCAGAAAAAGCAAATTCAATCGGCGCGCAAGTAGCGCTTATTACTACGAAATCAGATTCAAAAATTGGTCAACTATCCGACTTATCGGTAATTCTACCTGCAGGAACAAAACATGACGTAGAAGGTTCAATGCAGCCACTTGGAAGCTTGTTTGAATAATCTTCTCTAATGTTTTTAGATAGTGTGGTTTTATGATTAATGTCTGAAGATGACATTGATGAAACTACGATACAACAAAATCATGCCAACTTAGAATAAAATTTTTATGGATAGTGAAATAATACATTGAACTTTTTATATTATTTCACATAACAAAAAGAACCTTAACTATGAGTTATGGTTCTTTTTGTTATAGTATATCACACGCTATGTAACTCTAAACTTTATATTAATTTATCTAAAACCATCATTTCATCATAATTTATAGATTTACTAACTTGAAGAGCTATATTTTCACTTACTTCTCCTGACTCAATAAGTTGATTAAGAACATTTCTTTGTTCGTTCAATGCAGTTAATTTAATGCGATATACAATTACATGGTTATGATCTTTATAATTAATTAAGTTGGAATTTGCTAATGTTAAACTATCATTTCGCATTAAATAACTATCACAAACTTGCATGACTTCCAATTCATTATCATTTGTCATCTCATTAGACAAACGTTTAGCGATATTATAATAAATTATTCTCATTATATTTGCTGTTTTTTCCGAGATTTCTCCTTTATTTAAATTTCGTTTATTTTTTGACTGGTCTGTAAACTGCATCAACTATACATATCCTTAAAAAATAAATTATTAGTTTAATTGTACTGCACTTAAAGAATAAATATGACATTAAAATGTTATTTTTAATAATTTATATTTACCGATACCTATTACTTATTTTATGTTAAGGTTTAGATATAATGAATTATTTTTAAAGGGAGAATCATAAGGATAATTATGGTGAGCGTTTTTAAAGGAGGCATCTTATGAAAACGATCGGAAAACATTTTTTGAATTTTCTTTATTTCTTTTTATCTTATTTCTGTTTTCTATATTTGTTTGAATTAATTTTTGGTCAAAAAGAGATTTTCTTTCAAACATTACATGCAGCCTTAATATTTGCATCTTTAATGACATTTTTCAGTATGTTTATTAAAAATAATAATGCGATTTTAAATATTTATAATTTGTTTTCCAAAAGGGAGAATAGGAAGTAGAGAGATTAGAATTAATTAACTTTTTATATAAAGGCACTATTAAAAATAGAGAAAAATATTACTATAAAATATCTAGAAATCTATAAGCATATACAAAAGTCTAGGTAAATAAATTCATTTTATTCACAAAACTTAACTTCTTTGGTATTATAAGAAAAAATAAATAAATATGCTGAATATTTGTCCCCGGATAAATGTTCTAAAGGCATTATCTTTATTCTACTAGGGCGCATCTTTGATGTGATGAATAAGGGTAATGCCTTTTTATTTTGAGGAGGAAACTTAAATGAAATTAATAGTAAAAGAAACAGACCAATTGTCAGTAACCGAATTAATGAATATTTTTCAAGAGAGGGTAAAAGTGTTTGTGGTCGAACAAAATTGTCCATATCAAGAAATTGATGAATTTGATATTAACGCAAAACATGTACTTTTAAAAGATGATAATACAATAGTGGCGTATACAAGAATTATTGAACAAGAAAAAGGTATTAGTTTTGGAAGAGTTTTAGTTACAAAAAAATTCCGTGGAAAAGATTATGGAAGAAAAATTGTTCAAGAAACGATACATTATATAAATAGATATAGTTCAGGAAAACAAATTCACATATCAGCTCAAGCATATTTAAAAGAATTTTATGAATCATTTGGTTTCAAAGCAGTTTCTGAAATATATTTGGAAGATGATATACCACACATAGATATGTTATTAAATATAGAAAGCTCATTTTAATGTTCATTATCTACATAAATTTGGTTATAAAGCATTTAAAAGTCTTAATATGCCAGATGTATTGATTTACAACGTGAGTAATAAATCAGTTGAAAAGATAAAATTATAATAAGATATGAATTTCATTTGCATTTTATTGCTATTGAGTTTGAGTTGAAAAATTAGAAATTTCGATTCATTTATAAATAATTTGGAAACATATTGATATTTGTTTAATTGCTAATGTGATCTCTATCTCACAAAATCGTTTTTAGGTTTACATCAACTAAGTTATATTGTACTATTGTCTAGCACACCCTAGGGTGTAGTCGGATAGAGTAGGTCTAATATACGCCCTAGGGTGTATATTCAGACTATTCTCAGACATAGCCACCCAATCATGGGTGGTTATTTTTTTGTAGAAAAATAAATTTTTTTTCATTTTGAACCAACCTTTTGGTTGCGAATGAAATAGGTGGATTTAGTTTAAATAAGCATTACATTTGAAAAAATACTAGTACGCAAAAGCCCACCTAGATGAATAGGCTGGCTTTTAAAATAAAATCAGTTACATATACTAATTATAATTAATAGAACTGAACGAATTTTTTCCAATTATATGAAACTATCATACTGATACTCATAACTAATAAAGTTAATACAAATTCAGATGCCATATAACCTTCTTTTAAATGAACGGTAAACAAAGCACCTAGCATAATTATTATAAAACCACTAGCAATATAATTAGTTAGAATACCAAAGAATAATAAGATACCTCCAATAAGTTCAAACAGTCCTAAGACAATGCCAAAGAACGCAGGGAAACCAAGGCCATCCATCATAGCCATAGGTTCACTGAAGCCACCTAAGACTTTTTGGCCGCCGTGTACTATAAAAACAATCCCTAACATTAATCTTATGAGTAAGATTCCAAACTTCATTATTTCACCACCTTTCAATAAATATTTAGGTAATTCATTTCCTTTTAGTTTGTTATATATAACATAAATAATTAATCTCATAGTTCATAAGAAATTGAGGTAAAAATGTAAAACGTTAACGTTAAATTTATTATTGGAATGTTTGTCTATATATTATTGGCATATTTTATGAGATCAGGTATTTCATTTAAATTTTTAATACTATTATTTACATTGTGAGTATCATTTTCGTTGTTTAATCTATATATACTATGCATTCCAGCAAGTCTTGAGGCCTCATAATCATTTTTAAAACTATCACCAATGAACACACATTCACATAGAGCTACTTTCAAATTTTCCGCAGCTTTTTCAAAAATTAGAGGATTTGGCTTTTTGATATTTTCTTTTTCAGAAACTAAAATTATATCCATGTATGGTTCAATATCTAATGATTTAATATTATTGTATTGAAAAGAATATTTACCATTTGTGATGATACCTAGTTTGAAATTATTTGTTTTAAGTATTTCTAGTGTTTCTTTTAAATTGGGATATGGTACACAATGGTTACAAAAATTATTAATATAATCATCTAGTAGTGTATTGGCATTGATATGTTTAATATCAAAATTTTTGATTAACTCTGCATAAACTTTATCCTTCCACACATAGCCATTATGATCTACTTCAATAAATTTATGCTTAAACGTTATTTTATCAACATGGTTAAAGTAACTATGAAACTTATCATATTGGTAATCAATAAAATTTCTTAAAGAAGATGCTCTGTCTAAAATTGTTCCATCTAAATCAAATAAAATTGCTTTTATCATAATATAAAATCGCCTCAATAATTTTTGGAATATTCAATTAATTTTAATAATGATATCATGAATTTAATGTAATAAATATTATTAGAGAAAGATTGTGATGTATTAAATGAATGGTTTGATAAATCATATAGAAATATATGTAGAAAATTTAGAAGAAACAAGAGAATTCTATGAATGGTTACTAACTAAATTAGGCTATAAACTTTTCCAAGATTGGAAAAAGGAGTTTAGTTTTAAACTTGATAAAATGTATATAGTATTCGTAGAAGTTGAAAATGATTATAGAAGCTATGGTTATCATAGAAAGAGAATTGGATTAAATCATTTAGCATTTAGTGTAGATGAAAAGTCACTTGTAGATCGTATAACAAATGAATTGTTAGATAAAAATTGGGGGATTCTATATAGTGAATCACATCCTTATGCAGGAGGAGAAGGACATTACGCGGTTTATTTTGAAGATCCAAATAGGATAAAACTTGAAATTCAAAGTATAGAGTCTTAATTAAGAGTGAAGTGATTAGCTGGTTGGCTTAAAAGTATGATTTCTATTTAACGTTAATTAATAAAGGTCCATATTAGAATCTTAATCCTAATATGGACCTTATTTTAATAATTTAGCTGATCTGAATTTATTTTAAACAATATCTAACTAATCTTTAAAAGCTTTCAATCAATGCTCTTTATATGTAACACGTAAGTAATCACACTGATCAAAATTAAACTCGGCTTTCAAATCGTTTAATTGAGTTTGTAAGGGTATAGTTTTAAGTTTAGCTATTCTATAACCATTTATTAATAGTAATGGTGCTGTTTCTGAATGGTTTTGAATATCTAATTTGATATTTTCATAATTAGTGTATATCCATTCAACTTTATTCTTATTACGTTTCAAATCTTCTGTGTCTAATTCTAGATATTTTCTATCATCGTAATTGAACTCATCCATCATTGTTCTCCTTTTAATATCTTTTCTGCAATCATTAAAGATAATAAGTCATTTTGTCTGATAGCTTCTAATTTTAAATGAAATAGAGAAGTTACATATTTATCTGAACTTCTAGGCACTTGATTCATTGTTTTAGAGAGATAATCTAACCATTCAATTTTGTCTTTGTAATCAAGATTACTTAACGCAAAATGCTTCTGTTGTCCATGTCGAAACAGTCTTGTAGTATATTTACCTGCCAATTTATCACGTGTTTCTTTATCTTTATAAATTTTACTACTATAAATAGCTTTGTATATTTCAGATATTGTAGAAAAGTATGATTTAGGCTTACTTTTGTTTGTAGATAAGTGATTTTTATTAGAAAAATCATTAACGACAATATAATATTCGTAATCTGTTTTAATTGAATATTTTTTTGAATTCATTAAAAACTCTATTGTAAATAGTTGATCTTCAGCGGTCTTAGCATTTGTTTTAAACATGAATTTTTGTTTTACGATTACACTACGTTTGAACATTTTTAGCACTGAAAGTGTATAAAATAAGCTGTTTTCTATAATATCTGCTTGTGGAATATTTCCTTTTTCAAATGCTGCTTTAGATACGCCTCTACCTTTGCCCTGAACGCCATATTTGCCAATAATCAAATCACTATTATGTTTGAGGCCATAATGATATAAATCACTAAGCGTATTGGGATGAAGTAAGTCATCGGAATCTAAGAAAAATATGTATTCTGCTTTACTCATTTTTATACCATGATTTCTTGGAATACTTGCATTACCACTATTTTTTCTTAATTGTTTAAACTTAATAAGTTCTGGATATTTCACTAAATAATGTCTAATTATTTCCACTGTTTTATTATCATTTGAATGATCATCAATAATGATAAATTCAAAATCACTTTTATCCATGGTTTGTTGTAATACAGAGTGAATTGTATGCTCTAGCTTACTTCCATTATTGTAAGTAGGCATAATGATACTAACTTTTTTAATAATAAAACCTCCTTTAAAATATAGCTACTTGTATTTTATGTATTTAAAGAAAGAGAATAATATGATGATTAATTGGTAATATAGCGCCCAAAATACATGGAATAAATATGCTGCATTAAAATATAATTAAATATTATCATTTATTTATTGTATTTTGTTTGTGTGTAAAACTAAATTCGTGAACAAAAAAGTAACTTTAAATAATTATTTTATTTATAGAGAAATGCTTATTTTTTGAAAATTTGAGTAATAAAGGTGACTTAACACGATAAATGTTTTCTAATATCAATAAAATGGGTATGGTGTATGTATCAAAATGGAGGAGTTATATACTGATGGAAAAATTAAATCAAGTAATGTTATATGTCGATGATCAAACAAAAGCGGTAGAATTTTGGGTAGATACAATGGGATTTGTAGTAATTTCAGAAGAAGAGTTGGCAGAGGGGATTTAAAGCTATTGAAGTTGCACCTAATACATCTGTCGAAACGTCTCTTTCAATTATTGAAAAAGAATTTATGAATCAATATAGTCCAGAAGTGAACCTTGGTACACCATCATTAATGTTCAAGGAGAAAGATTTCGATGCGTTGTACGAGAAATTAAAGGAAAAAGGCTTAACTGGTCATGAAATTATTGAAATGTCATGCGTACGTGTCTTTAACTTCCAAGATGGGCAGGGAAATTATTTTGCGGTTAGTGATTAATTGCGGAAAATAAGTAGAAGTCGAACTGTATCAAATTAAGATGTTTTTAAAAAGGGGTTATTTAGTAAATAACCATTGTTATTTTCAATAATCTAAAGGGCATAAAATGTTGTAGACTGAGACGTATATTGACGTTTCGGTCTGTTTTTATGTGCTTGGTAAACTACTTTTACATATATTAAGTGATTGTTTGTGATTTGAATTTAAGATAAGTTTTAATTTGATGGTTTATCATATTCATTTTAGTGAAAAATAAAATGAATGTCTTATAAAGTTGATGAAAGGAATTTATATGTTTCGTTATATAGTTAAAAGTTTTATATTTATATTGTTAATGACGTTAGGCGTCATTTTTAATAGTCATGTCAATAGTGTTTCAGCAGCAACGCAGTATACACAGGATGAAGCAATACAACATGTTGAATCTCTTAATGGTCAAGGCTGGGATTATGATGATGCTTATGGTTGGCAGTGTTTTGATTTAGTCAATGAGCAGTGGGACTATTTATACGGTCATGGCCTAAAAGGTGATTATGCTAAAGATATTCCTGAAGAAAATAATTTTATCGGTGAAGCGCAAGTTTATGAAAACACTGAAGATTTTAAAGCAACTGCGGGTGATATCGTTGTATTTAATGACGCATATGGTAATGGTGCAGGGCACACTGCAATTGTGACTAATGGGAATTACGACGGTAATTACACTCAATTTCAATCCTTAGATCAAAATTGGGAAGGCGGCGGCATGGATAAAACGGAAGTAGCCCATAAAGTCACTCATGATTATGAACCAGAAATGATATTTATTAGACCTGAATATAGTCAATAAATTATTGAAATGACACATCTAATGATAGATGTGTTTTTTTGTGTGAAAAAAGATATTTAAAAGCGTCTGCATTGGCAATAATCATCTCAACTATAAGTTTAAATTGAGGTCGAAGGAAATTTAAAATAAAGATCGCATTGTGTCGTTAAATTTCACTATTTTTAAATGTGCTAACGATATAATAACTTACTTATGAGTTGGCGTTTTAATTAATAAGGTATTTTCGATATAATACAATAATGACTAAAGAAAATATGATGACAAATTGGTCTTTTTGAAAGGAGTCTTATGCCTTACTTATACTTATTAATCGCAATTATCACTGAAATTACGGGTACAGTTTCACTTAAATCATCAGTTGGGTTTAGTAAGCTGTTTCCAAGTATTACCGCAATCATTTCTTTTATTATATGTTTTTACTTCTTTAGTTTAGCTATGAAGTATTTGCCTTTGAGTATTAGCTATGCGACTTGGGCAGGTTTAGGCTTGGTATTGAGTACGATTTTATCAGTAGTTATTTTTAAAGAAACACTCAATATGATAGGTTTAATTTCAATGATTTTTATTACGTTAGGTATTGTGCTACTTAATACTGTTGGCACTACAAAGTAAGTTTTATTACATAAAACATAGACATTAATTTTTATTAAAACAGTAATCATAACGAGGATCGCTGTTTTTTATTTGAAATACATAAAATATAGGATAATGAATTTAATAAAAGCTTTAGGGTAGTATGAATAGTATTATTCCTGACCGTGAATATGAGTTCGAAATTTTAACCTTTGAATATAAAATCTTAGGAGGTCTTAATATGTTTGTGACGATATCTTTAATATTTATTATAGTAGGAATATTACAATTTTTAATTATACTATTAGATATATTTAAAAATCCACAACGTCAAATGATGATTATGAATATTGTGTGGCCATTAACCGGCTTGTACTTTCCGATTTTAGGATTAATCGCTTATTATCGTTTAGGCAAAGAAAAAGAAGTTGATCACATGTCAAACCAGCATGATCATCACCATGACACGATGCATCATCATGAACATCATAGTAATAAGCCATTTTGGAAAAGTGTCGTTGTTTCTACAACACACTGTAGTGCTGGTTGCTCATTTGGGGACTTAATTGGTGCGCCTGTTGTTTTCTTTACGGGGTTATTGTTTTTTAATAATCAAATGGTGACAGAGTTTATTATCGAATTTATATTAGCCTATATCTTCGGTTTAATGTTCCAATACTTCCACATGGAAATTAAACATGACCATCCAGGTAGAGATTTAGTAGACGCAATCAAAGCCGATACGCTATCGTTAATTGCTTTTGAAATTGGTATGTTTGGTTTTATGATTATTATGCATCTCTTTGTTAGTCCAACTTACATGCAGCCTAATCATGTTGAATATTGGTTCTTAATGCAAATTGCGATGTTAATCGGATTTATGACAAGTTATCCAATCAATTGGTATTTAGTTAAAAAGGGTATAAAACATGCAATGTAAATTTTATCTTATTAAAAATTTAAGTGTAGTTGCAAAAAAGAAATGAGAAGTTAACGCAAAGAAATGAAGCTGTTAAATATGAAAGGTAGAAAATATTTTATCTTATTCATGTTTTAAGTATGACTCATTATTTATCGATATCAACAGGGGGTTCGTATACTATGAGTACACATGAATGTAAAGGGTTTTTTAAAGCTGCGGGAGCTAATATTTATTTTGAATCGAAAGGTCATGGTGAAAATATATTATTACTGCATGCTGGAATTGCAGATTCGCGCATGTGGGATAAAGAATTCCATTTACTATCAGAAAAATATCGAGTAGTTAGATTTGATCTTCCTGGCTTTGGCTTTAGTGATTTTACTGAAGGGAATTATGCTCATAGTAATATTATTAATGAACTACTGACACATTTGGACATCAAAACAACTCATATTTTAGCTGCTTCATTTAGTGGAAAATTAGCTATTGATTTTATTTAGAAAATCCGGAAAAGTGTCTGAGCTTAGCATTATTGTCACCAGCTTTAGGTGGATGGAAAGGTTCATCTTTTCTCCAAAAATATGAGGAAGATAAAGAACGATTATTACAAGAAGGAAAAATTGAAGAAACAGCAAAGTTAAACTATAAAACTTGGATACCAAGAAATAGGGATGCAGAACTTATCAACGCAGATGTAAAACAATTAGTGGTTGATATGCAGTTGAAATTTTTAATTAAACCTGAAGCAAAAAATTCCTGTGAGGAAATAAAAAACGAAGATCATATTTTACAGTTAAAAAATATACGAATTCCTGTATTAATTATTAATGGTGAGTATGATGTTGAAGATTTTCATGATATTTCGGAGGTAATGATTAAAGAAATACCATATGTAAAAAAGATTACAATGCCTAATACAGCACATTTAGCTAACTTAGAATCGCCAAAGCAATTTTTAAATTTAATTTCAGACTTCTTTTTAGATAATGCTAATTAATTTTGAAAATAGCATTTAATATGATTTTGTTTATATACTTATTCAAAATCACCTAAGTATTTACTTTAATATTGAATGACAAGCGAAAAAGGATATATTGATAACATTTTGAACCACTATATTATTAAGGCGACAATAGATAAATAAAGATATTCAATCTACAACAGTTTAAAAAAGAGAGAGTTCCTCCAATTATAATGGACGAACTTTTTTTTATATTTTGAACTTATTGAAATTTGATTTGGTTTTGTGTCCCTTTTGCTTATGGTCATTAGTATGGTTTTATAACACAACTATCCCTAGTATAAATATATATTTTAATCCGAATAGAGCTTTCCGCTATCTAGATCTCTGCTTTTCGTTCATCAACATTGGTAGATAGTAGCTTTAAATAACGTTCTACATTGTTAGATGGCGTGTCTTTCGGAAATGAATGTGTAAATATATGACCTTTAATTGTTTCAACTGTATATCTTATGTCGATAGCGCCAATTTCATAGTTAATAATTTTCATAGAAATCCCCTTAAAATTGCATTTTGTAAAATTGAAGCTAGTGCTATGAAACTACAATGATACAATATTTGTGTTAGTCATCATTAACTATATGACATATAGAAATGATAAGATTTGTTCAATTGTACTATATATAAACTTATTTGCAACTAAAAAGTGGGCAATATTTAGTTTTATCTATTTTAGCGTGTCCTTTGTAGTATATTGATTCAAAAATATCGACAAAGATGATTACTTTGCCGATATAGGATAGCTACAAATAGCTGTAGACACAATATTATTTTTTAATTTGTCTATAAAATCATTAACTTTATCTTTTGTATTTTCAGTTACTTCTTTTGCTTTGCCAGAAGCTTTATCTTCTTTACCTTCTTGTTCCAAATCTTTGTTATCCATAACATTGCCTGCTGTCTCTTTTACGTTACCTTTAACTTGTTCAAATTTACTTTCATCTGCCAAGTTATTCACCTCAAAAATATATTTTTAAAAATTCTTATACTTATAATATACAAAATAATAAAATTTAACGCAATTAAAATCTATTTTGATGGCATGTTGTACATTTATTTATCGTTTTTCGATAAAAAAGTATTGATAATTGATAAATAGTTGTTATAATGAGTTTAATCTTAAATAAAGGGGTTTTAAGCATGAATACGTTTAATAGTAAATCTTTCAACTTGTTGCTAAAGCTTTTGATAATTATTGTGACTATTGCATTAGTTGTAACATCATTAAGTATATTACCTTTGTTAATTAGTATAATAGTTATAATTATTATTCCAACGTCATTTATAAATGATATAATAAATGAAAATCAAGATAGTTTATATGATGCTTTTAATGTTTCAAGCAATGTAGTTTCTAAGCATGATTTAAATGATGTCACTTTTTATAAACCCTCAGTGATTATCTTATTAGCGTTATTAATTGGTTTAATTTGTATTTATATAATTGGAATTTACTTTTTGAGGAAATGGTTGAAAAATATTAGTCAAAAAAGAATATTTACTTTAAAGAATGCAAATTTAATTGAAAAAATAGCTTACTGCTTTATTGTTATCGGTATTTATAATGCTATTTTGGGATTGGCTCGTTATTACGTATCGTATAGTATTGTTAGCGGTAATAGTAAACTACTATCTTTAATGGATAATGAAGTTGAATCATTGTCAGATTTTATATTTAGTTTTAATTTTGCATTTATATTTGCAGGAATCATTATTTGGATAATAGGTAGAGTTTTCAAATATGGAATGTTTTTACAAGATGAATACGATAGTACGATTTAGGAGATCATTTTATGATAATTATTAGGTTAGATAGGATATTAGCAGATAGAAAAGTTAAACTTAGTGAACTTGCAAATGAAATAGATATAACTATTGCAAATTTATCCAATCTAAAAACTGGAAAGGTTAAGGCAATTAGATTTTCAACGCTAGATGCTATTTGTAAAGCGCTTGATTGTCAGCCAGCAGACATTATTGAATATGTAGATGATAATGACATATAGAATATTTATCTTCGTCAAGTTTATATGATTTATGCAACATAATAAACACCACTATGTGTTTAATTTATATATTATATTTTTTTGTAATATTGGCAGTGATTTATGCCGACTCCTGCGGGAATAGCACTAGCCGAAGACTACAGGCTAAGGCAGTGCCCGCGGAAAGCGTGCATAAAAAAACTGACAACAAAGTCGGAGACTTTATCGACAGTCTGAAAGATTCCATTAATATGGAATCTTTTTTATTTTACTCATCAAGTAGTTGCAGAATTTCGTTATACTTTTGTTCACTTAACGTACCTAATGGACTTTGTTCAATTTCAAATATTAGAAAATCATCGGTAGAAGTAAAGTAAGTTTTGATGCTTTCACAAATTGTAGTTTTGTCTAAATTATTTTTTAAAAGCCATAAGCCTCTGTATATAAATAAAGCACTTCCTAAATTATTTAATTGAGACGGTAATTTTTCATAACCGTATGAAATGGAATTTAAATTATAAGACAATATATATTTTGACATCTATATCACGCTCCTATTTAAGCATATCATTAACCGATATTAAAAAGTTGGGAGAACTATGATATTTTAACGATTTCCATTGCAAGAGTGATTCATTAAAGAATTAATCTTCAACAGTCATTAACTTTTTCAGTAAATGTAAGTCAGTGGTGTGTGTTAGATCAATGAAATATTGCGTTTGCCATTTTTGAGATTTTTGAGCTGATGGGTTTAAATTGACCTCCCAAGGTGGGTAAACGCGCATTGCCATTTTCCCTTTATTATTTTCCGAATATAGTAAGCGTTGTGCAAGTAATTCAGATTTGGGGATAATAAAGAGACCTTTGTGTGTATGATCAAGCACCGTAATGATTAAGATATCTTTAGCTTCTTGATATGTAAATGGCCTATTGTTGTTATCGTAGTCTTTAGTCCAGAAAACAACAAAGTAACCAGATTTTGTTGGTGTTTTTTTAGCTAATCTGTGTCTATAGCTACAATGATTAATTTGAAAACAATAGCTTTCGTATTCTGCATTATAGGTTTCGTATGTTAAGTGATCTAAAGCACTTATATTTAATGAATTAAATAATGTACGCACTAATGTGATTGATTTATACATGGTTATCCTTTGGAATATGTATTTTGTATAAATAAGTATAGCATTCAAATAGATGATATATAAGTAAATGCTATATATGTTTAACGTATGAATTATTTGAAAAAAGGGTAATAAGTAACGTATGAATAATTTCAATAAAATGGAGTGATTAATATGAATTATATTAAATATGTGAAGTCTAAAGATAATACGAAACTCTATATGAAAGTGAATGATGTTCAAGAAGCAAAAGCAAATATTATTATCGTGCATGGAGTAGCAGAACATTTAGATCGCTATGATGAGATTACAGGCTATTTAAATGACAATGGTTTTAATGTCATAAGATATGATCAAAGAGGGCACGGGCGTTCAGAAGGAAAACAAACATTTTACAGCAATAGTGATGAAATTGTTGAAGATTTAGAAGCGGTCACAAATGATGTTAAGACACATATGGACGGTAAAGTATATCTAATTGGACATAGTATGGGCGGTTATACCGTTGCGTTATATGGAACACAACATCCAAATAAAGTAGATGGCGTGATAACTTCAGGTGCGTTAACACGTTATAATAATGAACTTTTTGGTAATCCTGATAAAAACATCTCACCGGACACTTATTTAGAAAATAGTTTAGGTGAAGGGGTATGTTCAGAAAAAGAAGTAATGGAAAAATATGAACTTGATGACTTAAATGCGAAGCAAATTTCAATGGGGCTTATCTTTTCATTAATGGATGGTATTGAATACCTAAAAGCGCATGCTCAAAATTTTACAGATAATGTATTAATTTTACATGGAAAAGAAGATGGTTTAGTAAGTTATCAAGATTCTATACAATTTTTTCAAGAAATAGGTTCAGTACATAAGTCATTACATATCTACGATCGCTTACAACATGAAATATTTAATGAAAAATCTCAAAATAAATTTATTTTTGAAGAAATCGTTGAATGGCTTGAAAATGAATTAAATAAAAATTAAAAAAGTAAGGTTACAACAATTGAATTAAATAAAACTGATGTGATTTTGTTTGATTTGTTTTAGAAAAATGAAGAATTTATAATAAATAAAATAGAGGAGTGATTAATATGGAAATAAAAACATTGCATATGGAATATGAAGAAAGTTTTAGTGATTTTGATAAACGTGTCAATGAATTTTTACAATACGTCAATGATAAGCAACACTGGGAATTAGTAAGTGTGACACCATCTGTCACGAACAGTGTTGAAGGTATAGACTATATCATAACAGTTATCTTTAAAAATTAAGCATAATAAAAAGTGGGGAACGGACATGCGTTTCCCACTTAAATATATAAATAATTAAGTTCCCTTAAAATTAATGCATGAATTCTTTTTCAGAAACATTAAAGTAATCAGCTAAAATTGATGCGTTTTTATTTGAAACATTGCGATAGCCATTTTCCCAGTCCCAAATTTGGCAAATTCTAATATCTGTATTATAGTTCGCGTTTAAATTAATTGCTAGTTTTGAAATACTTAAATTAGA
Source organism: Staphylococcus sp. GDY8P126P (assembly GCF_017891965.1). Taxonomy (NCBI): domain Bacteria; kingdom Bacillati; phylum Bacillota; class Bacilli; order Caryophanales; family Staphylococcaceae; genus Staphylococcus; species Staphylococcus sp. GDY8P126P. The sequence continues at coordinate 242,472 of NZ_JAESKG010000002.1, read as the reverse complement.
TTTTTCGCGCAATTCCATAAGGTTTTTCATAACGAGTCACTCCTAAAAGAAATAGATAATCAACATCCATGTGCCATTGTAGTATATATATTTCTGTAATACAAACTTATATTTTATTGAAAAATCCCACCGTATCATATAATGTTTTTTTGATTTTATTGTGTATACAAACAAAAAGTTGTTATTTTAGATGTAAACCATATATTTGATGTAAAAATGATTTCATAGATAAGGAGAAAATAAATGAGAATTATAGCGACAAGCAATTTTGTAGATGATCAAGACAAGGCGCAACATTTTTATACTGAAAAACTAGGGCTTAAGACAAAACATAATATTGAAATTGGCGGTGGTTTTAGATGGGTAACAGTTACAGAAAAAGATTCGACTAACCCCGTTGAAATCGTATTAGAGCCTAATGTCAGTCCTATATCTAAAGACTATCAAGAAGGACTATATGCGGCAGGGATTCCTGTCACAATGTTCGGCGTGGATAACTTGGATGGTGAACATCAAGCATTGATTGATAAAGGTATTACATTTCACACTGAACCAAAAGAAGTTGAAGGTATAAGATATGCTATTTTTGATGATACATGTGGTAATTTGATTCAAATCGTTGAGCAATAAATATAAATAAGTGATACATTACTGCTATAAATAATTACTAAGGTTATGGTTTGTGTACGTGTGCTTTTGGGAGGTAAATAATGGAATTAAATATAAAACATACGAGGGATGTAACTAGTCAAGAACTTATACAAATTTATCAAGCTCGGATTCGCGTGTTTGTCGTAGAACAAAAATGTATATATCAAGAGGTTGATGATTATGATCTAGATGCAATTCATGTCATATTGAGCAACGAGAATGACATTGTGGCTTATACAAGAATTATAACGTTTGAACAGCATGTAAGTTTTGGAAGAGTTTTGGTTTCCGAAAATTATAGAAATCAAGGCTATGGACGCAAAATAATCAATGAGACAATCAATAAAATAAATGAATTGTATCAAAACACGACAATAAAAATTTCAGGGCAAGCACATTTAAAGCCATTTTATGAATCATTTGGTTTTCACAGTGTTTCGGATACATATATGGAAGATGGTATACCACATATTGCGTTTAAAATGCGTACACAAATTTAAATATAATATGGGTAGTGATGTAATAATCGTTATATTTAAAAATCTACTTTGAATTTTTATTATAATCATATAATCTACAAAACAAAACGCCAACTAAGAAAAATCATTTTCTAGTTGGCGCTAATAATTAATTGGATTAAATAGACGCAGTGTTCTATATTGAATTAAAATTGAAGCCCCTTGATTTTGAGGTTGGTGACAACATTGAAATGTTAATTGTTTTGCGATTATTTTTTCATTTTGTCAACATCTTGCGAAACGAGTAATAGTAGTTCCTCGGTTTCTGAATCTGTTAAATCATCAGATCCTTTGATTCTAATAACTAAGCCTTTATCTGTTTTGACATGATAAACAGGTTCGCCATCCTTATAAACTTTACGTAATACTTCCATTCCATCACCCTTTTTTATAAAAACATTTCAATGCAAATATCCATAATTTATCGAAATGTATGATATCTAATACTAAATTCAACTAGATAATTAATCTGTTTTTTTATTAATGCTTTATCTATAGGATAACTTTTTATTAAATTGTTTTCCAACAGTATGATTGATTTTATTAAAATTAATTTATTATCAACTGCCATTATTAAGTATTGAAAGTTAAATGTTTTCAAAGTAGCAAAAAATAAATTGTAGTTATTTTGATATTATTAGTTATTTGTGTTTTTATTTAATAAAAGTGGGTATATATAACTAAGCACAAGAAGTCCTCCAAACTCTAGTGCCGATTATATTTTCGAGGTTGACGCCACTTTTCGAAGTGGCGTGTTTTAATTTTAAAAAGGGATGTAACATATGAAATTATTAAATATATTTTCGCTTATTTGCAGTATATTCATCGGTATGATTATTATTTATGGTGTCGTTATGATGGTCGGAGATGCTTTAGGTATCACAACATTTAATAATCAATTATTAATAGTAGGTTTGTCTCTGGTCTTACTTAGTGGATTGTTAGGGAAAAGTAAGCCAAGATTATCAACGTTTGTATTATTTATAGGATTTATTATTGTCATAATAAATTAATAAAAAACTAAGCAGCAACACTAAAATAACTTTAAAAAGTATATTTTAGCATTGCTGCTTTATATCATTATCGAAGTCATTCAACATTTTGTCTAAGTTTATCGTCCATTTCTTTAGATACGCTTTGTAATAGGTTATTTGTTTGATATTCGGATAAGCTAGCATCTGTTTTTACTTTAATGATAAGTCCTAAATCTGTCTGTATATGATAAATAATGAAGTTATTTTCGTTTATTTTTCTTAAAGTTTTCATATCATCACCTCAGGGTAAAATTTGCGAGGTCACATAAGTGTAAAAAGTAAATATATGATTATTTTAAATCATTAGCGTATAAAAAGAAATAAATTGAATTATCAAATGAGAACAGTGACGTGGATCACTACTTCGATATTGTTATGGCGACGATATAAACAAGTTCTCATTAAAAAGACAAGGCTTCAACGGATGTCTTGTCTTTGGTATGTATATACTAAGTGAAAATGTATTAAAACTGACTCGTTGTTCTATCTTCATCAACGACATCTTCTTCTAATTCGTCATCAATGACAATGTTTAATAATGGCTTAATCAAAAAACTCAGACTAACAATCCCCAATAATACTAAAATAATTTTTTTCATCATGCTCATCTCCTAAGTTAATTTAAGTATTTGAAAATGAAAAACATAGCGCTTATATGTCATTTTATATTATAAAGTAACATTTTACGATTCATATCAATTATACCAAATAATTTAGTTGTATCATGTTAAATTATATAATAATAAAAAAATATACGCTTTATTTTAATTTTGGTGCTAAGAGAATAAGCAGGAATCAATGTATTACGATTTAATCAGCGAAGGTATCATTTTTATATAAAAAAGTTCACCTATCAATTCAATTAAAGTCTGTGTGATGATCACTGTTGTGGTTATTGTAACCCACTGATCTGGTAATGATAATGCTAGGGGAAGTACGACTAAGGCATTTCTAGTGCTTGTACTAAAGGCTAATGTCCGTAAAATGGATGGTTTTAAATGGAAAAGTTTACCCGTGAAATATCCGATAAAAGGAGCGATTAGCATAAAGATAATATATATAGGCGCTACTTTGACAACAACCGATAAGTCATTAGCGATTTTATTAATTTGTGAACCTACCACGGTAAATAATACCAGTGACATAAAGAGTTCAGGTAGCCAAGAAGTGGCCTTTAAAGTCTGTGACATCACATAATATTTTTTACTCAATAATTGTAAAGTCAATACGAGTAGTAATGGAATAATTATAAATGTGAAAAAAGAATGTATAAACGGCTCTATATCAATTATTGTAAGTATAGATTTATCTAAAAACATTGTTAAATACAGTGGTAATAATAAAATTTGTAAAACAAACAAAATGGGTGTTGAGATAAGCATATATTGAGCGTTGCCTTTACCTAAAGCAGTGAAAACAATGACGTAATCAATACATGGTGTTAATAGTACTAGAAATAGCCCAATTAATATTGCAGATGAGCTTATATTGAAAATAGAAATTAAAAAGTAAACGAGAATAGGTAGAATGACAAAATTAGCAATGATAAGTGCTGTCACAAATTTTAAGTTTAGGACACGCTTTTGTAATTCGAAAAAGGGGATCTGTGAAAACATACTAAACATAAGTATTGCGATACATATAGCTACTAAAGTTTCTAAAATGCTAGATATACCTGGGAAATTGGTCCCTATCAGTATGCCAAGTATTATTGCAGAAAAATAAATATAGATTTGAAAGTGTTCAATTTTTGTTTTGAAATGTTGCATAGTAACCTCACTTTACTGTATATATGACTGAAAATATGAATGGACATAGATTAAAATAAACCTCACAATTCTAAAGTTGATTGAACGAAAGAATGAGGTTTATTTAGTGTTACAGGCTATGATTTTTGTTCCGCTTGCACATTTACTTTATTTTCAATTTTATCTTCATTTGAATTGTCGACACTCAATAATAAAGCGCGAACGACAAGTACACCAGTTAGCAATAGTAATAGATTTTTGAATAATTTCATTCCCATCACACACCTATCTTATTAAACTGAGTTACGCACTGTTTCATGACATGAGGTACCACAACTATAAAGTTATAACGATTATTAAATATATACCCGTTTTTAGTAATTATAAAGGCGTTTAAATATCCTTAATAACAATTTGTTTATTGGCTTTTTTGACTTCGGCAACAAGGGATTGACTATTGTTTTCAACTGACGTATCAGTAACTTCGTCATTTTCAATAGTAAAAAATACTTGGCTTAAAATGCCCATAGCATAGTCGTTAATTGGACTGACTAAGGAAATTGAATTTTCATCTTCTTGAATAGCAAATGCTTGTTTACTTTGATTGATTAGATGCCATTGAGGTAAATAAGTTAATTTCATAAATAACACTCCCTAAGGTGAATCTAAATGGTTAAATTGTATTGATTATATTATAAACTAAATGTATCAATGAATATACAATTTCAAGAGATTTACAATAGCGCAGTTAAATTGAATTTTTAAGGGAATAACATAGTGATAATAAAAATCATTAGAGGTGATGTTATGAATTTTCTTATTATTGTAATACTTAGCCTCATTTTTGCATTTTTAGCAACGATGCCATTCTTATTTATTAATACCAGGTTGCATGAAAATACTAATCACTCAAAAGATGAGGTTCAACATGAGAGGGTGCGAGCAGTTAAACGCTTTGTTTACTTTTTTATTTTAGCAATAGTGATTTTGTTAATTTACACTTTTTTAACTGATTAAAGATTAAAATATAGGATGAACGTATGAATTATAGCTGGATGCTTAAGTTAAGCTAGCAAAAGTCATGCTATAGAAAGTATATTTTTAAATAATTTAACTATGCTAGATTATAAAAAAGCCCTGCAAAGTCGTTTTCATTTAGTAAATGTCTACTTTGAAGGGCGCATCCGTATTAAATTAGAGATTCTTTGGTACAATATTTAACTAAATATGAGTGCAAATAGGATACCTACAACACCAAAAATAAGCAACATTACTGTAACGCCTAGTAATGATTCTTTTGCTTGTTCAGAACCTCTTAATTTGTATGTGATAAGTGAAACGATACCACAAATTAAAAAGACAAGAGATAGCCAAAAAACAATCATGAAATGTAGATTCAAATCACTACACCTCCTTTAATATGTTTAAATGTTTATAGTGAGTTCAATAAAATTAAATCATTGAACAAGTTTTGTTATATCTCATAGCCTTATCATTTTATCACTAATTAACAAACAGCAATAGGGAAATATTGAAATTACTGTTTTATATTTAAGTGTAAGCAGCAATAATACAAATTATAGTGAAGTTTGAAAAAAGGGAAAATAGGTAATTTAAAACTGTGACAAGCTTTTATAGGGGGATATCGAATTCAATGGAAGATAATAATTTAAAACAATTGAAACAAAGCATCGAATCACTACAATCCAAAAATATTGATGAATATCAAGAATCATTCGAAAAAGTTGAATCTGAAATTGTACAACAAAAAGTTGAGGTAAGAAATTCATTAATGCCTGATAATAATCAAGAAGATGAACGAATTAAGGATATTGCAAATAAGCTAAACGAACATATTAAGACTGGCTTTAGTGAGTTTGAAAAGGTAGATGAAATTCTGAATTATTTAGAACCTGCTTTTCAAAGAGGAAAGGTAGATAAAGCATATGGACGTGCACTTTTACTTTTAGTAGAAAATACAATGATTGAACAAGTGAAAATACATTTTGAACATTCAAAAGATAATGCCAGATTAATGGATTTTATCTTAGATAAGTTAATAGAATTAAGTGCAGAAATCATGCCAGATAATTATACAGAAATTTTGAGATTAGAAAAAAGATTCTTTGAGTTACGATATAGTGAAAAGTAATATACTTTAAATTAAGTAGCTGATTAATGTATAATATGAGTAATATAATGAAGATAGGAGATAGAACGATGAATGAAGTAAATAAAGTAATTTACATTGTTTTAGCCGTTTTCTTGGGTAGTTTTGGTATTCACAAATTTTACGCAAGAAAAACAGGTATGGGTATTCTTTTCCTAGTATTTTGTTGGACAGGGATTCCACAAATTTTAGCGATTATTGGCGCAATTTTAACATTATTCAAACCAGCAGATCAAAACGGTAATGTCTTAGTCTAAAACCAATACAATTTAGGCTGAGTAAAACGAAATGAAATTTAGTTTTTGGATACAAGTAAACCCTACGCATATGAATGCGTAGGGTTTGTTTTGTTAATATATTAATATATGACAATAAAAAGTGGGCTGATACGCATATTTCACTCAGCTTTAAAATATATTGTTAGAGATTAACATATAATTAAAAAAACTTTATAAAATTTACAATTCTTAATTAAATCTTGTGGCGACAGTAAACAATTAAAAAACTTTTAAATTTTAAAATGTATCGTAATAGACAAATAGTTATTATTTGTTATGATTAAATAAAGATTTGAAAAAGATTAACAGTGTAACGAATAAAATAAAGATGGTCGAGGTAACGCTTATGACATTTTATGATTTTGTAATTGGTTTTATTGAAGACGATACACCGTTAGGGCAACTTGCACATAATATCATGAGAGATAAAAATTTCCCTAGATATGAAACAAGTTCTATTAAGTTAAACTCGTATTTTTATAGTCATTATTTTGATCACGAAGTATTAGCATCCGCAAAAAGAGCATTGAGTTTATACCTTAATAATATTGAACTTAGATAATTAAAAAGAAGTTTACTTATCGTAATACCAATTTTGTTTTCTCAAAGCGTCTCTAATGTCTTGAGTTTTAAAATTTATTTCGTTATTTCTGATCGAGAAAGGTTCAATTATATTTTGAGCCATCCATGAGTTAATGAGTTCCTTAGGTAAACCATCTAGTTCCATATCACTTTTACTTACAACAAAGCATTCCCAATCAAGTGAAACTTTAGATGGATTAACGTAATTACATTCATTAAGTTGATTCATAAAAACACTCCTTAATATTGTAAATCCGACGTTAACTTTTACCCATGTATGATGAAAATGAAACGATATTCAAAAAATAAATTATTATTATGTCATTTTTTGAATCATTCATAAAGCATATATAAATTTGAAAGTATTTTATAGAATAGTGCTGTTGCGGTTTAAAGAAATATAAGCTTAAATATAACTCATTTTGTGAACTTATTATAAAAAAATGACCCGAAAAATTTCGACATCTTAATAGTTGTAATTCAAACTGTCGGCAAAGTCTTGGCTTTGTTGGCAGTTTTTACGCACTCTTTACGCAATCACTGTCTTAGTTTGTAGATTTCGGCTAGCGCTGTTTCCATGGAAATTGGGTCAAATGACTGCCAATGCAATAGGAAAAATATGTCCTGCACGATCTACATATATGAATAAATATAAAAAATAGACAAATCTTCCACAAATTAATGTGGTAGATTTGTCTATATCCTAACCTACGCTATCATAATAGTCGTAGGTATTTAAAATCTATTTTTTTGCTACTGTGTATGCTTTACCAAGGTATAATACCGAGGATACAGGCTACAATAATCATAAATAAACTGGAACCAATAGCCCATTTTATGACGATTCTTTGGTTTTGTCCGTATTCAATATCTAACATACCGACAAGTAAGTAACCTGCAGCATATAGTGGACTTAATACATGAAGCGGTTGTCCTAATACCGAAGCTCTTGCCATGTCAACTTTAGAGATACCAAATTGTTGCGCTGATTCAGCAAGTATTGGTAATACACCATAATAAAATGGATCATTTGCCATAAAGTAGGTGAATGGGCCACTAAGTATCGCAGTGATTAAAGCAAAATGGTTGCCCATTGCATCAGGAATAATGTGTACCAAGGCGTTAGCCATTTCATTGACCATCTTAGTACCATTCATTACACCAGTAAAGATACCAGAGGCAAATACTAAACTAATAACGGATAGTACATCGCCAGCGTGTTTTTTTACAACTGAATTTTGAATACTGAGATTTGGATAATTGAGTAAAATTGCAACGCCAAACCAAAGCATAAACATAACTGGAATAGGCATGATACTAATGACCAAACATATGATCAACGAAATGGTAAGCAAGGCATTTGGTATAAGCATTTTAGGTCTTTTAAGTAATGATTCTTCTTTTGTATCTGTAGGTTTAATATCATCTAAGTCAATATCTGTATAAGATGTGATATGTTTTTTGGCACGTTTACCTAATATGTATGCAACGCCAAAAGCAAAAACAATTCCGGCAATCATAGCAGGAATAATTGGTACGAATACTTCTTCAGTAGTGACTTGCAGTGAAGAAATTGCTCGTGCCGTCGGGCCACCCCAAGGTAACATATTCATAACACCTATGGATAGTAGTGCCAGCGTCGATAGTGTATATAAACTCATGCCGATTTTTTTATAAAGTGGCATCATTGCAGTAACAGTGATAATGAAAGTCGTTGTCCCATCGCCATCTAATGCTACCATTGATGCTAAGATAACAGTACCAAAAGTGATTTTAACTGGGTCCCCTTTAACGACTTTTATAATTTGATTAATGACAGGTTCGAATAATCCCGCGTCAATCATCACACCAAAATAGAGTATTGCGAAAGTAAGCATAATTCCTGTTGGTGCAACGGTTTCAATACCATCTAGCATAAATTTACCGAGACCTGCATAAAAACCACCAATCAATGCAAAAATTGTTGGTATAACAATTAACGCAGTTAAGGCTGACATTTTACGTGTCATAATTAATACCATGAATATAATAATCATGATAAAACCTAATATAGCTAAATTCATTTGTAATCCCCCCTATTTTTTATATTATAGCGCTTTCAGAAGATTTGTAAAATTAAAATATGAAAAAACTTTATATTAATTAATAGGGCATATAATTTGAAAATAAAAAAGCCTCTATAATTAACTAAATAACTTTAGAATTATAGAGGTTTAAATATTATATTGAATTGATATGTAAGAGATTAAGCTATAAATCCAGAAATATAAGCTGTCCATATTGGATAACTTAATAAAATAAATGAAAAAATAGATACGCACATTGCAAAAATGTTCGCAATACGATCGCCATGTAGACAAGCGTAAATGTTAATTAATAAGACACCTAAGATAAATAAGCCACCTGTTAAAATAGGTAGGTTACCTTCTAAAACTTTTCCAATTGCAAGTAAAGGTGTTGCTAACGTAATTAACGACAAGAATAGTGACAATATGGTTGTAGCATATTTCAAATTATTCAGTCCTCTCTTGTATTTTAAAATGATATCAATTTAAAAAAATTAAAACTGTTTTGTACTTACTTAAAAATAATATTTGCTTATGCGTAGGATTGCAAGTTATTTTAAAATATTAAGAGGTAGAATGATATATTCATGTTAAATGAAACACAGTCAATCATTAATACAAACGCTTTATTCACCAATATATGGCGTATTTTAATTAATAGGTATCAACGGTATGATTTATTCGAATAACTCGATATCTTGCTTGTTAAAGTAGTAAATGAGCCAATGTTCATCTACGTAATAGTCTTCATATTTTCTAGCGTGTTGTTCCAAAACCAGTGTCTCAAAATTGAGATTGCTGAAAAATACTTTGCCACTAATATTATTTGAAACAAGGGAAGTCATTAAAATCTCAATTTGTTTTTCATCACATATTTCGAAGACTTTACGCATTAACAAGTTTGATATAGATGCTCGTGCGTTGTGATTTTCACCTTTTACACACATGTTTTCCAATGTAGCTTTATGCGCTATACTATATCGATTTGTATGAATTAATGTGACAGCACCAATTAATTCCTCACCATCAAATGCACCGATAATATTGTAGTCCGTAGTCTCCGGTGATAGGATTCTAGAAATATTTGCCTCTTCAAGACATTTTTTATTTTGCAGTTTCCATGCCATAACCTCAAGTTTCTTATCAATACCTTGTAGTAAAAGCGCGTGATATATAGGAAGATCTTCAATTGTTAAATAACGAATATGAGTCATTTATTCCCTCCTTATCCAGAAAACTAAATTATTAAGTATAAGTACTGTAGTTAAGCGATTTATATATAATACTAAAGGAAAAAATTTATTTGAGCAATACTATATTTAATTTTTTGTAAAGATATGTATAAATTTAGAATTCAAGTTATAAAAAAATATATTTTTATAAAGTTTAAACCATTCCTTAATATAATTTTTAAGTAACGAAATTAAATAGGATAATTATGCTATAATATGGTGAGTTATATAAATGAAAGCGGAGGCATAAATTATGGGGGCTTTAGTAACAATCATAGTTTCTTTAATCGTGCTTATTCTTATTTCTTTTTCAATATTAATTGTATGTCTGTATAACCAATATAAAGACAATTAAAAGTATTTAAAACATGAGACTTCAAGAACAAGCAACAAGAACTGAATAGCAAAGAAAACCCCCGAAATTCAATTTAGAATTTCGGGGGAATTACATATTAATATTAATCTACAACTGCTACATTTAAGTCAACTTCTATATTACCACGTGTCGCTTTTGAATAAGGACAAAACTCATGCGCATCTTGTAAATATTTCTCTGCTTCTTCTTGAGATAATACGTTTTTAACTTTTACATTAATAGAAACACTTAATTTAGGGCTCTCTGCTTCTGGATCATCTTCTAAACGAACAGTCAAAGTAACTTCTGGCTCAGCGCCTCTTACTTTATTTTGTTTTAAGATTAAATCGAAAGCACCATTAAAGCATGAAGCGTAACCTGCTGCGAACAATTGCTCTGGGTTCGTACCTTTTTCAGCATCGGCTTGAGCTGGTGGTACAATCGCTACATCAATTGCTTTATCATCAGTTTGAACGTGTCCATTACGTCCACCTGTATTTGTCGCTTTTGTTTCATAATTTACTGCCATACTTATTACCTCCTAAAATTTTCATATTTATTCTTTACCCAACAAATAAAATTTAAATCATTCTAAGATATCAAGAAAATATAATTTAAGGATTATTTGTAATTTTTTTCGAAGTTGTTATACAATTATAAATATTATTAAAAAGAGGGCGTTTTTAAATGACTGAAGTAAAAGTTGCTGTAACCATTGCACCAGAACAAGAACTCTCACAATCAACGATAGATGATTTAATACAGTTTCAAGATTCAATTGATATTATTGAATTACGAATCGATCAATGGACAAATCTAAACGAAATTGCTATCGAAAAAGTTGTTGAAGATCTTCAAAGTTTAAAACTAAATAAAAAGCTATTAGTGACGTATCGAACTTCAAATCAAGGTGGTTTAGGTGATTTTGGGGAGGATGACTATATACAAATTCTAAGGAAAATTGCTAATTGCCAAAATATAGATATGTTAGATATAGAATTTGATCAAACTAGATCATTCAATATTTTACAAGAACTGATTGAACTAGCTCATAAAAATCAAGTTCAAGTCGTACTGTCTCACCATAATTTTAAGGAAACACCAAAGCTTGAAGCGTTAAAGCATTTATTTTATAAAATGCAGCAGCTTGATTCGGATTATATAAAAGTTGCTGTGATGCCTCATGGTAAACAGGATGTACTAAACCTATTGAATGCAATGTCTGATACTGCAGATGTTGTTTCGCAACATGTAGTGGGCATTGCCATGTCTAAGATTGGTTTAATATCAAGAACAGCACAGGGTGTATTTGGAGGGTCGATTTCATATGGCTGTTTAGACACACCCAAAGCGCCGGGACAAATACATGTTTCCACGTTAAAAAAGCAACTTAGTATGTACGAGTAATTTGAAAATATATTGTACCTGTCTTATAATTGAAAATAGTTATCATTGACGAAAGGGCGATATATAATGGAACTACAAGAAGCAATTGCGAATCGTAGAAGTGTTAAAATTTTTAAAAGAGATATGACTATAGATGACGACGCTTTATACAAAGCAATCAAACAGGCTACAGATGCGCCTAACCATGGTCTAAGAGAACCTTGGAGAGTAGTTCATATTGCAAAAGATAGATTAGGAGATATGAGTAAACAATTATCAGAAATAGCATTTCCTAATTTACAGAAAAAACAGCAAAACCATTATGAAGTAGCCACACATTTAGGTGGTATGCTTGCTTTAATTGTCAAAGAAGATCCTAGACAAAAAGAAAACTTGGAAAATCATATGGCTTTTGGTGCATTTGCTCAAAATTTAATGCTCTTATTACACGAAGCAGGTATAGGTACATGTTGGAAATCACCTGCATATATTTTTACACCAGAAATTAGAGAACTCTTTGGGGTTAAAGATGATGAAAAATTAGTGGGGTTGTTATATTTAACAGATTTAGAAGACGAGTTACCTCATAGAGAGCGTCACTTTAATGAAATAATAGAAAAATTTTAATTGCTATAAGTACTGTGATGCATTGCATCATATTAAAAAGGAAGCTGAAACATAACTAAAGATGTTTCAGCTTCCTTTTATTGTTTAAAAATTAAGTGATTATTTAAACGTTTCTTCTAAAAATGATTCAACTTGATCTGGTGATTTCGCATTAGCAGAATGTAGGTGTGCTAATTTTTCACCATTTTTGAATACGAGTAAACTAGGGATGCCCATAACGTCATTTTCTGCTGCAACATCTTCTAATTCATCACGGTTAACAGTGAACCAACCATAATCATTGTATTTTTCTTGAATTGGATCAATCCACATATCCATTGCTTTACAATCAGGGCACCAACCAGCTTCGAATTTTACAATCACTGGATTATCGCTTTGAATTGTTTCTTTAAATGCATCATTTGTGTTAATAGGTTTCATTGATTTTGCTCCTTTTTTTGATATTAGTAATACCATTATAACGGACGATTGTATGTTATAAAAAAAATCAGCTTATTAATTAGAGCGTTTTTGTAACAAATTTGATATATTAGTGATAACTAGTTATAGGAGGTACAGAATCATGATAAAATTTTACCAGTATCCTAATTGTACAACTTGTAAAAAAGCAGCTAAATTTTTACAAGATTACGGTGTGAGTTTTGAACCCATAGATATCGTACAGCATACACCAACTAAAAATGAGTTTAAAGAAATACTAGAAGTAACTGATATCGATATTAATAAATTGTTCAATACGCATGGCGCTAAATATCGTGAATTAGGTTTAAAAGATAAACTTAAAGATTTAACAGATGATGAAAAGTTAGATTTATTATCTGCCAATGGCATGTTGGTTAAAAGACCGCTAGCGATTTCAGGTGACAAAGTAACTGTTGGATTTAAAGAAGACGAATATAAAGCAACTTGGTTGTCATAAAATAATAAAGGCGATTAAATTACGTTGGACTATTATTTTGACAAAATAATGAAAACGCTTTACCGGTGTTTTTCGAAAACATTATAATAATTTAAAGATGCCATTAAATAGTTGATTGTATGCTATTCATATGGCATCATTAATATGTAAAAACATTTAGGAGGGGATTCTCGTGGCAGTACCGAGTGAATTAAAATATTCTAAAGAACATGAGTGGGTAAAAGTTGAAGGTAATACAGTAACAATTGGTATCACTGAATATGCACAAGGTGAACTTGGCGATATCGTATTCGTTGAATTACCAGAAGTTGATGATGAAATTAATGAAGGCGACACGTTTGGTAGTGTTGAGTCCGTAAAAACAGTTTCAGAACTTTATGCGCCAGTATCAGGTAAAGTTTTAGAATCTAATGAAGAACTAGAAGACAGTCCAGAATTCGTAAATGAATCACCTTACGAAAAAGCTTGGATGGTAAAAGTTGAATTAAGTGACGAAAGTCAATTAGATGAATTAATGTCAGCAGAACAATATTCTGAAATGATTGGTGAATAATATTACATAGAACTCCATGATATAACTATCTTGGAGTTTTTATTTTACCTTTTTTTATCTATATTCAAATGAGACTAATCAAAAAATTGTTAAGACTTTGTAAATGCAGACGTAGTCATTTGTTGTAGGTAAGTGTATTTAGCTGACAAAAATGGATTGCCATAATAAGATGAAATTAGAAAACTGTAAAGGATGTTTATGGTCACTCAGTATTGTGAAGAACTAAATAGAGAAATTTACTATCAACATTTAGAGGGTGGATGTCATGGCGATACTAAACCAAGTAATTATTGTAGAAGGAAAGTCAGACAAAAAGCGGGTAAAACAAGTAATCGATCAACCAATCGATATTATTTGTACTAATGGTACGATGGGTGTCGATAAAATTGATGAAATGATTGATACATTATACGATAAACAAGTGTATATACTTGTCGATGCCGATGATGAAGGTGAAAAAATTCGAAAATGGTTTAAACGATATTTAAGTGAAAGTAGACATATAAGAATAGATAAACAATATTGTGAGGTTGCACGTTGTCCTAAACGATATTTATCCAGAGTGCTTGAAAAGCATGGGTTTACGGTAAAGGATGAAGAAAAAGTAGCTAAAGCGAAATTGGATTATATAGCTGAAAGGGTAAGTTTATTAACATGAAGTTAACAAATCAACAACGCGTCAATATAGATGAACATATAAATCAGGAAAAATATCTTATATTTGGATACACACCGACATGTGGTACCTGTAAAGTTTCTGAAAGAATGTTAGACATTGCTAATGAAATATTAAAATTACCAATTACTAAAATCGATTTGAATTTTCATCCAGATTTTAGTCAGGAACATGAAATACAATCTGTACCTGTGTTGATGTTGATGTCAAAAGGTGAAGAGCAAAAAAGAATTTACGCATTTCAATCCGTCCCTAATTTGTTAGAAAATTTAAAATAATTATTGACGAATCATTAGTGCGATGGTAGGATTAAAAATAATTAAATAACGAAACTCTTATCACGAGAGGTGGAGGGATGTGCCCTTTGAAGCCCGGCAACCGTCTGTAACAGAAATGGTGCCAATTCACATAAAGTTCATAGAAACTTTAGAAGATGAGAGAAGCAAACGTTGCTTTCTCTATTCTTCAATGAACATAGGGAAAGCATTTTTTATTTAATTGAAACAAAGCAATACGAGGAGGCAACAGAATGATTGAGTTAAATCAAATAGTCAAAAGGTACAAAACGAAAAAACAGGACGTACTTGCTGTAGATCATGTTGATTTAAGTATTCAATCAGGCTCAATTTTTGGTGTTGTTGGTTTTTCAGGTGCGGGGAAAAGTACATTAATAAGACTTTTAAATCATCTTGAGCAACCAACATCAGGAGACGTTATTATAGATGGTGACACTATAGGTAAGCTATCAAAATCGGACTTAAGAAAAAAACGTCAAAAAGTGAGTATGATTTTTCAACATTTCAATTTATTATGGTCACGTACTGTATTAAACAATATTACATTCCCATTAGAAATCGCAGGGATTTCACGACAAGAAGCCAAGCAACGTGCGCTTGAGTTAGTGGAATTGGTCGGATTGAAAGGGAGAGAAGATGCTTATCCTTCAGAATTATCAGGTGGGCAAAAACAACGTGTGGGTATTGCGAGAGCATTAGCTAACGAACCATCTGTATTATTATGTGATGAAGCGACAAGTGCATTAGATCCACAGACAACAGATGAAATATTAGAACTATTATTGAAAATAAAAGAAGAAAGAAACTTAACCATCGTTATTATTACACATGAAATGCATGTCATTAGACGTATTTGCGATGAAGTTGCAGTAATGGAAAATGGTAAAGTGATAGAACAAGGCAAAGTTTCAAGTGTATTCGAAAATCCACAACACGATGTGACAAAACGCTTTGTGAAGGATGACTTAAATGATGACTTCGACGAATCAATTAGTGAACTCGTGTCACTTAATGAAAATGATTACGTTGTGCGTTTGAATTTTACTGGGAACAACGCAACGGAACCATTAGTGTCATACATAACGAAGACACACAATTTAGATGTCAATATTTTGGAAGCTAATATTAAACATACAAAAGACGGTTCTATCGGATTTTTAATCATACAATTTGCCGTTGCAAATTCAGAAAAATTTGAAAAATTCAAGAATGATTTAGAGGCACAACATGTATCTGTGGAGGTGGTTAGACATGGGTAATTCATTAAGCGATATCCTCCGAGAAATGTTTACAATGCCAAACGTAAGCTGGGAAGAAGTTTGGGTTGCAACATATGAAACCATCTATATGACGGTAATAGCAACAATATTTGCATTTGTTTTAGGAATTATTTTAGGTGTCTTGCTCTTTTTATCAGCTAAAAGTAAGTCGCCAGTCGCTAGAGTATTTTATAGCATTGTTTCATTCATTGTGAATTTATTCAGAGCGATTCCGTTTATCATTTTAATCTTATTGTTAATTCCATTTACAAGTTTAGTATTAGGCACAATCAGTGGTCCTACAGGTGCATTGCCAGCATTAATCATCAGTGCAGCACCATTCTATGCAAGATTAGTGGAAATCGCATTTAAAGAAATTGATAAAGGTGTAATCGAAGCGGCTTGGTCAATGGGAGCGAGTACTTGGACTGTAGTGAGAAAAGTACTTTTACCAGAAGCAATGCCAGCATTAGTATCTGGCATCACAGTGACAGCCATCGCATTAGTTGGTTCTACAGCAGTTGCAGGTGTCATCGGTGCAGGTGGTTTAGGTAACTTAGCTTATTTAACAGGATTCACACGTAATCAAAATGATGTCATATTTGTTTCAACTATTTTAATACTTATTATTGTGTTCATTATTCAATTTATTGGTGATTGGGCAACAAATAAAATTGATAAAAGATAAATTCATAAAGGGGAGATTTTTATATGAAAAAGTTATTAAGTTTAGCTTCGGTCGTTGTGCTTGCACTTGTTCTAGCAGCATGTGGTAACGGTGGTGGCGGTAAAGATAAGACGATTACTGTTGGTGCTTCACCAGCGCCACACGCTGAAATTCTTGAAAAAGCAAAACCGTTATTAAAAGATAAAGGTTATGATTTAAAGATTAAAACAATCAATGATTATACAACACCTAATAAATTATTAGATAAAGGAGAAATTGACGCAAATTTCTTCCAACATACACCTTACTTAAACACTGAGAAAAAAGATAAAGGCTATAAGATTGAATCTGCAGGTAATGTTCATTTAGAACCTATGGCCGTATATTCTAAAAAATATAAAAGTTTAAAAGATTTACCTAAAGGTGCTACTGTCTATGTTTCAAATAATCCTGCTGAAGAAGGTCGTTTCTTAAAATTCTTCCAAGACGCTGGACTTATTAAAATTAAAAAAGGTGTTAAAATTGAAGATGCTAAATTTGATGATATTGTAGAAAATAAAAAAGATATCAAATTTAACAACAAACAATCAGCAGAATATTTACCAAAAATTTATCAAAATGAAGATGCGGATGCCGTCATCATTAACTCTAACTTTGCTATTGATCAAAAATTAAGCCCTAAAGATGATTCTATTGTCTTAGAAAAAGCGAAAGATAATCCATATGCAAACCTAATTGCAGTTAAAGATGGACATAAAAACGATAAAAAAATCAAAGCTTTAATGGATGTATTACAATCTAAAGAAATTAAAGATTACATCAACGATCATTACGATGGTGCAGTTGTACCAGCAAAATAATATTGAATATATTAACAAACCCTTTAACTCAAATAGTTAGAGGGTTGTTTTTATGTTTGGAATATTGTGAAACGGCATTATTTAAAACTAAAACTACAAAGTAAAAGACGAGTGATAGTTATTTTTTACGTTACACATGTAAAAGAAGTATAGTTACTATACGTTTGTTTTTCATTATTATTACTAAACGCGCTATAGTTTGTTGTATTTGCGATACAGAAAAGTTCAAATGAATCGCTAAATTTAATTTTAATGTCTTTCAAAAAATTTGATGTTTGGAAACTAATATTAAATTTTGCTCTGTAATGTTCATTAATTCCTAAAATTTAAATACCAATTAAAAACACTTTAGTTTTTCAATTTTTAAATCAAATTAACCATTGGAAACTTTGTATAATGTCTTTACTTAAATTAAATGAGTTCGGTTGATGCTTTAATCGTTTTTTATATAATTTGCCTGCATCTTCTTCTTTGATTAGCATGTCCATACCCGCTTTTGTTACTAAAGTGGAAGAAAATTGAATAATAAGTATATCGGAATCTAAATAAATAATACGCCACTTGCTAGAGAAACATCGTAACAATCCTTTGCCTGTCCAAGTAAATTGATCGTCCTTTAATTTATCATAACCTAAGATAGATTTTGTTTTGTATTTTGTTTGATACTGTACTTTGTCTAGCAATATTAATGGTTCCTTTTCTATTATTGAATAAGAGATAGAAGGATTTGCTTTTTTGCCAGAAGTCCACATATTAAACGTTGACGCAATAATCTTCCATTTTCCAGGCAAATGTTTAATGTATTGAATATTGATCGCTCCTCTGCATAAGTTATTTTGTCATATAGAATTAAATTTACAAAAAAGCGCAATAGGTCACGTCTTATGATATGTGCCTATTGCGCCTATGTTTTATTATTTTATGTTAATCGTGTTCATCTTTAATATCGCCGACGATATTTTCTAAAATGTTTTCCATTGTAATGATACCTATAGCTTGTTGATTTTCATCTTCAACAAGGGCGATATGAATTTGTTGCGATTTCATTTGTTCAAGTACCTGATGATATTTTGTAGTCAATTTAATTTTAAGGATATCGTGTGTGATTTCCTGAACTGAAGTGACACTGTCATTTAATAAATCTTTTGAATGAATGTAGCCAACAATGTTCGTTGGATTATCTTTGATTACCGGAAATCTAGTATAGTTTGCATTGTTTACATAAGATTTTGTTTCATTTATATCGCTATTTATATCGATAACAGAAACTTTTTCTAAAGGTAGATAACCGTCTTTTATTTTCATTTCATCAAAAGCGAAGGCACGATTAATATGAGTTAATTCGTTTTCAGAGATCTCTCCACCTTCGTGACTTTCTTTAATTAATAGCTTTAACTCTTCTTCTGAATGATACAATTCACTTTCTTTAGCAGGTTGCATGCCGAACATTTTTAAAATTAAACGCGCCGAACCGTTAAGGATATATATAAATGGATAAAATATTTTGTAAAACATAATGATTGGTTTGGCAATGATTAATGTGATTTGTTCAGCTTTTTGAATTGCAATGGTCTTAGGTGCCATTTCTCCAACAACAACGTGTAAGTAAGTCGCAATAACAAAAGCACTGATTAAGGTGAATATATGGATCATTGTTTCAGAAAGTCCAATACTACTAAATAAGGGATGTAATAAAAATTCGAAAGTGGATTCACCGACCATACCTATTCCTAGAGCGGTAATTGTGATACCTAATTGACAAGCAGCTAGGTATTCATCTAAATGCGTTACGACTTTTTTAGCGGCAATCGCATTTTTATTATTTCCACTAGCAAGTGAATTGATACGAGATGAACGTACTTTGACGATTGCGAATTCTGTCGCAACAAAGAATGCAGTTAATGCAAGTAATACTATAAATGTGATTAAACTAATAAGGGTTCCCAAAAATTAATTAATTCCTCCATTGATTTGTTATTCAATCTATACCGATTGATATTCTATTATATAAAAATTAAGAATTCATGGCTAGTGTAACGTATTACACTGAGTGATTTTTTGAAGCATGATTATAATTTAGGTTGAAACGGTTAATCGGCGGTCACCCTACCTAATCTATAACTGATCACAAAACCTAATAACAGTGTAACGATTGATATAATCCAAATCATTATTGTACTTGGTAAACCGGGGAATACAGCATATAGTGAACCGATTACAAATCCTATGATTAATGCGTATGTTAAATAAGTATAATAAGACAATAAATATTGGATTAATTTACTAGAACACAAGAATCCGAATAATACGCCACAACCGACAGTAATTAAAATAGGTAAAGCTGCAAAGTTAAGTGAAACAAATTCAGAAATAGCATACATGATTGTACCGTAAACACCGAATACGAGTAACATAAATGAACCTGAAATGCCTGGTAATAACATTGCACTAGAAGCACATGCGCCAGCAATAAAATATTTTAATATAAGTCCTGTTGAAAGTGATAGTGTTTCTCCCGCATGCTTATCACCACTATTCATCACAGTCATCATTACTATGATGATAATGCCTACAACTAATAATAAATAATGCGGTGTTGTAAAAGTGTGTTTAAAACGAGAAGTTTTCAATAAATAGGGGATGATACCACCAATTAAACCTACAAAAAAGAACATTGTTGGAACAGTATGCGTATTAAGTAAATAGTTGATTAGTTTACTAAGTAAACCGATTGCAACTACCATGCCGATACCGATAGGCAGTAAAAACTTTAAACTTTCCCAAAAACGTTTTGAAAAAAGACCACTGATAGAACGTATAAAATCATCGTATATACCCAGTAAGAGCGCGATTGTACCGCCACTAACACCAGGTACGAGATCTGTCGTTCCCATCGCAAAACCTTTCCAAAGATTTGACCATTTGATTTTTGACATATTCAATTCCTTTCTTAAATAAAATGTATTAATGATAATAGCATAATATGGCCTATTACAATAATGAAACACGTAAAATAAAAAGGATGTAAAAAATATATTTTTGATTATATTGCGGAAAATTACCATTGAGAACATGATATCGTTTTTTATCAGTTAAGAAATACTTACTATTATTATCGAAAATGATTGTGTTTTAATAACGATTTTAATTTAGCACTTGAAAAGGTTTATATTCACCTATAACTACGTTATAATGAGATGATGTAACAAGGGCTCAGTCTTTTGACTGTAGATTAAAATTATTATAAACTAGATAGGAAAACATATCATATAATACGGAGGGAATATGTATGCCATCAACATTAGAAATTAAAGACCTACATGTGTCTATAGAAGATAAAGAAATCTTAAAAGGTGTTAACTTAACAATTAACACTGGTGAAATACACGCAATTATGGGGCCAAATGGTACGGGTAAATCAACATTATCATCTGCAATCATGGGACACCCTAGCTTTGAAGTAACTCAAGGGGAAGTTATCTTAGATGGCGTCAACATCTTAGAATTAGAAGTTGACGAACGTGCGAAAGCAGGTCTTTTCTTAGCAATGCAATATCCATCAGAAATCACTGGTGTAACTAATGCAGATTTCATGCGTTCAGCAATTAATGCAAAGCGTGAAGAAGGCGAAGAAATTAACTTAATGCAATTCATTAAGAAACTTGATAAAGAAATGGACTATTTAGATATAGATCAAGATATGGCTCAACGTTATTTAAATGAAGGTTTCTCAGGCGGAGAGAAAAAACGTAATGAGATTTTACAATTAATGATGTTAGAACCTAAATTTGCTATTTTAGATGAAATTGACTCTGGTTTAGATATCGATGCGCTAAAAGTTGTTTCTAAAGGTATCAACCAAATGCGTGGTAAAGAGTTCGGTTCATTAATCATTACGCACTATCAACGTCTATTAAACTACATCACACCTGATCACGTTCATGTAATGTATGGTGGTAAAGTAGTTACTTCAGGCGGTCCTGAATTAGCGAAACGCCTTGAAGAAGAAGGTTATGAATGGGTTAAAGAAGAGTTCGGTGCTGCAGAATAAGTCTCAACTCATATTAAATATATTAATTTAGATGAAGATTTAAGGTCTTGATTTAAGCCGATGAATTAAATCATATAATCATCAAATGGGAGGAAAATAGTATGACGACTGAAACTTTGAACATTTCTGAAGCGCAACTTGTTGAGTATTCACAAGCCCATAATGAGCCAGCTTGGTTAACAGAATTACGTAAAGAAGCGTTGAAATTAACTGAAACTTTAGAAATGCCAAAACCAGATAAAACAAAAATTAATAGATGGGATTTTGACTCATTTAAACAACATGAAACGACAGGCGATGTATATCAATCATTAGAAGCATTGCCAGAAGCTGTTAAAGAGATTATTGATATTGAGAACTCAGAAAATTTAATTATCCAACATAATAATACACTTGCTTTTTCTAAAGTTTCTGACTCTGCAAAAAATGACGGTGTCATTGTAGAAGGCTTAGCAGATGCGTTAGTAAATCACCCAGATTTAGTGAAACAATATTTCATGAAAGAAGCAGTAGTTGTAGATGAGCATAGATTGACTGCGTTACACACAGCGTTATTAAACGGTGGTATGTTTGTTTACGTACCTAAAAACGTTGTCGTGGAGCACCCTATTCAATATGTTGTGTTACATGATGACAACCAAGCAAGTTTTTACAATCATGTTATTATTGCTGCTGAAGAAAGTGCAGAAGTAACATACGTAGAAAACTATTTGTCAAATGCAGACGGTGAAGGCAATCAACTAAACACTATTTCAGAAGTAATTGCTGGTGCTAACTCAAAAATCACTTACGGATCAGTTGATTATTTAGATAAAGGCTTTACGGGTCATATCATTCGTCGTGGTACAGCAGATGCTGATGCGAAGATTAATTGGGCTTTAGGTCTAATGAATGAAGGTAGTCAAATTATTGATAATACAACTAACTTAATCGGTGATCGTTCTGAAAGTGAATTGAAGTCCGTGGTAGTTGGAACTGGAAGTCAAAAAATCAATTTAACTTCTAAAATTGTTCAATATGGTAAAGAAACGATTGGTTATATTTTAAAACACGGTGTTATGCTTGAAAGTGCTTCAACTGTATTTAATGGTATTGGTTATATTAAACATGGTGGTACGAAATCAAATGCAAACCAAGAATCTCGTGTATTAATGCTATCTGAAAATGCTCGAGGAGATGCTAACCCAATCTTATTAATTGATGAAGACGATGTAGAGGCTGGACATGCAGCTTCTGTTGGTCGTGTAGACCCAGAACAACTTTATTACTTAATGAGTCGTGGTATTTCTCGTCAAGAAGCTGAACGTTTAGTTATTCACGGCTTCTTAGATCCAGTAGTACGTGAATTACCTATCGAAGATGTAAAACGCCAATTACGTGAAGTAATTGAACTTAAAGTAAACAAATAATTAACAAAAATAAATGTAGTCAAGGACAGTAGTAATTAAATTGTGATGTCAAAATTTGAACGTATGTAAATGGTTATTAAATACGTTTTACAAGTTATGATTGAACCTTTACTAAGGTCTGATTATTGATTCTTAATTAAGGAAGGCCTGTGAATAATTTGACTGATACATTAAATGTTACTGAAATTATAAAAGATTTTCCGATTCTCAACCAACAAGTGAATGGCAAAAGATTAGCGTATTTAGATACAACGGCCACTAGCCAAACGCCTGTTCAAGTGATTGATGTTATGGCGGATTATTACAAACGTTATAACTCAAATGTGCATCGTGGTGTTCACACACTTGGTTCATTAGCAACAGATGGTTACGAGAGTGCACGTGAAACGGTCAGACGTTTCATTAATGCTAAATATTTTGAGGAAGTCATTTTTACAAGAGGTACAACGGCTTCTATTAATATTGTTGCACATAGTTATGGTGACGCACATGTTTCTGAAGGTGATGAGATTGTTGTTACTGAAATGGAACATCATGCAAATATTGTGCCGTGGCAACAATTAGCTAAACGTAAAAATGCACATTTGAAATTTATACCAATGACTGAAGATGGGCAATTAGCGTTAGAAGATGTTAAGGCAACAATCAATGATAATACTAAAATTGTTGCGATTGCACATGTTTCTAATGTCTTAGGTACGATTAATGATATTAAAGCAATTACTGAAATCGCACACCAACACGGTGCAATTATCAGTGTTGATGGTGCACAAGCTGCGCCTCATATGGCACTAGATATGCAAGCGTTAGATGTCGATTTCTATAGCTTTAGTGGCCATAAAATGCTAGGGCCAACAGGTATTGGTGTTCTGTATGGTAAACGTACGCTACTTAATAAAATGGAGCCTACCGAATTCGGCGGTGACATGATAGATTTTGTAAGTAAGTACGATGCTTCATGGGCAGATTTACCGACTAAATTTGAAGCTGGTACACCATTAATTGCACAGGCAATTGGTTTGGCCGAAGCAATTAGATATTTACAAAATATTGGCTTCGAAGCGATTCATCAACATGAATCAGAATTAACTGCATACGCTTATGATAAAATGTCAGAAGTAGATGGTATTGAAATTTATGGACCTGCCAAAGACAAACGTGCAGGTGTCATTACTTTTAATATGGTTGATGTTCATGCACATGACGTTGCGACTGCAGTAGATACTGAAGGCGTAGCAGTAAGAGCAGGGCATCATTGTGCACAACCACTTATGAAATGGTTAAATCAATCTTCTACAGCGCGTGCAAGTTTTTACATTTATAACACGAAAGAAGATATTGACCAATTCGTTGAAGCATTGAAACAAACGAAGGAGTTTTTCTCATATGAATTTTAATAATTTAAATCAGTTGTATCGTTCAGTTATAATGGATCATTATAAAAGTCCTAGAAATAAAGGTACTTTAGACAATGGTTCTATGACGGTAGACATGAACAATCCAACTTGTGGGGATCGCATTCATCTAACGTTTGACATCGAAGATGGTTTCATTAAAGATGCTAAATTTGATGGTGAAGGTTGTTCTATTTCTATGTCGAGCGCTTCTATGATGACAGAAGCGGTCAAAGGTCACACATTGGCTGACGCTATGAAAATGAGCCAAGAATTTTCAAAAATGATGCTTGGTGAAGAATATGAAATTAGCGAAGATATGGGCGACATTGAAGCGTTACAAGGTGTTGCGCAATTTCCAGCAAGAATTAAATGTGCCACATTAGCTTGGAAAGCACTTGAAAAGGGTACAGTTGAAAAGGAAGGCAATACAGAAGAGTAAAGATTCATTCGAATTGATACGTTGACATTGTGTAAAATTCCATTCAAACTGGAAAGAACAACAAGATAAATAAACGTGAATATGTATAGATAGAATAACAGTCTCTATGAGATAAAGTAAAAAATGCAAATAACAGACAAATCAATTAGCACGTTAGTCGTTTTTTAATATATAAAAGGAGTGATTTAAATGGCTAAAAAAGCACCTGATGTTGGGAATTATCAATATGGTTTCCACGATGAAGATGTTTCCATTTTTAGATCAGAACGCGGTTTGACGGAAAATATTGTCCGTGAAATTTCAAATATGAAAGAAGAACCAGAATGGATGCTAAATTATAGATTGAAATCATTAAAACAATTTTATAAAATGCCTATGCCACAATGGGGTGGGGATTTATCAGAATTGGATTTTGATGATATCACTTACTATGTTAAGCCATCAGAGAACACTGAACGTTCTTGGGATGAAGTGCCAGAAGAAATCAAACGTACATTTGATAAACTTGGTATTCCAGAAGCAGAGCAAAAATATCTTGCTGGTGTTTCAGCACAATATGAGTCAGAAGTTGTTTACCATAATATGGAAAAAGAACTTGAAGATAAAGGCATTATCTTTAAAGATACAGACAGTGCTTTAAGAGAAAACGAAGAGTTATTTAAGCAGTATTTCTCAACGGTTGTGCCAGCTGCAGATAACAAATTCTCAGCGTTAAACTCAGCTGTATGGTCAGGTGGTTCATTCATCTACGTACCTAAAAATATTAAATTAGATACACCATTACAAGCTTATTTCCGTATTAACTCAGAAAATATGGGACAATTCGAACGTACTTTAATCATTGCAGATGAAGGTGCTTCAGTGAACTATGTTGAAGGTTGTACTGCCCCTGTTTACTCAACAAGCTCATTACACTCAGCTGTTGTTGAAATTATTGTTCATAAAGATGCACACGTGCGTTATACAACAATCCAAAACTGGGCAAACAATGTTTATAACTTAGTAACGAAACGTACATTAGTATACGAAAATGGTAACATGGAATGGGTTGATGGTAACTTAGGTTCTAAATTAACTATGAAATATCCAAACTGTGTACTAATGGGCGAAGGCGCTAAAGGTAGCACATTATCGATTGCATTTGCTGGTAAAGGACAAGTTCAAGATGCAGGCGCTAAAATGATTCATAAAGCACCTAATACTTCTTCAACGATTGTCTCTAAATCTATTTCTAAAGATGGCGGTAAAGTTGTTTATCGTGGTATCGTTCATTTTGGTCGTAAAGCGAAAGGTGCGCGTTCAAACATCGAATGTGATACTTTAATTTTAGATAATGAGTCAACTTCAGATACAATTCCTTATAATGAAGTATTCAATGATAATATTTCTTTAGAGCATGAAGCGAAAGTTTCAAAAGTTTCTGAAGAACAATTATTCTACTTGATGAGTCGTGGTATTTCTGAAGAAGAAGCTACAGAAATGATCGTAATGGGCTTCATTGAACCATTCACGAAAGAACTTCCAATGGAATATGCTGTTGAAATGAACCGTTTAATTAAATTCGAAATGGAAGGAAGTATTGGTTAAGATTTTCTAATCTCTAACTTTCTTTTATAAAATAATAAAACACGAGTAATACCTATGGTTAAAGTGTGCATCAAGTGATACTTTAACTATAGTGTATACTCGTGTTTTTTTGATATGATTTCAGTGTAAACATACAGGTTCAATGTTGGAAGTAATCATATACATTGCTTGCCATATTACATAGTGTATAAACTTAGTGTCATTTACGCCAACGATCTAATTTTGCCATGAATTTTTTTGTGTACATTTTGTTTAAAAAGAATTTTTGAACTTTATTCATATCGGATTATTGGAATCTTTTCAGGTTATATGCGTACATTGCATCAAAATCTAGGTTCATTGTAAAAGCACCATCTTGGTAACAATGAAGACAGTATTTTTTCGATAAAATACCATCACTTTCTGTACCAACTGGTGTTTTTTTATCAAGTGGCATACCACAACTTTGGCATTATTGAACTTTGGCCATAGAAATACTCTTGTCTGTTATTTAAATTTGTAGAGCAAATTATGGTGATAAAGTACTTTAACATGAGGATGATGAAAAAGTGAAGCTACACCGTATAAACTTTATTTCGGTTTTAGATATATGCTATATCATTTAATCTATCAAGTGGAAGCGTGTTTATCATATATAGGATTAGGGAATAAAATATCAAAATATAAAGTTTTTTAATAATGATTGCTAAAGGAGTCTTGCACTGATGATTATTGCTATAATCATACTTTTGTTTGCTTCATTTTTCTTTTCAGGAAGTGAAACAGCTTTAACTGCTGCAAACAGGATGAAGATACAAACAGATGCACAACACGGAAACAAAAAAGCCGGAAAACTCGCAAAGTTATTAAGTAAACCGAGCGAATTTATAACTACGATTTTAATAGGTAATAATATTGCAAATATTATTTTACCGACACTTGTAACAATTCTTGCAGTTGATATGGGGATTAATGTTGGGTTAGCTACAGCAGTAACTACGATAGCAATTATCATTATTTCGGAAGTTATACCCAAATCTATCGCTGCCACTTATCCTGACAGAATGTCGCGTTTGATTTATACACCAATTTCATTTTTTGTATTTATTTTTAAACCAATCACTAAGATATTAAATGCATTAACAGATTTGATAAATAAAGCACTATCAAATGGTACAGATGAGACAAAGCGCTTTTCTAAAGAAGAAATTAGACAGATGGTGACGATTGCAGGCAGTGAAGGTGCGTTTAATGAAATAGAACGAAATCGCATACAAGGTGTCATGGATTTTGAGCAATTAAAGATTACAGATATAGATACAACACCACGCATCAATGTTACAGCTTTTCCATCAGATGTTTCATACGAAGATGCATATGAGACAGTCGTATCAAAGCCTTACACTAGATATCCAGTCTATGATGAAGATATAGATGATGTGATAGGTATTTTCCATTCTAAATACTTACTTGCATGGAGT
The DNA here is from genome assembly GCF_017891965.1 of Staphylococcus sp. GDY8P126P. NCBI lineage: Bacteria > Bacillati > Bacillota > Bacilli > Caryophanales > Staphylococcaceae > Staphylococcus > Staphylococcus sp. GDY8P126P. The sequence goes on along the minus strand of NZ_JAESKG010000002.1, from coordinate 214,252 downwards.
CGTGAACCAGATAATGATATTTTAAACTATACATCTGAACCTTTATTTGTGAATGAGCACAATAGAGCCGAGTGGGTGTTAAGAAAAATGACAGTTTCAAGAAAGCATTTAGCGATTGTGTTAGATGAATATGGTGGCACCGATGCGATTGTTTCTCATGAAGATCTGATTGAAGAGATGCTCGGAATGGAAATTGAAGATGAAATGGACGAAGAAGAAAAGGAAAAATTAGAATTACAGAAAAAAGCATATAGTGAAAAATAGTTTTTGAGGAAGTATCTATCTAGTGTGAATTTGAGTTGGTTGCTGATCAAATCAAAACGGATAAGGTAGTCTGCGTCTCGACTTGCCTTAGACGTGTATTAAAGGAGTATGTTGGTATGAAATTATCTACAAGAGTTACTGGGTTATTGAATGTAAAATATCCAATTATTCAAGCGGGCATGGCTGGTTCAACGACACCTGAATTAGTTGCAACTGTGAGTAATGCTGGTGGATTAGGTACAATTGGAGCTGGATATTTTAGATCAGATAGATTAGAACAAGAAATTACTTATGTTCAAGAATTAACGGATTTACCTTATGCAGTCAATTTATTCGTACCAAGTGATAAATTATACATCCCTGAAAAAGTGGAACATATGAATGCATGGTTAAAGCCCTATAGACGTGCATTTAATATAGAAGAGCCTGTAATCAATATGACTGAAAAACAGCAATTTGAAGATGCGATTGACCTAGTTATTGAAAAAGGTGTGCCTGCGGTTTCATTTACATTTGGTATTCCGGAACAAACAGTTATTGAAAAATTAAAAGAACGTCATATTAAATTAATTGGCACAGCAACAAGTGTTGAAGAGGCAATAGCCAATGAATCTGCAGGAATGGATATGGTCATTGCGCAAGGTAGTGAAGCAGGTGGTCATAGAGGCGCGTTTTCTGAAACTGCAAGCCAACTTACACCGCTTATTGGCACCATGTCTTTAGTTCCTCAAATGGTTGATCAAATCAATATCCCAGTCGTAGCAGCAGGCGGGATTATGGATGGTAGAGGATTAGTGGCTAGTATGGTATTAGGCGCAGAAGGTGTTCAAATGGGCACAGCATTTTTAACATCAGATGAAAGTGGTGCAAGTCAACTATATAAGCATGCAATTAGTCAAAGTAAAGAAACGGATACAGTTGTCACTAATGTTATTACTGGTAAACCAGCAAGAGGCATAGATAATGAATTTATTCATAAAATGAATGAATATGATGATGAAATTCCAGATTATCCGATACAAAATCAACTGACAAATGCATTGCGCAAAGAAGCCGCAAATAAAGGTAATGCGCAGTGGACACATTTATGGAGTGGTCAAAGTCCAAGGCTTGTACAACATATGTCGGCTTGGGCACTAATAGAAAATGTGGTTAAACAAGCAAATGAAATAATGAATCGATAACTGCAACGCCATATATGAAAAATTATCAAAGACGAGACTAGAAGGCTTAATGAATTATTAAGTTGCTAGTCTCATTTTTTATGATACATAGTAAATCATTTGAAATAAAAATCTTTAGTTTTTTAAAGTTATCGTAAATTGAATTTAATCAAGTGAATATCATAAATCATCTGTGGTATCATTAATTTGGTGATAGATATGATAAATATTGGATTAACAGGTTGGGGCGACCACGATACATTATATGAGGATTTGCAACGAAAAACAGATAAATTAATTACATACGCAAGTCACTTTCCAATAGTGGAACTTGATGCAACTTATTATGCCATACAACCTGAAAGGAATATAAGAAAGTGGATTAAAGAAACACCAGAACGCTTTGAATTTATTGTTAAAATACATCAAGCACTAACACTTCATGCTGATTTTCATGATTATGCAGAAACAAGACAAAGCCTTTTTGATCAATTTAAGGATATGTTACAACCGCTAATAGATGAAAGTAAACTTGCTATGATATTAGTTCAATTTCCACCATGGTTTGATTGTACCGTACCGAATATTACATATATAAGATACGTGCGAGAACAATTAAAAGACTTTCCGATATGTGTCGAGTTTAGGCATCAATCGTGGTTTAATGATCAATTTAAAGAAGAAACATTGGCGTTTTTAACGCAACAACGCATCATCCATGCTGTTTGTGATGAACCACAAGCAGGTCAAGGGTCTATACCGCTCGTCAATAGAATCACGCATGAAAAAGCATTTGTACGTTATCATGGTCGGAATGTTCACGGGTGGACGAAAAAGGACATGACCGACGAGGCATGGCGCGACGTGAGATATCTATATGATTACAGTGAATCTGAACTACAAGATTTAGTGAATAAAGTTAAAGTATTAGAACATAAAGCCAAAAAAATTTATGTTGTATTTAATAATAATTCTGGTGGTCATGCAGCACAAAATGCTAAAACATACCAACGCTTGTTGGGCATAGATTACGAAGGATTAGCACCACAGCAATTAAAATTATTCTAGGAGCGATAAGATGTTAACAATTATATTATTGATTTTAATTGGTGGTTTGTCAGCGGTCATAGGCTCTTTAGTAGGTATTGGTGGCGGCATAATAATAGTTCCGACAATTGTATACTTAGGTGTGGATAATGATTTGTTACACGGCATAACACCTCAAATTGCTATCGGAACATCTTCTGTTATATTAATTGTAACCGGCTTATCTTCCACACTTGGTTATCTTAAGACAAAACAAGTTGATGTTAAGAATGGATCGATATTTTTATTTGGCTTACTACCAGGTTCATTAATTGGTTCAATCATAAGTCGTTATCTGACATTAGAATCATTTAATTTATATTTTGGTATATTTTTAATCTTAGTTGCCATCCTATTGATGGTGAGAAATAAAATTAAGCCTTTAAAAGTATTTGCGAAACCACAATATGAAAAAACCTATGTGGATGGTCATGGGGAAACATATCACTATCACGTACCACCATTGGTTGCATTTGTGGCTACATTATTTATTGGTATTTTAACAGGACTCTTTGGTATTGGTGGCGGTGCTTTAATGACACCACTAATGCTCATTGTATTTAGATTCCCACCGCATGTTGCGGTAGGTACGAGTATGATGATGATTTTCTTTTCAAGTGTTGTCAGTTCAGCAGGTCATATCGTACAAGGTCACGTAGCCTGGGGTTATGCAATCATCTTAATTATAGCAAGTTATTTTGGTGCTAAATTAGGTGTCAAAATTAATCGATCCATTCAATCGAATACTGTCGTTACATTATTGCGTGCAGTCATGCTCATAATGGGTATATATCTAATCATTAAATCATTTTTATAAAATAAGAGGAGGGAAAACATAGATGAAATTAACAATTTATCATACGAATGATATACACAGTCATCTACATGAATACGCACGTATCACTGAGTATTTAGCTCAAGAGAGACCTAAATTGAATCATCCCTCGCTCTACTTAGATATAGGTGATCACGTTGATTTGTCAGCGCCTGTGACTGAGGCAACGATGGGTATCAAAAATGTTGAATTATTAAATGATGCACATTGTGATTTGGCTACGATTGGTAATAACGAAGGTATGACGATATCTCATGATGCATTAAACACATTATACGATAATGCAAAATTTGATGTGACTTGTGCCAATGTTTTTGATGAACGCGGTCAATTACCAAATAATATCTCTTCATCATTTATTAAGGTAATAGATGGTGTGCGTATATTATTTGTGGCTGCTACAGCTCCATTTACGCCGTTTTATAGAGCGCTAGACTGGGTTGTGACGAATCCATTAGAAGCAATTAAAGACGAGATAAGTGCTAATGAAGGTGCTTATGATTTATTAATTATTATGAGTCATGTAGGGGTCTTTTTTGACGAAAAGTTATGTCAAGAAATACCTGAAATTGATTTGATTTTAGGAAGTCATACGCATCATTATTTCGAAAATGGTGAATTTAATCATGGCGTGCTTATGGCAGCTGCAGGTAAATATGGTTATTTCTTAGGTGAGGTTACTTTAGAGATTGAAGATAATGTTGTAGTGCATAAAGAAGCAACGATTCACCCTATAGAAAAGCTGCCTGAAGTAGAAACACATTTTGAAGCGGAAGGCAAGGCACTCCTTAGTGACGCTGTCATAGATTATCCCATCCAATTACCTAGAAGAACGAACATGATTTCACAAACATCTTATATGCTAGCAGAGAGTTTGTTTGAATTTACGAATGCAGATTGTACGATTATTAATGCTGGTTTAATTGTACAAGGAATTGATGGTAATCAAATTACAGAATATGATATTCATCAAATGTTACCGCATCCAATTAACGCAGTGCGTATTAAATTAAGTGGTCAAGAATTAAAGCAAGTAATTATTAAAAGTCAAAAGCAAGAATATTTGAATGAACATGCGCAAGGTTTGGGTTTTAGGGGTGATATTTTTGGCGGTTATATTTTATATAACCTTGGATTTATCGAATCGGAATCACGTTATTTTATCAATGGTGAAGAAATAGATAATGATGGCACGTATATCTTAGGAACAGTTGATATGTATACATTTGGTAGATATTTCCCAATGTTAAAAGACCAAGCCATAGATTACTTAATGCCAGAGTTTTTACGAGATATTTTCAAGGAAAAATTGTTAGAATATTAAATTGTTGTAATAATACGTTTTAATTTGTTGGAAATTTCGTTATAATGATTAGAGATTTCAAATCGGGAGGATTGTCATGTTATGGCTACTAAAAATGAAGAAATTTTACGTAAACCAGATTGGTTAAAAATAAAACTAAATACTAACGAAAATTATACTGGTCTTAAGAAAATGATGCGCGAAAAGAATTTACATACAGTTTGTGAAGAAGCAAAGTGTCCTAATATACACGAGTGTTGGGGTGAGCGTCGTACTGCAACATTTATGATTCTTGGTGCAGTTTGTACACGAGCTTGTCGTTTCTGTGCAGTTAAGACTGGTTTACCTAACGAATTAGATTTAGATGAGCCAGAACGCGTGGCAGAATCTGTAGAGTTAATGAATTTAAAACATGTTGTTATTACTGCAGTTGCGCGTGATGATTTAAGAGATGCAGGTTCAAATGTATACGCTGAAACAGTGCGTAAAGTACGTGAACGTAATCCATTTACATCAATTGAAATCTTACCTTCAGATATGGGCGGAGATTATGATGCATTAGAAACATTAATGGCATCAAAACCGGATATCTTAAACCATAACATCGAGACAGTTCGCCGTTTGACACCGAGAGTTCGTGCTAGAGCGACTTACGATCGTACATTAGAGTTCTTGAGACGTTCTAAAGAATTACAACCTGATATTCCTACAAAATCAAGTTTAATGGTGGGATTAGGTGAAACACACGAGGAAATTTATGAAACAATGGATGACCTTCGTGCTAATGATGTGGATATTTTGACAATAGGTCAATATTTACAACCTTCACGTAAACACTTAAAAGTTGAAAAATATTACACACCTTTAGAATTTGGTAAATTAAGAAAAGTAGCAATGGATAAAGGTTTTAAACATTGCCAAGCTGGTCCACTTGTAAGAAGTTCTTATCATGCAGATGAACAAGTAAATGAAGCTGCAAAAGAAAGACACCGCATCGGAGAAGAAAAACTTGGTAATGAAATTGGTACAGATACGAATAACTAATTAAAATAAGGCTTAGTTCATTTTAGATGATTGCGTGTATCGCACTATATGAACTAAGTCTTTATTAGAAATATGATATAAATATGTGAGTCATTTTAATATTTTATTATTTATAATTGAGTTTATGAAATGACATAGATTAGGTGAATGATATGATAAAAGTAAATGGACAATACTTTGAGATAATAGAGGAATATAGAGCGTGTTTTGAAGAAGAAACATTTGCCAACAGATACTCAGATATTTTGGATAAGTATGATTTCATTGTTGGTGATTTTGGATATGACCAATTGAGATTAAAAGGGTTTTATAATGATAATAATAAAAAGGCAGAGTTAAGTAAACGATTCTCAACAATACAAGATTATCTATTAGAGTATTGTAATTTTGGCTGTCCTTACTTTATTTTAAGACGTATTCCAGAAAGTGAAATTAAGACACAGTTAGATGAAAGCGAAACAACAGAAAGTGACGCGATACTTGAAGAAGATAAACTGCATGATGTTAAAATTCAGCCCAGTATCCAACAATCAGAGAAATAATATAAGCTGGCAAACAGTGAATAGATATTTCCATTTTAACAAAACAAACCAAAGGCGATTATACGCTTTTGGTTTGTTTTTATTGATTAATATTTTGAGGCATAGTGCAAGTACTATGGCATCATGTTATTGAATGACTTCATTTAAATATGCTGTAATCTCGTTACCTTCGATTTCAGACACACCAAGAATATGTGCGATATAGCCTTCTTCTTCTAAGTCATCTGTGCCAATAATGCCAAATTTATTTGTTTGCATATTAAGGACGATTGTTTTCCCAAAATGGCGGTTGGTTTGAACTAGCATTAAATCATAACGGCTGTGTTCACCAACAAAACCAACAAATTGGGCTTGTGCAGATTCATCATCATCATATAGATACATATCAATCATGTTTAGGCTCCTAACAATATAAGTATTTAGTTTAAATTAGCTTATTTAAAGCAATTTTGATCTTACTAAAAGTCTTGATTTACAGTATAACCATAAATGAATTTGTCTGCAAAGTTATGGTATGATGAGATGGATAGGGGTGACTAAAATGTATTTTGTTAATAAAGAACAATTGAATACTAAATTAAATTATTTACAACAATTAATTCAAGATTATCCTAGCCATAAAGATAATCATTATGCATTTGAACGTATTGCGCAAATGTTTATTGAATCAGCGGTAGACATTGGTAATATGATTATAGACGGCTTTATACTTAGAGATCCTGGTAATTATAAGGATGTTATAGATATTTTAGCGTTAGAAAAAGTGATATCTAAAGATACACAACATCAAATTAATCAAACCGTTGATGTAAGAAAGCAATTTGTTCATTATTATGATGAACTTAATACGACGACATTGATACCCATCTTTGATGAAGCAGTGCCATTTTATCAAAGTTATATTGATGAAGTAATTCAGTTTTTAAAAAATGAAAATGTTCCAATCACAGCTTTTGGTAAAAAAGGAGAATAAGTCATAATGAAAAATTATAAAGCGTATTTAATCGATTTAGATGGAACGATGTATAAAGGGAATGAAGAAATTGATGGAGCAGCCAAATTTATTTCTTACTTAAATAATCAAAATATTCCACATTTATACGTGACAAATAATTCAACGAAAGAACCAGAAGAAGTAGTATCAAAATTAAATACAATGGGTATTGTCGCACAAGCTGATGAAGTTGTTACATCAGCTTTGGCAACCGCAGAATTTATCGCAGAAGAATCACCTGGAGCAACTGTATACATGTTAGGTGGAAGCGGGTTATCCAATGCTTTAACTGCACAAGGATTGGTACTCAAAGACGATGAATTCGTGGATTACGTAGTGGTTGGTTTAGATGAGCAAGTTACCTACGAAAAGCTTTCAACTGCAACGTTAGGTGTGCGAAATGGTGCTAAGTTTATCTCAACAAACCAAGATGTCTCTATACCAAAAGAGAGAGGATTTTTACCAGGTAATGGAGCGATTACAAGTGTCGTGTCAGTTTCGACAGGTGTCCAACCCGTATTTATTGGCAAACCAGAGCCGATTATTATGAATAAAGCCTTAGAAATTTTAGACTTAGACCGTTCAGATGTAGCGATGGTAGGAGATTTATATGATACAGATATTATGTCTGGTATTAATGTTGATATAGACACGATTCATGTACAAACTGGTGTCACAACTAAAGAAGAAATAGAGAAAAAATCAGTACCACCGACTTATACTTTTAAGGATTTAAATGAAGTGATTAAAGAACTTGAAAAATAGGAGTGTTCGTATGGATAAAATCATTGTTACTCGAAAAATTCCGCAACCTTTTATAGAACAATTAGAAGCGCTTGGACAAATAGAAATGTGGGATGAGTCACTTATTCCGATGCCTAGAGCGCAATTTTTAGATGCCATCAAAGATGCAACGGCTTGCTTTATAACTTTGAGTGAAAAAATAGATGAAGAAGCCCTGGAAGCAGCACCTAACCTGAAAATTATTGCAAATATGGCAGTTGGTTTTGACAATATTGATATTGATCTCGTAAATAATAAAGGTATTATCGCAACGAATACACCGAGTGTCTTAACTGAAACGACTGCAGAATTAGGATTCACATTAATGTTGGCAGTAGCAAGACGAATTGTAGAAGCTGAGAAATATGTTCAAAATGGCGAGTGGCAAAGTTGGGGCCCATATTTGTTTGCGGGCAAAGACTTGAGTAATGCGAATGTGGGTATTTATGGCATGGGTGATATTGGTAAAGCTTTTGCTAGAAGATTAAAGGGCTTTAATACTAAAATCATGTATCATAATCGCTCTAGACATGAAGATGCCGAAAAAGAGTTAGGGGCATTGTATGTACCATTTGATACATTATTAGAACATAGCGATTTTATAATATGTACAGCACCACTCACAAAGGAAACTCAAAATAAATTTAATGCTACAGCATTTAAAAAAATGAAAAACGATGCGATTTTTATCAACATAGGACGCGGCGCAGTTGTCGATGAACAAGCACTAATCGCTGCTTTAGAAAATGGTGACATCGCAGCTTGTGGTTTAGATGTTCTACGTGAAGAACCGATAGATATGAAACATCCACTCTTAGCGATGGCTAATGCCGTGATTGTACCTCATATTGGTAGTGCGTCTGTAATAACAAGAAATCGTATGATTCAACTATGCGTTGATAATATTCGATTAGTATTAAACAATTTACATCCTAAAACACCAATAAAATAATAAAAAGTATCTTGTATTTAGGGATTGGGACTTTCAATACATACGTCCCAATTAAAAAGAGTCTGCGAACATCTATGGATGTTTGCGGGCTCTTTTTTTGATAGCAAAAAACTGATGTATAAAGATAACTGATTTTTAAACCGTTTAGTTTCACTGATTATAAGTGCATTAAATACAATTGTATTTTGAGCATTTTAATATTTTAAACCATCTAACATTTTTGTTATATATAAAATACTTTATTCGATTGTCAGACCATCATAAAAAATGTATAATAAGTTGGAAAAATGTTAAAATACTGTAAATAGACTTACAACCCAAAAATATTGTTATGTAATAAAAAAATAATAGGATAAATAATAAAGGAGGTGGATGATGAGTAAAGAAATGAATAAAAAACCTACCTATCAAAAAATGAAGCCATGGTTATTAACATTATTATATCTTGCTATTTTTATAGCCTTATACTTAATTTACGGTTCTGGAGATACGCATAATAACTTTATTTATAATGAATTTTAATCGAGGAGAAAATTATGAAAGATATTGTATATTCATTAATTGAAAATGAAAAGAATTACCCCGACCAAATTGCAATAAGACATAATGATGAAACAATCAATTATCGAGAACTTAATCAATATACGAATGGACTAGCAGAATTAATAAAAGACAGTCAAAGTCCATTGATCGTATATGGACATATGTCGCCTTATATGATTGTAGGGATGCTTGCAAGTTTAAAAGCAGGTTGTGGTTATGTACCCATAGATGTTTCAATGCCTGAAGATCGAATTAGTTCTATTATTGAAAAAGTAGAACCTGACTATATTTTAAATACGACAGAAAGTTTATTAGACATAAAACATAATCATATTTTTGATTTGAATATATTTAATGACATGGATACATCTATTAAATTTAATGCGCTGATTGAAGATAAAAATATTGCTTATACGATTTTTACTTCTGGTTCAACAGGTGAACCTAAAGGTGTACAAATTCGTTATGATAGTTTAAATCAGTTTACGCAGTGGATGGTCGACCTCAATCAATTAGGTGAAAACCAACAGTGGTTAAATCAAGCGCCTTTTTCATTTGATTTATCAGTAATGGCGATTTATCCATGTTTAGCTACGGCAGGCACGTTAAATTTAGTAGACAAAGCAATGATTAATAAGCCTAAACTATTAAACCAAATGCTAGAAGCAACACGCATTAATGTATGGGTCTCAACGCCTTCATTTATGGAAATGTGTTTAATGTTACCAAATCTTTCAGAAAATCAATATGATAGTTTGAAAGAATTTTTCTTCTGTGGTGAAATTTTGCCACATAGAACGGCAAAAACGTTATTACAGCGATTCCCATCTGCGTATATTTACAATACATACGGGCCTACTGAAGCAACGGTTGCAGTTACAAGCATACGGATTACTGAAGATATCATAAATCAATATAATCCATTACCTGTTGGCGTACCGAGACCAGGCACAATATTGTCTTTAGCTGAGAATGACGAGTTAGTGATAACTGGTCAATGTGTGAGTGCTGGATACGTTAAAGATGAAATGCGCACTAAGGCGGTATTTAAAACATCCAATGGACAGCCAAGTTATTACACAGGTGACAAAGCGACGAAGAAGCATGAGCAATGGTTTATCAATGGTCGCATAGATTTTCAAGTTAAACTTAATGGTTACCGTATGGAATTAGAAGAGATTGAATTTCAATTACGGCAGGTTAATGTAATAAAAGAAGCGGTTGTTGTTCCAATTTATAAAAATAGTAAAGTTGTGCAATTGCAAGGTGTAGTCATTTTAAATGAGGAAGTAGATATCGATGCTGAACAAGCTATGATACATAACATTAAACAAGCGCTTAAAAAATCAATTCCAGATTATATGATTCCTAAAAAAATAATATTTAAAGATAAATTTCCATTAACGGCAAATGGAAAACTAGATAGAAAACAAATCGCTGAGGACATACAAGCATGATTCCATATGGCACATTTACATTTTTTCTCATAGCGTTCATTGTACTATTACCTGTCATTATCATGGGGTTAGTTGGCAAGAGAAGTCGAATTTATAATGGTATCAGTACCATGGTGATGATTGTTCTCATTTTTTCTTCAGAAAAACACAATCTTTTTGGACTATCATTTTTAAGTATACAGTTAATTAATTTTATCTTATACATTCTCTGGCAAGTAGCCATTATCATGTTTTACTGGAAATCACGTGCAAAAAATAATACATTCAGTAAATTTTTTGTCGTTATTGTTTTATCGATATTGCCGTTAGTGGTTGTCAAAGTCATGCAAAGCTCGTGGTTTGGTGCAGCACAATTGAAATTACATGAAAATAAAGTTATTGAATTTATTGGCTTTTTAGGTATTTCATACGTCACGTTCAAAAGTGTACAACTATTAATTGAAATACGAGATGGTTCGATTAAAGAAGTTAAAGTATCGAAAGTATTTCAATTTATATCGTTCTTTCCAACCATTTCATCAGGTCCGATAGATCGTTATAAACGATTTGTTAAAGATGAAGCAAAGATTCCATCCAGTGACCAATATCAAGAATTATTACATAAGGCAATTCATTATATTATGCTTGGATTTTTATATAAATATATCATTGCCTATTTAATTCAAGTTTATGCTATAAACCCACTGTTGTTGGATTTTAATAGTTTTACTGCTAAATGGCTTTATATGTATGCGTATAGTCTGTATTTATTTTTTGACTTTGCTGGTTATTCTTTATTTGCTATGGCCTTTAGTTATTTATATGGAATACAAACACCGCAAAACTTTAAACAACCCTTTAAAGCAAAGAATATTAAAGATTTTTGGAATAGATGGCATATGTCATTGTCATTCTGGTTTAGAGATTGTATTTATATGAGATCGTTATTCTTTATGTCGAAAAAGAGATTGTTAAAAAGTCAGTTCACGATGTCTAATATTGCCTTTTCATTAAACTTTTTAATAATGGGAATTTGGCATGGCATTGAAGTTTATTATATTTTGTATGGCTTATATCATGCAGTTTTATTTATTGGTTATGGTTATTATGAAAAATGGCGTAAAAAACATCCGCCAAAATGGTCAAATCAATTTACGGCACTATTAAGTATTATCGTTACATTCCATTTTGTAACATTTGGCTTTTTCATCTTTTCTGGGAAATTGTTTTAAAATTTAGGAGGAAAATATTATGGAATTTAGAGATCAAGTATTAGATTTATTAACTGAAGTAGCTGAGACTAATGTGATTAAGGAAAATCCTGATGTGGAATTATTCGAGGAAGGTATTATTGATTCATTCCAAACGGTAGGGTTATTACTAGAAATTCAAAATAAATTAGATATTGAAGTTTCAATTATGGATTTTGACAGAGATGAGTGGGCGACACCTAATAAGATTGTAGTGGTATTAGAAGAATTACGATGAAACTAAAACCATTTATACCAATCATTGTAAGTCTTGTGCTATTTGGCATCTTTGTAATGTTGCCAGCGAGTTGGTTTACTGGTTTAATCAATTCCAAAACATTAGCTACGCAACGTGTTGCTCTGACTGATCAAGTATTAAAAGGTACTTTAATACAAGATAAAATGTATCAATCCAATGCATATTATCCTATTTATGGGTCCAGTGAATTAGAAAAAGATGATCCATTTAACCCGGCGTTTTTACTAAATGGTAGAAAAGATGTTCCGAAGCAACCGTTTTTAATTGGGACAGGTGGATCAACCGACTTAGTCAATGCCGTGGAACTTGGTTCGCAATATGAAAACTTAAGAGGCAAAAAGATGGCCTTTATTGTGTCACCACAGTGGTTTACAAAACATGGATTAACACATGATAATTTCAAAGCACGAATTTCAAAGGGACAATTAAATCGATTATTTAATCAAAATCAATTAAGCCCTAAGTTGAAACAACGTTATGCGAAACGTTTATTACAGTTCAAAGATGTTGAAAACAGACCTTATTTAGAAAAAGTAGCAGCAGGCCATATGCCAAAAGAAACTCAATATCTTTCAAAATTTCAAGATAATCAATTGAAAAAAATTGAAGCAATTAAATCAATATATCCATTAAGAACGTCTCCTTTATCACATATCGATCCTGTTACACATAAAAATAGTTCGTGGCATAACATTGAGTCAGCAGCGGAATCATACGGTGAAGCGCGTACCAAGTCAAATCAATTTGGTATTCGAGATGAATATTGGGGTTTAATCAAACAGCATAAACGTAAAATTAACCGAAATTACGAATTCAGACAAAATTCTCCTGAATTTAATGATTTAAAATTACTTGTAGATACGTTACGTGAAGGTGGCGCAGATGTTGAATATGTGATTTTACCTTCTAATGGTAAATGGTATGATCACATCGGAATCAAACAAGAGAGACGTCAAAAAATATATGACAAGATTGACAATACGATTATAGATCATGGCGGACATACCTATAATATGACCGATAAAGATTATGAACCATATGTGGTAAGTGATGCGGTGCATATTGGTTGGAAAGGCTGGGTTGATATCGCAGAACGTATTGAACAACACATGCATAAAAAATAACGTATAAAATTAAACAATCCTTTCAAATTTCACAGTTTATGTGAATTTTTGAAAGGATTATTTAATGGGTTTAAAACGTAAAATAAGCTAAATAACGTCATATTATAAGTGTATAAAACATTTAGTTTAAAATGGATGGTGAAATATTAAAATTAAAAAACCTAGTACACAGTTTTCGTGTTCTAGGTTAAAAAGTGTTCGAAAGCCATTCAATTTTTGATGTTATTATATATATAGTAAGTCTATCAATTAGAATACTTGTTCTACTTCGATTACTCCTGGTACTTCTTCATGCAAAGCACGTTCGATACCTGCTTTTAATGTGATAGTTGAACTTGGGCATGTACCACATGCGCCATGTAATTGTAATTTAACAATACCATCCTCTACATCTACAAGTGAACAGTCACCGCCATCGCGTAATAGGAAGGGACGTAGTTTTTCGATAACTTCTGCTACTTGATCAAACATCGTTACGTTTTCAGTTGGCATAAAAATGCCTCCTTTCAAGTAAATTATTTCATTTTCTACTTATCTTTTTATTATAATAGAAAAATAGGGAAAAATCTATAAATCAAAACAAAAGGGGAGAAAGATATATGGATAAAGTGAGCGTCGTTGTTTATGGAGCAGATGTTGTATGTGCGAGTTGTGTCAATGCACCTACTTCTCGTAACACATTTGATTGGTTACAGCCTTTATTAAAACGTAAATATCCGGACAAACAATTTGAATTTACGTATATCGATATAGAAAAAGATGTAGAAAATCTAACAGATCATGATCAACAATATATTGAACGCATCCAAGAGGATGAATTATTTTATCCCTTAGTTACGATGAATGACGAATATGTTTCAGATGGTTATGTTCAGTTAAAAGATATTACTAAATTTATGGAATTACAGTAAAAAAAGAAGGCGTCTAGGTCATTTGATGATGTGTCCTAGACGCCTCTAAAATTAGCTGTAAATATATTGATCTCAGTGATCATTAGCATATTTGATAAAAAACTAAGCCAAGATAAAAGGCTTAGTTTGGAGCTTCAAAACGATTTAACCGTTATGGTATTTATACATCCATAGGACGCCTGATTTTAAGATAGAAGCTAGACGACCAGTAACGGTGCGGTCCATAATGTATGCGAACCCTTTTTTATCACCAAGTGATCCAAGGAAACCTTGAATTTTAATTTCTGGCATTTTTTCAGGAAGTGGTTTGTTTTGCCATTGTAATTTCATCACATCAGCAATTTGATCACCTTGAGCTTCCGCCAATTGCGCGCTTGGTGCATGAGGTAAATCTGCACAATCGCCGACCACGTAAACATTTTTGTAAGTAGGCACCTGATGATATTGATTTAAAATGACGCGCCCGCCTTTACTGATATCAATAGGTAGGTTTCTAACTAATTCTACTGGTTGGATACCTGCAGTCCACACGATTAAATCAAGTTCTTCTGGTACGTCATTATTGTAAATACAACCGGGTTCAACACGGTTGATATCAGAGTTTGGTACAACTTTGACATCATGTTTTTTGAACCATTTCTCTATATATTTACTTAATTTTTCAGGGAAACGACGTAAAATACGTTCTCCTCTATCATACAGGAAAATTTGTAAATCACTGCGACTTTCACGTAATTCACTAGCTAATTCGATACCGCTTAAACCTGCACCTACAATACCTACTTTAGCACCATTTGGAAGTTCACTAATATGATGGAATGTTTCACGCGATTTAGAAAGTGTTTGAATACTATGTGTGTATTCTTCTGCACCTGGCACATTATGATATTTATCTTCACAACCAAGTCCGATAACAAGTTCATCATAATCAACCTTGGTGTGCCCTACAGATACGATTTGGTCATCCAAATTAATATCAGTAATTTCGCCATAAACGTTATTGATTCTATCTGAATCAGGAAAACTCATGCGGATATCTTTGTCAGATTTTGTTCCCGCAGCTAATTCATAAAATTCTGGTTTTAAACCATGGTATGGCATGCGATCAATTAATGTAATTGAATAATTTTCTGGAAGTGCTGATGGTAAAATATGAGACATGATGCGCATATTACCATAGCCACCACCTAGTAATACTAAGTTTTTCATTTGTGATACCCCTCTAATAAAAATTGTATTGAGCAGAAAAGATATGATAAATTTTAAATCATTGTAGAACATGTCCATTGTACTTCAATGTAAATAAAATGTGATTAAATCATGTTTTATTCTGCATCGATATACCAATTTTCTATAATCAGCTTACTTAGATATATTATATGCTTTTTTGTTTACTACTACAAATAAAGTAGACGCATTCTAATTTGTCATTACAAAATTTTTAGATAAGTAAATATTAACTTTGAAAATCAAATAATCAAATGTGATTGAGACTGGGCATACATTGATAAAGGTCAACTCAATGATGAATTGAAGCGTTAATCAAAATTTCTGTAAGCTAGTATGTAGATATAGCCCCAGTGTTTTTGTTATAATTGTCTAACTGATAATTAATGAGAGGGTGTAATATGAATCCAATAGTTGAGTTCTGCATTTCGAATTTAGCGAAGGGCGGAGATTATGTATACAATCAGCTTGAAAATGATCCAGGCATAGATGTTTTAGAATATGGGTGTTTACAAAATTGTGGTATATGTTCTAGCGGCTTGTATGCATTAGTGAATGGTGATATCGTTGAAGGTGAATCTCCAGATGATTTATTACAAAAAATATACGCACATATAGAAGAAACATGGATTTTTTAGGAGGTAATTGTTATGACAGTGATTAATATGACAGAGTCAGCAGCTTATGAAGTTAAAGACATGTTACAACAGAACGATATGCCTGATGGCTATTTAAAAGTGAAAGTAAATGGTGGTGGGTGTACAGGCCTAACTTATGGCATGTCTGCTGAAGAAGAACCTGGCGAGAACGATGAAATATTCGAATTTTATGGTTTGAAAGTATTAGTTGATAAGTACGATAAACCAGTATTAGATGGTACGACAATCGATTTTAAACAATCTTTAATGGGAGGCGGCTTCCAAATAGATAACCCGAATGCCATTGCAGCATGTGGTTGCGGTAGTTCGTTTAGAACTGCTAAAGTGGCTGGGACGCCTGAAGATTGCTAATTAAATAAACTGATAAAAAGGCTATGGTTCACTTAAACAATAAGTGTAAACTATAGTCTTTTGTACGTTTATGTGAAATAATAAACAATATGGTCGTTAGCGCTTGAAAATCAACGATAAAAACTATAAAATTGGTATTGGATGAAAATTGTCTTTTTTGTGAATTACTTTTTAAAGATTGGGTAAATAAAAGACGATTGCAACAAAAAAATTATGAAAGCTTAGGTGAATGAAATGGCTCAAGATCGTAAAAAAGTATTAGTTCTAGGCGCTGGTTACGCTGGTTTACAAACTATTACAAAATTACAAAAGCAAATTTCAGCAGATGAGGCTGAGGTTACATTAATTAATAAAAATGACTACCACTATGAAGCAACTTGGTTACATGAAGCTTCAGCAGGTACAATTAGCTATGAAGATTTACTATATCCAGTTGAAAGTGTTGTTAACAAAGATAAAGTTAACTTTGTAAAAGCAGAAGTAACTAAAATTGATCGCAATGCAAAAAAAGTTGAAACTGACGCTGGAATCTTTGATTTTGATATTTTAGTAGTTTCATTAGGTTTCGAAAGTGAAACATTTGGTATCAAAGGTATGAAAGATTATGCTTTCCAAATTGAAAATGTATTAACTGCACGTAAATTATCTCGTCACATTGAAGACAAGTTTGCTAATTATGCATCTTCAAAACAAAAAGATGATAAAGATTTAGCTATTATTGTTGGTGGTGCTGGATTTACTGGTGTGGAATTCTTAGGTGAATTAACAGACCGTATTCCTGAATTATGTAACAAATATGGTGTAGAACAAAGCAAAGTGAAAATCACTTGTGTTGAAGCAGCACCAAAAATGTTACCAATGTTCTCTGATGAATTAGTTAATCATGCGGTAAATTACTTAGAAAACAAAGGTGTAGAATTTAAAATTGGTACACCAATCGTTGCTGCTAACGAAAAAGGTTTCGTAGTAAAAGTAAATGATGAAGAACAACAATTAGAAGCTAATACAGTAGTATGGGCTGCTGGTGTGCGTGGTAGCAAATTAATGGAAGAGTCATTTGAAGGCGTTAAACGTGGACGTATTGTTACTAAACAAGATTTAACAATTGAAGGATACGATGATATCTTTGTTATTGGTGATTGTTCTGCGTTTATTCCTGCAGGAGAAGAACGTCCATTACCAACTACAGCACAAATTGCTATGCAACAAGGTGAACACACAGCTAAAAATGTTAAAAACATTTTAGAAGGTCAACCTACAAACGAATTTGAATACGTTGATCGCGGTACTGTATGTTCATTAGGCGCTCATGATGGCGTTGGTGTTGTTTATGGTAGAGATATTCAAGGTAAAAAAGCTGCCTTCATGAAGAAAGTAATCGATACACGTGCGGTATTCAAACTTGGCGGTATTGGTTTAGCGTTTAAAAAAGGTAAATTTTAATAAATAAATCCATTGAGATACATTTTTGAATGTGTCGTATGAGATGCAATGAGGCCGGGACATATCATTATGTTCCGGCCTCATTAAGCATATAGATGTTTTTATTTGAATTACATAAGCAGTATCAAGAAATTACTTTAGACAAATATAATTTCTGTTTTTAATCTACAGAAAATAGAAATTTTGAAAATTACATAAACAATATAAGATATTAATTAAGCAGAAAAGAGGAGAAACTATTATGAAATTTAATATTAGTAATCATCAAGAAAGTGACACGGATACATTAGTAATCGGAGTACCTGAGCATTTAAATCAACTAGAAACAGTAGTCGTTGGAAATGAAAACTTAAATGACAAGCTTAAAACATTAAAGCAATATCAAATTATAAGTACAAATATTGCTGCTATTTCTACAACAATGATCAATTTAAATGATAAATTTGTAAAATTAATTACGGTTGGCTTAGGTAATGTAAAATCAACCCATCACAGTGATTATTTAAAAGTATTTGGTCATTTATTTCAATATTTAAAGAAAAACAGAATTAGTCATGTTTCATTATTGTTTGATACATTTCAAGCGCATGAGTTACCAAGAGAAACAATTGCTGAAATATTAGGTCAACAAAGTATGCAGTCAATTTATGAATTTGATAATTATAAAACCGATAAATCTGCACCATATCAAATCGATTTAGATATCAGTACTTCCAAAGAAGGGGGTATAGAAGCTGCAATTGAACATGGACAAGCTATTGCATCAGCCATCAATATTGCTAGAGATTATAGTAATATACCCCCTAATATATTGACACCAAGCTTTTATGCTGAAATGATACAGAAACATTTCAATCATACTGAGGTTAGCGTTGATATAAAAGATAGTAAAACACTTCAAGAAGAAGGATTTGGCTTAATACATGCTGTTGGAAAAGGCTCTAAGCATGGTCCTAGAGTCATTACTTTGTCATATAACGGTGGCAACGTAAATGATGCTCCGATTGCATTGGTTGGAAAAGGTATTACATATGATTCTGGCGGTTATTCTATTAAATCTAAATTAGGTATGCAAACTATGAAATATGACATGTGTGGCTCTGCAAATGTCGTAGCCATGATTGACGCAGCACGTAAACTTGAACTAAAGATTAATATTGTTGGTGTTATTGCTGCTGCTGAAAATATGGTTAATGAAATCGCGATGAAACCGGATGATGTATATACTGCATTGAGTGGTGAATCGGTTGAAGTATTAAATACGGATGCTGAAGGTCGTTTAGTATTAGGAGATGCAGTATTTTATGCGAATCAATTCCAACCTAAATTGATTCTTGATTTTGCAACATTAACTGGTGCTGCAGTAGCGGCATTAGGCGATGATAAAGCGGCTGTGTTTAATCATAATGCAGATGAAACTTTACAACATATACTAAACTGCGCACGTCAAATGGATGAATTTGTTTTTGAATTACCAATGACTTCAACAGAGCAAAAATTAATTAGAAATAGTGATGTTGCAGACCTCGTTAACCATACGAATGGTCAAGGAAAGGCATTATTTGCGGCAACATTTATTAATCATTTTGCGGGAGAAACGCCACATATGCACTTTGATATAGCTGGTCCAGCAACGATAAATAAACATACACATAAAGGTCCTAAAGGGCCGACAGGTTATCTTGTTCCTACTATTGTAGAATGGATGCGTCATCTGAAATAGTAAGATTTGTAATATTTTAATACTATAAAAAATGGGCAACATGATGTAATTAACGTTAATGGTTGTCCATTTTTTTGTTATTAATGTCTATAAAAGACAATGACTTAAAGATAGATTTATAAACCAAGTTTACATAGTCTTTTAAATAATAATATTAAAGTTAATAATGTGTTTGACAAGTACTATCGTTATTGATATTATAAATCACATGATACTTTAGTTCGATAACGTGATAAAGGAGTTATGCTTTGTGATAAATGCAGTTGTTATAGCCGTTGTACTGATGATTGTCTTATGTTTATGTAGATTAAATGTAGTTATTAGTTTATTTGTCAGTGCACTTGTAGGTGGATTAATAGCGGGTATGAGTGTTTCTGAAATTGTATCCGTATTTGGTAAAAATATAGTAGATGGTGCAGAGGTGGCACTTAGTTATGCATTGCTTGGTGGGTTTGCAGCATTGATTTCTTATAGTGGTATTACTGACTTCTTAGTGAATAAAATTATAGATGGAATTCATGCAGAAAACAGTAAGATGTCACGAGTTAAAGTGAAAATCATTATTATCATTGCTTTACTTGTCATGAGCATAATGAGTCAGAATTTAATTCCCGTACATATTGCATTTATTCCAATTGTCATACCTCCATTAATTAGTTTATTTAATGAACTTAATGTGGACAGAAGACAAATCGCTATTATCATTGGTTTTGGTTTGTGTTGGCCTTATGTATTATTACCTTTTGGTTTTGGTCAAATTTTCCACCAAATCATACAAAATGGCTTTACCAAAGCACATCACCCAATTGAGATGGGTATGATTTGGAAGGCTATGATTATCCCATCGTTAGGTTATATTGTTGGGTTGATATTAGGTATTTATTATTATAGAAAACCAAGAAAATATATCCAACATAAAAAAATTAAAAATAATGATTCAATTGTCATCAAACCTTACGTACTTATAGTAACTGTGATTTCAATCTTAGCTACTTTTTTAGTACAACTCGTTACGGATTCAATGATATTTGGCGCGCTCGCAGGTGTGCTTGTATTCTTTGTTTCAAGAGCGTATAAATGGACGGAATTGGATAAACAGTTTGTTGATGGAATCAAAATTATGTCATTTATCGGCGTAGTCATATTATCTGCAAATGGTTTTGCAGGTGTAATGAATGAAACAGGGGATATCAGCAAATTAGTGGATAGTCTAAGTGGTGTTGTAGGAGACAATAAATTATTGAGCATTATTGTTATGTATATTATTGGATTAGTGGTCACATTAGGTATAGGTTCTTCATTTGCCACAATACCGATCATTGCCACATTGTTTGTGCCACTAGGAGAGTCATTAGGTTTAAGTACGATGGCGCTTATTGCATTAATAGGTACTGCGAGTGCCTTAGGTGATTCAGGGTCACCAGCGAGTGATTCAACACTTGGACCGACAGCAGGTTTAGATATTGATGGACAGCATGATCATATTAGAGATACATGTATACCTAATTTTGTGTTCTATAATATACCATTGATTATTTTTGGAACAATTGCAGCTATGATATTATAGTATTAATTCTATGCAAATGAGGTGTACGTTATGGAAAATATGCTAGATGCTTTAGATATTAAAGTAGAAAAGCAAGAACGTGGATTAATGGTGATGTCAATGCCGGTAACAGATAAGGTGAAACAACCTTTTGGCTATTTACACGGTGGTGCGAGTCTTGCGCTCGGAGAATCTGCTTGTTCTATGGGAGCTGCTTATTTAATCGATACTGAAAAGTATGTTCCCCTTGGATTGGAAATGAATGGTAACCATATTGGTTCAACAACCGAGGGAACCATATATGCGACAGCAACAATTATTCATGAAGGAAAAACAACACAAGTTTGGAATATAGATATTAAAGATGACACAGATAGATTGATTTGTGTGATGCGTGGAACGATTGCGATTAAACCGCTTAAACGCTAAAAGATATTTTACAATAAAAATTGAAAAACAAACACAAATCATTTTATTTTCTAATCAAATCATAGCAATAATAATGAAAGCGTCCGAGACAAAATACATGTCTTGGACGCTTTTTTATATTTCAGGATTCAAGTAAATCAATATATTTAGATGACATAGTTTTATGTTTTAAATAAATGTGGCGTCGTTTGAAGTTGTCTTTTCATAGACTTCTGAAATACGTAAAGCAGCTTCTCGTCCGCCCATAATATTTCTAGCAAATAGACCTAATTCCAAATCAGCTAAGCCGCCACTGACAAAAAGATTTGGCAGCCATTCTAAATTAGCATTAATGGATGGCAAACCACAGTGAGTAATGGGGGCTTGGTAACTATCGACAAGTTGTTTGATCACTGGCTGTTGCATGATACTTTCTTTAAAACCCGTAGCAAGTAGTAAATGGTCATAATACATACAATATTGTTTCGTATGTATAGCATGGTTGGCTATATCTGTGATTTCATTTTTATGAATGATTAAGCGACCTTGTGCAATATATTTTTTTAATCTTAGTTCCAGTTCTTTTGGCATAGAGCCTTTGTGTCTTTCTTGTTTAATCAAATTAAAGCGCGCCTTTGAAGATGTCATTTGGCTAAAGTATTTCATATTTTTGGGGCCTAACCAGCCTGGATCAGCATCAAAGTCATGTATGGTAATGTCTTTTTTCATCCATAAATGTATTGGTTCAGTGTTATTCTTTTTTAATAATTTTAATGTAAGGTGTGCAGCAGAAATGCCACTACCTATAATGTGAGATGCATGATGGGTCAAACAATGCTCGTTTTGAAATATATGCGTAACATCTGGTTGATTATGGAATAATTCAGGTATAAAGGGGTCATGATTGCAACCAAATGCGATAACTAAATGTGTTGATTTGATCCATTGATTATGACACAGTATGTGCCATTGCGATTGTACGCGTTTAATTTGAGAAACAGTACCCTGAACGTGACAATCATTTAAATTGTAGCTATGTATTAAATCGTGTGTATGTTCCATAAAGATGTCGCGATTCGGTCTCTTATATGGACCATATGAAGCATGGGTGTATTGTTTTTTCTTACCATACTGTTTTAAGTGAAAAGGGTCGGGATGTACATGATGTACACATGGTGAGCGTAAATAAGGCATATCAATGCTTTTTGTGAAATGATCAAATTGCTCACACAAATTGGTATGTGGGTCTATAATTGTTAACTTTGTGCAATCTAGACCAAGCGATCTTAATTTGATTGCAATTGTCACGGCGTGGATGCCACCGCCGATAATTGTCCATGATGACAAATAAAAACACTCCTTTTTTAATCGTAATAATTACGATTTAATATATCATGGACTGCTAACGATGACAATAGTATGTTATAAACATTTTTGAACATTTACATGCATCTTATTACGACTAGACAAAGTGTCGATGCATAGATGCGTAATTTGAGCACGAGCATTTTAGTTCGATACATAACTTTGATAACCATGCGATGCGTGGTCAAGTGCATAAGATTTTAAAAACAAAGAGGGGAATGGGACAGAAATCAAATTTTTTAATAGAGATTTCGTAGTCCCACCTATGCAATCAAGGCAACGATGATTAGGATAAAGGTTTACCTGAGCTAACGCTCATGTATAAGTCTCACTAGCATTTTTATGTGACATACCTCATATACTTTTGCATAAGAACTACTCATTTTCATAAAATAAGTAATTCTTTAAAGCAGTGAGACTTTACATTTTCAATTCAGTCATATACTGCCTAAACGAAAAAGAGTCTGAGACAACTATTTATGTCCCAGACTCCTCAATTTTAAGAATAGGTATATTCCAAGTTCTAAAAATACCCTGTATTATAATTTTGTATTTTTTAAATCTTTTTTGATTTCATCGTGCTTCGTTCTTTTTGAAGCGGGTGTATTTAAATTATATGCAGATTTAATAATAAGGTGACTGGCTAATGGTCCGGTAATTAAAATAAACAAGATACCGACGATTAATTGCATATTAACGTACCCTTCACGTCCAATAAAGAATAAGAACACACCACTGATTAATAACATTGCGCCTAATGTTGCAGCTTTACCTGCCGCGTGCGCTCTAGCATAGACATCATCCAGACGTAAGATACCAATGGCAGCAAGAGCACTGATGAGTGAACCTATTATAACCAAGATAAGCGCTATGCTAATGACGATCGTTGTTATCATGTTCAATCACCTTACCTTTATCCATATACTTAGCAAATACTGCTGTACCAAGGAATGCAAGTATACCTATTAATAAAATAGCAACCATCATATATTTAGTACCTAAGAAAATACTAAATAAGGCGACAATGGCCATTAATTGAATACCCATCGCATCGAGTGCAACAACCCTATCAGCTAGAGAAGGGCCGATAATTACACGAACTAACATGCCTAGCATTGACAACGCAATGATAACTAATGCAATTACTAATATGATATTATAGTTCATTCATTTTCTCCTACCTCTCTGACCACTTTTTCAAGGGAAGACTTGATGCTTTCAACTTCTTCTTCTTTCGTACTGAAATCGATACTATGAATATAAATTTTTGTCCGATCATCACTAATTCCTAAAACAATTGTACCAGGCGTTAGTGTAATTAAATTGGACAGTAATACAATTTGCCAATCTTTTTTTAAATCTGTGTTGTAAGTAAAGAATGCAGGTTCATTATCAATGTTAGGTTTAACGACAATACGTATGACATCGATATTGGCTTTGATGAGTTCTATTAAAAATACAAAGAAAAGTTTTATGATTTTATATACTGTAATGAGATAAAATCTACCCGGTAATACACCACGCATGATATAAACTAAAAGTAATGCGAATAAATAGCCTAAAATGAAGTTATTAAAATTATAACTACCTGTAACAAATAACCAAAATACAGATAAAATTAAATTCACTAATATTTGAATCGCCATTTTATTTTCCCCCCAATACGCTGTCAGTGTATACACTTGGATTGTAAAACGTTTCTGCTGCATCTTTAATGATTGGTTGTAACCAATCTGCAGAAAGTCCAAATATTACAGAAATAACGACAGCAACAATGGATACAGTAAGAATCCCTTTATATTGTAATTTAGGATTTACCTGATAACCTTCTGATTTACCGAAGAACCCTTGTAAAAAGATTCGTATCACAGAATAAAGTACAACCAGACTTGAAAGTAAGACTACAATACCACTTAAATAAAATCCTTTTTCAAAAGTAGCTTGAACGATATAGTACTTACCATAAAATCCACTAAGAGGGGGAATACCAGCTAGACTAAGTGCTGCTATAAAGAAAGTCCAACCTAGCACTGGGTAGTCTTTAATAAGACCGCCATATTTACGTAAGTCATGTGTTTTTGTAATTTTATACATGACACCAATTAGGAAAAATAAGGCTGCTTTGATTAACATATCATGTAGCGTATAGTAAATCGCGCCCATCATACCAGTTTGATTCATCATCGCTACACCGACAAGAATGACACCTACAGCAATCATGATATTATAGAGTATGATTTTTTTAGTATCAAAGTAACTTATGGCGCCAACACAACCAAAGATGATTGTGAGTAGGGCGAGAAACAGTATAGTATAGAATGAAAAGTTCGATGTATCTCTAAAAAATAGGCTGGCAGTTCTAGCAATGGCATATATGCCTACTTTAGTTAATAAGGCACCGAAGAAGGCAATAATTGCAATAGGTGGTGCGTAATAAGCACCTGGCAACCAAATATACATTGGAAAAGCACCAGCTTTTGTAGCAAATACAAAGATAAATAAAATAAATATAATGGTTACAATGCCACTATCTTGTGATGGTAGTTGACTTAACTTTTCGCTGATATCAGCAAGGTTCAACGTGCCTACTACCGAATAAAGCATAGCTACAGCAATAACGAAGAATGCTGAAGAAGTCACATTTACAAGAACATATTTAATCGTCTCACTCAATTGTACTTTTGTGCCGCCAATAACTAAGAGAATATAGGAAGCCATCAAGAATACCTCGAAGAATACGAACAAGTTAAATATATCGCCGGTAATAAATGAGCCTATGACTCCAGTTAGCATAAACATAACAGCGAAGTAATAGTAATATGTTTCGCGTTCAATACCTACAGATTGATAGGAATATAAAATGATGAGCATTGTGACGATGAGGCTTGTGATGACAAGTAATGTACTGAATATATCAAGTACAAAGACAATACTATAAGGTGCATCCCATGAACCAAGCTCTAAAGTAATTGGACCATCTTTTAAAACATTATTTAAATTAATAAAAGCGAATATTAAAGTTAATGCCGTACCTGCTAAGGCAACATAACGTTTGATTTTAGGACGTTTACCAATGAAAATGAGTGCGATAATAGTAATCATTGGTATGACGAGTAATGAAATGATTAAGTTACTCTCTATCATCTTCTAGCACTCCTTTCATACTTTCTACGTTGTCTGTGCCTAATTCTTTATAACTTCTAAAAGCAAGTACTAAGAAAAACGCTGTGACTGAAAATGAAATAACAATAGCGGTTAAAATTAATGCCTGTGGTATAGGATCAACGTAAGAAGTAATACCTTTCTCATATATAGGTACTTCACCTTTTTTTAAACCGCCCATTGTAATTAAAAATAAGTTTGCAGTATGTGTTTGTAATGTAGTCCCAATAATAATGCGTATCAAACTCTTAGAAAGAATGAGATAGACACTCATTGCAGTGAGAATACCACATACGAAAATCATCAATATTTCCATTACTCATTCTCTCCAATCGATAAGATTATAGTCATTACTGTACCTACAACTGCACACATAACACCTAAATCAAAGAAAGTAGCTGTGTGCATCTCCATTGGTGGTAAAATACCTAATGGAATTTCAAACGGCGTATGCGTGAAGAAGTTTTTATTATAAAACCAACTTGCCATTGGTGTTGCTAAACAAAATAATAAGCCGATACCGATTAATATTTTAAAATCCCAAGGGAATATCTTACGCATTGTTTTAATATCAAAAGCGACCGTAATAATAACGAGGGCACTTGATAACAATAGACCACCAACGAAACCACCACCTGGTGTATAGTGTCCGGCCAAGAATAAAGATAGACCAAACATTACTATGAGGAAGAAGATAACAACTGCTGAATATTGAAAAATTAAATTATTCTTCTGTCTGTTCAACGTTTTTACCCCCTTCATCAGATTTATCATTTTTCGCACGTAATTTAATCATGGTATAAACACCTAATCCAGCAATACCCAACACGGAAGACTCAAATAATGTATCGGTACCACGGAAGTCAACCAATATGACGTTAACCATGTTTGTACCATGTGCTAAGTCATAGACATGCGTTTTATAAAATTCTGCGATAGAACCGAAGTGTCTGTTACCATAAGCGATTAATCCAAGTACGGTAACGACAATACCAGCACCAACAGAAATAACAATATTAACCAATTTGAATGAACGTGTTTCTTTATGTCTATTTAGATTAGGTAAATGATAGAAACATAATAAGAATAATGCAGTAGAAATGGATTCAACTACAAATTGTGTAAGTGCTAAGTCTGGCGCACCGAAGAAAATAAAGAATATAGCAACAGAATAACCGACAGCACTGGCCATAATTATACTGAATAGTCTGGATTTAGCGAAAATAATCATTGAAGCTGCTGTAATAATGAGCACTACAATAATTAATTCGAAAGGACGTATCGCACTGACATCTTTAAAATCAATATTGAAAGGTGTAACTAATAATGTAACTAAGGCAATAACAATGAGAGATGCAAAGATAATGACTAAATTATTACGTGTGAATCCAGTAACATACGTATCTGTAAATTTGCTAGAGTATCTAGGTGTTACATCTCCAAATTTGTTATACCAGTAATTAATTGTCAGTTTAGTTGGTTGTTTTTGTAATAAATAAATCCAATAACTGAATGTAATGATTAATACAATACCAACAATATAAATGCCTAATGTAGAGAAGAAGGCTGGTGTAAAGCCATGGAACATATGAAATTCCGCTGTCGAATTTGTTGTTTGACCAATTGCATTCACCGCGGGTTCTATAATAGAACCTGAAAGTATCGCAGGGAATAACCCAAATACGATAACTAAAATGGCTAAAATTGACGGAGAAATGAGCATTAATGGTGAAACTTCATGTGCTTTTTTAGGTAATTTATCTTCTTTATAACTACCTAAGAAAATTTGGCCAATAAACCTTACTGAATATACAAATGTAAACACACTACCGATAATAGCGGTAATTGGAATTAAAATACCGAGTGTATCTAAACTAAATAAGTTTACATTAGTAACTTCGATCATACTTTCTAAAAATTTTTCTTTAGATAAAAAACCATTAAATGGCGGTATGCCTGCCATACTTAAAGAAGTGATTAATGTGATGGTAAACGAAATAGGCATAATGGTTAATAAACCGCCCAGTTTTTTGACATCACGGGTACCAGTTGAATGGTCAACAGCACCAGTAATCATAAATAGTGCACCTTTAAAGGTAGCATGGTTAATCAAGTGGAAGATGGCTGCCGTAAATGCTGCGATGTAAATTTGACTTTCAGCACCTTCAAAATGAAAGCTTACTGCGCCTATACCGAGCATTGCCATAATCATACCTAGTTGAGATACAGTAGAAAATGCGAGTATCCCTTTCAAATCTTGTTGTTTTGTTGCATTTAATGATGCCCAAAATAGTGTGATGAGGCCAACAGCAGTCACTGTCCAAATCCAACCTTGAGACACTGCGAATATAGGTGTCATACGTGCCACTAAGTAAAGCCCAGCTTTAACCATAGTTGCTGAGTGAAGATATGCACTAACAGGCGTTGGTGCTTCCATCGCATCTGGTAACCAAACATAAAATGGAAATTGTGCAGATTTAGTCATTGCACCAATTAATACCAGAATCATAGAGAAAATAAAAAATGGACTTGTTTGGATTTCTGAGGCATTACTTATCAATTCTTGAATACTTGTTGTTCCACCGGCAATGGAAAGTAAGATAATACCACCCAAAAGTGATAAACCGCCAAATACAGTAACGAGCATTGATTTTTGTGCTCCGTAAATTGAGGCTTGTTTATCACGCCAAAATGAAATAAGAAGGAAACTTGAAAATGAAGTTAATTCCCAGAATAAATATAAGATAATTAAATTATCTGATAATACAATACCTAACATTGCACCCATAAAAAGCAATAGGTAACAATAAAAATGTCCTAATTGCTCTTGTCGACTTAAATAGCTTATAGAATACAGTATAATTAAACAGCCAATGCCAGTTATAAGTAAACTGAATAATAAACCAAGACCATCTACATACAAATTAAAGTTCATACCAAAATGCGGCATCCAATTTGCTTTTTCCATAATGGTATTGCCTGACATCGTTGTTGAAATATATGATAAAAAATATATAAATAAGACGACGGGGATAGGTAACACAAACCATCCTAAATGTATCCGTTTATAGAACCGATATACAAATGGAATAATGAGTGCAAATATCAACGGTAATAGTACCGCTATATGTAACAAACTCATTATATTATCCTCCTTTTAAAATTTATTATAAATTCATTATACATGAATTGAAGAGTTCTGAAAAACGTGTTTAAGCCTTGAAGGACTTGAAATATATGTGTTGTTAAATAAGAAGAAACACGGTATTTTTATTCAAAATTTTGTTTATATTGAAGTGAATAATCTGCTTTGAGAGGCTGTAGATTTTCAAGCGACATTGTTGCGTGCAATGTATTTTCAGCTTTTAATTTTTCTTCTAAATGTGTAATAGCTTGTTGTAAAGATACTTTATATGGTAATGGTTCTACATTAAAAGGTCTTAAATGAGATTTTTTAGTGTAACGCTTTTCATATTGACTCAGTGCTTTTCTTTCGTGAAAGAAAACATTTTCTGTTTCTGTTGGATTATGCAAATCCCCTTGTTTAGGGTGTTTAATGACTTGTTCAACTTGTACGAGTACTTGATTTTCATCTTCTTCCTTAATGGTAACGCCGTAACTGCCAGTTTTATGTGAAAAACGATATAACATGATTCATTCCATCCCTTCTTTTATGTTAGAATACATATATCATCTTAACATGAAATGGAGAATAAAAATGACGAACTATCCTCAGTTAAATACAGAAATTAACGGTAATGAAATTAAATTGATTATGCACACAAATAAAGGAGATATGACCTTTAAACTATTACCTGATGTAGCACCAAAAACTGTAGAAAATTTTGTGACACATGCGAAAAATGGTTACTATAATGGTGTAACATTCCATCGTGTCATTAATGATTTTATGGTACAAGGTGGCGACCCAACAGCTACAGGTATGGGTGGAGAAAGTATTTATGGTGAACCTTTTGAAGATGAATTTTCAAAAGAAGCCTTTAATATTTATGGTGCGTTATCTATGGCAAATGCTGGTCCACATACGAATGGTTCACAATTCTTTATAGTACAAATGAATGAAGTACCTGAATCAATGTTGAGTCAGTTAGCTGACGGTGGTTGGCCAGAGCCAATCGTTAAAGCATATGCTGAAACGGGTGGCACACCATGGTTAGATCAAAAACATACAGTGTTTGGTCAACTGATTGAAGGTAAGGATACTTTAGAAGACATAGCAAACACTAAAGTAGGGCCACAAGATAAACCATTACATGATATAACAATCGATTCAATTGAAATAGTCGAATAATACGAATGACATTGTAAATTAAAGTACGAATTGAAAGCCTAGATCAACCCAATAAATCGTATGGGTATATCTAGGTTTTTTTTATCGACGAATTTTAAAGGCATAGACATCGTTGGCAGTAATATATCAATGCAATAATAATCAGCGTGGCATACGTATGTTTTATCCATTGCTGTAATCATGATGAACCACTGATTTATGTCTGCCTATGAATGAAATGTGAAATTTTTCTACTATAATATTAGTGCCATCGTATAATGTATGCTATTATAATAGTGTTAAGAAAAACGAAATAAGGGGTTATCACGTTGAATAATCACTATAAAGTAGGTCAACATGTCAAAGTTCGTGTGACTGGTATTCAACCGTATGGCGCTTTTGTAGAAACCCCTGACAATGCTGAAGGTTTAATTCATATTTCTGAAATTATGGATGATTACGTCCATAATTTAAAAAAGTTTTTATCAGAAGGGCAAATTGTAAGAGCGAAAGTGATTTCAATTGATGATGAAGGTAAACTGAATCTTTCTTTAAAAGATAATGACTATTTTAAAAATTATGAACGTAAGAAAGAAAAACAGTCAGTGTTAGATGAAATTAAAGAGACCGAACGATATGGGTTTCAAACAATTAAAGAACGCTTACCGGTTTGGATAAAGCAGTCCAAAAACGCGATTAAAGATGAGTAATTTATCTTTTGAAAAAGCTGCCATTTCATGATTGAAATGGCAGCTTTTTTGTTTATAACATTTTAGTAAATATGACAATAAAGTGAGTATTTGTTTTAAAGTATGCGAATATGGCTATACAAAAATATATGCGTGAGCATATTTATTTTAAATTAAAACTGAGGTAGCTAAAATAAAAAAGTATTAAAAATTATCCAAACTTTTTAAAAGTACATTTAGGAGGAACAGTAAACATGAATCAAAAATTCCAACCATTATTTGAAAAATTAACTTTACCGAATAAAGTTGAATTAGATAATCGTTTTGTATTAGCGCCATTAACACATGTATCATCTAATGATGATGGCTCTATTTCTAATGAAGAAGTCGTATATATGGAACAACGCTCAAAAGATGTAGGATTAGCCATTTCCGCAGCGAGTAACGTTACCGATTTAGGAAAAGCATTCCCTGGTCAACCATCTGTTGCACATGATTCGAATTTAGAAGGTTTAAAACGTTTAGCGCAAGCTATGAAGAAAAACGGTGCTAAAGCAATTGTTCAAATTCATCACGGTGGTGCACAATCATTACCTAATTTAACACCGGGTGGAGATGTTGCTGGACCTAGTCCGATTTCAATGAAAAGTTTTGGTGAGCAAGAAGAACACCATGCACGTGAAATTACAGTAGATGAAATTAAAGAAACAATTAAAGCATTTGGAGAGGCAACGAAGAGAGTCATTGATGCTGGATTCGATGGCGTAGAAATTCATGGTGCCAACCATTATTTAATTCATCAATTTGTTTCACCTTATTACAACCGTCGTGATGATGAATGGGGAGAAGACCGTTTGAAATTCGCTTCAGAAGTGATTGATGAAGTAACCGAAACGGTTAAAAAGTATGGTAGTAAAGATTTTATTGTTGGCTATAGACTTTCACCAGAAGAAGTAGAATCTCCAGGTATAAGCATGGAAATTACTGAAACATTGGTTAAGCATTTAATTGAAAAACCATTAGACTATCTACATGTATCATTAATGGATATACATTCTAAAACACGTGAAGGTAAATATAAAGGTCAAGAACGTGTACAATTATTATTAGAATGGATGGACGGCCGTATGCCATTAATTGGAATTGGTTCAATCTTTACTGCTGATCAAGCAATTGAAGCAATTGAGTCTACGAAAGTTGATCTTATTGCTTTAGGTAGAGAAATATTACTAGATCACAACTTTATTAGTAAAATTAAAGACGGTAAAGAAGATGAAATCATTTCACAATTTGATCCTGAAAGAAAAGATAGACATCATTTACCACCAAATTTATGGGATCAATTCAATCGAGGATTCTACCCATTACCAAGAACAGATAACAAATAAATAACACATTTGAACGCATAAATTTTCTGATGAATGAATCCAGAAGATTTATGCGTTTTTTACGAATATAATGCTTAAACATACAATTAAATTTAAAAATAATAATAGTTAATTTTATTTTTAAATTTAAGGAAATTTTCTTGTAATCATAGTTAGGGTTGTGTCATTATATATGTAAGGGCTTACATAATTTTGACAATTGTATATATGAATTTAACAATACAAAAAATAGCGTATTTAAGACGTTGAACAGTGATTGAGTAAGCTGTTTTAGAAAATAGTTTCAGTTCACGTGTAAATACGTTATGCTATGAGTGAGTATTGCTTAGGAGTCATTTTTGCTCTTAAATTTTTACAAAGGGGAGATATCATGTCAAGATCAGAAGAAATCATTGAAGTAACAAATCATTATGGTGCACAAAACTATGTACCACTTCCAATTGTTATCTCGGAAGCGGAAGGCGTATGGGTCAAAGACCCTGAAGGAAATAAATATATGGATATGTTATCTGCATATTCAGCTGTAAACCAAGGTCATAGACACCCTAAAATTATCCAAGCTTTGAAAGAACAAGCGGATAAAGTTACATTAGTTTCACGCGCTTTCCATAGTGAAAATCTAGGTGAATGGTATGAAAAAATTTGTAAGCTTTCTGGCAAAGCAAAAGCTTTACCGATGAACACTGGTGCGGAAGCAGTTGAGACTGCATTAAAAGCAGCACGTCGTTGGGCTTATGATGTTAAAAATATACAACCAGATAAGGCAGAAATTATTGCTTTCAATGGTAACTTCCATGGTCGAACAATGGCGCCTGTTTCCTTATCGTCTGAACCTGAATACCAACGTGGGTATGGCCCGTTATTAGATGGTTTCCGTAAAGTAGATTTTGGCGATATTGAGGCTGTTAAAGCAGCAATTAATGAAAATACTGCAGCTATTCTGATTGAGCCGATACAGGGAGAAGCAGGTATTAATGTACCTCCAGAAGGTTATTTGAAACAAATTAGAGAATTATGTGATGAGCATAACGTTTTATTTATCGCTGATGAAATTCAAGCTGGTCTTGGACGTTCAGGTAAATTATTTGCAACAGATTGGGATAATGTAAAACCGGATGTTTATATTCTAGGTAAAGCTTTAGGTGGCGGTGTATTGCCAATTTCAGTGGTATTAGCAGA
This sequence comes from Staphylococcus sp. GDY8P126P, assembly GCF_017891965.1. Taxonomy (NCBI): domain Bacteria; kingdom Bacillati; phylum Bacillota; class Bacilli; order Caryophanales; family Staphylococcaceae; genus Staphylococcus; species Staphylococcus sp. GDY8P126P. The sequence continues at coordinate 180,332 of NZ_JAESKG010000002.1, read as the reverse complement.
TGAAGAAGTATTAGGTGTATTCACACCTGGTTCACACGGATCAACATTTGGTGGTAATCCACTTGCTTGTGCAGTCTCAAATGCAGCGCTAGATGTCATTATCGATGAAGATTTACCAGGACGTTCTTTAGAGTTAGGTGATTATTTTAAATCAGAATTAGAAAAAATAGACCACCCAGCAATCAAAGAAGTACGTGGACGTGGATTGTTTATCGGAATTGAACTTAATGAAGCAGCAAGACCATTCTGTGAATCTTTAAAAGAGCAAGGTTTATTATGTAAAGAAACGCATGATACGGTAATTAGATTTGCACCACCACTTATTATTTCTAAGGAAGAATTAGACTTTGCATTAGACAAAGTTAGAAGTGTTTTTGAGTAAATTCACATTTCTGTAACATATGTTCTGAAACCCCTTTAAAAAGGTAAATCTTATGTTACAATTATCATGAAAGCGAAATCATTAGTAACGAAAAAGAGGCGAAATGAATCATGACTGAGAATAATAATTTAGTTACTTCTACGCAACAAATTATTAAGGAAGCATTGCATAAATTGGGATTTGACGATGGTATGTATGATTTGGTAAAGGAACCTTTACGTTTCCTACAAGTTAGAATTCCTGTACGTATGGATGATGGTACTGTACAAACATTTACTGGTTATCGTGCACAGCATAACGACGCTGTTGGACCAACAAAAGGTGGGGTTCGTTTCCACCCAGACGTTGATGAAGAAGAAGTTAAAGCATTATCAATGTGGATGACATTGAAATGTGGCATTGTAGATTTACCATACGGTGGTGGTAAAGGTGGTATCGTGTGCGATCCACGTCAAATGAGTATTCATGAGGTAGAGCGTCTATCTCGCGGATATGTTCGTTCAATTTCTCAATTTGTTGGACCGACAAAAGATATTCCAGCACCAGACGTATTTACAAACTCTCAAATTATGGCATGGATGATGGATGAGTATAGTTCGCTAGATAAATTTAACTCTCCAGGGTTTATCACTGGTAAACCGATTGTATTAGGTGGTTCACAAGGACGTGACCGTGCTACTGCACTAGGTGTTGTCATTGCTATCGAACAAGCGGCACAAAGAAGAGGACTAAATCTTAAAGGTGTGCGTATTGTCATCCAAGGATTTGGTAACGCTGGTAGTTTCTTAGCTAAGTTCTTGTATGATATGGGTGCAACAATTGTTGGGATTTCAGATGCGTATGGTGCATTACATGATCCAGAAGGTTTAGATATTGATTACCTATTAGATAGAAGAGATAGTTTTGGTACGGTTACGAACTTATTTGATGAAACAATTTCAAATAAAGAATTATTTGAAATTGATTGTGATATTTTAGTTCCTGCAGCCATTGCGAATCAAATTACTGAAGACAATGCTCATGATATTAAAGCTGATATTGTTGTTGAAGCGGCAAATGGACCAACTACACCAGCTGCAACACGCATATTAACTGAACGTGATATTCTACTCGTACCTGATGTATTAGCAAGTGCTGGTGGAGTTACAGTTTCATACTTTGAATGGGTGCAAAATAACCAAGGTTATTATTGGACTGAAGAAGAAGTTAACACGAAAATGCGTGAAAAGCTTACAACAGCCTTTGACACAATTTATGAATTATCTCAAAATAGAAAAATTGATATGCGCTTAGCTGCATATATTGTAGGTGTTAAACGTACGGCAGAAGCTGCACGTTACCGTGGTTGGGCATAAGCCAATACAGATATAACAAAAACGACAATTGCTGTTTTTATCAGCAATTGTCGTTTTTTCGTATGTTGTTTAATGGATTTAAAAATAAAGGAATAAACAAAAATTAATATTTATTCTGTTCTCCTTCATTTATTACTTGTTTGTATAGATCTGGATAATTTGTAAATACACCGTCAACACCATAATGATTCAATCGCTTCATATCTTCTGGGTCATTAACTGTAAATGGGTGTACAAGTAAACCAGCTTTTTTAAGATTTTTAACATTTTGTGTTGTTAAATCAGAGGCTTCAGGACCTACACCAATTGCATAATTTCTAATTTCATTAAAATCTTGCTGAGATAAAGCTAATAATTCACCTTTATCAAGTAAACGGATTAATGGCACATTTGAGTTTAGTTTCTGCATTTTAAGTAAACTTTCTTGTGAAAAAGATTGTACTAAAACATGACCATTATTAAGTGATTGTTTATTTAACATATGATGTTTATTAAGGGAATCCAATAATTTTTCTTCCATACCTGGATAAACATCAGGCGATTTTGTCTCAATGTAGTAATTAGCTGATGTTCCATAACGCTCTAAAATTTCATCTAGGGTTGGAATTTTTGCACCTTTATAATTTGAATTAGCATATTGCGGATTTTGACTATTAAATTTACTGCCTGCATCTAATTGTTTTAATTCTTTTAATGTATATTGATCCACTCTACCTGTTCCATTTGTTGTACGATCTACTGTTTCATCATGCATTGCAACTAAATGGCCATCTTTAGTCATCTGTAAATCAATTTCTATGTATGAGGCACCTATGGCATTATGACTCTTATCATATGAGAAAAAAGTATGTTCCGGTGCATAGCCGCTCGCACCTCTGTGTGCAATTGTCGTGAATTTTTCGGCTGTCAAATTTTGTACTTTCTTTTGGCTTTGTTGTGATTGATTACTAGACCCGCTTTGTTGCTTTGTAGTGTTTGACTGTTCCGTATAGGTATTACCGTTTCCCGAAGCTTCAATAAATGATGAAGTACACAAACCCGATAATGTTAAAGCAGTTATACTAGAAACGATTAGCTTATGTGTATGTTTCATAATGACGACACTCCTTAATATGAACTATATACTCACAGTACATAAAAAAGAGGGGGATGAGAATAGAATTTACAGTATTATAATTCAAAATAAATAAAATTAATTTTAAGCTTACAATTTTAAAAGAAATATATAGTTATAGAATCTAAAGTGAAGACAATGGAAACTTTTAAAATAAAGATGAAACTGAACCCCAAATTTCTAATAGAGTTTTCCTAGTCATCTATTACCTAATTGAAGAAGAGTCTGGAACATCTATTTTTGTCCCAGACTCTAACTATTATATGCGACCTAATGACATATTAAAAATCTATGCATGTTTAGTCATTGAGTTGTTTATGAATGATATCGAGTTGTTGTTGTACCGATGATTGACCCGTCGAACCGTAACTAATTCTTCTGCTTACACAATTTTCTGGTTTTAAATAATCATAGATATCCGCTTCTATCAGTTCATTTGTACTCTGATATTGTTCTAAAGGTACATCTAATAAATATATATTATGTTGAATAGACCAAAGCACAATTTTACCAACAACCTCGTGTGCGCTCCTAAAAGGGACACCTTTATTCACAAGATAGTCTGCGAGTTCAGTCGCATTTGAAAAATCATTGTATACCGTTTGTTGTAGACGTTCGACATTAACGGTCATTGAATCTATCATACCGTCAAATATGCGTAAGGATCCTTTTAAGGTGTGAACGGCATCAAATAATCCTTCTTTATCTTCTTGCATATCTTTATTGTATGCTAAAGGTAGACCTTTGAGTGTCATCAACATACTCATCAAGTGACCAGTTGTACGTCCAACTTTGCCTCTTATAAGTTCAGCCATATCTGGGTTCTTTTTTTGAGGCATAATGGATGAACCAGTTGAAAAAGCATCTGATAAGATAATAAAATTTGCTTCAGCTGAAGACCAAAAAATAATTTCCTCAGCAAAACGTGACAAATGTACCATCGTTAATGAAATATTGTGCAATGTTTCAACAATATAATCTCTATCACTCACGGCATCCATACTATTTTCATATATGGCACTAAAATCCAAAAGTGATTGCGTTTCATGACGATCAATCGGATAGGTAGTACCACTTAATGCGGCCGCACCTAAAGGAGAAATATCAATGCGTTTTAAACTATCTTGAAAACGTGATTTATCTCTTTCCAACATCCAATAATAAGTTAGTATATGGTGCGCGAATGAAATAGGTTGTGCTCTTTGTAAATGTGTATAACCTGGCATAATAGTGTTAATATGCGATTCAGCAGTATTTACAATTGTATGTTGAAATTGTGTAATTAATTCAATCAAAGCATTGACTTCAGCTTTTGTATAGAGATGCATATCTGTAGCAACCTGATCATTTCTACTACGACCAGTGTGTAATCTACCTCCAGCATCACCAATACGCTTAATTAATTCATGTTCAATATTTAAATGAATATCTTCTAACGAAGCATCCAATTCTAAATTATCTTGTTCATAATCCTTCAATATAGCATTTAAACCTTCAATAATTTGGTCGCAGTCTGAATCTGTAATGATATCTTGTTTCGCTAACATTTTTGCATGTGCAATACTCCCTTGCACATCATACTGAATTAACGTCTTATCGAAGTGGATAGAGGCATTGAATTCATCAACCCAATCCTCAGGTTGCTCGCTAAATCTACCACCCCATGCTTTATTGCTCATCTTTATAGCCACCGTGTAACATTGAATTGACTTTTGTAGGTAATCCAAAGATATCAATAAAACCAACTGCAGATTCTTGATTAAATGCGTCTTCTTTTGTATAAGTTGCTAATTTTTCGTTGTATAACGTATAAGGTGATTGTCTACCATTGACGATAGCATTGCCTTTGTACAATTTAAGACGTACATCACCAGTAACGTGTGCTTGTGTACTATCAACAAATATTTTTAAACTATCTGTAAGCGGAGAGAACCATAGGCCATTATATATTTGTTCAGAAAATTGTTTTTCAATAACTGGTTTGAAATGTGCAACATCTTTTGTCAGTGTAATTGTTTCTAGCGCTTTATGTGCATTCATAATTACTTCTGCTGCGGGTGTCTCATAGACTTCTCTTGATTTAATACCAACGAGTCTATTTTCTACGTGATCTATTCTACCAATCCCATGTTTACCTGCGAGTTTGTTCAATTCTAAGATGAGTTCACTTAATTTATAAGCTGTGCCATCTAAAGCGACAGGGATACCTTTTTCAAAAGAGAGTACAATTTCTTCGGCTGCATCTGGCGCGTCTTCTAATTCGTTTGTTAAATCATATGCATCTTTTGGTGGTGCAGCATAAGGATCCTCAAGAATGCCACATTCATTACTTCTACCCCATAAATTTTGGTCAATTGAATAAGGAGAATCATGTTGAATAGGGACTGGAATATTATGCTTAATTGCATAATCGATTTCTTCTTCACGGCTCCATGCCCATTCTCTTACTGGTGCAAATACTTTTAATTCAGGGTCTAATGCTTTAATTGCAACTTCAAAACGTACCTGGTCATTTCCTTTACCTGTACATCCATGCGCAATACCTACTGAGTTTGTTTTGCTAGCAATTTCAACGAGTTTTTTTGAAATTAAAGGTCTTGATAATGCTGATACTAAAGGATATGTTCCTTCATACATTAGATTGCCTTTGATTGCATACGATACATAATCTTGGCTGAATTCTTCTGTAGCATCAATAATATGACATTCTATAGCCCCCATATCTAATGCTTTTTGATGTACTAATTCTAAATCTTTACCCTCACCGACATCTAAGCAACATGCAACCACATCATAACCTTTATCTAATAACCATTTAACTGCCACACTAGTGTCTAAACCACCTGAATATGCTAATACGATTTTCTCTTTCATACTGCCACCTCATTTAATTTGATTGAATTTGTCTTTTTTATGAATTTGATATGGATAGTATAGCAGATTATGAATGAAAATAAAACCATTATTTTACATAAATATGCATATAATATTTTGATCTTTAGTATGAAAATTGATTTATATGTCTTTAAATATGAATTTATGTTATAGGAAGGGGAAATGTAATGTATATAATAGTGAATAAATTATAAAGCTCATTATTCTTGGATGATAAGGTTTAACTATTATTTTTGATAAACGATAGGCTAGTTGTTTGAATAGTCAAAATAAACTTAGTAAAATAATAATGAAATTAAAAACACTGGAGGCAATTCAATATGACGCATATTCAATTAGATTATGGTAAAACTTTAGAATTTTTTGGCGAACATGAACTACAACAACAAAAAGATATAGTTAAATCAATTCATAATACTATCCATAAAGGTACTGGCGCAGGCAGCGACTTTCTTGGTTGGATTGATCTTCCTGTTGATTATGATAAAGAAGAATTCTCACGTATTTTAGAAGCTTCAAAACGTGTCAAAGACAACTCGGAAGTATTCGTAGTTATTGGTATTGGTGGTTCTTATTTAGGTGCACGTGCTGCGATTGAAATGCTAACTTCTTCATTTAGAAATAGCGATGAATATCCTGAAATTGTATTTGTTGGCAATCACTTATCATCTACTTATACTCAAGAATTAATAGATTATCTAGACGGTAAAGATTTTTCAGTAAACGTTATTTCTAAATCTGGTACTACGACTGAACCAGCCGTATCATTCAGATTGTTTAAACAACTTTTAGAAAATAAATATGGTAAAGAAGAAGCGAAAAAACGTATCTTTGCTACTACAGATAAAGAAAAAGGTGCATTGAAGCAATTAGCTACAAATGAAGGTTATGAAACATTTGTAGTGCCTGATGATATCGGTGGCCGTTATTCAGTATTGACAGCTGTTGGTTTATTACCAATTGCAGTTGCTGGTATTGACATTAAAGCAATGATGGAAGGTGCAGCGAAAGCACGTGAAGAATTGTCATCTGAGAATTTAGAAGATAATATTGCTTATCAATATGCAACGATTCGTAACGTTTTATATGCAAAAGGTTATGATACAGAAATGTTAATTAACTATGAACCATCAATGCAATATTTCAATGAATGGTGGAAACAATTATTTGGTGAATCTGAAGGTAAAGACTACAAAGGTATTTATCCATCAAGTGCAAACTACACAACAGATTTACACTCACTTGGACAATATGTACAAGAAGGTCGTCGTTTCTTATTTGAAACTGTTGTTAAAGTAAATAATCCAAAACATGATATTACGATTGAAGAAGATAGTGATAATTTAGATGGTTTAAATTATTTAGCTGGAAAAACAATCGATGAAGTAAATACAAAAGCGTTTGAAGGTACATTATTAGCGCATACTGACGGTGGTGTACCTAATATCGTTGTAAATATACCTCGTCTTGATGAAGAAACATTTGGTTACGTTGTTTACTTCTTTGAATTAGCTTGTTCAATGAGTGGTTACCAATTGGGTGTTAATCCATTTAACCAACCTGGCGTAGAAGCATATAAACAAAATATGTTCGCTTTATTAGGTAAACAAGGATTTGAAGATAAAAAAGAAGCATTAGAAAAACGTTTATAATATTTTCTAGTAGTTTGAAGTTAGATTGCTTACATTAAAATATGTAATGACAATGAAAAAGAGTGTGACGTTTATAGCGTCGCACTCTTTTTATGCATTTTTATCGTATGCATAAATCTAATACATGATAGCAAGCTCATTCTTGAGACCGATTTATCACATGCTGAATACTTTATAGTTTTAAATAAGCAACTTTACACTTATAATTATATAGAATAGTTATAATGAGGGTTGATTTAATGACAGAGGAGCAAGTACAGCATTGGTTTGATATGTTTGGTAGTTTAGGTTATATTGCAGGTTTCCTGCTACCTTTTATTGAAGCTTTTATTCCGATTTTACCAATCATTGTGTTTATCATTGTAAACGTCAATGCTTTTGGGTGGTTTATAGGTACTGTATTAGCTTGGGCTGGGACAGTTGCAGGGAGTTATATTGTCTTCTTGTTTTTCAGAAGATTAAATAATACAAAGTATATGAAAAAGGTTCAGCAACGTACTTCTGTGCAGAGGTTGATTCATTTTATCGATCGAAGAGGCGTTATTCCTATCTTTATTTTAATGTGCTTTCCATTTACACCAAGTGCACTCGTAAATATCGTTGCAAGTATGTCCCATATTAAAGCGCATGCTTATCTAACTGTGCTGATTATTTCTAAGTTTATCATGATTGGACTCGTTGGTTGGTTAGGCAATGATATTACGACTTTATTCTCTAATCCAACACGATTGATTACAATTGTGGTTGTCATTATCATCGTTTGGTTCGTTGGAAGGAAGATTGAGAAACATTTTATGAGTTCGTCGGAGGAGTGACAACTTGCGAAAAATATTAAAACATTTGATTTCAATTATAATTGCGATTATTATAGTACTGTTGATTCAAGCTTTTGTTATTACTGGTTCGGTGGTGAAAGATAATACAATGTCTCCGAATCTAAAGGAAAATGATCGTATATTTGTAAATAAAATACAATCAACATTTGATTTGTTAGATAATAATGATATTATAATGTATCGTAATGGTGATGATATTCAATATAGTAGGATTATTGGCAAACCTGGGCAGTCGATTGCTTTTAAAGGCGGTAAGCTTATTAGAGATGATAGGCAAGTTGATGAACCTTATACCCAAAACAGCATAGAAAATTTATCACTTAGGGATATAAAAAATTCTGAAAGTGATATCATACCACCAAATGCTTATTTTGTGCTCAATGATCAACGTACGAATAAGCATGATTCTAGGACATTGGGCTATATTAAGAAAGAAGATATTATCGGTAATGTTAGTATGAGATATTACCCATTTAAAAAATTCACGGTAGACTTCAATTAAATAGACGAGGTGTAAAAATTGAGAAAAGAGATAATCGAATGGATTGTATCCATTGTAGTAGCAGTTGCATTAGTATTGCTGATTGTTAACTTTGTGGCTAAACCGTATACAGTTAAAGGTGACTCTATGGATCCGACATTGAAAGATGGAGAACGTGTGATTGTAAATTTATTTTCTAAAAATTTAAGTGGCATTGAAAAAGGAAATGTTGTTGTATTCCATGCTACAAAAGAAAATGATTATGTAAAACGTGTGATTGGTACAGAAGGTGACAACGTAGAGTACAAGAAAGATGAATTGTACGTTAACGGTAAAAAAGTAGATGAACCTTACTTGGATTATAATAAGAAGCATAAACAATATAATTACATTACAGGAAGCTTTGAAACTAAAGATATCAATCAAGTAGATGAAAAGAATAAAATTCCTAAAGGTAAGTTGTTAGTGTTAGGAGACAACCGTGAAGTAAGTAAAGATAGTCGTTCGTTTGGTTTAATTGACGAAGATCAAATAGTCGGTAAGGTATCATTCAGTTTCTGGCCACTAAATGAAATGAAATTTGGATTCAATCCTGATACAGATTATGGAAAGTAGATAAATTGTGTAAGAGATAGAACGCTCGTACCAATAGATGATTTCATTGTCTATTACAATAATTAAAAAATGAACTGTAGACCAAGTAGGTTTCCAGTTCATTTTTTATATTTTAAGTTTGTACAGTCTTATAATAAAGTGAATAAAAAAATAGTGAATGGTAAGTAGATATGTAAATATTACGACATTGCTTATAGACGTATATAATAAGTAAAATGCTTATGGTAATTAATTAACTATGATAGGTGTAAGAAGTCATAACAGATAGCTTTATATGTTAAAATGTGAGTCAAAGGAGTTGGCGTAGATAATGGAATTAAATGCGTATATCGGTAGAGCAGGTACTGGGAAATCAAAAGCGATTATTGAAGAAATTAAAGAAAAAATGAAACAAGATCCATTAGGAGATCCGATAGTATTAATTGCGCCTACGCAAAATACGTTTCAACTTGAACAAGCATTTGTAAACGACAAAACATTAAATGGTAGTTTGAGAACAGAGGTATTGCACTTTGAACGTTTGAGCTATCGTGTATTTCAAGAAGTCGGCGGATTGATGGAACAACAATTATCAAAAGCAGGCACAGAAATGATGATATATGACATCATACAACAACATCAGTCTGAATTAAGGTTATATCAATCACAGGTAAAATATTATGGTTTTAGCGAGAAACTATATGAACAAATACAGGATTTTAAAAAATATGCGGTATCGCCACAACAACTAGAAATGTATATTGCGGAAAATAATTTACAAACGAGAACAAAGCATAAATTACAAGATATAGCATTGGTATACAAACACTTAGAAGATAGAATCAATGGTGAATATGTATCAACAGAGGATAGTTTGCAGCGGTTTATAGAAATGATGGACCAATCTGAGTGGCTTAAACGCGCAGAAATTTATATAGACGGTTTCCACAACTTTTCAACATTAGAGTATCAAATCATACAAAGTTTAGTAAAATATGCGAAAAAAGTGACGATTGTATTAACGACTGATGGTGATAGAGATCTTTTTAGTTTGTTTAGAAAACCCTCTGAATCATTGACGCATATAGAAGAAATTGCGAATAATTTAAATATACAATTACATAGTAGACAGTTTTTGGATGTGCAGCGATTCATACACAAAGACTTGAAACACTTGGAACACAATTTCAATGCATTACAGTTTGAGCCTATTCCAACAGAAGGTAATGTTGAAATTCTAGAAGCTTCTGGCATGCGTGAAGAAATTAACGAAGTTGCGCGACGTATCTTAAGAGAAAATCGTGAACAAGGTCGTCGTTTCCAAGATATTGCTATTTTATATAGAGACGAATCATATGCTTATTTAATGGAATCTATATTGCCACAGTACGATATACCATACAACATAGATGTTAAGTCATCTATGACGCATCATCCAATAATGGAAATGATACGTTCACTTATAGAAGTTATCCAAACTGGATGGCAATTTGATCCATTAATGCGTTTGTTTAAAACAAATGTTTTAACTAAAAAATTTAAAGATAGCCAATATCTTATTGATATATTAGAGAACTTTGTATTAGAGCGCGGTATATATGGCAAGCGTTGGATAGACGACAAATACTTTGATATAGAACAATTTAGAAAAATGGGTTTGAAACGCCAGCCATTAACAGATGAAGAACGCGAAACCTTTGAGCGTGTCATTCAATTAAAAAATGACGTAATGAAAAAAGTCATGTTATTTGAGGAGAAAATAAATAATGCTAGCACAGCGATCGCTTTTGCGACTGCATTTTATGAAGCGATGGAAGCATTTGATTTGCCAAGTCAATTAATGACAGATAGAGATGCATTAGACTTTAATGGTGAACATAAAAAAGCCGAAGAGATAGATCAAATATGGAATGGTCTTATACAAACACTAGATGATTTAGTGACAGTATTTGATGATCAAAGCATGTCAAAAACGCGCTTCTTAGAACTCTTTGATATTGGATTAGAACAACTAGAATTTATTATGATTCCGCAGACATTAGACCAAGTGAGTATTGGAACTATGGATTTAGCGAAAGTGGATAATAAACAACATGTTTACCTTGTAGGGGCTAATGATGGCGTGTTGCCACAAACGGTGACTGCATCTAGTTTAATTACAGATGAAGAGAAAAAGTATTTCCAAGAGCAGTCATCAATCGAATTAAGTCCCACAGCTGATATTTTACAAATGGATGAAGCATTTGTTTGTTATATTGCTATGACAAGAAGTCGTGCGCATGTCACATTTTCATATGCATTGATGGGAGCGAGTGGTGATGTGAAAGAGCCGAGTCCATTCTTACATCAAATTCAGCAATTGTATACAAATTTAGAAGTACAAAATATTCATCATCAACATCAAGCAGAGCCTTTAAGGTTAATGGAACATCCTCATCAAACTAAGATTGCGCTTTTTGAATCTTTGAAGGCATGGCTAGATGATGAATTGGTAGCTGAAACTTGGTTAGATACGTATCAAGTGATGAGAGATGATACGCGCTTAAATGATGGTTTAAGCTATTTACTTTCTGCTTTAACATACGATAATCAGACAGTTCAACTCAATCCATCATTATCTAAAGCATTATATGGCTCAACCATTAATGCAAGTGTGTCTCGTTTTGAAGGATATCAGGCGTGCCCATTTAAACATTTTGCTTCTCATGGTTTAAGACTTAATGAACGTACAAAATATAAACTAGAAAATTTTGACTTAGGCGACATATTTCATCGGGTTTTAAAATTCATTTCAGAAAAAGTAAATGGTGATTTTAAGAATTTAAATCCAAAACAAATACACAAGTTAACGACAGAAGCATTGAGTGAAATATTACCAGAAGTTCAATTTAATTTACTTAATTCAACGGCGTATTATCGCTATTTGTCGCAACGCATTGGTGCCATTGTTGAGACGACATTGACTGCACTTAAATACCAAGGAAGTCATACTAAGTTTACACCACAACGTTTTGAAGCTAGCTTTAGAAGAAAACCTAAAGATCAAAGTGAGTTATTAGCAGCACCATTGCAAACGAAACAAGGTATACCAATCAATATTCGCGGGCAAATCGACCGTATCGACACATACCAACAAGGCGATGAAAGTTTTGTAAATATTATAGATTATAAGTCTTCCAAGTACAGTGGTACGTTAGATTTAACTAAAGTATATTATGGCATGCAAATGCAAATGATGACTTATATGGATATTGTTCTGCAAAATAAATCAAGACTTGGTTTAACAGATATGACTAAACCAGGAGGTCTACTATATTTTCACGTACATGAACCACGTATTAAATTAGCTTGGAATCAATTAAGTGAAGATAAAAGAAACACCGAATTTATTAATTCGTTTAAACTCAGTGGTTTATTAAATAGTGACACATCTGTCTTAGATGCGTTTGATACACGATTAGAACCAAGTTACAATTCCGATATTGTACCGTTAGGTTTGAAAAAGGATGGCGGAATTAAAAGTAATAGTAAAGTTGCCGATGAACAGACAATTTATAAATTAATTAAGCATAATAAGCAGAACTTTATTGAAACAGCGTCAAATATCATGGATGGTCATACCGAAGTTGCGCCAATGAAATATAACCAAACATTACCATGTGATTTTTGTAATTATAAATCAGTCTGTCATGTAGATGGCATGATTGATAGTAAACGATATCGTACAGTTGACGAATCAATCAATCCACTTGAAGCAATCCAAGATGTAGATTTAGAAAGTGAGGGTGAGTAATGATGAATGCCATTCCAGTGAAACCAACAGGGACACGATGGACTGATAACCAATGGCAGAGTATCTATGCCAAAGGCCAGGATATTCTTGTTGCAGCTGCAGCCGGTTCTGGTAAAACAGCAGTACTTGTTGAACGTATCATTCAACGCATTATCAGAGATGAAATTGATGTTGATAAATTGCTTGTGGTTACTTTTACAAATGCAAGTGCACGTGAAATGAAACAACGTGTAGATCAACGCATTCAAGAAGCTTCAATTGAAAATCCGGACAATGCACATTTGAAAAATCAACGTGTCAAAATACATCAAGCACAGATATCTACATTACATAGCTTTTGCTTGAAACTCATTCAACAACATTATGATGTCTTAGATATTGATCCTAATTTTAGAACAAGCAGTGAAGCGGAAAATATATTATTACTAGAGCAAACAATCGATGAAGTGCTAGAACGCCATTACGATATATTGGATCCTCATTTTGTTGATTTAACAGAGCAATTATCATCTGACCGTAATGATGATCAATTAAGGAATACCATTAAAGAAATGTATTACTTTAGTGTTGCTAACCCAAATCCATTAAATTGGCTACAACATTTGTCAACACCATACGAAGATGAATCACAGCAAGAAACATTATTCAATTTGCTTAATGATTTAGCGATGATATTTATGAATTCTGCGTTAGAGGCACTCAATAAGAGTTACGATTTATTTATGATGTTGGAAGAAGTAGATAAACAAGTCGCTGTATTAGATAAAGAACGCCGTTTCTTAGCAGAAGCGATGGAAGGTGGCTTGTTAAATACGCAAAAAATTGCTGAACATCAATTTGAATCACGTTTTCCTGCAAAAAATAAAAAGATAAAAGAAGCTAATGAAATGATGATGGATGCATATGATGATGGTAAAAAGCATTATGATGATTACAAAGCGTTAGTGAGTAAAGTCCAAGAAGATTATTTTTCACGTGAAGCCGCTGACTTAAAAACAGATATGCAACGTTTAGCGCCAAGAGTCGCTTATTTAGCGCAAGTTACAGCAGATGTGATTGAACAATTTAATCATAAAAAGCGAAGTCGTAACTTACTGGATTTTTCGGATTATGAACATTTCGCCTTGCGTATTTTGATGGACTCAGACGGTAATCCGTCAGAAATTGCAGATATGTATCGCAAGCAATTTGAGGAAATCCTTGTAGATGAATATCAAGACACCAATCGTGTTCAAGAAAAAATCATTGCCTGCATTAAACGTGGTGGCGAAGCGGATGGTAATTTGTTTATGGTTGGTGATGTGAAACAGTCTATTTATAAATTTAGACAAGCAGATCCAAGTCTTTTTATAGGGAAATATAATCGCTTTACGCTTGATGGGTCTGAACACGGTATGCGCATAGATTTGTCTCAGAACTTTCGATCAAGGGAAGAAATATTAACAACGACGAATTATTTATTTAAGCATATGATGGACGAGGCAGTAGGAGAAATTGTTTACGACGATGCAGCACAGTTATATTATGGGGCGCCGTTTGATCATAAACCACATGATGTACAGTTGAATATGTTAATTGAAGATGCAACATCAGACTTAAATGGATCAGAACAAGAGGCAGAATATATTGTACAGCAAGTTGAAAAAATAATGTCGCAACATGAAATTTATGATATTAAAATGGAACAATATCGAAAACCGAGCTATAAAGATATTGTGATTTTAGAAAGATCATATGGACAAGCGCGTAAAATTCAACAAGCATTTAAGGATCATAATATTCCATTTCATGTGAACAGCAAGGAAGGCTATTTTGAACAAACTGAAGTGCAATTGATTTTATCGTTTTTAAGAACCATAGATAACCCTTTACAAGATATTTATTTAGTCGGTCTCATGCGTTCGGTTATTTATCAATTTACTGAGGATGAGTTATCTAATATACGTGTATTTAGCCCAAACGATGATTACTTTTATCAATCGATAAAGCATTACATGGCCAATGATGTAGCTAATAAAAAATTAGTAGCTAAACTTGCGTCATTCCTTGAAGATATCGAACAATATCAAGACTATAGTCAAAGTCATCCAGTTTATCAACTCATCGATAAATTTTATAATGATCACTACGTCATACAGTACTTTAGCGGCATTATTGGTGGTAAAGGTCGTCGTGCGAATTTATATGGATTATTTAACAAAGCGGTCGAATTTGAAAACTCAAGTTTTCGTGGATTGTATCAATTTATTCGTTTTATTGATGAACTTATTGAACGTGGTAAAGATTTTGGTGAAGAGAATATAGTCGGACCGAACGATGATGTTGTTAGAATGATGACAATTCATAGCAGTAAAGGGCTAGAGTTTCCATTTGTTATATATTCTGGGCTTTCTCGTAAGTTTAGACGTGATGATTTACATCGGCCGGTTATATTAAATCAGAGTTATGGTTTAGGTATGGCGTATTATGATGTTGAAAGTAATTTATCTTATCCGTCGTTATCTTCAGTGACATATAAAGCGATTGCTGAAAAAGAGATGGTTTCAGAAGAAATGCGACTCATTTATGTTGCTTTAACACGCGCAAAAGAACAACTTTTTTTAATTGGTAGAGTTAAAGATGAAAAAACACTTTCACAGTTTGAACAAGTATCCGTATCGGAATCCCATTTACCGGTGAGTTATCGCATAACAGCACAACGACCGATTGATATGATTTATCCAATACTAGCCAAATACCAGTCTTCATCATTGCCAAATGAGTTGCGCTTTGAACAGACGATAGAGGGCGTTGATCAAGCCATGCGACCATATGTACAATTAAACACTGATTTTTATGAAGATATTGCGTCAGAAACAGTCACTGATGTAAGCGAACAGCGCACGGTAGCAGATATAGAAATGAATCATTCGAAAAATGAAGCACTTCAAGCTCAAATTCGTAATCAATTAAGCTATGAATATCCATATCAATCAGCTATAGAAAAGCCCTCAAAGCAGTCGGTTTCGGAGTTGAAGCGTCAGCATGAGACGGAACAATCAGATACGAACTATGATAGAGTTAGACAATATCGTATTGGTTCTACTTCATATGAGAGACCGGCATTTTTAAGCCGTAGTAAGCAAAGAAAAGCGAATGAAATAGGTACATTAATGCATACAGTTATGCAACACTTACCTTTTAATAAGGATAGATTAACCGAAGAAGATGTAAACCGTCTCGTAGATCATCTGATAGCGCAACATATTATTCCTGAAGATGCCAAACAAGATATCCGATTTGATGATATCTACAATTTTATAGCAAGTGACTTGTATCAATTAATTGCTGAAAGTGACGAAATATATCGCGAGTTGCCATTTGTTGTTAATCAAAATGAGGTTGACCATAACAAGCATAGTGAAGAAGATGCTTCAATTATTCAAGGGATGATTGACCTTATATTTGTTAAAGAGGGACAATATTATTTTGTAGATTATAAGACAGATGCCTTTAATAGACGAAGAAATATGTCAGATGAAGAGATTGGTGCTCAATTGAGAGAACGCTATAAGGTTCAAATGAATCATTATCGTAATACATTAGAAACAATATTGAAGACCGATGTGAAAGGATTCTTGTATTTCTTTAAATTTGGTCAGTTATCTATAGAAGGATAAAAAGGAGCGTTACACGTGCCTGTGAAACAAAGAATATTTGAATTAGATGCTTTGCGAGGAATAAGTCTTTTCGGCATTATTTTAATGAATATTTTAGTTTTTAGTCTTCCGTACGAGATGGCTTCAATGTCTCAGACAGTAAAAGGCTTTAATGCTGTATTACTTCATTTGATTACACTGTTTGTTATAGGTTCATTTTATCCAATATTCACTTTTTTATTTGGGTATGGACTTGGTATGATGTTTGAGCATAGTCGAATCAGAAAAATTCGATTTTATCCGATGATCTACAGAAGACTTAGCTTTTTATTAGTCATCGGCGTAATTCACGGTATGTTTATCTTTTCAGGTGATATCCTATTTGGTTATGCATTTACAGGGCTATTCGCAGTACTGTTTATTAAAATGAAAGCCCAAAAGCTAATTAAAATAGCTAGTATTTTATTTGTGTTTAAAATCCTTATCTTTGTGGTGCCTTTTGCCATTTTAAATTATACGCAAGGTGTTTATGAGAAAAATAACTATCTAGGTATATCTCTGCAACAATTTATCGATGTTAAACAGAATGGACACTATGATTCATTTTTAAAGTTGAACGTTCTTGAGAATCTATATAGTATGTTGGATATTTTAATGGGATCTGCATTTCTGGAATTTTTACCTTATGCCCTTTTCGGTATTGCTGCATATAAGATGAATTTAATTGAACTTATTCGAACAAAAAGCTCATCCTTTTTGAAATGGGGGAGTTTAATAGCTATTTTAGGCTATTGTATTAAAATGCCTTTTGCTATTGATTATGATAATGGTTCATTCGCTGTTATCAATGCTGTAGGTGGCCCGATTGTATCTGCAGGATATATTATACTCATAGTATATTTATGTCAAAGTGTTCATGGTGCACAAATCATGCGTATATTTAAGTATCCCGGTAAATTGAGCTTATCGGTTTATATTACTCAAAGTATCATGTTTACATTTATTTTTATGGGCTTTGGCTTAGGGTTATATAACAAGTTGCCATTATATCAATCCTATCTCATTGTTATCATTTTTTATAGCTTACAAGTCATTGGTTGCTATTTTTATTTGAAAAAATTCAGTAAAGGTCCAATAGAATGGTTATGGCGAAAAGTCACATATTTGAAGTAATCGTTTTAGTTTAGGTAAAAGGCCTGAATTTTTGGCTTATACTAGTTATATATTTGTTATTTAGTGGTAAATATAGTTATAATATGAAATAAGATATAGATGAGGAGCTGATAATGAATGAAATTCCTATCATTCAAACATGAAGGACAGACATCATATGGTGTGAAAGTAAAACGTGAAGAAGCTGCATGGGACTTGAAGAAAGTATTTGCAGATTTTGCTGAAGGTTCATTTCACCCTAAAACGTTATTAAATGGTCTTCAACAAAATCAAGTCGTAGATTTTCAAGAACAAGTTCGTAAAGCGGTTGTTGCAGCGGAAGACAGTGGTAAAGGTGAAGATTACAAAGTTCAGTTTAGCGACATTGAATTTTTACCACCGGTCACGCCAACTAATAATGTAATTGCCTTTGGACGTAATTATCAAGATCATGCGAATGAGTTAAATCACGAAGTACAACGTTTGTATGTTTTTACTAAAGCTGCTTCGTCATTAACTGGTGATAATAGCACGATACCAAATCATAAAGATATTACGGATCAACTAGACTATGAAGGTGAGCTTGGTATTGTCATTGGCAAATCTGGTGAGAAAATACCTAAAGGTCTCGCTTTAGATTATGTTTATGGTTATACAATTATTAATGATATAACAGACCGTAAAGCTCAAAATGCACAGGACCAAGCATTCTTATCTAAAAGTTTAACAGGGGGTTGCCCTGTAGGACCATATATTGTAACAAAAGATGAATTACCAACGCCAGAAGATGTCAATATTGTAACCAAAGTTAACAATGATATTCGTCAAGATGGCAATACAGGTCAAATGATTCTTAAAATTGATGAATTAATAGAAGAAATTTCAAAATATGTAGCATTACATCCAGGAGATATTATTGCGACTGGCACACCAGCGGGTGTTGGTGCAGGTATGAATCCACCGCAATTCTTACAACCTGGTGATGAAATTAAGGTAACAATAGATAATATTGGTACGTTAACAAACTTTATTGCAGATAAATAATCATTGATTATTGTTAACTGGTTAGTCCATGGCGGGTTAACCAGTTTTATTTTTTGTAAATTAGTAATGTAGTTTTTTTGAATTGTACAGTTATATTGAGTATGATAAGAGATGTAATCTTTTGACTTCAAAGTTAAAAGGGGACAACATACTGCTGTTTTATATATTTTTGAAGTAAAAATTGTGTGGGGGTAATCAAGTATGTTACATATGCATATTGCTAGTTGGGTTTTATTAATCATCTTGTTCTTTGCTGCTTATTTTAATTTTTCAGAAAAACAAGGTGCATCACCATATTTCAAACCAATTCATATGCTATTAAGACTATTTATGCTATTAGTCTTAATTTCTGGATTTTGGGTTTGGATTCAATCATTTTCATCAGGAGCTGCTGGTGGGCACATGTTACTTACATTGAAAATGATATGTGGTGTGGCTGTAGTTGCATTAATGGAAGTAACAATTACTAAACGTAAAAAAGGGCAACCTAGTCATGGCTTAATGTGGACGACGATTGTAGTAATCATCTTAACGATGATTATAGGTATTATTTTACCTATGGGTCCAATTACGCAAATGTTTGGTTTATAAACGTAAGTGTATAACAATAATAAAAGCCGTACAATTCCATTAGGAAATGTACGGCTTTTATTTATATAGTTATTTATTTCGTGCTTTATAACCTATCATATTAATAATATCTTTGGGTCTACTGTATGGTGGTGCATAAGCTACTTCAAATTCAACTAATTCATCGATAGTGAGTTTATGCATCATAGCCATTGATAGTACATCAATACGTTTGTCGACACCTTTCATACCTACTGCTGCAGCACGAATGATACGTCGATTTGTCTTATCAAAGTAAACGCGTAAGTGCAGCTTGGTATTTCCTGGGTAATAACCGGCATGTTCACCTTGATTTGCTTCGACCATTGCATAATCAAAATTTGAAAGCTCTTTCGGTGATACACCGACACTAGCAAATGTATAATCGAAGAATTTTACGATATTTGAGCCTAAATAACCTTTAAAGTGTATCTTGTGATCACCAGCTAATTGTTCGGCGATGACACTAGCACCACGATGTGCACCCCAAGCTAAAGGAACGTGTGCATTTAAATCAACATGGCGATAATGGGACGTAATGATATCACCTAGTGCATAAATATTTGGAATGTTCGTTTGAAATTGGTCGTTTACTGGAATATAGCCTTTATCATCTAAAGTAACGTTTGAATTTTTTATAAATTCTGAGTTTGGTTTAACACCAACGCCTTCGATAATTAGGTCATAATTTTCAACTTTACCAGATTCAAAATGCACTGCATTGCCCACAACTTTTGAAATTTCTTCGTTGAATCTATAATGAATATCTCTCTTATCCATTTCATCGAGGATTGCTTGATTCATGTCTTGATCCATTAGTTTATTAATATGTGTTGAACGATGGATGAGTGTAGGGGAGATACCTCTTTCATATAGATTATCTAAAATTTCAAGACCAATATATCCAGTACCTACGACAAGTGCGTTTTTAACTTGATTTTCTTTGATGAATGTTTCAATTGCATCTGTATCTTCCATGTTTCTTAATGTAAACGCAATAGGACTATCTAAATTTAATGAATTGGCACTACAGCCAGGACTTAATATTAAAGTATCATAATGTGTCTCAAAATACGTATCCTGTATACGATCATAGACAGTAATTGTATTCTCTGTGTCATTGATTGATGTTACTTTGTGACAAGGTTTGACAACAATATTTTTAGCTTCATAAAATGATTCAGGTGTTGCTTCAAGCACCTTATTGCGCGAATCTACCACGTTACCTAAATAATAAGGCAGGGCACAATTAGCAAAACTCATATCTCTATCTTTTTCAAAGACAACAATTTCGCTTTCTTGATCAAGTCTTCTAATTTGACTGGCTACCGTTGCACCACCTGCAACTGCACCTACTACTACAATTTTATTCATAATGAAAAGCCTCCTTAAGTATCTATCTATGATTCTATACTAGATTTTACTGTTTCTTCATAAGGCATATTTAATTGGAAATAGTCGTTTAAATAACGTCCAATGCCATCCTCATTATTAGAATATGTAGTTTGATTTGCAACGTGTTTAAGTTCATCTAAACCATTGTCCATCGCGATACCGTGTTTCGCATATTTAATCATTTCCAAATCGTTATCTTCGTCTCCAAAAGCAATGATATGATTTCTATCAATATTTAAATACGATTTCACATAATCAATCCCACGTGCTTTGCTAATACCTTGCTTAACAATTTCTATTACTGGGAATGGTGAACCCCATCGACGATGTTCAATATTTTCAGCGTAAAAACGTGTGAGCATTTGTTTGACTCTAGGAATCATAAATTCTTCTGCTTCAACTAAAATCGATGTTGGAGACTCAGTTAATGAGTTAAGTAAATCGCCTGTTTCAACTTTTGGATTTCCCATAGAGAACCCATCGAATAATTTTTGATCGTAATTATTAATAAAAACATAATCTTTAACTTCAGCAATCATGTTTGTTACGCCATAATCATTCAGTGATTCAATGATGTTTTTAGATAAATCTAAGTCCAATACTTCATGCATTGGCTCAAACTG
This sequence comes from Staphylococcus sp. GDY8P126P, assembly GCF_017891965.1. NCBI lineage: Bacteria > Bacillati > Bacillota > Bacilli > Caryophanales > Staphylococcaceae > Staphylococcus > Staphylococcus sp. GDY8P126P. The sequence continues at coordinate 158,769 of NZ_JAESKG010000002.1, read as the reverse complement.
ATCGTCTTTTGGATGATGAACAAAGGCACCATTGAAATTAACAACGGGTGTATCCATATTTAATTCATGGTAATATATTTGACTGGCTCTATAAGGTCTACCAGTAGCAATCATTAATTTATGACCTTGTTGTTGTAGTGTTGTTAAAACGTTTTTTGTATATGGTGAGATTACTTTTTCATCTGTTAATAACGTGCCGTCTAGATCTAGACAAATTAAATAAGATTCCATTTAATTCTCCTTAATGTTTTTTATTGATGTATGAATATCATAGCATTTTATTGGCGTTTTGTAAGATATTTGATATATTGTTAGTATCATTAAATTCGAAGAGGTGATATGAATGGATGAAGGATTAAAAGATAGCATATTAAATGCGTTAGAAATGGTTATTGACCCTGAGTTAGGTATTGATATTGTCAACTTAGGTTTAGTATATAATGTTGATGTTAATGACGAAGGTTTATGTACAGTTGAAATGACATTAACATCTATGGGATGCCCAATGGGACCACAAATTGTTAACCAAGTTAAAATGGTTTTAGCTGAGATTCCAGAAATAGCAGATACAGAAGTGAATATTGTTTGGAGTCCACCATGGGGTAAAGACATGATGTCTCGTTATGCTAAAATTGCATTAGGCATCGGCTAACGCTACTAATAGTAATTGAAAATACTAGCTTAAAGATCGATAATGATCTATAGGCTAGTATTTTTTTGAAAATTTAAAGCATGCTGACAATCTTAAAATAAAAATTTTCTATAGTGCAAATCATTAAAATAATTGCAGTTATGTTACGAAAGTATTACAATGGCTTGGTGTAAAACATTAAAAAGCAAAAGTAATATATTCGGAGATGAAAGTATGGTAGTAAATGAACAGAAATTCTAATAATCGTAATCAAACCAACCGTCACACGCGTTATATGCCTGGTTTAGATGGACTTAGAGCAATTGCAGTTATAGGTATTATTATTTATCATTTAAATAAGCAATGGTTATCTGGTGGGTTTCTTGGTGTAGATACATTTTTTGTAATTTCGGGCTACTTAATTACAAGTTTACTTTTGTTTGAGTATGAAAGTACCGGCATTATCAATTTGAAGCAGTTTTGGTTACGGCGAATTAAACGTTTGATACCGGCCGTATTGGTATTAGTTGTTACAGTAACTTTAGCGACACTCATTTTTAAGCCTGAACAAATTATAAGTATAAAGCATGATGCATTTGCAGCCATTTTTTATGTATCAAATTGGTGGTATATTGCAACTGATGTAAATTATTTTGAACAGTTTGCCTTTATGCCATTAAAACATTTGTGGTCATTAGCAATTGAAGAGCAATTCTACATAGTTTTTCCAATCGTTTTGATAGCATTATTATTAACAATTAAGAAATACCGAAATGTAACACTTATTTTTTGGATTATTTCACTGATTTCATTACTTTTAATGGTTTGGATTTCTCAACCACATATGCAACATTCTCGTGTTTATTTTGGAACAGATACAAGGTTACAAACGATGTTGCTCGGTGTTATATTAGCCTTTATTTGGCCGCCATTTAAATTAAAGCAGAACCCTAATCCTAGTCTCAGGTTCATTATTGATAGTATAGGTGCAATAGGGATTTTAATACTCTTATTACTTTTCATTAAAGTCGATGATAATAGTGATTGGATCTATAATGGTGGTTTTTACCTTATTTCCGGTATCACTTTATTTGTTATCATTAGTGTAGTGCATCCATCGGGGTATTTCGCTAAATTAATAGGAAATCCTTTCTTTGTTTATATTGGTAAACGCTCTTATAGTTTATATTTATGGCATTTCCCAGTCATAAGCTTTTTACATTCCTATTATGTTGAAGGCCAAGTCCCATTATATGTATATGCTCTAGACATCTTATTGACTATTTTCTTTGCTGAAATATCATATAGATTCATTGAAACACAGTTTAGAAAACAAGGATTCAAGGCCTTAAGTATTAATAAATATAAAAAGTCCACATTAATCAGAACTATACTACTAGGCGTGATACTGCTACCAACCATTTTTATTTTTGCGGGGACATTTGATCGTTTAGGAAAAGACCAAATTAATAATAAATCAACGTCATATAATACAGCAGAAATTGATAAGTATATGGTTAGACCCATACCGGTCGACGATGTTAACTTTTTAGGAGATTCAAATTTTAAAAAAGATAAAGATAATGAGGTATATACTGATTTGAGTCCACTGCTTATTGGTGATTCGGTTATGGTTGATATTGGAGAAACTTTTAAAACGCACGTTCCCAATGCAACCATTGATGGTAAAGTCGGACGTAATTTATATGAAGCTATACCATTAACAGATGAAAAATATAAATCTTACAATTATAAGTCTAAGCAAGTGATTTTAGAATTAGGAACGAATGGAGATTTTTCTGAAGTACAGCTGGACGAACTGATAGGCAAATATGGTAAAGCCAATGTGTATTTGATTAACACGCGTGTACCAAGAAGCTATGAAGGTCATGTCAACCAAGTTATGTCAGACGCAGCTAAAAAGCATCATAATGTAACATTGATTGATTGGTATCAACGTTCGAAAGGCCATAGCGAGTACTTTGCACCAGATGGTATTCATTTAGAGCCTTCAGGTGTAAAAGCATTAACAGATGAAATTTTAAAACATATTGCAACGAAATCAACCGCTAAGTAGCAAAATTAAATATGAAATTGAGTCAATTTAATAAATTTAATTAGAGTGTGATTTGCATGAAATAGACTGCTAAAACACAATAAAAGGCATAACCGCTTAATGAACAAGAGGTTATGCCTTTTAATTTATTGAGTGTCATGAATATTCATATCTAAGGGGTGTTTATATATCATGTTTAAAATGAACAAAGTCATTGTTTAGAATATAAAAATTATGGGCAAAACATAGGTATATAAAGCATTACACGCAGCTAAAATAATTTAAAATTTATAGTTATATTGGTTGATAAAAGTGAACAATAGGATTATAATAAAATTAAGGTCAAAGAAAGTCAAAGTCAAACTTACTTTGTTCTTGATCAAAGACTAAATGGTGAGGTGAATCATTTTGGATATTAATCAAATGACCTATGCAGTTCAAGGTGCTTTGCAAAAAGCAATAGAGCTAGCAAAAGATAACGAAAATCAAAATATCGAAATAGAAGCAATATTAAAAGCAGCACTTGAAGAAAGTGAAAGTTTATTTAAAAGTGTATTGGAAAGAGCAAACATAGAGACCGAACTTTTAAATAAGGCTTACGATGAAAAATTGAAAAATTATCCTTCAGTACAAGGGGATAACGTGCAATATGGTCAATATATTAGCCAGAAAGCAAATGAATTAATAAATAAAGCTGAAACGTATATGAATACTTATGAAGATGAGTATATTTCTATGGAACATATCATTTTAGCTGCAATGGACATAGATGATACAACAATTAAATTTGTCGATAATAAAAAAGAAGTTATTGTAGAAATCATTAAAAAAATTAGAGGAGGAAATCATGTGACGTCACAAAACCCAGAAGCAAATTATGAAGCTTTAGAAAAATATGGTAGAGATTTAGTTGAAGAAGTCCGTCAAGGTAATATGGATCCTGTCATTGGACGTGATGAAGAAATAAGAAATACTGTGAGAATCTTAAGTAGAAAGACTAAGAATAATCCAGTATTAATCGGTGAACCAGGTGTAGGTAAAACAGCAATTGTTGAAGGCCTTGCACAACGTATTGTGCGTAAAGACGTGCCTGAATCACTTTTAGATAAAACAATATTTGAATTAGATTTAAGTGCGCTTGTTGCAGGTGCAAAATATCGTGGTGAATTCGAAGAACGTTTAAAAGCAGTACTTAAAGAAGTGAAAGACTCAGACGGTAGAATTATATTATTTATAGATGAAATTCACATGCTTGTTGGTGCAGGTAAAACAGAAGGCGCGATGGATGCAGGTAATATGCTAAAACCAATGCTTGCACGTGGCGAATTACACTGTATCGGTGCAACAACACTCAATGAATATAGAGAATATATTGAAAAAGACTCTGCATTAGAGCGTCGTTTCCAAAAAGTAAATGTGTCTGAGCCAGATGTAGAAGATACAATTTCCATTTTACGTGGACTGAAAGAACGTTATGAAGTTTATCATGGTGTACGTATTCAAGATAAAGCATTAGTAGCTGCGGCAGAACTATCAGATCGTTATATTACTGATCGCTTCTTACCGGATAAAGCGATTGATCTTGTGGACCAAGCGTGTGCAACGATTCGTACTGAAATGGGTTCAAATCCAACAGAGTTAGACCAAGTTAATCGTCGCGTCATGCAATTAGAAATTGAAGAAAGCGCATTGAAAAACGAATCAGATAACGCGAGTAAACAACGCTTACAAGAATTACAACAAGAATTGTCTAATGAAAAAGAAAAACAAAACGCAATTCAATCACGCGTAGAAGAAGAAAAAGGCAAAATTGCAAAACTACAAGAAAAACGTACTGAATTAGACGAAAGTAGAAAAGCCTTAGAAGATGCAGAAAACAATTATAATTTGGAAAAAGCGGCAGAATTACAACATGGTAAAATTCCTGAATTAGAAAAAGAATTACGCGAGTTAGAAGCTGCATTCCAAAATGAGCAAAATAGTGACAATGAGCGCATTATACGTGAGATTGTATCAGATGAAGAAATTGGTGATATTGTTAGTTCATGGACAGGTATCCCTGTTTCTAAACTTGTAGAAACAGAAAGAGAGAAGTTATTAAATCTTTCAGACATTTTACACGAACGTGTCGTTGGTCAAGATAAAGCTGTAGATTTAGTTTCTGATGCTGTTGTCAGAGCGCGCGCTGGCATTAAAGATCCAAATAGACCAATAGGTAGTTTCTTGTTCTTAGGACCTACAGGTGTTGGTAAAACAGAATTAGCCAAATCCTTAGCGTCAACTTTATTTGATTCAGAAAAACATATGATACGAATTGATATGAGTGAGTACATGGAAAAACATTCAGTTTCCCGTTTAATTGGTGCACCTCCAGGCTATGTAGGTCACGATGAAGGTGGACAATTAACTGAAGCGGTTCGTCGTAATCCATATTCTGTTATATTATTAGATGAAATTGAAAAAGCACATTCAGACGTATTTAATGTATTGTTACAAATACTTGAAGAAGGTAGACTTACTGATTCTAAAGGTCGTGAAGTTGATTTTAAAAATACAATTATCATTATGACTAGTAACATTGGCTCACAAATCCTATTAGAAAACGTAAAAGATGCTGGTGTGATTACTGATGATACAGAAAAAGCTGTTATGAATAGCTTAAACCAATACTTTAAACCAGAAATTATTAACCGTATGGATGATATTGTATTATTTAAACCATTAACAATCAGTGATATGAGTTCTATAGTAGATAAAATATTAACTGAATTGAATATTAGATTAATGGCACAACGTATTTCAATTAATGTGTCAGATGAAGCTAAAGCGTGGTTAGGTGAAGAAGCATACGAACCACAATTCGGTGCAAGACCGTTGAAACGTTTTGTGCAAAGACAAATAGAAACACCACTTGCACGTAAAATGATTAGAGAAAATTTATCTGAAGGCACAACAATAGACATCGACCTATCAGAAGATGGTTTAAGATTTACTGAAAACAAACCAGAAATCGATTAGTAAGTATAATTGAATTTAACAAAACGGTGTGGCGCAGAAACCTTAATTTTTACATTGGTTTCTGCGCCACTTTTTTAATTATAAAATCGGGGAACAAGATTGTAAGTTGATATATCATATCTCAACAAACCAATAAGTTTATTTTTTAATATTGAAAATAAAAAAACTGCCAACGTCAGTCAGAAGACTTTGTTGACAGTTTAAAGATTCTAGGATATAAATCAATGTTTCAAACTTTACATTTCATTAAAATGATTCGTTCTTAAACATAAGCTAAACCATTATCCTAGTCATCTAATGTTGTTCGTTTGTATTATTATGTTTAGGTTTAATTACCAAATCAAATAAGATAATAATAATCGTAAATACAACAGCGCCTATGACTGGTGTAATGAGGTTCAGTGCACCGCCACCATTTAAGCTGTTAAGTACGAAATTAATCATTTGTAATAAGACAATAGACCAAAATAAAACTGCGAGGTATTTCATTATGTAATGCCTCCAATATCGTATATATATCTACATTATAAATAAAAAAGTGTAGTTTGTATAGTAGGTTAGTAATAATTGTGGTTATACTTTGTGATAATGAGCTAAGTCATTTATAATTATTTGTGGAAAATACGCAATGAAATATGTATAGTTCTTGTATTTGAAATGTGTATTATGTTAAATTAATACCTGGTATTAAAATTAAATTTAAGAAGGTGTACAACCATGGACGTGGGTATTAAAGGTTTTGGTGCATACGCACCTGAAAAAGTTGTAGAAAATACCTATTTTGAATCATTTTTAGAAACATCAGACGAATGGATTTCTCAAATGACTGGTATTAAAGAACGTAGATGGGCTGGTGAAGACGAAGAAACTTCAGACATGGCTTATCAAGCTAGTTTAAAAGCAATTGAAGATGCAGGTATAGAAGCATCAGAAATAGATATGATTATTGTTGCGACATCAACAGGGGATTTTCCATTCCCAACAGTTGCCAATATATTACAAGAAAGATTAGGCATCGGCAAAGTTGCTTCTATGGATCAATTAGCCGCTTGTAGTGGTTTCATGTATTCAATGATAAATGCTAAACAATTTGTTCAATCTGGTGATTATAAAAATATTTTAGTAGTTGGAGTGGACAAATTATCTAAAATCACAGATTTGACAGACCGTTCAACAGCCATTTTATTTGGTGATGGAGCTGGAGCTGTAGTAATCGGTGAAGTATCTGAAGGTCGAGGTATCTTAAGTTATGAATTAGGTTCAGACGGCTCAGGTGCTAAGCATTTATATTTAAATCCAGAAAACGGAAAAATATTTATGAATGGCCGTGAAGTTTTTAAATTTGCTGTAAGAATTATGGGTGAAGCATCTAACAACGCAGTAGCAAAAGCTAATTTAACTGCAGATGATGTAGATATGTTTGTACCTCATCAAGCAAATATAAGAATTATGGAGTCAGCGAGAGAACGTTTAGGTATACCAAAAGAAAAAATGAGTGTATCTGTTGATCGCTTTGGTAATACTTCAGCAGCGTCAATCCCATTAAGTATAGGACAAGAGTTAGAAAATGGTAGGATTAAAGATGATGATGTCTTAGTGTTAGTAGGTTTTGGTGGCGGCTTAACATGGGGCGCTGTGACACTAAGATGGGGAAAATAGGAGGATAAATTATGAGCAAAGAACAACGTGTTGTTATTACAGGAATTGGCGCATTATCACCTATAGGAAATGATGCTAAGTCTACTTGGGACAATGCATTAAAAGGTGTAAGTGGTATAGATTCGATTACACGCATAGATACAACGGATTACAATGTCCATTTAGCTGGAGAGTTAAAAGACTTTGATATTGAAGAGCATATTCCTAAAAAAGAAGCGAGACGCATGGATCGCTTTACACAATATGCAGTTGTAGCTGCAAGAGAAGCCGTTAACGATGCTAAACTTGAAATTAATGATAGTACTGCGGATAAAATTGGCGTATGGATTGGTTCAGGTATTGGTGGTATGGAAACATTTGAAATTTCACATAGCCAATTATTAAATCGTGGACCAAGACGTGTGAGTCCATTCTTCGTACCTATGCTGATCCCAGATATGGCGACAGGTCAAGTATCAATAGATTTAGGTGCTAAAGGGCCGAATGGTTCGACGGTTACTGCTTGTGCAACTGGTACGAACTCAATAGGTGAAGCATTCAAGATTATTCAACGTGGCGATGCAGATGCAATGATTACTGGTGGTACAGAAGCACCGATTACACATATGGCATTAGCTGGCTTTAGTGCGAGTCGTGCATTATCTACAAATGATGATAAAGAAACTGCATGTCGTCCTTTCCAAGAAGGTCGTGATGGATTTATCATGGGTGAAGGTGCAGGTATTGTCGTTTTAGAATCACTTGAATCAGCGAAAGCTCGTGGTGCGCAAATTTACGCTGAAGTCGTAGGTTATGGATCAACTGGTGACGCATATCATATAACAGCCCCAGCTCCAGAAGGTGAAGGCGGTTCACGTGCTATGCAAGCGGCAATAGATGATGCTGGTATTGAAGCGAAAGACATTCAATATTTAAATGCACATGGAACAAGCACTCCAGTAGGTGACTTAACTGAAATTCAAGCTATTAAGAATACTTTCGGTGAAGCGGCGAAATCATTGAAAGTAAGTTCAACTAAATCAATGACAGGTCATTTACTAGGGGCTACAGGTGGATTAGAAGCTATTTTCTCTGCACTTTCAATTAGAGATAGTCGTATTGCACCAACGATTCATGCTGATTCACCAGATCCTGAATGCGATTTAGATATCGTTCCAAACAAAGCAGAAGATTTAGATATTACCTATGCAATGAGTAATAGTTTAGGTTTTGGTGGACACAATGCTGTACTTGTATTGAAAAAATTTACTGATTAATGTAGATAAGTTATATTTTGAAAAGCAAGATCATCTCAATCGGATGCTCTTGCTTTTTTTGTAAATATCGAACTTAAGAAAGTTAGAGAAATGATAACAATAATAGAGAGGCTTATAGTTTATTATAATAACTTTTTAACGGTTGAATATTTAAAATTCTTGTAAAACATAAAATTTATATTGTGAAATGTTTAGAAAAAGTTAAAATATAAAGTGAAGATAATTTTATATTTATAAAATGTCTATTCAAGACATACATTTAGTGTATAATGTAAATTATTGGATTATAAAGTGGGGTGTAATTAAGATGAAGCAATTTCTAACATTATCTACAACGTTGAAAACAAGAATGATAGCAGATTTCATCTTAATTATAGCGAGCCAAGCGATTTTACCCTTTATGGCATTATATTTAACGAGTAAAGTAAATGCTGTATTTGCTGGTACATTTTTAATTGCCAATATCATTGTAAGTTTTGTAGTGTCCTTCGTAGGTGGATATTTAGGAGACAATTATAATAGGAAGAAAGTAGTCAATTTAATACATTTTATCTACGCTGTGTGTCTGATTATTTTAAGTATTACGGTGACTATGGATGGTTTAGGTTTAATCATATTTTGTATAACGGTATTTATCTTTGAATTATTGTTTGCTGCGAGTGAACCTATTTTTGAAGCAGCAATTATGGATGCCATTTATGAAGAAGTTCGCGAGTACGTTTATCAATTAAATTATTGGATGTTTAATATTGGTACGGCGATTGGCATGGCATTAGGCGCGTTGTTATATTTAGGACATAAGCATTTATTATTTGTATTATTTTTCATTGCTATGCTGATAAGTTGGTATTTATTTGAAAAATATTATGACGTGGAGCAAGTTATTACTAAAAAAGAAGATCTAACCTCTAAATTTAAACATTTCGTAGATAGTTATCATGTTGTCATTAAGGATAAATACTATATGTTGCTTAATATTGGGTTTATGATGGTCATCATGGCTGAACTCAGTTTGAATTCTTATGTAGTTGTAAGACTAAAAGAAGCGTTTGAACCTTTACATTTTTTAGGCTTTTATATTGATGGTGTCCGAATGTTTACAGTAATTATGATCATCAATACACTTGTAGTGGCGACATTAACTTTTACGGTTAATAGAATTGTAGATAACACCTCAAAGAAAATTGCATTTATGATAGGTATTGTTTTATATACCGTTGGTTATAGTGTTTTGATGTCAGCTTCTGAATTTTGGATATTATGCTTATTTTCTATTATAGCTACATTAGGTGAATTGATTTATTCCCCAATTCAAAATGCGCAACGTTTCTTGATGATTCCTGAAGATAAACGAAGTACTTATAATACATTTGGGATGATTTCATTCTATGGAGGGAATATATTGGCACGTTTAGGATTAATAATTGGTGCGTTTATTCTGCCTTGGATGATGTCAGTATATGTAGCTGTTATAGTACTATTAGGATTTATCCTCTTGTATTACGCATTATTTCATAACCCTAATATTGAAACAAAATAATGAAAAGACTGTATTCGTTTATTGTCAATCATCACAATAGCTAATACAGTCTTTTTTATATAATAAATGAAATGGCAATCGAAATAAGTAAATATAGCAAATTAAAAACAAAGCCCACTTTAATCCATGGATTTACAAAGTAGGATGATTTTTTGGCTTGTGTAGGTTTAAAAAAATCATCATTTTCTAGCGTATCTTTGTGTTTTTTATTCGTTAGCTGATACTTTAGTCTTCTAAAACCGTAACTCGTAGCATCTAATATACCTTCTTGAACAATGATTAAACTAAATAGGATAATCACAAATATAAAAGATACATAGAATATGATATTTAAATACTGAGTTAATTGATGTGAGGCAAAGAGCCAACATAAGAATGAAATCAATGGTGTAAATAATAGCCAAAATAGATAAGTGGTAAATTTCCTCATATTTATTGTCTCCTTTATTTAATAAATTTATTGTAACTTAAAATAACTAAAAAATGAATAATTTGCCTTATAAATTCTTTTATATCAACACTTTTAAAGAGAAAGAAAATTAAATAAAATTCATTTACTTTAATAAAGTAAAGCAAAACAATATTGATTAAAATATGAACTATAAGTATACTATTATTAAATATTTCTGAATATTTCGAAGGGAATGTTTATTCTGAAATTAAAGGGGGATAAAAAATGCTTAAGTATGTTTTGAAGCGTTTAGGCTACATGATTTTATCACTGTTCATTATCATTTCGATAACATTTTTCTTAATGAAGCTGATGCCCGGTTCACCATTTAATGATGAAAAATTAAATGAAGAGCAAAAGCAGATTTTAAATGAAAAATATGGTCTCAATGATCCAGTACCAGTGCAGTATGTTAGTTATTTGAAGAATGTCGTTACGGGGGACTTTGGTAACTCATTTCAATATGATAACCAACCTGTATGGGAGTTAATTAAACCGAGATTAGTTCCGTCGCTTGAGATGGGGTTAACGGCAATGGTGATAGGTGTAATTATAGGTTTGATACTAGGCGTTATTGCAGCAGTACGGCAAAATACTTGGGTTGATTATACAGCAACGGTCATCTCAGTTATTGCAGTTTCAGTACCATCGTTCGTGTTAGCGGTATTGTTACAATACGTATTTTCAGTTAGATTACAGTGGTTTCCAGTCGCAGGTTGGGAAGGTATATCGACAGCTGTACTACCTTCACTGGCATTGTCAGCAGCAGTATTAGCAACAGTTGCAAGATACATAAGAGCGGAAATGATAGAAGTTTTAAGTTCAGATTATATCTTGTTAGCACGTGCAAAAGGGAATTCAACGATGAGAGTGTTGTTTGGTCATGCATTAAGAAATGCATTAATCCCAGTCATCACAATTATTGTACCGATGTTAGCAAGTATATTAACGGGTACATTGACAATTGAAAATATATTCGGTGTGCCTGGTTTAGGGGATCAATTTGTACGTTCAATTACGACAAATGATTTCCCAGTAATTATGGCGACAACGATTTTATTCAGTACACTATTTATTGTTTCTATTTTCCTTGTAGATATTTTATATGGTGTGATTGATCCACGTATTCGTGTACAAGGAGGTAAAAAATAATGGCTGATAAAAGAGATGAAAAATACAATGATGACCATTCAAATGCAGTTATGACACATACCTCAGAAGCGATACCAGCTTCGGATTTTATTAGAAGTAAAAACGATTTAGAAAAAGAACCAGAAATACAAAGAGAAAGTAAAAACTTTTGGCAAGACGCTTGGGCACAGCTTAAAAGAAACAAGCTTGCCGTCGTAGGGATGATAGGTTTAATCATCATTATCTTACTAGCATTGATTGGACCTTTATTAAGTTCTCATGATTATGCAGAGCAAGATGTAGAGAGACGTAACTTACCTGCAAAAATTCCTGTATTGGATCAAATTCCATTTTTACCTTTTGATGGTGAAGGAGCACAGGGCGTAGATGCATATAAAGAAGCAGGTGTGAAAGAAAACTTCTGGTTCGGTACAGACCAACTTGGAAGAGATTTATGGTCTAGAACTTGGCAAGGTGCACAAGTATCCTTATTCATTGGTGTTGTAGCAGCGTTACTAGATATATTCATAGGCGTTGTATATGGCGCAATATCCGGTTTCTTTGGGGGACGGATAGATAATGTCATGCAACGTATTATTGAAGTCGTTGCGTCTATACCTACACTAATTGTTGTTATTTTATTCGTACTAATATTCGAACCGTCTATTTGGACAATTATATTAGCCATGGCAATTACAGGATGGATTGGCATGAGTCGTGTGGTTCGTGGTGAATTCCTAAAGTTAAAAAACCAAGAATTTGTATTAGCATCTAAAACTTTGGGAGCATCTAAAATAAAATTAATATTCAAACATATTTTACCTAATACATTAGGTGTTATCGTAGTTACATCTATGTTTACAGTACCTAATGCAATATTCTTCGAGGCTTTCTTAAGTTTCATTGGTATTGGGGTACCAGCACCTAGAACATCATTAGGTTCTTTAGTGAATGAAGGTAGAGCCATGTTATTAATTCATCCGCATGAATTATTTATTCCAGCACTTGTATTAAGTTTATTAATCTTATTCTTCTATCTATTTAGTGATGGATTACGTGATGCATTTGATCCTAAAATGCGTAGATAACAAAAGGGGGCAACATATATGTCAGAAAGAGTATTGGAAGTTAGTAATTTGCATGTTTCCTTTGATATCGATGCAGGGGAAGTGCAAGCGGTAAGAGGCGTGGACTTCTTTATCAATAAAGGAGAAACCCTTGCAATTGTTGGTGAATCTGGTTCTGGGAAGTCAGTTACAACCAAAGCGATCACTAAGTTATTCCAAGGAGACGCTGGACGTATTAAAAAAGGTGAAATTAATTTTTTAGGGGAAGACTTAGCTAAAAAATCAGAGCAAGAATTAATCAAATTACGTGGAAAAGACATTTCAATGATTTTCCAAGATCCAATGACATCATTAAATCCAACAATGAAAATTGGTAAACAAGTCATGGAACCACTTATGAAACATAAGAATTACAGTAAAACAGAAGCTAAAAAAAGAGCGTTAGACATATTGAATTTAGTTGGGTTACCAAATGCAGATAAAAGATTTAATGCATATCCTCATCAATTTTCAGGCGGACAACGTCAAAGAATTGTTATCGCAACCGCGCTTGCTTGTGAACCTAAAGTGCTTATTGCAGATGAACCAACAACAGCGCTTGATGTAACAATGCAAGCTCAAATATTGGAATTAATGAAAGAACTACAAGATAAGATTAGTACCTCCATTATATTTATCACGCATGACTTAGGGGTCGTTGCGAATATTGCTGACCGAGTAGCGGTCATGTATGGAGGACAAATGGTAGAAACAGGGGATGTGGATGAAATATTTTATGATCCTAAACATCCATATACATGGGGATTATTATCATCTATGCCAGATTTGACAACTGGTACAGAGACTGAATTATTAGCTATTCCAGGTACACCACCCGACTTGTTACATCCACCTAAAGGTGATTCGTTTGCAGAAAGAAGTCAATTTGCTTTAGATATTGATTTTAAAACGCCACCGCCATGGTACCAAGTGTCACCAACACATTTTGCAAAATCTTGGTTATTAGATGAACGCGCACCACATGTGGAACCACCGAAAATGGTGAAAAAACGTTTGCGTAACATGCCAAATAATTTCGATAAGCCACAACAGGTAGAAAGGGTGTCGTTCGATGGAAAATAAAAATGAACTGTTATTACAAGTGAAAAATTTAAAACAGTATTTTAACGAAGGTAAACGCAATGAAGTAAGAGCAATTGAAAATATTTCATTTGACGTTTATAAAGGTGAAACTTTCGGCCTAGTTGGAGAATCTGGTTGTGGTAAATCAACGACAGGTAAAGCGATTATTAAACTAAATGATATTACTGATGGTGAAATTTTATATGAAGGTATAGATATTCAAAAAATTAAAAATCGTAAAGATTCATTGAAATTTAATAAAAAGATACAAATGATTTTTCAAGATCCATACGCATCGCTCAATCCAAGACTTAAAGTAATGGATATTGTGGCAGAGGGGATTGATATTCATAAACTTTCTACAGGTGTCAAAGATCGTAAAAGACGTGTCTACGATTTATTAGAAACTGTGGGACTAAGTAAAGAACACGCCAATCGTTATCCACATGAGTTCTCTGGAGGACAAAGACAACGTATTGGAATTGCACGTGCACTTGCCGTTGAACCTGAGTTTATTATTGCGGATGAACCTATTTCAGCATTAGACGTTTCAATACAAGCACAAGTTGTAAATTTATTACTTAAATTGCAAAAAGAACGAGGCATTACGTTTTTATTCATCGCTCATGACCTTTCCATGGTTAAATACATTTCGGACAGAATTGCAGTGATGCACTTTGGTAAAATTGTCGAAATTGGTAGTGCGGATGAAATTTATAATCATCCTATGCACCCTTATACGCAATCACTACTGTCGGCTGTACCTCAGCCAGACCCAGAAAGTGAACGTGTGAGAAAGAGAACACTTTTTAAAGAAGACGAGACTAAAAATGACCAACGTACATTGCATGAAATCAGACCGAATCATTTTGTATTTACAACAGATGACGAAGCGGAAGATTTGAAATCACATACACAAGAAGCATCTGTATAACATGGGAAAGGGGGATTACGATGAGAAAATTCAAATTATTTATTATTCTGATTGCACTATCGGTTGTATTAGCTGGTTGTGGTAGTGCGGAAGGGGTATATTCTGATAAAGGACAAGTTTTTAGGAAAGTACTGCCATCAGATATTTCAACATTAGATTCTGCATTAGCTACAGATACGGTGTCATTCGATATTTTCAATCAAGTATACGAAGGCTTATATACATTAGATAAAGATGATAAAGCACAACCAGGGGTAGCAAAAGCAATGCCAAAAGAAAGTAATGGGGGAAAAACACTTACAATCAAGTTACGTAAAGATGCCAAGTGGTCAAATGGGGATCCAGTAACGGCACATGATTTTGAGTACGCTTGGAAACGTGTGGTGAATCCAGATACGGCATCTGAGTATGCTTATATCATGTATGATTTGAAAAATGCTGAAGCAATTAATATGGGTAAAAAGGATGTCGATGAGCTAGGTGTGAAAGCGGTTGATGACCATACATTAAAAGTTGAGTTAACAAAACCGATTCCATATATTAATGAAATGTTCGCATTTGCTACGTTTATGCCACTGAACGAAAAAGTAGTGAAGAAAAATGGTGACCAATATGGGACAACAGCAGCTAAAACAGTATTTAATGGGCCGTTCAAAGTGAAAGAATGGAAAGTAGAAGATAAGATACAACTTGTAAAAAACGAAGATTATTGGGATAAAAAGCAAGTACACTTAGATCGTGTAAACTATAAAGTATTAAAAGATCAGCAAGCTGGTGCCTCACTTTATGATACTGGTTCAGTTGATGATACGACGATTACAGCAGATCAAGTGGATAAATATGCTGACAACCCAGGCTTGAAAAAACGTTTATTAGCAAGTACATTCTACATTAAAATGAACCAAGATAATGTACCTGAATTTAAAAATAAAGACTTAAGACTGGCAATTGCACAATCTATTGATAAAGAAGGATATGTTAATTCAGTTAAAAACAATGGGTCAGAAGCAACAAATGGTTTCACTGCGAAACTAACAGCAGAGACACCTGATGCTAAAGATTTTTCTGAGTCTATTGATTCGCCATTAACTTATAATCCAAAAGCAGCTAAAAAACATTTTGAAAAAGCTAAAAAGGATTTAGGCGTTAAAAATATAACCTTTACGATGAACACTGAAGATACACCAGATGCTAAAATATCTGCTGAATATATTAAATCACAGGTGGAAAGCACTTTACCTGGTGTTACTTTGAAAATTAAACAATTACCATTTAAACAGCGTTTAAATCAAGAATCAACAGAAGCGTTTGAAGCTTCATTATCTGGTTGGGGTCCTGATTATCCTGATCCACTAACATTCTTAAATATTATGACAACAGGTAACTCTAATAATAATACAGCATGGAGTAGTAAGGAATACGATAAACTTGTTAAAGATGCTAATGGAAAACTATTGAAAAAACCTGAAGAACGTAATGCAGCTATGAAACAAGCTGAAGAATTAATGTTAAATGATGCCCCAGTTGCACCAATTTATCAAAAAGGGGAAGCGCATTTAACAAATCCACAAGTTAAAGGTTTGGTATATCACCAAATCGGTGGTGATACAACACTTAAAGATGTAACCATTGATAAAGATATCGATCCTAAAACTGGTAAAAAGAAAGACTAATAAAAAATTAAAAAGTAACATAAAAGGAGCATCCAACTTAATGGATGCTCCTTTTTAACTTGCGGGATTTGAGATAAATAACTTATCTTTTACGACCTAAGCCCATTGCTTTTTCCATTTTTTTCAACGTTTTGAATGATACTTGTTGTGCTTTGTCTCTACCATTATCTAAAATAGTGTCAAGTTCTTCTGAATTTAAATAGTATTCATATTTTTCTTGGAAAGCAGTTAAGAAATCACTCACGATTTCTGCTAAGTCTGCTTTAAACACACCATAATTCGAATCTTTGTATTTTTCTTGAAGCGCATCAATTGATTCGTCAGTTAAACTTGAATAAATAGATAATAAATTAGAGATACCTGGTTTATTGTCGCGATCGAATTTAATAATACCATCTGAATCAGTTACAGCACTTTTTATTTTTTTAGCCGCAACGCTTGGTTGGTCTAGTAAAGAAATGAAGTTTTTTTGATTATCATCACTCTTACTCATTTTTTTCGTTGGATCTTGGAGACTCATTACGCGGCCGCCAACTTTAGGCATACGAATCTCAGGCTTAACTAAAATGTCGTTGTAGCGAGAATTAAATCTATCAACTAAGTTTCTTGTTAATTCCATGTGTTGCTTTTGGTCATCACCAACGGGCACGATATTTGTGTTGTATATAACGATATCCGCTGCCATTAAAGGAGGATATGTTAATAAGCCGGCAGGGACACCTTCCGTTTGTTTAACGGCTTTATCTTTAAACTGAGTCATACGTTCCAATTCACCGATAGAAGAAATGGTTGTTAACATCCAACTTGCCTGAACATGCGCTGGCACTTCTGATTGAATAAATAAAGTTGATTTTTCAGGATCGATGCCAGAAGCTAAATAAATTGCAGCTAGTTGTCTTGTTTGTTTACGTAATTTCAAACGATCTTGTGGTACCGTAATTGCATGCTGATCTACGATACAAAAGAAACAATTGTAATCGTCTTGAACTTCACCGAATTGTTTTAAAGCACCAATATAATTACCAATTGTAGGAATACCACTAGGCTGGATACCCGAAAATAATGTTTCCATATTACAATGCCTACTTTCTTAAATTTAATTTTTTACATAATAGGTTTATTATAACAGTATTTCAATCATTTGTAAGTTATGTTATACTATAGACATATCAATATTTTTAATTGAATTTATTGAGAAATACTTTTATTTTAAATTTTTGAAAAAATTAGAGAATTCTCATTTAATTTTAATGTTGAAAGGGTATACTTTCATTGTAAGGTTAAGAAAGACGAAATTACTTAAGCAATTTCTTAATCATATAAATATTGAAATCAAATGAATTTACATTCATGAAAAATAGGAGAGTGAGATGTATGGTAACATTATTTACTTCACCAAGTTGCACATCTTGCCGTAAAGCGAAAGCATGGTTACAAGAACATGACATTCCGTATACGGAGCGTAACATTTTTTCAGAACACTTAACAATCGACGAAATCAAACAAATTTTAAAAATGACTGAAGATGGTACAGATGAAATTATATCTACACGTTCTAAAACTTACCAAAAATTAAATGTGGATATTGACGCATTACCACTTCAAGATTTATATTCAATTATTCAAGATAATCCTGGTTTATTACGTCGCCCAATTATTTTAGACGAAAAACGTTTACAAGTTGGTTATAATGAAGACGAAATTAGACGTTTCTTACCAAGAAAAGTTCGTACGTTCCAATTGCAAGAAGCACAACGTATGGTTGACTAATTAATACATTAAATACATGAACTAGACGAGCCATAAAGCGATATTTAAGCATGTTGCTTTGTGGTTTTGTTATATTTTTAACATAACAAACAATTGGGTATGCACGTCAAATGATAAGGTGATATCATCTTATTGTTATGATGTGGCTAGCTATTTGTGAATAAGTAATGACATGATTGCAACAGCACTTTCTTAGTTTAGTGCTGTTTTTTTGGCTAATTCAAAGGTATATGTTAATATTAGAGACCAAATAGGATTTAGTAAAAATTAATCAAACAAATCAATTGTAATTCTTACTACGTTCTAATACAATATGATTACTATTCATCGACTGTAAGGAGTGAGATGATATGAGAATAGAGCGCGTTGACGCTACAACTGTTAAATTATTTATAACTTATAGTGATATTGAGGCTAGAGGATTTAAACGAGAAGATTTATGGACAAACCGCAAACGTGGAGAAGAATTCTTTTGGAATATGATGGAAGAAATCAATGAAGAAGAAGACTTTGTAGTAGAAGGCCCATTATGGATACAAGTGCATGCGTTTGAAAAAGGCGTTGAAGTTACGATATCTAAATCTAAAAATGAAGATCTTATTAATATGTCAGATGAAGACAATGAACAACTTGATTATCAGGTAAATGATTTATTGTCACAAACATTTGATCAAGATGATAGTTTAGAAGATTTATTTGATCAACGTCAACAACAAAAAGATAACAAGCAAAATCAAGATCAAAATGAGCGCAATCGTCAAAATACACGTACTGTGATTGTTAAATTCAATGATTTAGAAGAAGTTATTGAATATGCACACTATAATAATCAAGTGACAGATGAGTTCGAAGATTTATTATATAGTCTTAACAATGTATATTATTATGCTGTCCATTATGATGAAACAGTAGATCAAGAAACAATTAATGATAGTTATAGTCAATTACTTGAGTTCGCATATCCTACTGATAAATCAGAAGTGTATTTAAACGACTATGCCAAAATTATCATGAGTCATAATGTTGCATCACAAGTACGTCGTTATTTCCCAAACACAGAAGCATAAAATACAAGTCAAAATTAACGTATTTAATTTATAAAAGCACGTTAGATAACAAATGCATTATAAGATGTTGAAACCAGCTATGGGTCATTACCCTTAGCTGGTTTTTTTATAGAGCAATTGCGTTTTTAAATAAATAGGCAATATTTTATCTAGTAGTAGAAGTAATTTATTGATTAATAAGGTGTAATTATTATGAGGTGAAGAAGCGTGTTGTTAGCGTATGACCATCATAAACATTTAGTTTTTGCAAATCATGCTGTTAAAGGTGCCGAATATACATGTCCACATTGTAAAAATAAAATGATTTTAAAAAAAGGTGAAATAATCACACCACATTTTGCTCATTTAAAAGTAGCTTCTATTTTTTGTAGTAAAGGTGAAACTCAGGCACATTACTCACTTAAATATCAGCTTGCACTGAAATTGTCATGTATCGGTTATCATGTACAAATCGAGCCTTATATTGCTGGGATTTATCAATATCCTGATTTAATTATTGATAAAAAGATCGCCATAGAAATACAATTTTCAAAAATCACAATTTCTAGTGTGAAAAAACGTAGTAACGGTTTGTTACATATTGGTTATAGATTAATATGGATTATTCCAAACCCATATTACGATAAACTTAGGCATATTTTAATATTAACGAAGTACGAAAGAACTTTTATAGATTTTAAATCTAAACGCTTGCTCACATGGGACAGTAGTAACAAGCAGTTATATATGTATCAAATTTATAATTTTATTGGTGGCAATCGCTATATTGCACATAAATTTAAACTGGAGATTAAAGATTTTGACTATGTGTTTAGTCAAATTGAAACTGAAGATTTTACGCGTGATATCAAATTAAACAAAAATACGATTCAGCAATATATAAATCGTTGTCGATGTACACGCTCTGTTAAAGAACCAAGTTTAAGCGTTATGTATAATTTAGGTCTATCTGATAATTGGGTAAGTACGTATTTAGGAATCATATATCCAGAACAATTATACATTCAATCCCATCCTATTTATTGGCAATTGCAATTATTATATTTACTTGTTAAAACACCGCAAAATTTAAACGAATTTAATGAAAAAATAATGCTTAATCACTTTTATAACATAGAAAATACAAAGGATGTCATAGTTAATGAGCTTATAAATAAATTCAGAAATTCTTACAGTAAAATGGAATACAATAACGTGCAAAATTAGGCCGGACGTGAGAAAATTAAAGTATTGAAAAACATAGGAGGTTTACTAAAAATGACACAACAATTAACAAGAGAAGAACAAGAACGTAAATATCCTGAATATACATGGGATTTAACAACTATATTTGAATCAGATGAAGCTTTTGAACAAGCTTTCAAAGAGGTTGAGGATAACCTCGGTCAAGAGCAACAATTTCAAGGACATTTAGGAGATAATGCTGAAACTTTATATAAAGCGTTAGCATTAGAAGATGAACTAGGTTCAAAATTAGAAAAAGTATATGTATATGCACATTTAAAACAAGACCAAGACACTGCCAATGATAAATATACAGGATACGAATCACGTGCACATCAATTAATTATAAAATTTAGTTCAGGTTGGAGTTTCTTAGTACCTGAAATCTTACAAATAGATGAAGAAACAATTCAATCATTCATTGAAGAAAATGATGATTTAAAACAATATGCATTTGATTTGAAATTAATTAATGAAAAACGTCCTCATGTATTAACTGCAGATAAAGAAAAGTTACTAACAGAAGCGCAAGATGCATTATCAACACCAGATAATGTATATGGTATGTTTAGTAACGCTGATTTAGAGTTTGAAGACGCTGTCGATAAGGATGGTAATACGCATTCACTCACTCAAGGTACATTTATTAAATGTTTAGAATCAGATGATCGCGTGTTACGTAAATCTGCATTCGAAAACTTATACAAAGCATACGACGCATACAATAATACGCTAAGTGCTACATTGGCTGGAGAAGTTAAAAAGAATGTATTTAATGCAAGAACACATCATTATGAATCGGCAAGAGCAGCGGCGTTAAGTAATAACCATATACCAGAGACAGTATATGATAATTTGGTGAAAACAGTACATGAATACTTACCATTGTTACATCGCTATACCAAATTACGTAAAGAGTTATTAGGTTTAGATGATATGAAAATGTATGATCTTTATACACCATTAGTTAAAGATGTGAAATTTGAAATGCCATATGAGGAAGCAAAAGACTGGATGGTAAAAGCGTTGCAACCAATGGGTGAAGAATATATGAAAGTAGTACATGAAGGCTTAAACAATCGCTGGGTTGATGTGTTTGAAAACAAAGGCAAACGTTCAGGTGGTTATTCTTCAGGTGCGCACTTAACCAACCCATTTATTCTCTTAAATTGGTCGAATACAGTTTCTGATTTATATACTTTAGTGCATGAATTTGGACATTCAGCGCATAGTTATTTTAGTCGTCAAAATCAGCCTTCTAATTCAAGTGATTATACGATTTTTGTTGCTGAAGTTGCGTCTACTTGTAATGAAGCTTTATTAAGTGACTATATGGATAAGCATTTAGACGATGAAAGAAGACTATTGTTACTAAATCAAGAGTTAGAACGTTTCCGTGCTACATTATTTAGACAAACAATGTTTGCAGAATTTGAACATAAAATTCACCAAATTGAAGAGGCGGGTGAGCCGTTAACAGCTAATCGTATGAACGAAGAGTATGCAGAATTAAACAGATTATACTTTGGCGATTCAGTTGAAACTGATGAAGATATTAGTAAAGAATGGTCTAGAATTCCTCATTTCTATATGAACTATTATGTGTATCAATATGCAACCGGATACAGTGCAGCACAAAGTTTAAGTCATCAAATATTAACTGAAGGACAACCTGCTGTTGATCGTTATATTAATGAATTTCTGAAAAAAGGTAGTTCAAATTATCCTATAGAAATATTGAAAAATGCTGGGGTAGATATGACAACACCAGAACCAATTGAACAAGCTTGTAAAGTCTTTGAACAAAAATTAGACGCTTTTGAAAAGCTAATGAAAGCTTAATGTGAATGTATTCGTTTACAATATGACAAGTTTGTGACAAACTAAAATTATTTAATTCAAATGGTTGAAAGGTCTATTTTAGCGTGTTATATTATAAACATGAAATTAATCACATAACAAACATACCCCTTTGTTTGAAGTGAAAAATTTCTCCCATCCCCTTTGTTTAGCGCCGTGTAATCAGACACGGCGTTTTTTTATGCTCTTTTTAAATAAATTTCCAAGATGCGTTTAAATGAATAACTATTCAATTGACTTTATTCCGAAAAAGCGTTATCCTAAACTTGTATCTAAAATAAATACAAGAAAGAAGTGTTTTCATGAAAATTGCAGTAGTAGCAGCAAATGGGAAAGCCGGTCAACTTATTACTAAGGAAGCGGTAGAAAGATCGCTAGATGTTACAGCAATTGTTAGAAGTGAGAATAAAACAGTTGCGCATCAAGTCTTACAAAAAGATTTGTTTGATTTGACTAAAGAAGATATTGCACCTTTTGATGTCATTGTTGATGCATTTGGACAAATGAATAAAGATAAGTTGAATGAGCACAGTCAATCGCTAGAACATCTTAGTAATTTGGTTAGTGACAGTCAAAAACGACTCATTATTATAGGTGGCGCAGGTAGTTTATACGTAGATAAAGCACATACAGAAAGATTGATTGATTCTCCTGATATGCCAGAAGAAGTAAAACCTATTAGCATGGCGCAAGTCAAAACATTTGAAGAAATTAAAAAGCGTGATGATGTGCAATGGACTTTTGTGTGTCCAGCACCAGATTTTCAATTTGATGGTGAGAAAACAGGCACTTATAAAGTGAGTGATGATGAAGTAATAGGTACACATGTAAGTTATGCAGATTTTGCTAAAGCAATTGTAGATGAGGCAATGGGCCCTGAACATATTCAAAGTCGCTTTGCGGTATTTGCAAAGTAATTTTCAAAAAACAAAAAAGTAGTAAGCCATTCATAATAAAGCACTATCATAAAATGGGCTGGTGAGCAAAAGCGCACTAGTCCATTTTTTATGAACATACTAAGTAGTGCAAATATCTCTGCAATTAAAAAGATGTCATCGTAATAAAGGAAAATAGTTTGACTATGAATAGCTTAATAACTAAATATTTGTAAGATTAAAGGACAAAATATAGGAATTCACGTTTTGTTTACATTAATATAATTTTCTAATGTATTAAGTAATCTTTTTACTATAGTGTCATTAGGACAATTTCAAGTTCTTATTTATGAATAGCGTGAAAATCAAGTGCATTTTAAATTGTATGTATTTATCGTTTCTACACGAAATCTTCACGTGCTGATATACAGAGAAATTGTATGAGTTAAGGACTATGGGTTGGTCTATATCTCTAGAGTAGCAAGTACAATCTAAATGGTGTAATGAATATAAATAAAGAGGGCTAATCCATTTACATAGTGATTAGTCCTCTTTATTTGAACATGGGACTGTATGTCCCAACTTCATGTTTTTGAAATTAATACATTTATACTATATCGTACGTGTTAAAAAGATTAATTTTTTGCTTTCCAGAATTTGCCATCTGGTGATTTAAGTTTTTCAATTTTTTGCTGTAGTGCTAGCTTTTTAAGTTCTTTATTCATTAGTTTTTCCGGCCATTCATAAATCGTAAGTAGCTCTTCTTTGGTAACCAATTGTTGTTGTTGAATATAGTCTTCTAAACTTGGTGGTAATTCTTTTTCTATTGTTGAACCAATAAGCTCATTAATAATATATGTGTATATATGGTAAGGATATAAGCCTTCCACTTTTAAGCCTTCTTCATGAACATCTTCATTAAAAAATACGAGAGAGGGCGCTTCCTCAATTTCCATTTCTCGAGCAATATGCAAGTCTACTTGTAAACTTTCTTTTAAGCAAGAACTATTTAAATCTTCTTTAAATACTTCGTAATCTAAACCTGCGTTACTGATACAACTATTTACCATTGATTCAGTAATAATATCACGCTTAGGAATAATTTCATTTTGAACGAGATGTATAAATCGTTCAGCACGAATACGTCCTTGAAGTTCCGCAGCCTTATAGGCTAATGCGATATTATCTAAATCAGAGGTGCTCTGAGCTTGGCATTTTGTTAAAACACGTAATGAAGGGTTCAATATATGTCTAATACTAATATATTGCTTATATTCAATACGTAATTTAGAAAGGATAGCCGATAGCTTAAAGCATTCCTTACTGAATGGATCGAAAAAGGAATAAATTTCTATCTTGCTCACAGGTGAAAGATTTGCATCTTCACGACTATTAGGTTGTATTAATCTTAATTCTTCAGTCATGTCTATTCCACCTACAATTAATTTTCGGAATTAACCATGTGATTTGCCGTTAAACGTAATCGTTCATATAAGTAATCACCAACACCAGCTGGAAATTGTGCATGCGCGATTGCATGTGCCATATTTTCAAGCCACGCATCTCGTTCGTGATTTGTGATTATGAAATCCATATGCCGTTTTTTTAGCATTGGGTGACCATGTTCCTGTGTATAAAGGTTTGGACCACCTAAAAATTGCGTCAAGAATTGCTTTTGTTTTCTACTCGTTTCTTCAAAATCCCTAGGAAACAAATGGTTAATTCTATCGTCGCGTTTAACTAAATAATAAAAATGATCAATCATCTTGTATAAGGCGTCATGTCCAATGATTTCATAAGGTGTTTGAGTCATAATATCACCGTATCCTGTTAATATATTACTAATATAACATGAATTTTTACATTTGGAAGTAATTCGACTTCTTGCTATTGTGCTTGATTAATTGCCAGATAAATTTGATTTACGTTTAAAAAATCTTTGGACTTTATTATCTGGTATTTCATGTTGCATATTAAATTGTTCAAGAATATTTTTAAATTGTTTGAACCCTTCATCGTAATCATCAACTTCAAATTCTAGTTCAAAATCTTCGAAAGCAAGATAGCGACTTTTATCTAATACAAGTAAATTCCCATTAACTTCTTTTTCGAGTCGTTCTGTCGTTAATGCGCCAAGAATAACTAATTGATTTAAGTCAAAGTCCATTTTTTCAAGTTGTTCTATGATTTCAGCAGGCAACATTTGTGTCGTGATTGATTTGTTTAATTCAGGCACGACCCGAGTTTCAAAATTATATTCCATCAGACCAACTTCAGCAGGTATTTTTAAAGTCATCTCATTATAATCATCTTTCACACGAATTCTTAAGGCTGACTGGTTTGCCTTCAAGTCAAATTGTGGTGTATCAATATAGTAGTTAGTTTGACTAAAGGTACCGACATCCTGAAAATAGGTTTTATAAATGGATTGGTATTGTGATTGGGTTAATAATTGTTTAAATTCAATTTCATTATTCGTAGCCATGCATACACTCCTTTTTTACATATAATAACTTATTTTAAATCACTTTTTCCTTATTTTAAATTGAACTGCATTTGTAAAATTTGAATTAAGTAAAAGTTATGTATATATGTTGGTAAAACATGTAAGTTGTGACGTGTTATGTACGATAGAATTATGTTAAAATGATGAGGAATAAGGAGGAACAAGCATGCGTATTTATGTAAATGAAATTAAAGTTACAGAAGACAGTATAAATTGTTATACAGAGCAATCTACAGAAGGCTTACAAGAAGCAGGACAAATGCTTGTTGATAGCGATAATTATAGTTTTGCATATATTTTAGACGATGGACAATCATATTCTTATTTAATATTTGTCCAAGAAACTTGGTCTATGTTACATGAAAATAAAGGCAAGAAATTGATTATTAATGATGAACTAGAATTAAAACAATTCGAAAATGAATTTAACTATATATTGGATAACATACAAGGTAATTCAAATTATGGTAAGGAGTTTGTGTCCGTTGTTGAAAATACTTTCGAATTAGATTGAAGCGGAGTGAAGCACAATGAATCAGTGGGATCAGTTTTTATCTCCATATAAGCAAGCAGTCGACGAACTGAAGATTAAATTAAAAGGGCTTAGAAAACAATATGAAGTAGAAGATAATGCTTCTCCTATAGAATTTGTAACGGGCCGTGTGAAACCAATGACGAGTGTTATTGATAAGGCAAATAAGCGCCAAATATCATTTGATCGTTTACATGAAGAAATGTACGATATCGCTGGTTTACGTTTAATGTGTCAATTTGTTGATGATATAGATATCGTGGTTAATTTATTGAGACAACGTAAAGACTTTAAAGTTGTCGAAGAAAGAGATTATATTAGTAATACGAAACAAAGTGGTTATCGTTCATTCCATGTGATTATTGAATATCCTATAGAAACACTTAATGGAGAAAAGAGCATTTTAGCAGAAATTCAAATCAGAACGTTAGCGATGAATTTTTGGGCAACGATAGAACATACACTGAGATATAAATATGATGGAGACTATCCACCTGAGATTCAACATCGTTTAGAGCGAGCGGCAGAAGCAGCTTTCTTATTAGACGAAGAAATGTCTGAAATAAAAGAAGAAATTCAAGAAGCACAGAAATATTATTCTAAAAAGCGTGCGAAAAAGCATAATAATGACTAGGGGATGTTACGATGCGTTACACGATATTATCTAAAGGTGATTCAAAATCAAATGCTTTAAAACATAAGATGATTAACCATATGAAAGATTTTCAAATGGTTGAAGACCCAGATAATCCAGAGATTGTCATTTCTGTAGGGGGAGATGGCACATTGTTACAAGCGTTTCACCAGTATAGTTACATGCTTTCTCGTTGTGCATTTGTTGGGATTCATACAGGACATTTAGGTTTTTATGCTGATTGGCTACCACATGAAGTGGAAAAGTTAATTATTGAAATTAATAATTCCGAATTTCAAGTCATTGAGTATCCCTTATTAGAAATCATCGTTCGTTATAATGATAATGGTTATGAAACTCGCCATTTAGCTTTAAATGAGGCTACTATGAAAACGGAAAATGGGTCTACGCTTGTTGTGGATGTAAATATAAGGGGTAACCAGTTTGAGCGTTTTAGAGGTGATGGTTTGTGTATATCCACACCATCAGGTTCAACTGCTTATAACAAAGCGTTAGGTGGGGCATTGATACATCCTTCATTAGAAGCAATGCAAATTGCAGAAATCGCATCGATTAATAATAGAGTCTTTAGAACGGTAGGTTCTCCCTTAGTCTTACCTAAACATCATACGTGTTTGATAACACCAGTTAATCAGGACACAATTTTAACTACCATTGATCATGTGAGTATTAAACATAAGAATGTGAATGCAATACAATATAGAGTAGCCAATGAGAAGATACGATTTGCTCGATTTAGACCATTTCCTTTTTGGAAAAGAGTTCATGATTCATTTATTTCCAGTGGAGACGATGAATAATGAAGTTTACTTTTAATATTACTGCTTCAGAAATGTTACGTTCTTTTTTACAACGACATCATTTCTCTAAGCGAACGATAAGCGCCATTAAACATAATGGCGCTTTAGTAGTTAATGGTCAAACTGTTACGGTTAGAAAACAATTGGCTATTGGTGATATTTTGGAAGTATACCTTGGTAAAGAAATCCCAAGTACAAATCTTAAACCTTATCAACAACCATTAAATATTTTATTCGAAGATGACTATTTAATTGTTGTATCAAAACCACCGTATCAGAACTGCGCACCTTCAAGAGACCATTTGCATTATAGTATAGTAGAACAAGTATTAGGCTATTTAAATGAAAAACAGCCTGGCATCAATCCCCATATAGTGACACGACTAGATCGTAATACCTCTGGAATTGTTATATTGGCTAAACATGGGTTTATTCATCATTTAATGTCTAACCTTAATATAGATAAAAAATATCTTTGTATCTGTTATGGTAAGACTGAAAAAGAAGGCGTGATAGATGCGCCCATTGCAAGACACCCAGAAAGTATTATTCAACGTCGTGTCGATGCAGCTGGAAAAACAGCGCAAACACGGTTTAAGCGAGTGGAATATAAGGAAGGATTTAGTATGTGTGAAGTAACATTACTAACTGGAAGAACACATCAAATACGTGTGCACTTTCAGCATATCGGTCATTCTATCGTAGGCGATGCGCTTTATGGTGGCAAGCATGAAAGCTATCCTCATCAACTATTGAGATGTACCCAGGTGGCATTCATACATCCTATAAAAAATCAAAATATTGTAATTAATGATAAATATGATGCAATAGAAACGCTATTTAATATGATATAATTTTAAACATACATGGAGGTGTACGAATGGCTAATGAGAAAGATTCAATCGTTTTAGAGGATGAACAAGTTTATGACCAAACATTATTAGACAATTTGTTGTTAAATAATCATATAGATGAATTTAGAGATGAATTCTTATCCATGCATACATATGAACAAAGTGAATACTTTGAGGATAGCAATGAAGATATACGCCAACGTATGTATGAAGTACTATCGCCAGAAGAAGTAGCGGATTTCTTTGAACAATTAGAAATTGATGAAGATGAATACGAATCACTTTTTGATGCGATGAATGCTAATTATGCAAGCAAGGTACTAGAAGAAATGTCTTACGATAATGCAGTTGACATTATGAACCAGCTATCTAAGCAAAAAATAGTTAGTCTCCTCACGTTAATGAATAGAGAAGATGCAAAAGAAATAAAAGCATTATTACATTATGATGAAGATACTGCCGGCGGTATTATGACAACTGAATATATTTCTTTAAAGGCAACCATGCCAGTAAAAGAAGCGCTCATGCATGTCAAAGAACAAGCGCCAGACGCTGAGACAATTTATGTTATTTTTGCAGTTAATGATAACAAACAATTGGCTGGGGTACTCTCTCTTAGAGATTTAATTATTGCTGAAAATGATGCATACATAGAAGACATAATGAGTGAACGTGTCATTAGTGCAAATGCTGCAGATGACCAAGAAGATGTAGCTCAAAAGATGAGAGACTATGATTTTATTGCAATGCCAGTTGTCGATTATCAAGATCATTTGCTAGGTATTATAACAATCGATGATATCTTGGATGTTATGGACGAAGAAGCAAGTGAAGACTACTCTCGTTTGGCTGGTGTATCAGACGTAGATGCAACAAATGATTCAGTGTTTACGACAGCTAAAAAGAGATTGCCATGGTTAATTATTTTAACATTTTTAGGGATGATTACAGCAACAATATTAGGTTCATTTGAAGATACTTTATCAAAAGTAGCATTATTAGCAGCATTTATTCCTATTATCAGCGGGATGTCCGGGAACTCTGGGACACAATCACTCGCCGTATCCGTACGTAAT
The DNA here is from genome assembly GCF_017891965.1 of Staphylococcus sp. GDY8P126P. NCBI lineage: Bacteria > Bacillati > Bacillota > Bacilli > Caryophanales > Staphylococcaceae > Staphylococcus > Staphylococcus sp. GDY8P126P. Next base: position 129,012 of record NZ_JAESKG010000002.1, on the reverse strand, counting down.
ATTTCTACTGGTGAAATATATGAACAAAGTAAATTTAAAGTCGCTTTAAGAGAAGCGGGTAGTGGATTTTTAAGTGGTCTTGTATGTGCTTTGTTACTATTTATTATTATAATGGTGCTGTACGGACAAGCAATACTAGCTATCATTGTTGGTGGAAGTTTGACGATTGCAATGACGGTAGGTACTTTAGTGGGATCCATGATTCCCTTAGTAATGAATAAATTGAAAATTGATCCAGCGGTTGCTAGCGGACCATTTATCACAACAATCAATGATATTGTCAGTATGCTAATTTATTTTGGATTAGCTACATCATTTATGTCTTATTTAACTTAAGGGGGTTATATGGAATTTTTATCGCTTGTTGTCGTAGTGTTAGCGGCATTTTTTACACCAATATTAGTCAATCGACTCAGAATCACATTTTTACCTATAGTGGTAGCTGAAATTTTAATGGGCATTGTCATTGGGCACTCATTTTTAAATTTAGTAGAACGAGATGCAATGCTCAATATATTATCAACTTTAGGATTTATTTTCTTGATGTTCTTAAGTGGTTTGGAAATAGATTTTAAAGCTTTTAAAAGAGATAAAAGTTCAGCGAATAAAGAACAAAAATTGAAGAAACAAGAACCTGGCCATTTACAATTAGCAGTTGTTGTTTTCATGTTTATTATGATTATTTCTATTATTTTCGCATATATGTTTAAGTGGTTTGGACTTATTGATGATGTCTTACTAATGGTTATTATTATTTCTACGATCTCATTAGGTGTAGTCGTGCCGACACTTAAAGAAATGAATATTATGCGTACGACGATAGGTCAGTTTATCTTATTAGTAGCTGTACTTGCAGACTTAGTTACAATGATTCTATTAACAGCTTATGGTACATTACATGCTTCGGGTAATACATCGTTATGGCTAATTGGTAGTTTAGTCGTCTTTACCATTATTTTTTATTTGTTAGGCGGCATTTTCAAAAAAGCACAATTTTTACAGAAATTAATGGATGGTACGACTCAAATCGGTATACGTGCAGTATTTGCCCTGATTATTTTGTTAGTTGCTTTAGCTGAAGGGGTAGGGGCAGAAAATATTTTAGGTGCATTTTTAGCAGGTGTGGTTGTCTCATTACTTGGTCCAGATGAAGATATGGTTGAAAAGCTAGACTCTTTTGGCTATGGCTTTTTTATTCCAATCTTTTTCATAATGGTCGGCGTAGATTTGAATATTCCACAACTCATTAAAGAACCAGCATTATTATTAATTATTCCATTTTTAATTTTAGCATTTTTAATTTCTAAATTAATTCCATTGTTTTACATACGAAAATGGTTTGATATGAAAACAACGATTTCTTCCGCATTTTTACTAACATCAACTTTATCGTTAGTTATTGCTTCTGCAAAAATAGCAGAACAATTAGGTACAATTTCACCAGAAATTTCAGGTATTTTGATATTAAGTGCAGTGATTACATGTGTATTTGTACCTATTGTATTTAAAAAAATGTTTCCTATGCCTGATGAGGCCACTAGACAAATTGAAGTTAGTTTGATTGGGAAAAATCAATTAACGATTCCAATTGCCCAAAATTTATCATCACAACTTTATCAAGTATCGCTTTATTATAGAAATGATTTAAGTGATAAACGTAAATTGTCTGATGCCATTTCAATGATTGAAATTTCGGATTACGAAGAAGAGTTGTTAGAACGTCTAGGACTATTCGAAAGAAATATCGTAGTATGTTCTACAAATGATGATGAAATTAACCGTAAAGTAGCATTGATGGCTAAGGCGCATGGTGTGAAACGTGTTATCTGTCGATTGGAGTCTAGTTCGTCAGATGAAACGTTACAAAAAGCGGGTATTGAAATCTTCAGTAGTTATATGAGTAACAAAATTTTGTTAAAAGGTCTCATTGAAACACCAAATATGCTTAATCTTTTAAGTAATGTTGAAACATCATTATATGAAATTGCGATGTTAAATCATCAATATGATCAAATCCAATTACGTAATTTCCCATTTGGTGGAGATATTATCTTTGTACGAATTATTAGAAATAATGAATCTATCGTGCCACATGGTGATACACAATTACGTTACAGAGATAGAGTAATCGTTACTGGTTCAAAAGAATATGTAGACGAATTAAAACGCGAATTAGAATTCTATTATTAAGTTAGTGAAAAATAGAGCGAAGGACATTGCATGGTATGCAATGTCGTTTGCTTTATTTTTATGTTTTTTTTGTACGAAAGCGCGTTATACTGACAAATTTGGAAGTGAAAACGTATTAAATTTATGAGTATAGTAAAATAAATTGTTTATTCAATCAAACCAATGTTAAAATAGGGAATGCTTATATTGGCATAGAGCAAAGTGATCGTTCGTAGCTTCATAACTACTCGAACCAATTAAAAATGGAAATTTAAATAAAGGAGTTATATTCATGTTAAATTTAGAGAATAAAACATTCGTCATTATGGGTATTGCGAACAAACGTAGTATCGGTTTTGGTGTAGCTAAAGTATTGGACCAACTTGGTGCAAAATTAGTATTTACATACCGTAAGGATCGCAGTAAAAATGAATTAGAAAAATTAGTTGAACAATTAAACCAATCAGAACATCATATGTATCAAATTGATGTTCAACAAGATGAAGATGTCATTAATGGTTTTGCTAAAATTGGTGAAGATATCGGACATATTGATGGCGTATACCACTCAATTGCTTTTGCAAATATGGAAGATTTACGTGGTCGCTTTAGTGATACATCACGTGATGGTTTCTTATTAGCGCAAGATATTAGTTCTTATTCATTAACACTTGTAGCGCGTGAAGCAAAAAAATTAATGCCTGAAGGTGGTAGCATTGTAGCTACAACATATCTAGGCGGAGAATTTGCAGTACAAAACTACAATGTGATGGGTGTTGCTAAAGCAAGTTTAGAAGCAAATGTACGTTATTTAGCTTTAGACTTAGGTGAAGATAACATTCGTGTTAATGCGATATCAGCTGGTCCTATCCGTACATTAAGTGCGAAAGGTGTTGGCGGCTTTAACACTATCTTAAAAGAGATTGCAGAACGTGCGCCTCTAAAACGTAACATTGATCAAGAAGAAGTAGGTAAGACAGCGGCATACTTGTTAAGTGATTTTTCAAGTGGTGTAACGGGTGAAAATATCCATGTAGATAGTGGTTACCATATCGTTAAATAAAGAAACACAAAATACGCATGACCATCGTTACAATTCAACGATGGTCATGCGTATTTTTATATAAATGAGACCGAGACATAGATTATTGTCTCGGTCTCAAACTTTATTTTCAAAAAAGGAAGATGAGCGCATTTTATATAACCATGAGTTCATCTTCCCACTTATTTTTTGATGATTATTCTTTTACATCACTATTCGCTTTTTCCATAATCTTTTCTCGATAATGGAATACATTTCGAACAATTGTTTTAATGACTGCATATAATGGAACGGCTACTAGGATGAGTACGAAACCACCTAAATTACCAGCAGCAAGAATAACAACAATAATCGTTAGTGGGTGAATATTTAATGATTTACCCATAACGTTTGGTGTGATGACATTACCTTCTAATTGTTGAGCGATTAGTGTAATGATACATACCCAAATGAAAATTGTAGGACTTTGAATAATACCAATAATACCTGCTGGTGCAAATGCCATCCAAGGACCTAAGAACGGTATCATATTGGCAACACATGCAAATATAACAAGTAATAATGTGTAATTTAAACCTACAATAGAATAGCCTATATATAAAATGATACCTAAGATAATACTTACTGTCACTTGACCTTGAATATAAGATTTTAAAGTGTCATTTAAGTCTTTTAATAAATCAACAATAAATACTTTTCTTTCGCCTTTAAATAATTTAGCGATAAATGGAATAAAACGTTCGTGATCTTTTAACATATAGATCAAGAAGAATGGCACCATGATGAGTAAGAATAAAGTTGAAATAAATGAAGTCAAGTAACTTAATGAGTTAGATAAAACATTTGCAGTACTATCACTCATAGATTGAACCATTTTATTAATTCTATCTGTGACATCATTAGGTAGTCTTTCCATTTGGTCTAATGAAAAGTTAATGATGTGTTGAACTTCGTGCTGTAATGCTGGAATTTGATTAATTAAATTTTCAATTTGCTCGGCAATCAGTGGTCCTATATAACCAATGACAACACCAATGATGATAATTAAGCCAATGAAAATTAAAGTGATACTTCCCCAACGAGGGATTTTATTTTTTTCAAGTATTTTTTGAAAAGGTAAGCAAATATAGAATAAGAAGCTACTTAATAAGAGTGGTAACAACACCGATTGTAAAATAATAATAAATGGCGTGAACACACTATGGACTTCCATTACTAATTTGATTAGTAAAAACAGGATTAATAGTGCAATACCTGTTCTAAACCAAACCTTATTTAGCATAGAACGGTTCCTCCTAAAATTCATTATTTAAGTACAATTCAGTATATCTTAAATGAAGACATAACAAAAGATGAAATTAAAATTATTGAAGCCAATAGAGTATATTGTGATAAATAAAGAAATCTAAAAACGATATACGCGTGACGTCATATTAAATAGTGTGAAATTATTTTCCTTTGATATAAAGTCATTGTAAATATTTTATATTAATTATAACTTGAAATATATAAATTGTGAAAATGATTACTTATGAAATACGTTGCACGGAATATTTTATAAGTGTATAATGATGAAAAATATATCATTTTACATAATGGTACTACAAGGGGGATACATTATGTTAGAGGGGTTACTTACTTGGTTTTATGATATTGTTTGGAGCAAACCGTTAGTTTATGGGTTACTGATTACAGGTGTACTTTTTTCATTAATGATGCGCTTTTTCCAAGTTAGGCATTTTAAAGAAATGATCAGATTAATGTTTCAAGGGGAAAAATCACCTACGGGGATATCGAGTTTCCAAGCCATTGCACTGTCACTCGCTGGCCGTGTCGGTACTGGTAACATAGTGGGTGTATCAACTGCAATCTTTATTGGTGGACCAGGTGCTGTATTTTGGATGTGGGCAACGGCTTTCTTAGGGGCAAGTAGTGCATTTATAGAATCAACACTAGGTCAAATATATAAGCGAGAAGAAAAGGGACAATACCGTGGTGGACCAGCATTCTATATTGAATATGGGATTAAGGGCAAATTAGGAAAAGTCTATGGCTTAATTTTTGCTATTGTCACAGTCATTTCTGTAGGACTCCTATTACCAGGTGTTCAGTCTAATGCGATTGCCAGCTCTATGAAAAATGCATTTAGATTGGAACCATGGATTATTGCAATATTTTTAGCGGTGCTTTTAGCCTTAATTATTTTTGGAGGTATTAAATGGATAGCGAATGCAGCAACCGCTATTGTTCCATTTATGGCAATTGCATATATTATAATGGCTGTTATCATTATATTCTTGAATATTGAACAAGTTCCAGGATTGATTGCACTTATTTTCAAATCTGCTTTTGGTATGCAAGCGGCTTTTGGTGGTATCTTAGGTGCCATGATTGAAATCGGTGTTAAACGTGGATTGTATTCTAATGAGGCTGGACAAGGAACTGGACCACATGCAGCTTCAGCAGCAGAGGTGTCACACCCAGCTAAGCAAGGGTTAGTTCAAGCGTTTTCTGTCTATGTAGATACATTGTTTGTATGTTCGGCAACGGCTTTAATTATATTACTTTCAGGTACATATAATGTGACAGATGGAGGGACAACCTCAAGTGGTAAACCGAGTATGATTAAAGATAATGGCATTTTTGTAGAAATGTCAAATGGTGATAAAGATTATTCGGGTACAGCGATGTATGCACAAGCTGGTATTGATAAGGCCTTTCAAGGTGGTAGTTATCATTTTGATCCTGCATTTTCAGGCATTGGCTCATACTTTATTGCATTTGCGTTATTCTTCTTTGCATTTACAACGATATTAGCGTATTACTATATTGCAGAAACCAATATTACTTATTTGACTCGGAAGGGAACAGGAAGGACAACATTCTTCTGGATTAATGTCACGAGAGTCGTATTAATTGTTGCCACAGTATATGGTGCAGTGAAGACGGCGGATATCGCTTGGATGATGGGTGATTTGGGAGTTGGTATGATGGCTTGGTTGAATATCATAGCTATTTGGATATTGCACAAACCAGCTATTCAAGCATTGAAAGATTATGAATTACAGAAAAAACAACTAGGTTCTGGTAAAAAAGCAATTTACAAACCAGACCCCAAAAAAGTACCAAATGCCGTCTTTTGGCTAAAAGACTATCCACAACGTTTGGCCAAACAAAAAACAGATGAGTCATAGAGGTATTTACACCATAAATAATAAGATTTCAACATTTTAAAATAATGCGTCTCTTGGTACAATGTCATTAAGACTACGAGGGGGCGCATTATTTATGTATGATTTTAAACCAGGATGTATCACTAAAATTAATTTTCCTAGTAAAATATTAGATAGAGATGTCACACTATCTATTTATTTACCAAAAGATTTTACCGAATTATTTAAATATAAAATCGTATTTTGTTTTGATGGTGCTGATTTTTTCAGTTTTGGTAGAATTCATCGAACTTATGAGCAGTTACGAGAGGCCAATGAGGTAGAAAGAGCTATATTTGTTGGATTTCACTATGAAGATGTTGATAAACGGCGCGCAGAATTTCATCCACAGGGTGCACGTACACATTTAACTGTAAAAGCAATGGCCAATGAAATATTGCCATATATTGATCAAACATTTCCTACATTTAAAGTAGGTAACGCACGCATTTTATTAGGTGATAGTTTAGGGGGTAGTGCTGCGTTAATTACGGCGTTATCTTATCCGCGTATCTTCAGTCAAGTTGGTTTATTAAGTCCACAACATGATGAAGCGATTGAAATGTTAATTGAACGTTGTCAGTTTAAAGAACAATTATCCATTTGGCATGCTGTAGGATTAGAGGAAGAAGACTTTAAATTGCCAACAACAGGCAAATCTGCAGACTTTTTAACACCTAATCGAAAACTAAATCAAGTCATTGAAAAAAATGATTTCACATACCATTATTTAGAATTTAAAGGTGGCCATATGTGGAAGTCATGGAAACCATTATTAGGAGATCTGTTAAAATATTTTTTATCAGATAATATTTCTTTTTAATAATCTGAACTAAGATGACTTTAGAGTAACGAATTTTTCAGAAATTTGCTATAATGAAAATATGTTAAACAAAGGAGGAATTTAAATGATTTTAGGATTAGCATTAATTCCGTCAAAAGCATTTCAAGATGAAGTGAACGCATATCGTAAGCGTTATGATGCACATTATGCGACAATTATGCCGCACATTACGATTAAGGGGCAATTTAAAATAAACGATGGTGATTTAGAATCTGTTAAAGAGACAATTAAATCTAAAATCGAAGGCATTCCAACGATTGATATACATGCGACAAAAGCATCAAATTTTGCGCCAATCACTAATGTTATTTATTTTAAAGTTGAAAAAACTGAAACTTTAGAAAGACTATTTAATCAATTTAACAATGGTGATTTTTATGGTGTAGCAGATCATACATTCGTGCCTCACTTTACTATTGCTCAAGGCTTGACTAGTCAAGAATTTGAAGATATTTATGGTCAATTAAAGTTAGCGGGAATTGATTACAAAGAAACAATTGAGCAGCTTTCACTTGTTTATTATGATGAAAAAGAAGAAAAATGGAAAGTACTTGAGAACTATAACTTAGCTTAAGATTAAACTATAAAATATGAGTCATAACATACGATAAAAACTTGGAATGAATAAAAGCGCCACTCGCAATACTAGAAATAAATTTTCTAATATGCGAGTGGCGCTTTTTTATATTATTTAGTTAAGAAGTTTTAGTTTTATTGTTCACTTTTACAAAATAAATACCATAAAAGATGGCTAAGAATAAGAATACAAGTGCTGAGAAATAAAAAGTATTGTTAACTGATTTGGTGAATTCAGTAATGAGTCCACCTACAAGGGGACCGATCATTGAACCGAAACCTTGTACACTATTGAATACCCCCCAAGTTTCTTCTTGTTCATCTGAATGGATATGACTTGCCATAAACGTATTCCACGCTGGCAGTAAAATACCGTACATAAGACCTATAAATACTGCTAGCACCCAAACGATTGTAATATTTGTAATAAGTGAAAGTGCAAATATCATCAGCGTGTATAAGACAAAGCCACCAAAAATAACCCAGTACATAAATAAGGTGCCATGTTTATCTATTATTTTAGATAAGAAGAGCATTGAAATAGCACAACCGATACCGCCGAACACAATTGCCATAGTATATTCTAATGTGGAGACACCAACAACTTTAGTAGCGTATGTAGGTAATATGGGTACCAATGCAGTGATTGAAGCACCTTGTAATAATATACCAGGGAATAATATCATGTGACGTTTAGTCACATCGACAATTTGCCCTAATTGTTGTTTGACTGGGCGTGTATTGTAATTCGTCAATCTTATTTTCACGAAGTAGTATAATATCCAAGCGATTAATACAACGAGTGACATTAAAAATGCAAATTGAGTTGGATGGAATTTAAAAATGATATTCATACCAACCATACCGACTAGCAGGCCTAACAGCCAAGAGAAATATACATATCCCATTTGCTTACCACGATTATTCTCATCTACACTTGCTAACATAATCACCCAAATTGGACTCACAGCGATACCAAGTAAAATGGCACTGGCTATTAAAACAAAGGGCGATGTAGGGAACCAAATGACTAAAAATAAACTTGCAAAGGCAAGTAAGAAACCTAGTGTTAGCACTAATTTAGTACCTAAACGCTTAAGTAAAAAGCCAATCACAAAATTGGTAGTTGCATCAGCAATAAAATGTATAGAAATAGCGATAGATGTAATACCTACCGCGATAGATGTTGCTGTTGGAAGTAGCGCTAAATAACTGAGTATGTACATTCCGCGAGCGAATTCCATTAAGAATAAGATGATGAGCATGATTATGAAATTTTTATTTGAGTTGTAATTATTTAACGAAGAGCTTTGCATATAAAGGAACCTTTCCATATACTTCTTCATAATGAGATGAATGATTAAGTAAGTTTAATAAATCTTTACATAATTTATAAGTTGAATATGGAATTCTTGACGCGTCCATAGATTCTGACATCGAAGCTAATTTGGTCGGTGCATTCGTTAGAGCAGCGACTTGCTCAATAGCAGCTTCAGGTGTATTGGCAATACGACCATAGCCTTTTTCTTCAAAGTAAACTGCGTTCTCAAGTTCTTGACCTGGCGCAGGATCTAAGAAAATCATAGGGATTTGACGCGTTAATGCTTCTGAGATCGTGATGCCACCTGGTTTAGTAATCATCAATTGACTCGAAGCCATCCATTCATTCATATGTTTGGTATAACCTAAAATCAAGACGTTGTTATAATCTTTAAATTGCGATGTTAATGAACGTTTTAAATCTTTATTTTTACCACATATCATGACAACTTGTGCATGCGGACTGCGATTTAAAATTTCTTGAATCATTTGACCAAAACCTTTAGAAACACCAAAAGCACCCGCAGACATTAGAATTGTCGGTTTGTCAGGGTCTAAGTGATTTTGACTTAGCCATGCCGTTTTATCAATGTCTGTTTCGAATTTATCAGATATAGGAATACCTGTAACCTTCAATTTATCTTTAGGAATGCCAATACTTGCAAACTCATCTTTCAGTTCCTCTGTAGCAAGATAGTATCGTTGAGAGAAAGGTGTAATCCAATTCTTTTGCATACGATAGTCAGTCATGACAGTAGCGATTGGTATATTCATATCAAATTGCTCAGTTAATACAGACATGACTGGTGTAGGAAATGTGAGTAAGATAAGGTCTGGCTTTTCTTTCAAAAGTAAATTCATTAATTTATTTAATCCGTAATATTTATAGAAACATTTATCTAATTGATCTGGTTGGCTATAATAAAAAGCTTTATACATATTTCTAAAGTATTTAAAGCTGTTAATGTACCATTTTTTACAAATAGAAGTGAGGATAGGGTGTGCTTCTAAAAATAAATCGTGTTCGATAACTGTTAAATTGTCTAGATTCATTTCTTTGAATTGGTTCACTACACTCTGAGTAACTTGTAAATGCCCATTACCAAAAGATCCAGTAATTATCAGTATTTTTTTATTTTGAGTAACCATTAAAAGCCACCCTCCAATAGATTATATTTAGCTCATGTTAAGTTTAACGTATTTTTTTAACGTGTGAAAGAAAAAACACAATTAATAATGATTATATCATTTTACAATCAGATAAGAAATGCTACATACTGTATTGGAAATTAATACATATTAAAATAAGATTGTTGTATATCTATACCATACCACTATTAATCTAGAAGTAAGCTTGCAAAATGGTAATTTAAGCAAATATATAGAAAATATTAACAATTATATAACATGGGGTTAATATTTAACAGATTTTAAATGTATAAAATAGCTATATACAATAGGAAGAAATTATTAGCATCTCATCTTTAGATTCTATAAAATAAGTTGAAAATGTGTATAATAGAACTATTGGAAATAAAGGAGCGATAAATGTTGGATGCAAATGTGTTGTTTGAAAAAATAAGAGTGAAACAAGTTATCGGCACACTAGAAAAAAATATAACAGATATAACGACCGATTCACGTACGGCACAACATGGCAGTGTGTTTGTTGCCTCAAAAGGTTATACAGTGGATAGTCATAAATTCTGCCAAGATGTCGTTAATCAAGGATGCCAAGTGATTATCGTTAGCCATCAGCAAGAAATAACAGGCGATGTAACTCAAGTTATCGTACCTGATACTTTGCGTGTGGCTAGTTTATTGGCAAATACATTGTACAATTACCCTAGTAAACAATTGATAACTTATGGTGTAACTGGAACAAATGGTAAAACGTCAATTGCAACAATGATACACCACATATATAGAAAGTTAGGTAAAGGAAGTGCTTATTTAGGTACGAACGGCTTTCAAATTAATGAGGATAAATCAAAAGGTGCTAATACGACGCCTGAAACAGTCTCATTGACTAAAAAAATAAATGAAGCAGTAGAAAAAAATGCAGAAGCTATGACTTTGGAAGTGTCAAGTCATGGATTATCATTAGGTAGATTACGAGGCGTTGATTTTGACGTAGCAATCTTTTCAAACTTAACACAAGATCATTTGGACTTTCATGGTACTATGGAAGCCTATGGACATGCCAAATCATTATTATTTAGTCAATTAGGAGAAGACTTATCACAAGAAAAGTTTGTAGTATTGAATAAGGATGACGCTTTTTCAGAATATCTTGCCTCTGTTACACCATTTGAAGTATTTACATATGGAGTGACAAATGATGCACAATTTACAGCACATCATATCAATGAATCGTTACAAGGTGTGCAGTTTACCTTTAAAACCCCTGAAGGTGAGTTTCAAGTGAAATCACCTTACGTTGGTTTATTCAATGTCTCTAATATTATGGCAGCAATGATTGCTGTGTGGAGTAAAGGTATTGCGTTAAATGATATCGTTGATGCGGTAGAAAATCTAGAACCAGTTGAAGGACGATTGGAAGTACTTGATCCGTCATTACCTATAGATTTGATTATAGATTATGCACACACGGCTGATGGTATGGATAAACTGATAGATGCGGTTAAACCATTTGCTAAACAAAAATTGATATTCTTATGTGGTATGGCTGGAGAACGAGATTTAACGAAGACGCCAGAAATGGGCCGGGTCGCTTGTCGTGCAGACTATGTTATTTTTACACCTGATAATCCAGCTAATGATGACCCTAAGACACTAACTCAAGAATTAGCAAAAGGTGCTACACATGATAATTATATTGAATTTGAAGACAGAGCTGAAGGTATTCGTCATGCAATCAATATAGCGGAACCAGGAGATACTGTCGTATTAGCTTCTAAAGGGCGTGAGCCTTATCAAATTATGCCTGGACATGTCAAAGTGCCACATCGCGATGATTTAATTGGTCTTGAAGCGGCTTATGATAAATTCGGTGGTGGTCCACTTGAAGATTAAAAATTTACATTTTAATGAAATAACTGGTCATGTGTATATTTATGAAAACAAAGTGAATCAATGTATGTTAATCGCAATTCCTGATATGCATTGGTCATTAGAAATCGATTCATCTTTAAATGAAGATGATATGAACGAGGAACTTGTGATACACTTGTTTACGTTACTTGATGAGTCAACAGCTTCACAAATTGCTGATGACATCGTTAAATGGATATTTGAAAGTTAAAGGAGAGTATAAATGAGTATAAAGGAAGAAGTAGAATCAAGAAAAACCTTTGCGATTATATCTCACCCAGATGCTGGTAAGACTACATTAACAGAAAAGTTATTACTATTCGGTGGTGCGATAAGAGAAGCAGGTACGGTTAAAGGTAAAAAAAGTGGCAAATTTGCGACGAGTGACTGGATGAAAGTTGAGCAGGAGAGAGGGATTTCTGTTACAAGTTCAGTGATGCAATTTGATTATGACCACTATAAAATCAACATTTTAGATACGCCAGGACATGAAGACTTCTCAGAGGACACATATAGAACACTGATGGCAGTTGATAGTGCTGTAATGGTGATTGACTGTGCTAAAGGTATCGAACCTCAAACATTGAAACTATTCAAAGTATGTAAAATGAGAGGTATACCTATTTTCACATTTATTAACAAATTAGATAGAGTCGGTAAAGAACCTTTTGAATTATTAGATGAAATAGAATCTACATTAGAAATCGAAACATACCCAATGAATTGGCCAGTAGGTATGGGGCAAAATTTCTTTGGTATTATCGATCGTGAATCTCACACAATAGAGCCTTTTAGAGATGAAGAAAATGTACTGCATTTAAATGATGATTATGAATTGGAAGAAGACCATGCAATGAAAAACGATAGTGCATTTACTCAAGCAATCGAAGAGTTAATGCTTGTCGAAGAAGCGGGCGAAACGTTTGATAATGAAGCATTATTAAGCGGTGATTTGACACCTGTATTTTTCGGATCTGCACTAGCGAATTTTGGTGTTCAAAATTTCTTGAATGCTTATGTTGATCATGCGCCAATGCCGAATGCTCGTCAAACTAATGAAGATATAGAAGTTAGTCCATTTGATCTTGATTTTTCAGGATTTATATTTAAAATTCAAGCTAATATGGATCCTAAACATAGAGATAGAATTGCATTTATGCGAGTTGTAAGTGGTGCTTTTGAACGTGGTATGGATGTAACCCTTCAACGTACACATAAAAAACAAAAGATAACACGTTCAACTTCGTTTATGGCAGATGATAAAGAAACCGTTAATCATGCTGTTGCAGGCGATATTATTGGACTTTATGACACAGGAAATTACCAAATTGGTGACACGCTCGTAGGTGGTAATCAGAAATTCAGTTTCCAAGAACTACCGCAATTTACACCGGAATTGTTTATGAAAGTTTCTGCAAAAAATGTTATGAAGCAAAAACATTTTCATAAAGGTATTGAACAGCTTGTTCAAGAAGGTGCTATTCAATATTATAAAGCATTGCATACAAATCAAATTATTATTGGTGCAGTTGGACAATTACAATTTGAAGTATTCGAACATCGTTTGAAAAATGAATATAATGTTGACGTAGTGATGGAACCGGTTGGTCAGAAAATTGCACGTTGGATTGAAAACGAAGAAGACATAAAAGATAAAATGAGTACATCACGTTCAATCTTAGTAAAAGATATATACGATAACTATGTATTCTTGTTTGAAAATGAATTTGCTACAAGATGGTTTGAAGAAAAGTTCCCAGAAATTAAATTATATGGATTGTTATAAATTTTATTTTTGTGTATAATAACTATATTAATAGAATACCTATGACTCAGTTGTCAGAGGGGAGTAACTTAACTTTAGTTGAAAATATATGAGTTTCGCATACAATCGTTTATATATGGAAAGTAATGCAACTTGTTTATCTTTTAACTTAGTCATTTTATCGTCATTACGAAGTATCAAACTTCCGGTAAAGTGGGCAGAATAAAACTGTCGAGTGAGACCTTTGCTAATAGTGAATATGGATTGCCAGTTGGTTCTTAACATCATTATAGATGATGAAGACAAGTGCAAGTTACGTAAACACTAGCTTAGCTTAGGTCTCTATTTTTATGCTTAAAAAATTAAAGGAGTTGTCCTATATGGATCCAAGTTTGATCTTACCTTATCTATGGGTACTATTAGTGCTCGTATTTTTAGAAGGTTTACTCGCTGCAGATAATGCAGTTGTAATGGCTGTTATGGTGAAACATTTACCACCAGAGCAACGTAAAAAAGCACTGTTTTATGGTTTGCTTGGTGCATTTGTATTTCGTTTTATTTCTTTATTCTTAATCAGTATCATAGCGCATTTCTGGTGGATACAAGCACTAGGTGCGATATATCTACTTTATATGTCAATACGGAACTTGATAACCTTCTTTAAAGAGAAAGATCAGCAAGAGCATGATGGTACCGACGATCATCATTTTGATGATGATGGAGAAGAAATTCATGCCAGTGCTAAATCATTCTGGGGTACAGTATTGAAAGTTGAATTTGCAGATATTGCTTTTGCAATAGACTCAATGCTTGCAGCACTTGCAATAGCAGTTACGTTACCAACGGTTGGTATACACTTTGGTGGTATGGACTTAGGTCAATTTGCTGTGATGTTCTTAGGTGGTATGATAGGTGTTATCATTATGCGTTTTGCAGCAACATGGTTTGTCAACTTATTAAACAAATATCCGGGTTTAGAAGGCGCGGCATTTGCCATTGTTGGTTGGGTTGGTATTAAACTTGTTGTTATGGTGTTAGCGCACCCAGACATTTTAATTTTACCTGAACACTTCCCACACAGTATTTTATGGCAATCTATCTTCTGGACAGTTATGATATTATTAGTTCTAATTGGTTGGTTGACGTCAGTTCGTCAAAATAAAAAAGAAGAGAAAAAATAATCATTTATTATTAGACTGGAAAGCCATTGTGCTTTTCAGTTTTTTGTTTGCAGAAAATAGTCTATTTTAAATAATGATTGTTTAAGTAAATTTAAAAATATCTGCTTAAATTATTTAAAGAGAAAATGAGATAAAGTTAGAAATTTGTATAAAAAGTGCTTATAATCAAAGCTAAGGTATAAATGATAAAATATTTGAAAATATAATAGCTAAATAGTAAATTTGGCGATTTCTGCAATGCATTTACACACTCAATCAAAATAGAATTCAGTATAAATATTTGTGTGTACTAGTAAAATAAATCGGAAAAATCCTTAATGATATGTCATAATGGATAGTATAGAAAAGATGTAGTTTAGGGGGGCGTTTTTGTGGCGAATGATAAAAAACATGTGATACCAAGAGAGAAATATGGTCGTAAAAGACGAGAATATTTTCACAATGAAGAACGGGAACAACGTGTCCAAATGGAACGTAAAGCTAGAAAACAACGGGCTGAAAAAGCGGAAAAATTAGCAAAGAATAACGAAGAACGTGTTAAAGAAAATTTAAGAAAAGCACGCATAGAAAAACTAACACAAGAAGAAATTCAGCAGCAACAAGCAATGGCTGCGAAACGAAATAGCAGTAATTCAGAAAGTGAATTTGAACTATCTGAAGATAACGCTCTGAATCATGTATCTAAGCAACAACCAGAAGAAGTTTCGCCTACATCGGATATAGCCAAAGATGATGTTGAAGTGGCATCAACGACAAATGAAACAAATGGTTATTTAAAAACCAACGAAACATCAAATGATTCAGATATAGATGTAAATGCGTCTACTAACAAAGACCGTTTACATGATGATCATTTTTATTCTGAAGAAGCGCAACAGTCAAGGGTTAATCAGTATATTGAAGAAGATAACTCAGATAAGGTTCATAACAATATTGCCAGAAATCATAAGTCTGGACAGACAGATGATAAATCTGACCAACACAGACATAGTGACCAACCAACTTTAATAGATAAAGTTAAGTATTTCTTCAAAGAACACTGGGCGAAAGTACTAATTGTATTGGCAGTTATTTTGTTAATTGTCTTAATTAATGCCATCTTTAATAATGTAGATCATAATGGAAACACGAAGGATAATATATTCCAAAGCAACGATAATGCTAATAAAGAAAAAACATATACAGATACAATGAAAAGTGCGAATAGTGCCATTCATTCCATCGTAACAGTCGAAAATGATACAAGTAATAATAGTTCATCTGCGGAGAAAGAGACACAAGAAGCAGGAAAAGAAAATGAATTAGGATCAGGTGTCGTCTACAAAAAAGTGGGCGACTCTATTTTTATCATGACGAATGCACATGTTGTAGGTGATAAAAAGGAACAAAAAATTACATACGGTAATAATGATACATCTATTGGTAAGGTCATTGGAACGGACAAATTTTCTGATATTGCAGTAGTTAAAACCAAAATAAAATCAGGTAGTGATGTTAAATCAATTAAAATGGGTGATTCCAGTACATTAGTCCTCGGTGAGCCTATTATTGTCGTAGGGAACCCACTAGGTGTTGACTTTAAAGGTAGTGTTTCAGAAGGTATTGTGTCTGGTTTAAATCGTCATGTGCCAGTTGATATCGATAAAGATAATCAATATGATGTGCTCATGAGCGCTTTTCAAATGGATGCACCTGTTAATCCTGGTAATTCAGGTGGTGGTGTTATTGATAAAAATGGTAAATTGATTGGTATAGCTTCTTTAAAAATTGATATGGATCATGTTGAAGGAATTGCATTTGCAATCCCAGTCAATGACGCTGAATCTATTGCCAAACAACTTGAAGCAAAAGGTGAAGTTAAATATCCTAATACTGGCATAAAAATCGCGAATGTTAAAGATATGGATGAAGCTACGCATCAATCCCTTAACTTACCTGAAGAGGTTAATAAAGGTGTTGTCATTGGAGATGTAAAAGACAATAGTTTAGGTGAAAAATCTGGGTTGCAAAAAAATGATGTAATAGTAGAATTAGATGGTAAAGAAGTTGAAGATAATCTAAGATATAGACAGATTATTTTTAGTCATAAAGATGATTTAGATACATTGCCAGCAAAAATATATAGAGATGGTAAAGAGCAAGATATCAAGATTAAATTGAAGTAGCGTTGAGGTGAGTACGCGTTGTCCATTTTCAATCAATTATTTAAAAAATCAAGTCCTCAACAAGGTATTGTGATGTATTATATAGTCGCGATTATCGTGGCATTCTTACTGTTGAACTTACCTTATGTTCATAAAGCAGGTGTCTCTGTAGACCCAATCGATTCATTGTTTGTTGCTGTTTCAGGTGTGAGTGTTACAGGGTTATCACCAGTTAATATTGTAGAAACATATACGACGTTTGGACAAATTATCATCATGATCATCCTAAACATTGGCGGTATTGGTGTAATGGCAATTGGAACAATGTTGTGGGTAGTACTTGGTAAACATATTGGTATGCGTGAAAGACAGTTAATTATGTTGGATAATAATAAAGATACAATGAGTGGTACAGTTAAATTAATTCTCGATATCGTGCGTACCATTTTAATAATCGAAGTGGTTGGTGCAGCATTATTAACGTTCTATTTTTATCGAGATAACCCTGATTTGCAGTATGCTATCATGCAAGGGTTATTTGTTGCAGTATCGGCAACGACGAATGGTGGTTTAGATATTACCGGTCAATCCTTGATTCCATATGCTAATGATTATTTTGTGCAAACCATTGTAATGTTTTTAATTATATTAGGTTCGATTGGCTTTCCTGTGTTAATTGAAGTGAAGGCATATATTAAAAATAGAATCCCTAATTTTAGATTTTCATTATTTGCTAAAATAACAACAGTAACGTATTTAGTACTATTTGTATTTGGTGTCATTATCATTTTACTATTTGAATATAACCATGCATTCCAAAATATGTCTTGGCACAAATCGTTATTCTATGCTTTGTTCCAATCTGCAACGACGAGAAGTGCTGGATTACAGACAATTGATGTAAGTCATTTTGGTGAAGGTACGAACGTGATTATGAGCATCTTGATGTTTATTGGGTCATCACCAAGCTCGGTCGGTGGTGGTATTAGAACAACAACATTTGCAATTTTAATCTTATTTTTATTGAACTTTAATAATAATAGCGAGAAATTGTCAATTAAAGCATTTAATCGTGAGATACATACAACAGATGTTCAACGATCATTTGCAGTGTTCACAATGGCAGGTATTTTAACTTTTGCAGCGACGATTTTTATATTAGTTGTTGAGAATGGTAAAATTTCATTTCTTCAAGGCTTTTTTGAGGTGATGTCTGCGTTCGGAACGTGTGGGTTATCATTAGGTGTCACTGGCGATTTTAATGATATGTCGAAAGTTACACTTATGATATTAATGTTTATCGGACGTGTAGGTTTAATTAGCTTTATTATAATGATTGGTGGACGTAGAGAACCAGATAAATTCCATTATCCAAAAGAACGTGTGCAAATTGGATAATGTGATGAGTATAGAATCCTAAAAAAACACTTAGTTGAACGACAAATTCAATTAAGTGTTTTTTAATTATCTATTTTTAATATAGTTATAAATAATGAAGATAAGATATTAGTATCGACGTAATTTAAAAACATGTTAAACTGTGATTAACGAGGAGAGAGGCATATGAAAAAAAGTGAAAAGATTGCAATTGATGTTATTGCTACTTCAGATATGCATAGTTATTTTCTAAATGGAGATAATGGTTCTAATATCTATCGAGCTGGTACGTATGTTAAATCGAAAAGAGAAGAAAATGAACATGTCATTTTACTAGATAGTGGCGGGAGTTTAGCGGGTTCTCTGGCTGCGTTTTACTACGCTGTGGTAGCGCCATATAAACGCCATCCAATGATAAAATTAATGAACGCCATGCAATATGATGCAAGTGGCATTAGTCCTAATGAATTCAAATTTGGATTATCCTTCTTTTCTAGAGCAGTTTCATTATCGAGATTTCCATGGCTTTCTGCCAATATTGAATATAAGAAAACACGTGAGCCTTATTTTTCAACGCCTTATACAATTAAAGAAATAGAAGGTGTTAAAATTGCAATCGTTGGATTAACTTCGGACGGTTTAATGGAGAGAGAGCATTTTGAAATGGAGAATGATGTACAAATTGAAAAAACCTTGCTGTCTTCTAAGCGATGGATTCGATTTATTCACGAAACAGAGATGCCAGAATTTCTAATTGTCATTTATCATGGGGGATTAGATCAGCTTAATAAGTCATCAAATGAACGTGAGCAAAATGTGAATGAAGCAGAAAAACTAATGCAAACCTTAGGTGTCATCGATTTGCTTATTACTGGTCATCAGCATCAAACATTTATTGGAAAAGATGAAAAAACTTTATATGTTCAAGCTGGCCAAAATGCAGAACAGTTAATTCACGTGAAAATCAATTTTAAAAAGCGAACGAATTCATTCGAATTAGAAAATGTAGAATCAAAAATCGTTGATTTAAATGAATATAAAGAAGATGAAGCGTTATTAGATTTAACTTATTATGATCGAAAAACAGTTGAACATTGGGGAAAAGAAATTTTAACAAATAAAGATATAGATGCACATATTGATGGGTTAGATGACGTGATTACCAAACCTCATGCATTTACCCAACTATTACATGATAGTATACGTCGCAAATTTGATTATGATATTTCCTGTGTCCATTTGCCTACAAGCGGCGAAACTGGATTATCTGGACAAATTACTAATGAGGCATTATATAATGCATATCCTCATCCAGATGTACCAATTGATTTAACTTTGAAAGGTCAACAAATAAAAGATATTTTAGAATATTGTTATGCACATATTGAATTTAGTGGAGGTTCGTTAAGCTTAACTATTGTGGATGAAACACTCTGTACATTTTGGCAAGGTGTGGACTATACAATTGATATGAATGCATTGCCATTTGAAAGGGTTCAATTAAATAATATAACATTAGATCATATGTATCGCGTAAGTATGACAGATTATTGCTACAGAAATTATAAACAATATTTAGAGCAAGCAGTTATTCATGAAACAGGTGAAATTACGATGGTTGAATTGATTTCACGAAATTTGAAAGATGACCAATATAAAATAAAACAAAAACAGACATTTGAAGTTTTAATATAAGCACGTCTAGTATATAAGTAACTTTGACTAAAAATAAACGTCAATTTCTATTGAGATAATATAGAAATTGACGTTTTCTTTACTTTTTGCAAAATTATACGAAAGTATCTTTATTTAGAATATTAAATTAAAGATTATATGATGTTGTAACATCCTGACTCTCGGGCGCATTGTATAAATATCGTTTTGTATCGCTAACTTTCAATAGCTTGAATGAATCTCCAAAAGTGCAAAATGTTAATAACGAAAGGGGAGTGGGACAGAAATCAAATTTTTTAATAGAGATTTCGTAGTCCCACCTATGCAATCAAGGCAAGGATGACTAGGATTGAAATGTTTATCTGAGCTAAAGCACATGCATAAGTCTCCTAGAATTTTATGCAGAATACATAAGCTTTGGCTTATGCATAAGAACCACTGATTTTCATAAATTGAAAAAGTAGTTCTTTAAATCAGTGAGACTTTACATTTTCAATTCAGTCATCTGCTGCCTAAATGAAAAACAGTCTGAGACAACTATTTATGTCTCAGACTCCTTTTCATTTGAGAAGGGTATTGAAGTCCCAACGTTTATTAATAATCGTATAGGTTTATACGTTGAATATTAATAAGATAACAACTGCTACAATTTGAGCTACAACAGTTGTTGCTATTCTGCGTGTATAGAAATAACTTAATGAAAGTGCCATTTGTACAATAAATACAAAGAAAACAATCCATAAGTTGTCAAGATAGTAAAATAATGAAGCAGAACATAATGCTGTAATTATAATACTTAACCAACTTGGGATATTTAATTTGATTAATTCTTTTTGTAAAACAGTTCTCATGTAAAGCTCATGACAAGGTATAACAAAGACTAATGTTACTAACATTTGCCATTTATAATAGACACCCGTACGTGTGAGTTCTTTGATTAATTCAGCATATTTTATATCAGAAGCAATTGCTGCGATAATAAGTTGAATAATAATCAATACAATACCAGTAATAATGCCCACACCTAGTGATGTGAGTAAACGTTTAGATTCAATATCTCTCTGATAAAAGATATAACTGATACCAGCAATTAGCATAATGCCCGTATAAAGATACCAATATTCTTGTTTCTCGCCCCACATTACCAAAAGAATAATGTGGAATACTATGAAACTTACGACAAACCAAATTAGTGCCTTAGAAATTCTATTCATTTTAACTATCCTTCTTGTTCGACGATTGTGTATCGTTTGTGATTAATGACAGTTTTTTCTGGCAAGTCTAGTTCTTCGAAGTTCTCCATAATTGTTAAATCAACAATTACTGAGTTGTCATTAATTTTTTCAACTCGACCTTTTAAGCCGTCATAAAATTCTACGATATTTCCCACTTCTGCAACAGTCATTTTTAGTCCTCCCTAGAAATGCTAACTAGATAGTATTATACAAAAAATCGGCAGACAAATAAACAAAAAACCATTAAATTGCATGATGTAAAACAATTTTCAATTTTTAGCAAAATATCAAAGTGAATGATTGGCAATTTTTGTGAAAATATAGCATAAATAGGGTAAGGGCATATATTTATGGAAAAGGAGTGCAGTAGATGAAGTTTATTAGTAACAACGACATTACAGATCCAACATTAAATTTGGCAATGGAAGAATATGTTTTAAAAAATATGCCAAAAGATGATAGTTATTTTTTGTTTTATGTAAATAGACCTTCGATTATTATTGGGAAAAATCAAAATACAATTGAAGAAGTGAATCAACCATATATAGACGAACACGGCATTGATGTCGTTAGACGTATATCTGGTGGAGGAGCAGTATACCATGACACAGGCAATTTAAACTTTAGTTTTGTAACTGATGATGATGGTAACAGTTTCCATAATTTCAAAAAATTCACAGAGCCGATTGTTGAGGCATTACAATCATTAGGCGTTGATGCTGACATGAGTGGTAGAAATGACATTCAAGTAGGTAGTGCAAAAATATCAGGTAATGCTATGGTCAAAGTAAAGGATCGTATGTTTAGTCATGGCACATTAATGCTAAATAGTGAATTGAATGAAGTCCAAAATGCATTGAAAGTTAATCCAGCAAAGATTAAATCGAAAGGTATCAAATCAGTAAGAAGCAGAGTAGCCAATATTTCTGAGTTTTTAGATGAACCTTTAGATATTGATCGATTTAAGGAAATAATTTTAAAAACAATTTTTGGAGAAGCTACGCAAGTAGAAGAATATATATTAACTGATGACGATTGGAAAAAAATTGAACAACTAAGTAATGAAAAATACCGTACATGGGAATGGAATTACGGTAGGAATCCAAAATATAATTTTGAAAGAGAAGAAAAATTTGAAAAAGGTTTCGTTCAAATAAAATTAGATGTAAAAAAAGGTCGGATTGAGCATGCAAAAATTTTCGGTGACTTTTTCGGTGAAGGCGACATAACTGAATTAGAAAATGCACTAGAGGGTACAATGCATGAATTCGATAGTATAGAAGAAGCACTTTCAAATTACGATATTTATCATTATTTTGGTGATATTGAACGCTACGAATTAATCAGATTAATGTCATAATAAATAACATATAAAAAGGTCTATTCTCTATCTTAATTTTAAGTAGGGAATAGACCTTATTTTAAGTAACAAAACAATAAATTAACCAACGAGAAATTCCTCCAAATTTTTGTATTCTTCAGTATAGCGTTTGAAATCATTCTCGTTTTTATTTTTTAAAGCATTATCAATGAGTTGTTCCAATTTTTGCTTACGAACGTTGCGCAATGATTCATCTATGATCAATTCAATGCCTAAATCATTAATCGTAGATACAAATGATTCTAGTGTATTGTACTTTACATGTGTATTATGTTTCATAATCAACACAGCCCCTCTATCTATATTTATATACAGTATACAAGGTTTTAATTTTTAAATCAATGAATATTCAGACTTTTCCGAAAAAAATAAGTGTAAAATGCAACTTTACAAAAAATAAATTAATGCAAAAGTATAGATACTAAAAATTAATTGTAGAAAATTTATAAAAATTATTATTATATAAGTTGATTTTAAGATGCTTGTATTATATTATTTGGTTGTCGCCATAATATATAAGGAGGTAAAAATATGATTCAACCCTATATCATTAAAAAAGGGGATATGGTTTTACAACCATGCAGTTTATCAACTGGTAAGTATGAAGGTAGTTATCTTTTAAAGTATAAGGATGACAGCAAAGTTCTAAAAGAACGTGTTCCAAAGATCATTGATCGATCGTGTAGATTTTATGGTAGTAGTTATCATTTTAAGAAAGAAGATACGATGAGAATTACTGGCATAAGCAGTAAACCCCCAATTTTATTTACTCCACTTTTTCCTACTTATTTTTTCCCAACGCACTCTGATAGAAAAGAAGAAAATACTTGGATTAATATTCATTATGTTCACCAAATCAAACCACTAAAAGAAAAGAAATGTAAAGTGACATTTGTAGATAATCAAACAATTGTAGCTAACATTTCAGCACATAGCATGCATCATCAATACCTAAATGGTATTTATTATTACTATATGATGGATAGGGCAGCAAGAGTTGCTACCTTTGATCCAGAATCTCCTATTGATTATACAAAACCTCAATTAAATATTTATGAAGCATTAGCAAAATATTCATTATTTGAAAATAAATCGTAGTAAATTTGGCGACGTAAGCATGTAAAAATGATATATGTGGAATATTATATTAATTTAGTGTAAATATTCCGCATATTTTTTTACGTTTACTACTTGAAAATTTAACGAGAGTTGATATAATAATATTTGTGCTTGATTAGAGCAACCCATTATTCCACAGTAGCTCAGTGGTAGAGCTATCGGCTGTTAACCGATCGGTCGTAGGTTCGAGTCCTACCTGTGGAGCCATTGGAAACGTACTCAAGTTGGCTGAAGAGGCGCCCCTGCTAAGGGTGTAGGTCGCGAGAGCGGCGCGAGGGTTCGAATCCCTCCGTTTCCGTAATATAAAACTTTGTTTTAAACACCGTAATCCTTTTTGGGATTGCGGTGTTTTTTTGTGCGTTTAAAGTAAGTGAATTAAGTAGTGTTTGCAATTCTATAAAATAGCTCAAATCATATTTTTGTTAATCACAAAAAAATAATGTTATATTATTAATGAATTAATGTTGATTGTATAAAAAAATAATATAATTTTAAAAGGAGATTTTAAGATGGTCAAACCTTTATATGAAACAAAAGTGATTAGCAATGGTGGAAGAGATGGTAAAGTATTTAGTGAAGATAATACATTTTATCAGGATTTAGCAGTGCCGAAAGAGATGGGTGGTAATGGCGTAACAGAATCTAATCCCGAGCAGCTATTTGCAGCAGGTTACAGTGCATGTTTTAACAATGCACTTATGCATATTTTAAAAAGCGATAGTAAAGGCACGATTGAACCAGAAGTAAGTGTGACAGCTTATTTATTACCAGACAAAAATGATGGTGGTGTTAAATTAGCAGCAGAATTAGATGTAACGTTAACTGATATGACTCAGGAAGAAGCAGAAACTTATGTTGAAAAAGCGCATAACTATTGTCCATATTCTAAGGCTTTAAAAGAATCAATCGATATTGAAATTCAAGTCAGTGTCAACTAAATTAACGAAGATAGAAAAAGCTTATAACCCTTAAAGTACAAGGCGTTATAAGCTTTTTTGATTTATACAATTTGCGATTAGCTTTATTATTTATTTTTACTTATTAAATTTCTAATTGCTTTAACAATATAACCTACAGCTAAAGCTCTGAATACACGTTGAATAATATTTTTCATCCTAAGACCTCCCAAAATACAATTGAAATGTTTTAATTTGCGTTATTTTTCTATTTACCCAATTTTAAGACAAAATATAGATGATTTTGCAAATTCATAAATTTTATAAGAGGTTAAAGTCTATTTCTCGAGGATAATCAATCCATCTTCATCAGCTTTGTTGAAAAATATTGTTAACAATCCACTAATAATCGCAATGATATAGGGGATACCAGTCCAAAAGAAAATAAGGTGAAGTATTCCTTGTAAAAGCTGATTTGAATAAAATTTGTGTATACCACACCAGCCTAAAATAAACGCAAGTACGACGTAAATGACTTTATTTACTTTCATTATTCCATATCCTTTCATAAATTATAGTTAATACGGTAATTATCTCTTATCTTTTACGATACAACAATTGAAAACAATTGATTTAAAAGAGAAAAATTAAATAGTATTAACTTCGAAATTTTAGATTTTATCATTTATAATTAAAATAAATAATTAACGAAGCTGAGGAGATTATATATGATTAGAAAAGCAAATCAAAACGATATTCAAAAAATTGCAGAATTGTGTTACATCATTTGGCAAGAACTAGAAGTTGATATGGTAAAAGGTATTGAAAAGGAACGTTTACTGAAAGTAATGGAGCAAAGTATGATTGAGGTACCTTACAGAGGTCATTATAGCAATACATGGATATATGAAATAGATGGAGAGGTAGCAGGGTGCTTAATTGCATATCCTGGCAATAAGGAATTAGAAATGGAACGTGCGTGGCTAGATATGACGTTAGACGATGATATTAGAGCATACGGGTCGCCGATGCCGATGAAAGAGGCTAATGATGATGAATGGTATATAGAGACAGTCGCAACATTTCCACAATATCGTGGAAGAGGTGTTGCCACACAGTTAGTTAAACATGTGCTAAATGCATATAAAGATGAAAAATGGAGTTTAAATTGTGATGTAACTAATGAAGGCGCATTAAGTGTGTATAAAAAGTTGGGATTTGAAGCGAATAGTAAATTTGATCTATATGGTCATATACATTATCACATGGTTTATAAAGCGAATTAAAAAAGCCGAGACATGAATATATGTCTCGACTTAATTCAGCTTATTTACAGTGGTTAACAGGGACGAAAATGTATACGTCCGAGTCATGGTAATGTGACACTAGCACGTTCTTAAATACCACCAAGTAATGCGCTAATATAAATACCTAATGCATATAGTAAACCAAAGAATGTATTGGTTTTACCTGTCGCTGCCATCGCTGGCATCATTGTTTGAGGTGTATCGTTTTTCTTGAATCTACGCACGGCTTTAATTGGCATTGGGAATGAAAGCAATGCTAATAAAAAGAAGATTGAACCACCAGGGATAAAGAAAGTGATATAAATAACAAGTACATAGGCAATAATATACATGAGACCTAAGAAGCGTACTGAATTATTTTTGCCTAATAAGATTGGTAGTGTCTTTCGACCACTTTCTTTATCTTTAACACGATCTCGAATATTGTTGGCCATATTGATAAGACCAATAGTGATTACAATTGGAATGCTTATCCAAACAACAAGGCTTTGTAAATTGCCAGTTTGAATAAAGAATGCAATTAATATAATGATCATACCCATAAACACGCCAGAAAACAGTTCGCCGAATGGTGTCCATGAGATTGGTAAAGGACCACCAGTATACAAATAACCAACTGACATACAAACTAGACCAATTGGCAGTAACCAGAATGAGCTTTGTATTGCAATGAAAATACCTAATAACGCGGCTATAATATAGAATGCAATGGCTAAATTCATTACTAATTTGGGACTCATACCATTTCGAACAATGGCGCCTCCGATACCAACTGAAGTATGATCATCTAAGCCTTTTTTGAAATCATAGTATTCGTTGAACATGTTCGTTGCAGCTTGTATTAATAGACAGGCAATTAACATAGCTAATAAGAGACTTAGTTTTAAATGATCTTCACTCCCCAGTAAGAAGAGCTTAGCTGAAGCAGTACCAACGAGTACAGGTACGACAGCAGCAGTCAATGTATGTGGTCTCATTAACTGCCAGTACTTTTTGACAGTTGAATATTGTTGATATTGAGATGACATAATGATTTACCTCGAATTCTTTAAATTTATGATATTTTTTATCTAATATATTTTAATAGAATAAGGTGTAAAGGTCAAATTACGTAAAAATTTGTAGTAACGAAATAAGCTAGAAACCATACACACATTGTGAAAAGTGGTACAATATTATAATGAGTGTAAACTGATAAATGAAAGAAGTGAAATAGATGACATTAGACCTCAGGGAAAGTGAAATTGTCGAAGCGGTATACGAAAGTAATCATACTTGGGTTTCAGTAGAAGCAAAAATAGACTATGAATTAGATCCTACAGTGTTATTCCATTTGACTGAAGAAAATGCTGGAGACCGTTTTTATTACAAGAAAAATGACAACAAAACTTCATTCTTTGGCTATCATGCTATTACTAGATTTAAAAATGATTTTGAAAATAAACAATCTATTTTTCGAGAATGGCAAAAATACAAAAGTGATATTGAATTAATACATCCGAGCTCCGATAAACATCATCTGAAGATTTGCGGAGGTTTCCAATTCTCAATGCATAAATCTGGTGATGAGTGGCGAGAATTTGGTATTAATCATTTTATACTACCAGAAGTATTAATAACTATGGAAAATGGTGTTTCTTATATTACTTATACTGTAAAAGCAGAACAATTTGAAATTGAACAATTTAAAGCGTTGATTGCACATTTAACTCAAAATACAATAGATTCTGAGTTTGAAATTGGTAATATTAAACGCATTGAAGATATATATAAAGATGAATGGCGTGATTTAGTTAAGGATACAATTGATGTATTAGATGAACATAAAAAAATTGTATTAGCGAGAAAACGTTTGGTTATGTTTGATAAAAATATCAATATACCGTATATCTTACAAAAAGCATCACAAGGTGAACATAATAGTTACTTATTTGTCTTAGAGTCACAGGATAGTATATTCTTCTCGCAAACACCGGAACAATTAATGGAAGTTAACAATGGTATATTATCTACCAAGGCTGTTGCTGGAACAATCAAACGTACACATCAAGATGAAGTAGATAAAGAAAATATACAGGCTTTCTTAAATGATGATAAAAATTTAAACGAACATCGTTTCGTAGTAGAAAGTATATTAAACGATATAGCACCTTATGTTAGAGATATTACTTTTAACGAAACACCGCAGATATTAACCAATGATCATTTATATCACCTATATACAAAAATTAAGGGTCAATTAGAAAATGATTCATATATTGGATTGTTAGACAATTTACATCCAACACCAGCGCTTGGAGGCTATCCAAAAGCTGAAGCAATTGAATACATTGAACAAAATGAATTCGGTACGCGTGGATTATATGGTGCACCTGTTGGATATATAGATATGAATGATGATTGCGAGTTTATTGTAGCAATTAGATCCATGCTAATTAAGAAAAACCAGGCCACATTATTTGCTGGTTGTGGCATTGTGAAAAATTCTGATGCGGATAGTGAAGTCGAAGAAACTGCAGTTAAATTTAACCCTATGATGAAAGCTTTAGGAGTCGAGGAATATGAATAATCATACAGATGCATTAACAAAGCAGGTTTTTACAATTGTTTCTGAATTATATGCTTATGGCATTAGAGAAGTAGTTATAAGTCCTGGATCGCGTTCTACACCACTAGCAATTGCTATAGAAGCGCATCCCAAATTGAAATCGTGGATTCATCCAGATGAAAGAAGTGCAGCCTTTTTTGCAATGGGTTTGACGAAAGGTAGTGAAAAACCAGTCGCTATCCTTTGTACATCAGGAAGTGCAGCTGCTAACTATACACCTGCGATTTCCGAAAGCAGTTTGAGTCACTTACCATTAGTTGTACTTACAAGTGATCGACCTCATGAATTAAGAGGCATTGGTGCACCTCAGGCAATAAATCAAACGAATATGTTTGCTAATTATGTGCAGTATCAGTTTGATTTTCCAATTGCTGAAAAGAATGATAATGAAGATATAATGGCGAATACAATTAAATTCCAATTGCAAAAAGCGAGTCAATTTCTTTATGGCCCACATCGAGGACCCATACATCTTAATTTACCTTTTAGAGAACCATTAACACCAAATACTGAAAAAGTAGAATGGTTAACTTCAGATACAAAGATATTGCCACACTATCAAAAAACAACGAGTTTAAATGAAATTAGTGCAATGATGAAAAAAAGAAAAGGTTTAATCATTGTTGGTGATATGCAACATCAAGATGTGGATCAAATTCTTACATTTTCAACAATCCATGATATGCCAATTTTAGCTGATCCATTGAGTCAATTAAGACGTGAACACCATCCGAATGTGGTTACGACTTATGATCTATTGTTGAGATCAGGTTTAGAATTAGAGGCTGATTTTGTCATTCGTGTTGGTAAACCTGTAATTTCGAAAAAATTAAATCAATGGTTAAAAGTAACAGAAGCATTCCAAATATTAGTACAAAATAATGATCGTCCGGATGCATTTCCGATCACCCCACACGTATCATATGAAATGTCTGCTAATGATTTCTTTAGACAATTATCAGAGATGCCAACAGTTGAGCGTAAGCAATGGTTAGAGAAATGGCAAACAGTGGAAAAACATGCAATAGTAGAAATCAAAGATCATTTAAGAACTGCTACAGATGAAGCTGCTTATGTGGGTAATGTATTAGATAAATTAACCAAGGATGATGCTATGTTTGTGAGCAATAGTATGCCAATTCGTGATGTTGATAATCTATTTATTGATTGTGAGGCAGAAGTATTCGCGAATCGTGGTGCGAACGGTATAGATGGTGTCACATCTACGGCGTTAGGTATGGCCGTGCATAAAAAGATTACATTGTTGATTGGAGATTTAGCATTTTACCATGATATGAATGGCTTATTAATGTCTAAATTGAATGATATACAACTCAATATCGTCTTACTTAATAATGATGGTGGCGGTATCTTTTCATATTTACCTCAAAAAAATGAGGCAGATGCATATTTTGAAAGATTGTTCGGTACACCAACTGGATTGAATTTTGAACATACGGCGTTATTATATGATTTTGCATTTGATCGATTTGATACGATTGAAGCCTTTAAATATGCAGATTTATCGCAATTTGGTTCACATATTTACGAAATCATGACACATCGAGAAGATAACAAACAGCAACATCTTAAACTCTATAAAAAGTTGAGTGATATTATCGATGTTACATTATAAATTTCATCAATCAACCGCCCCAACAGACAAATTGTTAGTCATGTTGCATGGCTTTATTAGTGATCAACAGACATTTGATCAACATATTCATAGTCTAAATAAAAATATAAATATTTTAACTATTGATTTACCAGGTCATGGTGCAGATCAGTCTGATTTAGAGCATAAATGGGATTTTCCTTTTATTAGTCATGAGTTAGATCAAACGTTGCGATTATTTACAAATTATCAAATTTACTTACATGGTTATTCCATGGGTGGTAGAATTGGACTTTACTATGCTTTATATGGTCAAGCGCAATTAACAGGGCTTATACTAGAAAGTACATCTCCTGGAATTGAAAACAGTGATGAGCGACAAGAAAGACAGCTAGTTGATCAAGCAAGAGCAAAAGTGCTTGAAATAGCTGGCTTAGAGGTGTTTGTGAATGATTGGGAAAAATTACCGTTGTTTTATACGCAGTATGAGTTAGATAAATCAACAAGAAACGCAATTCGTGATATGAGATTACGTCAAAATCCAATGCGTTTAGCCAAAGCTTTGCGTGATTATGGAACTGGACAAATGCCGAACTTATGGCCACAATTAAATCAAATTCAAATACCAACGTGTATCATAGTAGGTGAATTAGATGGTAAGTTCTGTAAAATAGCTAGAAATATCATTTCAGTTATGCCAAATTTTGAAATGCATGTTGTTGCTAATAGTGGGCATACAATTCATGTGGAAGAAATGGCAGAATTTGATAGAATAGTAATAGGTTTTATTAATAAGGAGGAGCAAAATGACTAGACAGTGGGAAACAATTAGAGAATATAAAGAAATTAAATATGAAT
Source organism: Staphylococcus sp. GDY8P126P (assembly GCF_017891965.1). Lineage (NCBI taxonomy): Bacteria > Bacillati > Bacillota > Bacilli > Caryophanales > Staphylococcaceae > Staphylococcus > Staphylococcus sp. GDY8P126P. The sequence goes on along the minus strand of NZ_JAESKG010000002.1, from coordinate 97,635 downwards.
TATATGATGGTATTGCAAAAGTTACAATTAATCGTCCTGAAGTACGTAATGCATTCACACCAAATACGGTACAAGAAATGATTGATGCATTTACAAGAGCACGTGACGACCAACGTATTTCTGTCATTATTTTGACAGGTGAAGGAGATAAAGCGTTTTGTTCTGGCGGAGACCAAAAAGTCCGTGGCCATGGTGGTTATGTAGGCGATGATCAAATTCCACGTTTAAACGTTTTAGATTTACAAAGACTTATTCGTGTAATCCCTAAACCTGTAGTTGCAATGGTTAGAGGTTATGCTATCGGTGGCGGTAACGTATTGAACGTTGTATGTGATTTAACAATTGCTGCTGATAATGCTATTTTTGGCCAAACAGGACCTAAAGTAGGTTCGTTTGATGCTGGCTATGGTTCAGGTTATTTAGCTCGTATCGTAGGACATAAAAAAGCACGTGAAATTTGGTACTTATGTCGTCAATATAATGCTCAGGAAGCATTGGACATGGGCTTAGTCAATACGGTTGTTCCTTTAGATCAAGTTGAAGATGAAACAGTACAATGGTGTCAAGAAATGAAACAACATTCTCCTACAGCATTAAGATTCTTAAAAGCAGCTATGAATGCTGATACGGATGGATTAGCTGGTTTACAACAAATGGCAGGAGACGCTACTTTACTTTATTACACAACGGATGAAGCTAAAGAAGGTAGAGATGCGTTTAAAGAAAAACGTGATCCTGATTTTGATCAATTCCCTAAATTCCCATAAAAATTTAGGATGTGAAAGTAGTGTATAAGGATTACTTGAGCTAACCTCATGCATAAGAACTACTAATTCACATAAAATGTGAAAGTAGTTCTAAGTTGTACTTTATATCTACTGGTAATTAAGAAAAGAGTCTGGACATTTTGACATGTGCCAGGCTCTTTTTTATTAATTTTAGAATATCAATTGTATTTAATAATTAATAATAATATTAATATTCAAGCGTACTAATATTGATAGATTATGATTTGTTATTGTGAGATAGTTAAAAATTTTAGAATGTAAATTCAAAATATTTACCTTAATTTTTTAGTGTTTCTTTTCAAAATAATAAATGGTGGTATACCTTTATATGTGAAAACTTTTTTACAATTAATTATTAAATTTGACTATTATTAAAACATCTATTAATATTATTATTAATAGATTGGGGGAGACAGATGACTTCAAACGATTATGATCAAATGAGAAAAGAAATGTGCTATTTATTTTATATTACTAGCAAAGAAGTAGTAAATAGATTTAATAAGTATTTAAAGCAATTTGATATTAGCTTTCCGAATTATATTGTCTTACTTTATATTGAAAATGATAAACCTATATATATTAAAACCTTGTGTGATGAACTTTATTTAGATTCAGGTACAATCAGTCCAATTATTAAACGTTTAGAAAAAAAATCACTTATTGAGCGTATGAGAACGGAAGAAGATGAGCGCAGAGTGAAGGTTCGATTAACTGAAAAAGGATTAGAATTGAAAGATCATTTTCCAAAAATATCAGAGGATGTCATTCAACAGTTTAATATGAAGAGGGAAGATTCTCTTGCTTATCATGAAATTTTAAAAACGTTCGCTGAACAAAATATATATATAAATGATGAAGAAAGATAAATATAACAGGATTGAATAGCTGACGAGCAGCACTTGTTTATAAAAAAACCGAGTAAAAGTTATTAATAGACATAACTTTTACTCGGTTTTTATTTTAATTATATTTATTTTTAAGGTAATCTTCTAATCTTCTCATGGCTTCTTTTAAAGCATCAAGTTCGTATGCGTAAGATATACGAACATGCCCCTTTCCAATATCAGTAAAAGATGAACCAGGTACAATTGCAACATGAGCATTTTCCAGAACATCTACACAAAAGTCAAAATCGTTTTCTGTAAAGCGTTGAATACTTGGGAAAATATAAAAAGCACCTTCAGGTTTGGCATCGAGTTCAAAACCTAATGATTCAAGTTTTTGTATAAGGAAATTACGGCGTTCAATATATGCTTCGTTCATATATTGTGGTGCTTCAAGTCCTTCGTTCAATGCAGCGATACAAGCAATTTGTGCTGGTACATTTGCACAAATACAATTGTAGGCATGCATAAAAGTTAATTTTTCAATAAGATATTCTGGACCTATTAAGAATCCAATGCGAATACCTGTAGCAGAGTGAGATTTACTTAAACCACCAACTAATAATAATTGTTCTCTAATAGATGGGAATTCAGCGAATGATGTATGTTTGCCAGTAAAAGTGTTTTCAGCATATATCTCATCACTAATAACAAATATAGGCATATGCTTTAAAGTTTCAGTTAGTGCTTGAACCTCATTGTGGTTCAAAATGACGCCCGTTGGATTAGTAGGGTAGTTTAGTAATATGGCTTTGGTCTTCGCAGTTAAATGTGCCTCTATAGCTTCAGGTGTGACTTTATAATTCGTCTCTGTGGTATCAATATAAACCGGCACGCCACCTAATGTTTTGATAAGTGGAATATAGCCAGAATATACTGGACCTGGTATTAATATTTCATCACCTTCATCAATGATGCTTCTTAATGCAGTATCTAATGCTTCACTAGCACCGTTGGTAATAATAATTTCTTCGGAACTATATTTAAATCCATAACGTTGATGGAAATATTGGCTAACTGCATTTCTTGTTTCCTCTAGACCTTTATTATGTGAATAGCTTGTTTGATTTTCATTTATTGCCTGGATATAAGCAGATTTAACAACATCAGGCATTGGAAAATCTGGTTGACCAATTGTTAAATTAATACAGTCTTTTATACCGCTAATACGGCTTGAAAATTGACGAATACTTGGTGCACTTAAATGTTTTGAATTATTATTTAATGATAGTTTCATTGTATAAATCACCTCAAGATTTAAAAATACCAAATTTAATTTTATATGTAGAGTTAGAGCGAGAATCAAAGATAGCTTTGGCTTTTGATTCTCGCTCCACAAGCATGTCGATATAAAGTTATAATGGATAGCAAAAATTTATATCATGCTTATTTTTTAATGATACTTGCTATAAAGCGATTGCGTTAATTAATGGTTACGCATCATTACTTTAAATATATCATATCGCGTTTCACAGTACCTTTATTCTTTGAATTTAGAAGGGGATTGTAGATTAATAATTGGATTTGTCCATTTTGATACAAAACGTGTTGATAATGCATAGACAATAATCGTCGTAAAGAGCAGTAAATAGACATAAGTTAATATCGATACTGAATCTTTAAATGGATAAATACCGAATCCACGTATAACCCCGATGACTAAACCATGTAATAAATAAACATACATTGTTCTACGTCCAATATAAGTGTAAAACTTTTCTTTTTCTGGTATTAGATTTAAGAAAGAGAAAAGTGTTATTAAAATTATGAAATAAAGTAATAACCTTTTAATAGGACTGTATAAGTCTGGTTTACCTTCGAGTGACATATAGGGTGAGTCACCTAATAACCAATCTGCATTAATAGGATGATATGTATAAGTAACATAAAATACAATCAAAATGATGATAGAGATTGGAACAAGTTTTTTATTTTTTAAAGTTTGGATATGCTTATTCGTAAACAGATAACCTAAATAAAATATTGGAAAGAACATGATGGTTCTTGAAAAGCTTAGATAATTATCGATATTTGATGAATAACCCGCAAATAATGAGATAATTATGGCAATCGGTAAAACATAGTATGGTTTATAGTCCTTCACGATTACTAATATAACGTGGAAAAAGAATAATGTAAGTAAAAACCATAATGCAAATACTGGATCGAATGGATCAAATTTCACACTATCTTCTTTACCAGTTAAATAATAGTAAAAAGAGAAAAAGCCAAAGAAAACAACGTAAGGAATTAATAGTTTTTTAGAGACTTTTTCTAAATAACCAGCTTGGCCTGCTTTTTTTGCAAAATAACCAGAAATAAATAAAAAGCCCGGCATATGAAAGCTGTATATTGTTAAATACAATGAAGAAAGATGTTTACTGGCTTCTGTATATGGCTGTAATAAATGGCCAAACACAACAAGAAAGATTAACATTGCTCTAGCATTATCGAAAAAGTAATCTCTCTCTTTCAATTGTGACATTATTTTGCTCCTTTTATATATGCGATAAATTTTATATGCGCTACTTCTAATTTATTATAAAACATATGAGAAATGCAACAAAATAGTACAATTTGTCTTTTATCATTGTATATTAGGAAGAATACTATTATAATATTAGAAAATAAAATAGTGTATTTAACCTCTTAAGAATTTAATTTAAAGTAGTGGAGATGACCAACATGTATAAACAACTAGAACAATTAATTACACTGACGAGCAATGATCTTAATTTAGTAAGTAGACGATTTGGACAACGTACAGATTTAACTTCAGAGCAATTGGAGATGCTAAGAATTTTATATAATTATAAAAAGTTATCTCAATATGATTTAACAATGAAGATTAATAAAGAACAATCTATCGTATCACGTTGGATCAAGAAGTTATGTCAAATGGGTTATATCACGAGCAAACAATCCAATAAGGATATGAGATGCAAAGATTTAATGGTGACAGAGAAGTCAAAAGCTTTAGTCGAACAAATAAATGAAGTTAGGATAGCGCTAATCGAAGCACGATGTCAAAATTTAACAGCTAAAGATATTGAAAGCTTAAATCAGTTATTAAAAAAATTAAATGCACATCATACATATTTTATTAAATGAAATATAAAATAAACGAAGCGTAGGTGATATATAGCACTTTTTTGAAAAGTGATGTATTACCTACGCTTCGTTTAATATCTTTTGTTATTTATAAAGCATAAAGTGATTTTTACTTTTTAGTCATCAAATACCAAAAATTGGGATACAGGTAAAGCTGATAAACATTTAATAATGCCTCTAAAAAGTAGTGCGATTATTTATAAGTATCTACGTCAAAGTATTTACCTAATTTACCCATTGAATCATAAAACCCTTTAATACGTGTAGCATTATGTGCTGCCCATGCTACATCTGTTGCATATTGATGAACACCTGGATTTTCAGGGTTCCAACGCATTTTGTAAAGTGTGTTTTGACCTTGATTGATATATGAGCCAGCAATGAATTTAGCACCACCAACAATTGCTTTTTTAACAGTATTCCAACCATTATTTTTGGCTGTAGCGAAACCTTGTTTAACAGCATCGCTGTCAACAGCACCAATACCAAACATATTATAGTATTTATCTTTGCCATTAGTTACAACTTTACCGTTAACAACATCTCCGCCATTAGCTAGTTTAGATGTACCATTACCAGTTTCAAGTAGGGCATGTGAAATTAAATATACTTCATTGATATTATACGCTTTGGCAGCTTCGCTAAATGCTTCACCTTGGCCTTCTAAAATACCTTTACCAACTAATAGTTTATCCAAATCAGCTGAAGAAATATTTTGTGATTTATCTAAACGTAAGAATTGATATTTTTGAGTTGGATCTTTAATTAATTTGCTAGAATCCATAGCATTTTTAATTTCAGTTGCAGAAGCATCTTGCCATTTACCAGCTGTATGTTGAATTTGTGGTTTGAATTTCAATCCTTTTTGGATAGCAACTGCTTGATCAAGTGTAAGACCTGATTTGTAATATTTCACTAATTCTTTACGTAAGTCATCTTCTTTTACCCAAACGACTTTACCATTAGCTAATTTACCATGGTACCAAGTGACACCATTAATGACTTGTTTTTCAAATACAGTGAAAATACCTTCATAAAAGTCTTTCAATGAACCAGCAGCTTTTCCTGTTAATGGATCAATATAATAACTACCTTTTTGGTTATGAATGATGTAATCATATTTTATAGGTGTTACAGCTGATTTTGTAACGCTAGGTGTCTTCGTGGTACTATTTAAATCTTTTGCAGCAATCCAACCAGTTTTATTATTAACAATACCGTAGATATATTCATCTTTGTCAACGTAGACTGATTTTGATGCATTAAATTGATTGTTTTTTACATTTTTTAAAGTATCTAGTTGTTGTGATTTTGTACCCCAAGGGACAGCATAAAGACCATTATTTGTAGCTTTAACAGTATATTGACCATTTTTAGCCGTTGTCTTACTTAAGTTACGTGTATTGATATCTTTTGTATTAACCCAACCGATTGGTGTGTTTTGATTTGTATTTTGGATTAAGACATATGTGTTATTGCCTTGTGTACGTTGTTTAGTAACAGTAAATGTTTTACCTGAGAATTTAGATGCATCTTTACCTTTTGGATCATAAACTGTTGTTTTAATTCCAGAGTTAGTAGCATTTAATTGACCAATCTTACTTACAGTTTGTGTTTGAGTTGCTGCTGGTTTCTTAGCAGTCTCTTTAACTGTTATATCTCCAGTTTGCATCCAACCTAAATTAGTATTGGTTTTATTATCAGTAATTAAATAAAATGCATTGCTACCTAAAGTTGCTTTTTTACTTAATTTGTATGTTTGACCATTCACATATGATTTTTGTACACCTTGCTTATCATATACAGATGTATATACACCATGATTAGATTTAGCAACTGTACCTTGTTGATTAGTTAAATTAGATACAACTAACTTGGCAGTCGTAGACGGCTTGCTTGGCGTCGTAGGTGGTGCCGTTAATTTACTTAAGCTAACCCATCCAGTTAAATTATTTACAGTACCATAAATATAGTTTGTTTTACCAATTTGTTGTTGCTTAGTTGCTTTAAATGTTTGAGCTGATTTACCTGAAACAGAACCTGCTTTTTGACTACTTGTTCCCCAAGGAACTGTATAAATCACTTCTCCAGGATTAATTTTATAAGTTTTATTGATTTTTGCAGCGGCTTTAGCGGCGTTATAACTCACATCACCTTGATGTACCCAACCAATTAAAGTGCCTTTGTTATAGTCAGAAACTAAATAGTATTGTTCTTTACCTAAAGTAGCAGATTTAGTTACTTTAAGTGTTTGGTTTACGCGATCAGTCTTTTTACCTTTTTGGTCATAAACGGTTGTATATAAACCATCATTTTTTGAGTTGATACGGCCTACGCCATTATTTTCAGTAACTTTAACGGTACCTGATTTTGATGGGGTAGTTGTGCCTGTGTTTCCAGAACCAGTGCTACCACCAGTACCACCTGTACTGCCAGAAGAAGTAGTACCCCATGCTGCTGCTTGACCAGTTTTAATTAAATATTTTTCATAAATTAAATCGTAAAGTTCATCATAGCTATAATTATGTGCTGCTAAGTAACCATGAGGGTCAGAGTGGTCAGAACCACCTAAATAATTGCTGACTGCTTGGTGAGTCCATACCGTACCAACACCATCATATTCAGCACTGTCTGGGACTAAACCATAATATTGTAGGTTAGTTGCTGCGTAGTCTGCATAATTATTTATTGAACGTGCAAAAGAGTCATAGTCATGCGTATGAACTAATTCAACATGTATAAAACGATCATTTGCTTGTGGACCGGCACCCCATGCTAAGTAGTCAGTATTTGCAGTTTCAATAATACGATCACCATCTACATATGCATGAACAAAAGCGCTCGTGTAATTATTCTTCATATAGTTAATCTCACCAGTGATAGTTGAATTATCATTAGCAGTATCATGCATTACAATACCTTCAGGTTTGCCATAACGGTAATTATATTGAGGTAAGTAATTTGCTATATCTTGTTCGTAATTTGGTGCTTTAAAATTATTTTTACGAATATAGTTATTAATTGATGAATTAACTTTTGGTGAATATTTAGGTAATGCCGCACGTGTTGTTGCTTCTTTAGTTACTGCAGAACGTGTTGCTACTGCAGTATTAGCACTAGTAGTAGCTACTCTAAGCTTAGGTGTTACTTTTGCACTAAATGTAGCTGGCTGTACTTTGTTTTCTGCTGTAGAAGCTTCTTTAGATGATGTAGATACTTTGGCATTATCTTGCTTGTCATTAGAAGCAACGTCATCTTCTTTAGAAGTTGCTTTGTCATCTTGAGTGGCAGATTCATTTTGATCTGCTATATCAGAAGCGCTATCGTTACTATGAGTGTCGTCTTGTTTATCACTAGAAGCAACGTCTTCATTAGAAGATTCTGCTTTATCATTTTGAGTTTCAGATTCGTTTTGATCTTTTACATCATCAGAAGCGTTAGCGTCACTTTGAGTGTCATCTTGTTTAACATCAGAAGAAGCAACGTCATCTTCATTAGAAGATTCTGCTTTATCATTTTGAGTCTCAGATTCGTTTTGATCTTTTACATCATCAGAAGCGTTAGCGTCACTTTGAGTGTCATCTTGTTTAACATCAGAAGAAGCAACGTCTTCATTAGAAGTTTCTGCTTTGTCATTTTGAGCAACAGATTCGTTTTGATCTGTTACGTCAGAAGCGTTATCGTCACTATGAGTGCCGTCTTGATTAACGTCAGAAGAAGCAACGTCTTCATTAGAAGTTTCTGCTTTGTCATCTTGAGTGGCAGATTCATTTTGATCTGCTATATCAGAAGCGTTAGCGTCACTGTGAGTGTCGTCTTGTTTATCACTAGAAGCAACGTCTTCATTAGAAGTTTCTGCTTTATCATTTTGAGTTTCTGATTCGTTTTGATCTTTCACATCATCAGAAGCGTTAGCGTCACTATGAGTGTCGTCTTGCTTAACATCAAAAGAAGCAATGTCATCTTCATTAGAAGATTCTGCTTTATCATTTTGAGTCTCAGATTCGTTTTGATCTTTTACATCATCAGAAGCGTTAGCGTCACTTTGAGTGTCATCTTGTTTAACATCAGAAGAAGCAACGTCATCTTCTTTAGAAGTTTCTGCATTGTCATTTTGAGTCTCTGATTCATTTTGATCTGCTACATCAGAAGTGTTAGCGTCACTTTGAGTGTCGTCTTGCTTAACGTCAGAAGAAGCAACGTCTTCATTAGAAGTTTCTGCTTTGTCATTTTGAGCAACAGGTTCATTTTGATTTGCTACATCAGACGAATTTTCATCTGTATTTGTTTCTTCAGCATTCGAACTCACATCATTAGATGTCTGTGATGCTTCATTAGTTGAATTTGTTTCTGATTGTTTTGAGTCAGTGTTGTTTTCTTCATTCTCTTGGTTGTTATCTTCAACAGAAGTTTGCTCAGTATCTAAAGATTTCGTGTCATTATCTGATGAAACATCTTGTTGATCTTCTTGAACGTCTGTCTCCTGATTATATGTATCTTGATTTGATGTTTGTTCAGAAGTTTGATCATTCAACTCATCTAACTGTGCATCATAATTTGTATCTTCATTTGAAGATGCATCTTTTACTTGTGTAGGGTCTTGGTATGTTTGTGTACCTGAAATGTTAGTTGTTGGTTTGCTAATTTCAGATTTAATTTGTTCACTTTGGTTAAGTGCTTTTTCATCATCCAATACATTTTTATTCGGAGTTTGATCTTGTGTATTACTTGCTGCTTGAGCATGATGAGTTGTCAAAGCTGTACCTGCTAATGTAAGTGCTACAATCGAAGGTACCTTATAAGTGTTCTTTTTCTTAGCCATTTAACTGCCCCTTTAACTATATATTTTGTATCCTATTATAATACGACGAAAGACCTAGAGGCTGGTTTTTACTGTTTTGTAATATAAAATTAATCTAAAGCCAGTATTAAAAAATTATAAAGCTAATAGAAAAGCGTTATAACGCCTAATTTACATTATATTAAAATATTACACTTTCTGACATATTACAAAATTTAAATGAAGAATAACTGTAATATTCGGATGAAAAATTTTTAAATTATTTTTGTCATAGCAATGTGTTCGATATTTTCTTCCATAAAGATATCACCAGTAGATTTATAACCAAGCGCTTCATAAAAGGGCTTGGCATGATATTGTGCATTTAACGTCATTTTATTATAACCTTGTTGTTTTGCAGATGTTTCAAGAAATTGCATAAGTAATTGACCATATCCTGATTTACGGTGCGTCGCTCTAACAGCTACACGTTCTATTTTTACACTATTATTTACAGGACGAAATCTTCCAGTAGCAAAAGGTATATGATTTGAATCATAACCAATGACATGAGTGGCAACGTCTTCAAATTGATCAATTTCATTTTCTAATGGAACACCTTGTTCTTTCACAAATACTTCTTTACGAATTTCTAATGCATCGTCCATCATTTTAGGTGTAGTCACAATATTAAACATATATTTACCTCTTTTCTCATTTTAGATATTAAAAATACCCTACCATAAAATAGATGGTAGGGTAGAGTTATTTGAATTTATTGTGCTTCTTTTCTTACGATTGCTGTATACTGCCAAAAAATACGCATTTGTGCAATATTCCAGTTATTCATTCCCATGGTAAAGCCAGAAGGTTTGAATAGGTTTACATCGGTTACTTCTAACGCTGCAGCAATCAAGTATTGGATAGGTACACTGATTTGCTTCATAGTATCAGTGATACCATTTTGATCATATACCCAAGTAAATGGTAACTCAGATTCAAAAACATCAACTTTTTCAAATATTTCTGGGAGTGCAACGATGTAACACGCACCATCAACTACAGGATTAAGGTCACTATCTTTATAGTAAATGCGTAAGGCCTCATAATTCTCACGATGTTCATGATTAACGTAGAAAAATTCATTTCTGTATAGCGCCATATCTTTGCTGTGAATCAATTGCTGCTCTAAAACATTAAACATGCCATTCACATGTGCTAGTTTTTCATAAGTTTTGCGTGACATATTACGAGCTCCTTTCTAGATTAATATTGATTCGTTGGTACTTCTTGAGCGTTCTGTTGTTGGTTTGGATCAATTTGCTGTTGGTTAGGATCGTTTTGTTGTTGATTAGAATCGTTCTGGGGTTGATTCACGTTATTTTGTTCGTTACCAAACTGATCCGTTTGTTGCTGATTATTATAATCTTCAGCGTTATTTGTTTCTGAGTTGCTATTGTCATTCTCATTTGATTGATTTTCATTACTATTTTCATCTTCCGAGCTATCTTTTTGTGATTTCGTTAGAAGACTATCATCTAACTCGGTTAATGGTACGAGTGTACCATAATAATCAATCACGCGTTGATTTAATAATTCATCTTTATCTTTAATTTTAGGTAAATCTAAGTCACTTCGCAACATATTTGTCGTTGACAGGATATTTTTTATATCTGGATTATAGTAATAAATGCCATTTAAATAATCATCGTCACCTTCAAGTTGTGAACTTTTTATTTTTATATCATCTTTTAAATAAGAAGTAGCAAGTACTTTTATTTCATCATAACTTAAATTATGTTTGGCATTTTTTCCGACAATTTCAACAACATCATCTAGTTTATTAAATGAGTCTGCTTTTTGTGCTTTTGCAAATAGTTTTTTAATTAAATCCATTTGTCTCTGACCACGTTTTAAATCTGAGTCTTGATGACGTGTTCTAGCTACAGCCAATGCTTCATCGCCATTAAGATTTTGATAGCCTTTTTTGACTTTAATTTTACCAGTATCGTTTGTATTTGGTTCATTAATGTTGTAAGGGACGTCATATTTAATGCCGCCCAATTCATCAACTGCATCAACAAACGCTTCCATATTAATTCTGACATAGTAATCGACTGGTAAATCTAATGTAGCCTCTACCGAGTCCATTGAAGCAGTAGGGCCTCCGTATGCATGTGCATGCGTAATTTTATCATAATAACCAACTTTTGGTATGTAGCTGATTGTATCACGCGGAATACTTAACATTCTAATTTGTTCCTTATCTGCATTAAAAGTAGATAATATCATTGCATCGGTTCTAGATTTTTCAGCTGTTTGTCCATTTTTTTCACGGCCACTATTATCATCAATTCCCAAAAATAGGATAGATATAGGATCTTTTGAAGGATTTACTTTAGAGTCACGTATATTTGACTTCCTAGAGGAATCACTATCATTAAAGGAAGACTCAAAAGCGCCTTGAGAAGATTTTAGCAATATGATCGCAAAAATAATTGGAACAACGACAAGAACTAATGAAAGAAATATTAAGAAATATTTTAAAAATTTATTCATGTTTGAAGCTCCCAAATTATTAGATTTTTTGTACATGTAACTATATTTATATTTTGATTATACTTCTTTTTAACTTTGTAAATTATTTGTAAAGAAGAAAATGCACTATAAATTATAATTTTATTACTATCACTAAAAAATATCAACTATGAAGTTGTTAATTGTAATTTTATTGGCAATGTGTAATAAAATGATGAAACAATATGCACGCAGAAGTTATGTGTTAATCATAAATATACAATGCACTTGTCATGTATGATTAAGTAAATATGATTGTATTTAATAAAATCATCATTTATGAAATGATTTAAATCATTGAAAGTGGCAAGGTTAATAAACATAAAAATAGTATTACAATAATGTCATTTGATAAAATATGATTTATTTAAAGACATAGGATATAATATATATTGGAAATATCATCTTGTAGACGATTATAATTAAAAGATGTTAGAAATTTTAGATTGCCTTTGTACTTAATTATAGCAAGCGTTGAAACAAATTTAATCATATTCCAGCATAAAGATAGAATAAACGTACTAGGAATGAATGATTTGAGGAGGAAATATAATAGTGAAAGCACTTTGGTTAGAAAATATAAATGAAAGTTTAGTAAAGGATTTTTACGAAACACAAACAGAAGAAGAACAGAATGCTGGTTTTGAAGGGGTCTTATCATTTGGTACTGCAGGTATTAGAAGTACATTTGGTTTAGGACCAGCAAGGTTAAATGCTTTTACAGTCCGCAAAGTAGCGCTAGGTTTAGCTCAATATTTAAATCATAATGTTGATGACGCATCTGTTGTCATACATTTTGATACAAGATTTTTATCAAAAGCATTTTCACAAGAGATGGCAAGTGTGTTGGCAAATAATGGTATCACAGCTATTATTTCAGACAATTATAAATCGACACCAGAATTATCCTTTGCCGTAAGACATCTACAAGTAAATGCAGGCATCATGATTACAGCAAGTCATAATCCTAAAAATTATAATGGTATAAAGATTTATAATGAAAAGGGTGGCCAATTATTACCTGAAGCTTCAGAGCAATTAAGTGAATATATAAATTCAATTGAAACTCCGTTAAATATTGAAAAAGGTGATTTTAATGCGTTCGTAGAAAACGGTAAAATAAAATATATGTCGAATGAAGTAACAGAAAGTTATAAAAAAGAAGTTAAGTCATTAGTAGGATCAATAGATGCACATGACGCAAAAGTCATATTGACGAGTTTACATGGTACGAGCCTACCTTTGGTATCTGACATTTTAACTGAATTAGATTATCATAATTTTGTTATAGAAAAAGAACAGTCAGAACCTAATGGTAATTTTCCAACAGTAGCTATTGCTAATCCTGAAGATGAAGCAGCTTTTGCACTTGGCAAACAGCTAGCAGATAAAACAGATGCACAGCTTATTATTGCAACTGATCCTGATGCGGATCGATTAGGATTTATAGAACGTTATGGTGATAATGATTTTAGATATTTTAATGGCAATGAAATAGGGCTATTATTAATGAAATTAAGGTTCCAAGATTTAACTGAAGATAGTACGCCGCAATATATGATCAAATCAATAGTTACGAGCGAGCTAGCAGAAAGGTTAGCAACATCTCTCAATGTAGAAGTTAACGATGTTCTGACAGGTTTTAAATTCATTTCAGATTTAATAGAACACAAACAGAAAGATGATGATAAGCAATTACTGCTTGCATTTGAAGAAAGTCATGGGTACTTAGCACAACCTATTTCAAGAGATAAAGATGCTATACAAATGGTACCATTATTAGTTAAATATAAGAATTTACTTGATAAAAACGGTATAACATTTAAGGAAACAATTGAAGATATTTACGAAAATATCGGTTATTTCAAGGACAGAACACTTGCGCCTACATTTGAAGGAAAAGCCGGTGTTAAAAAAATAGAAAGTATTATGGCGCAATTTAGAAATGAACAGGTATTTTCTATATGTGGTATGGATGTACTAAAAATTGAGGACTACCATGTTGGAGAAGTTAGAGACATGATAACAGGTCATACTGAGAAATTAACATTACCAAAGACAAATTTAATTAGATTTATTTTTGAAAATGGTTTTATTGCGTTAAGACCTTCTGGTACAGAGCCAAAAATTAAATTATATTTTTCACTTGAAGTTGAAAATATTGATGAAATTACACAACAGTTTGAAGCAAACTATATTAATAATATAGTTTAAACAAATATAGAGGCAACATTATGACAACAAAGATACTCAAAAAAATAACAATCATTTTAATTATATTATTAATAGTAATTATTATTACAATCGCCTATAAGCTATATCATCGTAGTCATCAAGAAACGCCAATGTTACAAAATGAGACGAAACAAGAAACTACGAATAAACAAATGGGGCATTTACAGACTATTGTCGATAATCAAAATCCACAGATGATGCAGATTAATCAATATCTTGAACAAGTTAAATTTAACGGTACTGCAACTGTGTTCGAAAATGGTCAACTCAAATTAAATAAAGGATACGGTTTGCAAAACATTCAAGAAAATAAACAGAATCAAGCAGATACTTTATATTTAATTGGATCTTCTCAAAAGTTTGCAACAGGATTAATGTTGAAACAATTAGAAAGCGAAAATAAAATTAACATGAACGATTCTGTAACTAAATATTTGCCATGGTTTAAAACGAAGCAGCCAATTACTTTAAATCAACTCATGTTGCATAAAAGTGGATTGTTTAAATATAAAGCTTCTCCAAATTATAAAAATTTAAACGAAGCGGTACATGCGATTCAACAAAAAGGCATTGAGCCTAAATTTTACAATAAAAATAGGTACAACGACGGAAATTATTTAGTATTATCGCGTGTGATTGAAGAAGTGACAAACAAGTCGTATAAGAAAAATTTTGAGGATAGAATTTCAAAACCGCAACATCTAAATTTCACTGCATTTTTTGATGATCCAAATTTTCAAGCATATATGGCTAAGGGTTATAAAAAGGATGGTAAATCTGGCAAACCACTACAACAGTATCCCAACGTTTTAGAACAGTATTATGGGGCGGGTAATTTATACATGACGCCGAGTGATATGGGAAAATTGATTTTAGGATTACAGAATAATGGAATATTAAATAGCCATATATCAAAACCACTGTTACATGAGAGTAAGACGTCTAAATATCCTCAACCTTATCGCTATGGGTTTTATTCCTTTGCAGATAAAAATAGAATTAATGGTGGTTTTTTTGGTCAAGTTTTTACGTCATATTTTAATGACAAGTATATTGTAATCCTAGGAACTAATTATGAAAATAGTGACGTGAATAATGAACAGAAAATCCAACATATTTACAATCAGATTTTAAAACAGGGTGGACCTTATAATCATGTGGGTAAATCATATTAATTGAAATTTTAAAACACACGCCATGGAAATGGGCGTGTGTTTTTTACTAAGATTATATACAGTATTTTAAAGCTTCAATAAATAGTTTTTTGAAATCGTTTGTTTCGATAGACATAACAACTGAGCAGTTAGGGAAGTGCGTGTTAAAATCTGTAACAGTTGCACCTTTTGTAAGTGTTCCAGTGGTCTCAATTTGTACATCTGCCTCTTTCACATCAAATTTTTCAGGATGTAATAAATAAAGTATCGTATATGCATCATAGATATTGATTCCTTTTTCAAAATCGTCGCCCTTATAATGTTTGAAAAGTTGATGCAACATGTCACCGGTTTTGTTTAAACTTTGTAATTCATTCACCGTTGCGTGACTAAGTGTAGAACTTCTAGCTACATCCAAGCCAACCATAGTAATTGGTAATCCAGAGTTAAATACAATGTGTGCTGCTTCTGGATCACAATAAATATTAAATTCTGCTAATGGTGTGACATTGCCTCGAGCTGCCGAACCACCCATTAATACAATTTCTTTAATATAATCTTTTACTTCTGGATAGGTTGAGAGTAATAGGGCAATATTTGTTAAAGGTCCTATTGGTATTAAAGTAATAGGGTCTTCACTTGATTGAAGTTCTTTGCGCATGGCTTCTACAGCATGAGTGGATGATAAATCACTGTAATTAATCTTAGGAAAATCATATCCTCCCATCCCAGATTCACCATGTACTGCACTAGCATCTACGATTTCTGATAATAATGGTTGAGAGGAACCTCTATGTACAGGAACGGTACTCGAGAAAAAGCGTTTAAGTTTCAAAGCGTTCGCAGTTGTTTTTTCAATACCCACATTTCCATTAACTGTAGTAATCATTCGCAAATCAAAATTAGGATGATTTAATGCAATGCTAATCGCAGCAGCATCATCAATTCCAGGATCTGAATCTATGATAATAGGTTGTTTCATAATTGAATTTCCTCCTAAAAATAAATAATCATTTAAATATAGTGTACATTGTTTTACCTAGAAAATGTTGTATAGCAATTGAAAAATTAAGCGACTATTGATAGGAATATGAGCAAATAATGTTGTAAAGACATTCCATAGAGCCTAAGTTTAGTTTATTAGTATTTATTTTGAATAATCTAGGTTAGTTTTTAATATTCGTGAAGTATTTTCATTAGAAATCAGCGTCATCTAATGAAAATACTATTTGAAAATAGGGGGGATATGAAGAAGGAAAAGTGACGGTCAGTTGCATGTTTGGTTTACCATAGTTAATATAAACGATTAATTTAGTACTTTCTTTTCATACGAAAAATTTATAACAACAAAACATACATATTTTGAAATTAACGAAATCAATATATAAAGAGACCCCCTACACAAATGAATGCGTAGGGGGTCTCTTTGTTCTAAGGCTTCTCAGAAGAGAAGTCTATATTGATTATAAGTGGCTTGAGTGTCCACCTTGCATTACCCAATAAGTACCGATAACAGTAATTAAAGTAATGATAATCGCAAATAAAACTTTAAAGGTTTGTAAATTACCATCTTTACCTTCAGTTAAGTGCATGAACATTAATAATTGAACTGCAGCTTGTATAAAAGCAAAACCAAAGATGATGGTAATCTTAGCATTAAGTGCCATAGATGTGTATAAGGTTACAAATACAGCTAAGATCGTTAAAACGATTGAGGCGATAAAACCTACAGTATGTTTTACTATTGTATTCATCCGCTAAACACCATCCCTATCATATATACGGCAGTGAAGATGAAAATCCATACAACATCTAAAAAGTGCCAGTATAAACTAACTATAAATAATTTAGGAGCATTGTCTTTATTTAATCCGCGCATTGCTACTTGAATTAATAGGCAAATAATCCAAACAATACCTAATGACACGTGGGCACCATGTGTTCCTAATAGAATAAAGAAACTAGACCAATAAGAACCGATAGTTAGATTAACACCTTCATGTACGTAGTGCGCAAACTCATAAATCTCGAAGCCTACGAATACCATACCAAGTAATACAGTGATAATCATCCAAATCAGCATTAATTTTTCTTTTTCTTTTCTCATATAGTAAATTGCAATACCACATGTATAAGAACTAATTAATAATGCAAATGTCATAATTAAAACTAATGGTAATTCAAACAATTCAGTCGTCATTTTTCCAGCATAATCGCCACCGTGTTGAAGTGTTAATAATGTTGCGAATAACGTACCGAATAATGAGAATTCTGCTGTAAGGAATACCCAAAAGCCAAGTTTATTTAAATTACCTTCATGCGAACGTTGATCAATTGTGTTTGCATCATGACTCATGACTTACAGCCTCCCTTTCTTTTATACGTGCATCACGTAAACGTTTTTCAGTTTCAGCAACTTCAGACGCTGGTATATGATAACCATGGTCGATTTGGAAACTGCGATAAACCATAGTTGCGAAGATACCAATTAAACAAATAATAGCTGGAACGAGTGTTTCAAAGATAAGGAAGAATCCACCAATAGTGAAGAGAATTCCCATCCAGAATCCAACAGGAGTATTATTTGGCATATGGATATCTGTATAGTTATGGTTGTCTAAATAATGACGACCATGTTCTTTCATATCTACAAATGTATCATAGTCATTCCAGTCTGGTGTGATAGCAAAGTTGTATTTAGGTGGCATTGCTCCAGCAGTTGCCCATTCTAAAGTACGTCCTAAACCATCCCAGTTGTCGCCAGTTGCTTCACGTGGTGCTTTGAAGAAGCTGTATACGATACTTGCAACTAAGAACATAAATCCTAATGCCATTAATAGGGCACCGACAGTTGAGATTGCGTTTAGTAACCACCAACCATCTTCTGGCATATAAGTGTATAAACGACGTGGCATACCATCTAATCCAAGGATGAATTGTGGTATGAAACAAACGTTAAATCCGATCATGAATAACCAGAAACACCATTTGTTTAATGTTTCGTTTAACTTGAAGCCAGTCATCTTAGGCCACCAGAATATTAAAGCTCCAAGACAGGCAAATACTACACCAGCTACTAGCGTATAGTGGAAATGCGCTACTAAGAAGTAAGTATTATGATATTGATAATCTGCTGCCGCCATTGAAAGCATAACACCTGTTACCCCACCGATTAAGAAGTTCGGTATGAACCCTAATGCGAATAGCATTGGAGATTCGAAGGTAATACGACCTTTATAAAGCGTGAACAACCAGTTAAAGATTTTAACACCAGTTGGTATACCAATTAACATGGTTGAAATTGAGAAGAATGAGTTAATTAATGCACCATTACCCATTGTGAAGAAATGGTGAACCCAAACTAAGAAACTTAAGAATGCGATACCTGCAGTCGCCCAGACCATGCTTTGATGTCCGAATAGGCGTTTACGTGCAAATGTCGGAATAATTTCAGAGTAGATACCGAATGCTGGCAAGATAACGATATACACTTCAGGGTGCCCCCATACCCAGAAGAAGTTAGCCCAAAGCATTGGCATACCACCATTTGCAACTGAGAAGAATGCTGTGTCGAAAATTCTATCAGTTGTAAATAGCGCTAATGTAACTGTTAATACTGGGAAAGCCAAGATAACGATTAATGCTGTAATAAAAGTCGTAACCGTAAACATTGGCATTTCCATAAATTTCATTGTTGGTGTTTTACATCTAAGTATAGTAACAAAGAAGTTAATACCAGTCATCAGTGTACCAATACCGGAAATTTGTATCGCTATTAAGTAATAGTTGACACCAGGTCCTGGACTGAATTCTCCTGCGAGTGGTGCGTAGTTTGTCCAACCAGCTGCAGGTGAGCCTCCGACTATAAATGAAAGGTTGAATAAAATCATACCTGAGAAGAATAACCAGAAACTTACGTTATTTAATACAGGGAATGCAACGTCACGCGCACCAATTTGTAGTGGTACGACAACATTCCATAAACCAAAGATGAAAGGCATAGCCATAAAGATAATCATTATTACGCCGTGCGTACTAAAGACTTCATTATAATGGTTTCCTTCTAAAAATGTATTGTCTGGAATGGCTAATTGCGTACGCATCATTAGCGCGTCAATACCACCACGTACGAACATTAATACCGCACAGATTAAGTACATTGCACCAATTTTTTTATGGTCAATAGATGTGAACCATTCTCTGTATAGATATTTCCATAATTTGAAATAGCTAATTACTGCGATCACGGCAATAACTGCGAAAGGAGCACCAATTTGTCCCATTGTTATCATCCAGTTACCTTGAACGAGTAATTGATCCCATGGAAAATTCATTAATGTCCACCTCCATTTTCATGGTCTTTTTTCTCAATTTTAGATGCTTTTTCATCTTTAGCACCTTCAGAGATTTTTTCCATTTCATCCATATTATGTGATTCTTCATCTTTGAATTCACTATCATATGGTTCATTATTGCCTAAAATCATGGCTTTCATTCCATGACGTTCGTAGTTAGCATTTGTGATTTGCGGCTTACGTGCAGGTTGATCTGGTTTATCTAACACATCTGCTGTACGTTCTTCTTCAGTGTTAAAGTTTGGATCTTTTTGAACGAAATTATAACGATCATAAGCATAGAAAATATACTCAGGATCTGCTGCAGGATCAACAAATGCTAAATGCGTACCACTGAAAGTTAAATTTTTGTTTTCAGTAGTTGGTAAAAGTTGCTTATCAAATGTATCTTGATCCAATACTTTTTGTTTTTTGGCATCTTTTACCCAATCCTCGAATTTGCTTTGGCTTACTGAATTCACATCAAATGTCTGACGACTGAAGCCTTCACCATTGAAGTTTGAGTTACGTCCACGGAACGTACCTTCTTCACTAGCTGTTAAAGTCCAGTCCATAGTCATACCTGTCATCGCATATTTTTGACCACCTAATTGTGGAATCCAGAAACTTGTCATCATATCCATTGATTGGAGCTTGAAGACAACTGGGCGATCTTTCGGAATAGTTAAATGGTTAACTGTTTCGATTTTCTCTTCAGGATAACTAAAGAACCACTTATAACCAGCACTTGTAGCATAAACAACAAGTGGATCGTCTTCTTTCTGTGGTTTTTCCTCGTAATTATAAAGTGAATTAACTGTTGGAATAGCTAATGCAATTACAATAATTACTGGAATAATAAACCAAATTGTTTCTAATAAAGAATTGTGGTGCATCTTACCTGATTCATCAGTGTTTCCAATTCTATATTTATATAGAAAAACTGTGAATAGAATAAGTACAGCGGCAATAATAACAAGCATGAAGATAATTGAATACATAATCAAAAACTTCGAATCACTTGCCATCGGCCCTTTTGGGTTTAAAACTTCTACGTTAGAACAGCCACTAAGTAAAATTAGCGAGCCAAAGAGTAGAAGCAAAGACTTAAATTTTGACACTTTTTTGACCTCCTAATACTACAAATGTAGGGCTTAACATCAATTTTAAGATATTACGCAATATTTACAAGTGTTTGTGCGAAAAAAAATATTGTAAAATTAAAAGAAACCCAACAAACTCAACGTCTGGTGGGCTTTCAAAGATTTGTTAAAATTATGTGTACATTTTGTGAAAAGTGTCATATTTAAGGCGAAAGGGTGATTTTATCAAAAAAGTAGTGATAAAGGTTATCATTTAGCTTGATTTTTGCTATGTATGGAATTTTAATTTATTTAACTTCTATATAACGTATCGATTTACTTGATGCGCCGTTTGAATCTTCCACTTTATACTCAATTTTGTATTTTCCAGCTTGGTTGATATTAACATTACCATCAACTTTAATTTTATGTGTTAAATCGCCGTCTTCTTTATCGTATGCATGTACACCATTTAAAAGATTATATTCTTCACCTTTATCTATGATTGTATCATTCGTACCTTTAAGCTCTGGAATTGAATTGTCAGTGGCTTCTGCACTTAGGTTTGGGGATACAAGAGTTGCAGAAACGCCAATTGCTGATAACGATTGTATAAGTTTATTCATTTATTGACCTCCAAGAAGAGACTTTAATTGATTTATCTATACTATACTGTAATGCGCTGTGTATTACATCATACTATAGTCCTAATATACCTTATTTATTTAAATATAATTGTAATTTTTAGTTATAAATAAGTAAAATGAACTTTTTGTGAATTTTATCACAAATTTGTTTTGAAATACTATAATTTGTAATAAAATAAAGTAGAAATGATAAAGCTATATTTGAAGAAATGGAAGTGCTTATTATGTTGAATGAAAAAGAAAAAGCGATTATTAAAGAAACGGTTCCGGTATTGCAAGAAAGAGGGGTAGAAATCACATCGTTTTTCTATAATAGAATGTTTACACAACACCCTGAATTAAGAAATATGTTTAATCAAACAAACCAAAAGAAAGGATTGCAATCAACGGCGCTAGCACAGAGTGTATTAGCTGCAGCGATGAATATTGATGATTTGACACGTATTTTACCAGTTGTGAAAGAAATTGCATTTAAACATTGTGCATTACAGGTGCCGCCAGCTGGTTATGATATTGTAGGTGAAAATTTATTAGCTGCCATCCAAAATGTTTTAAAATTATCGGATGATGATGCAATATTAGACACTTGGGCTAAAGCATACGGAGAAATTGCTAAAGTATTTATTGAAGTTGAAAAAGATATTTATAAAACAATGGCATGGGATGGTTTCCAAGCATTTGTAATTAAAAATATAGAAACTGTAGCTACAGACATCAAAGCATTTACAGTTAAATCTGATGAAATAGACATGAGTAAATTTAAACCAGGTCAATATGTCACGGTCGATGTGAAGAGTGCGTCACTACCATACCGTGCTAAACGCCATTATTCAATTGTAGAAGGTGATAGTGAAACACTGACTTTTGCAGTTAAACATGATGTAACAACAACACATGAAGGGGAAGTGTCTACGATACTTCATAGTGAATACAAAGAAGGCGATACGATTCAATTATCAGCACCAGTAGGTCCGTTTTCCGTGGTCAACAGTGAGTCACCACAGCTATTTATTGGATCCGGTATCGGGGTTACACCTTTAATTCCAATGTTTAATCAAGTGGCTAAGTCAGAAGCGCCAATTCAATTTATTCAAAATATTATTAATGATACAGATATACCATTCTCAAATAAACTAGAGGCAATAGCTGAAAGTAAAGAGAATAACGATTATATTATTTATGATAAGCATAAAATGGGTTATATGGATGCATCGTATTTGAATCAATTTATAACAAAAGATACTGAAATTTATGTTTGTGGTGGTGTTAATTTCCTTCAATCTATCATCACTACCTTAAAAGAAATGGAAGTTGATGAAACGAAAATTCATTTCGAATCGTTTATCCCTAAATTAAGTGTTGGTGTATAAAGTGTTATATGATTGAATGAAATAATATAAATTAACAAAAAACAAGACACGTTCGTGTCTTGTTTTTTGTTAATGAAGCAGTAAAGCATTTTATTTATATAAATATCAAAAAAATTGATTCTTTATCTCGCGAGTTTATTCAATCCCTCTACGCATTTTTTCAGCTATAAGTGTGTTATTTAATACCATTGTAATTGTCATTGGGCCAACGCCACCAGGTACGGGTGTAATTGCACCTGCCACTTCTTTAACTTCATCGTATTCGATATCACCTT
This sequence comes from Staphylococcus sp. GDY8P126P, assembly GCF_017891965.1. Classification (NCBI taxonomy): domain Bacteria; kingdom Bacillati; phylum Bacillota; class Bacilli; order Caryophanales; family Staphylococcaceae; genus Staphylococcus; species Staphylococcus sp. GDY8P126P. The sequence continues at coordinate 74,395 of NZ_JAESKG010000002.1, read as the reverse complement.
TTAATTTACCATTTTCATCAGGTGTATTCCCTACATCGATTACAACCGCGCCTTCTTTAACGTCTTCTTTTGTTACTAATCCAGGACGACCCACAGCACTAACAATGATGTCAGCATTTTTTAAATAACGCTTCATATCTTTAGTTCTTGAATGAAGAATCGTTACGGAAGCATTTTTTTGAAGTAATAATTTAGAAACTGGTTGACCTACAATGTGACTACGTCCGATAACAACAGCGTCTTTTCCTTCTAAATCAATATCGGCATGATTTAAAAGTTCCATGATGCCTAATGGTGTACAAGGTACAAATGTTTGTTGATCAATATAAAGCTTACCAATATTTTCAGGATGGAAGCCATCGACATCTTTTGCTGGGTTAATAGATTCTAATACTTTTTGTTCACTTACTTGATCAGGAAGTGGTACTTGGACTAATATACCGCTCACACTATCATCTTCATTTAAGCGTTTTAATTCGTTTAAAACGTCTGCTTCAGAAGTAGATTCGTCGAGATGAACAATTTCTGAAATCATTCCAATCTTTTCCGCAGCTTTCTTTTTAGAGTTGACATAACTTTGACTTGCACCATCATTACCGACTAGAATAACAGATAATTTTGGTGTATACCCCTCAGCTTGTAAAGCTTCAACTTGATCTTTAAGTCCTTGTCTGTAATCTTTAGCGATTTGTTTCCCGTCTAAAATTTTTGCGACCATGAAAAAATCCTCCTTGAATGTTTGAACTTTACTTAACATTAACACAAATGATGGGATAATTAACAACCAAAAGACGTAGATTAAACAGAAAAAAAGTATTAAAGTTCGATTTTTGATTGAAAAAGCATCATTTACTTGTTATGCTATATCTGTAATATACATCTAATAGTAGTATCATTTCAAATTTCTGAAAGGGTGTTCATTTTGAAAGTAGTAGTCATTATGGGAAGTTCTTCTGATTGGGAAACAATGAAAGAAAGTTGTTCGATGTTAGACCAATTTGAAATTCCGTATGATAAAAAAGTAGTTTCAGCACATCGTACGCCTGAATTAATGTTTGAATTTTCAAGAGAAGCGAGAGATGCAGGATATGATGTCATTATCGCTGGTGCAGGCGGTGCTGCGCATTTACCAGGTATGGTTGCGTCAATGACGACTTTACCAGTAATTGGCGTTCCTATTGAGTCTAAAAGTTTAAAAGGAATGGATTCGCTATTGTCAATCGTACAAATGCCAGGTGGTATTCCAGTAGCAACGACAGCAATAGGTAAAGCTGGCGCTAAAAATGCGGGTATATTGGCTGCAAGAATACTTAGTATTGGTAATCAAACAGTGCAAAAGAATTTGGAAAATTATGAGAAATCTTTAGTTGAGAAAGTGAGTGATATGCAAGATGAACTTGAGTAAATTAAAATTCGGCTCAACCATAGGTATCATAGGAGGCGGTCAACTGGGCAAAATGATGGCGCAGTCTGCCCAACAAATGGGATACAAAGTGATTGTGTTAGATCCCGATTCATCATGTCCTTGCCAGTATGTTGCCAACGAGTTCATCAACGCTGCGTATGACGACCAAATAGCACTAGATCGACTTGGAGCATTATCAGATGTAATAACGTACGAATTTGAAAATATCTCGGCTAATCAATTACAAGCATTAGCTTCAAAATATAATATTCCTCAAGGCTATCAAGCGATTCAATTACTTCAAGATCGCCTGACGGAGAAACAAACTTTACAAGATTCTGGCAGTAATATAGCGCCGTTCCTCCAATTAACTGACTATGACGATCTAGTTAAAGCGGTTGATTCAATTGGATATCCTTTTATTGTTAAAACACGTTTCGGTGGATATGACGGTAAAGGTCAAGTGCTTGTTAAAGACGCCACTCATTTAGATGAAGCGCATCAACTGATTCAAGCACAAGAATGTGTAGCAGAACAGTACCTAAACTTAAGTAAAGAAGTTTCTTTGACAGTAACCATCGGTACAAACAATCAGATCACATATTTCCCTCTACAAGAAAATGAACATCAAAATCAAATACTATTTAAAACAATCGTGCCTGCGCGAGTACAAGATAATAAAGAGCAAGAAGCGCGTAATGAAGTAAATAAAATAATTAAAGCCATACATTTTATAGGCACATTTACAGTTGAATTTTTTATAGATCAACAGAATCAATTATATGTAAATGAAATTGCGCCTAGACCACATAATTCCGGACATTATTCAATTGAAGCTTGCGAATATTCTCAATTTGATACACATATTAAGGCGATAACAGGACAACAATTACCACAACAAGTAACACTATTGATACCGGCGATTATGATGAACTTATTAGGCAGAGATTTAGATTTATTAGAAGATCAATTCGCAGAACACCCTGAATGGCATGTCCATATCTATGGCAAAAACGAACGTAAATTTAATCGTAAGATGGGACATTTAACGGTGTTAACTAATGATATAAATGAAACTGAACAAAAGTTGCTTAAACAATTTGAAGGGAGATAAATATATGTCTTTGTTATATGAAGGAAAGGCTAAAAGAATTTTTTCAACAGGAACGTCTGATGTATTACGAGTTGAATATAAAGATGAAGTGACAGCTGGAAATGGTGCTAAAAAAGACTTCATTGAAGGGAAAGGGCGCTTAAATAACCAAATTACCTCTCGTATATTTAATTATTTGAAAGCTAAAGGCTTGAATAGTCATTTTATTGAGCAAATATCTGAAACGGAACAATTAGTTAATTCGGTTGAAATCATTCCTTTAGAAGTTGTAGTTAGAAATATTGCAGCAGGCTCAATTACAAAAAGACTAGGTTTTGAAAAAGGACATACATTTGAAACACCATTAGTTGAATTTTTCTACAAGAATGATGATTTGAACGACCCCCTTATCACTGAAGACCATATTAAACTACTTCAAATTGCTGATGATGGTGAAATTGAAAAATTAAAAGAAGCAGCAACAGAAATTAATGAAGTATTAGTGAACTTAATGGACAAAATGAATTTAAGATTAGTCGATTTTAAAATTGAATTCGGACGCACAAATGAAGGTGAAATTTTATTGGCTGATGAAATTTCTCCAGATACATGTCGAATTTGGGATAAACAAAGTGATACAAATTTTGATAAAGATGTTTATCGAGAAGATACAGGATCAATTATCGAGACATATCAAACTTTTTTAAATAAATTGGAGGCACTCTAACAATGAAAACAATTGAATTGCATATTACATTACAACCACAAGTATTAGATACACAAGGACAAGCATTAAATCGAGCTGTACATGATTTAGGATATAAGCAAGTCAATGATATCAGAGTTGGTAAAGTACTCTATATGACTTTTGATGAAGCAACTGACGAAGCAGTTCATAATGTTGTAATTACGTTAAGTGAAAAACTTTTTGCTAATACTGTTATTGAAGAATATAGTTATAAAGTATTGGAAGAAGGAGAGAAGGCATAATGAAATTTGCAGTGCTGAAATTTCCAGGATCAAATTGCGACAGAGACATGTATAATGCTGCATTGAAATCAGATGTAGAAGCAGAATATGTAGATTATAGAAATACATCGTTGGACGGTTTTGATGGTGTACTGATACCAGGTGGTTTTTCTTTTGGTGATTATTTACGTTCTGGGGCAATGGCAAGTGTTGCACCAATTACAGAAGCAGTAAAACAATTTGCGAAAGAAGGTAAACCGGTACTTGGTGTGTGTAATGGGTTTCAAATTCTAACTGAAATTGGTTTACTTCCAGGTGCTTTACTACATAATGATTCTCATTTATTCGTGAGTCGAAATGAATCATTGCGTGTGGTAAATCATAATACGGCATTCACAAATTTATATAATGAGGATGAAACTGTAGTTTATCCTGTTGCCCATGGTGAAGGTCATTATTATTGTACTCAAGATATGTATGATCGTTTAGAGGCAAATAATCAAATTATATTAAAATATGTCAATAATCCGAATGGTTCTTTTAATGATATCGCAGGTATTATCAATGAACAGGGCAATGTGTGTGGTATGATGCCTCATCCGGAACGTGCTATTGAACCAATTCTTGGTACAGATAGCGGCGTAAAATTATTTCAAGCAATGGTAAATAGTTGGAGGGAACAAAATGTCTAAATTTATTGAACCAAGTTCTGAAGATATTAAAATTGAACAACTGTACAAGGATATGGGATTAAGTGATGAAGAATACGCAAAGGTTTGTGATATTTTAGGTAGTGAACCTAACTTTACGGAGATTGGTATTTTCTCAGTTATGTGGAGTGAACACTGTTCTTATAAACATTCCAAACCCTTTTTAACACAATTTCCAACTTCAGGTGAACATGTTTTAATGGGCCCAGGAGAAGGCGCAGGCGTTGTTGATATTGGTGATAACCAAGCGGTTGTGTTTAAGGTTGAGTCACACAATCACCCTTCTGCAGTTGAACCATACCAAGGCGCAGCTACTGGTGTGGGAGGCATTATTAGAGATATTGTTTCTATTGGTGCACGTCCAATTAATTTATTGAATAGTCTAAGGTTTGGTGAATTGACAGAAAAACAAAACCATCGACTTTTACGTGGCGTTGTTGCAGGTATAGGTGGCTATGGTAACTGTATAGGAATTCCTACAACTGCTGGAGAAATAGAGTTTGATGATCGATATGATGGCAACCCACTCGTCAATGCGATGTGTGTAGGCATAATTGATCACGACATGGTTCAAAAAGGGACGGCTAAAGGCGTTGGAAACTCTGTTATTTATGTTGGTTTGAAAACTGGCCGCGATGGTATTCATGGTGCGACTTTTGCTTCTGAAGAATTAAGTGAAGATAGTGAAAGCAAACGACCATCTGTTCAAATTGGTGATCCATTTGTAGGTAAAAAATTAATGGAAGCCACGCTAGAAGCCATCACATTTGATGAACTCGTTGGTATCCAAGACATGGGGGCTGCAGGACTAACATCATCATCCTCAGAAATGGCAGCTAAAGGTGGTAGTGGCTTACATTTACGTTTAGAACAAGTCCCTACAAGAGAACAAGGTATTTCACCGTATGAAATGATGTTATCTGAAACTCAAGAACGTATGTTGCTTGTTGTAGAAAAGGGAACAGAACAAAAATTCTTAGACCTCTTTGATAAACATGAGTTAGACAGTGCAGTAATTGGAGAAGTAACTGACACGGATCGTTTCGTATTAACTTATGAAGATGAAGTATTTGCCGATATTCCAGTTCAACCTTTATCTGATGAAGCGCCAGTTTATGTACTTGAAGGTACGTCGCCAGAATACAATGAAATTAAAAATGACTATAGCAGTGTAGATGTTGAATCCGTATTTGATCAATTATTACAACACCCAACTATAGCTTCGAAGCGTTATTTATACGAACAATATGATCAACAAGTAGGTGCTAATACGATAGTTAAGCCAGGATTACAAGCCTCTGTTGTGCGCGTTGAAGGAACTGATAAAGCTATTGCGTCAACGATTGATGGAGAAGCCCGCTATGTATTTAACAATCCATATGAAGGTGGAAAAATGGTTGTTGCCGAAGCGTATAGAAATTTAATTTCTGTAGGTGCAACGCCTTTAGCTATGACGGATTGTTTAAATTATGGCTCACCTGAGAAGAAAGAAATATATCAACAATTAGCAGATTCAACAAAAGGTATGGCAGAAGCATGTGAGATTTTAAGCACACCTGTCGTTTCGGGTAATGTGTCTTTATATAACGAAACGAGAGAAACATCTATATTCCCAACACCTGTAGTAGGTATGGTTGGTCTCATCGATGACATAAGTTATCTTAATCATTTTAATCCTTCTGTAGGAGATAAATTATATGTTGTTGGTGATACAAATGACGATTTCGGTGGTAGTCAAATTGAGAAATTGTTGTATGGTCAAGTGAATCATGAATTTGAATCCATTGATTTATCGGAAGAAGTTCGTAAAGGTGAATCGATAAAACAAGCAATTCGAGAAGGGGTAGCTTCACATGTGCAAACAGTAGGTAAAGGTGGCTTATTGCTTACTTTAGCTCGTATCAGTGCACATTACCAACTTGGTTTACAGGCGAAACTAAGTGTTACGAATGCGCAACTGTTTAGTGAAACACAAGGACGTTATATTGTAATCGTAAAAAATGGTCAATCATTAAACTGCGATCATGCTGTTGAGATTGGTAAAGTGACTAATGATCAACAATTTAAAGTGACAAATGAACAGAGCGAAATTGTGCGTGATGTAAAACATTTAAATGATTTATGGGAAGGAGCTATACCTCAATGTATGACAGCAACGGATTAAATGAAGAATGTGGCGTGTTTGGCATATGGAATCATCCGGAATCTGCTCAATTAACCTATATGGGACTACACAGTTTGCAACATCGTGGTCAAGAAGGTGCTGGAATCGTTTGTTCAAATGGTGAAGTGCTTAAAGGTGAACGTGGTTTAGGTTTATTGACAGATGCGATATCAGATACACAAATGGAATCATTTAAAACATATCAACATGCAATTGGGCATGTGAGATACGCAACATCTGGGAATAAAGGTATAGAGAATATTCAACCGTTTTTATATCATTTTTATGATATGAGTGTTGCAGTTTGTCATAATGGTAATCTTATCAATGCGCAAAGTCTAAAAAAATCTTTAGAACATCAAGGCTCTATTTTTCACTCTTCTTCAGATACTGAAGTTATCATGCACTTGATACGAAGAAGTAAAGCACCTACATTTGAAGATGCTTTTCAAGAAAGTTTAAGAAAAATAAAAGGCGGATTTACTTTTGCGGTACTAACTAAAGACGCTTTATATGGTGCAGTTGACCCTAATGCGATTCGACCATTAGCTGTTGGTAAAATGAAAAATGGTTCATATATTATTGCAAGTGAAACATGTGCAATCGATGTCCTAGGTGCTGAATTTGTAAGAGATATTCATGCTGGAGAATATGTAGTCATCAATGATGATGGGATTAGAGTCGAATCTTATACGCGTCATACAACGACGGCTATTTCAGCTATGGAGTATATTTACTTTGCTAGACCTGATTCAACCATTGCCGGTAAAAACGTACATGCTGTTAGAAAACAGTCTGGTAAACAATTAGCGAAAGAAAGTCCAGCATCAAGTGCGGACATGGTTATTGGTGTACCTAATTCTTCACTTTCAGCAGCATCTGGTTATGCCGAAGAGAGTGGACTGCCGTATGAAATGGGTCTTGTTAAAAATCAATATGTTGCAAGAACATTTATTCAACCGACACAAGAATTACGTGAACAAGGCGTCCGCGTAAAATTATCTGCTGTAAAAGATATTGTCTATGATAAAAATATTGTCTTAGTAGATGATTCGATTGTCAGAGGTACTACGAGTAAACGTATAGTACAAATGTTGAAAGACGCAGGCGCTAAGGAAGTTCATGTACGCATTGCTTCTCCTGAGTTTATGTTTCCAAGTTTTTATGGCATAGATGTTTCAACAACGGCAGAGCTTATTTCATCAAATAAATCGCCCGAGGAGATTAGTGATTATATTGGAGCAGATTCACTGGCTTATTTAACAGTCGAAGGTCTAATTGATTCTATTGGACTTGATTGCGATGCGCCTTATAGTGGACTTTGTGTTGAAAGTTTCACAGGTGATTATCCTGCAGGTTTATATGATTATGAGCAAGATTATGTAGCGCATTTAAGTGAACGTCAAAAAGCGTACTTAGCAAATCATCAACAATACTTTGATAGAGAGGGTAATTTAAATGTCTAAAGCATATCAACAAGCAGGCGTCGATATTAATGCAGGGTACGAAGCGGTAGAACGAATGACAAGTCATGTCCAAAGAACAATGCGCAAAGAAGTACTTGGTGGATTGGGTGGCTTTGGTGCTATGTTTGATTTGTCACAGTTGAATATGAAAGCACCTTTACTTGTATCAGGTACAGATGGTGTAGGTACAAAATTAAAATTAGCCATCGATAACGATAAACATGACACGATTGGTATAGATGTTGTCGCAATGTGTGTCAATGATATTTTAACTACAGGTGCAGAACCACTTTACTTTTTAGATTATATTGCAACTAATAAAGTCGTTCCTGAAGTCATTGAGCAAATTGTCAAAGGGGTAAGTGATGGCTGTGAAGAGACCAATACAGCTTTAATCGGTGGAGAAACAGCTGAAATGGGAGAAATGTATCACGAGGGTGAATATGATTTAGCAGGCTTCGCAGTAGGTGCAGTAGAAAAGGATGACTATATTGATGGCTCATCTGTTGAACCTGGACAAGCAATTATAGGTCTTGAATCTAGTGGCATACATTCCAATGGTTATAGTTTAGTTAGAAAATTAATACAACAATCAGGTATTAAATTAAGTGAACCATTCAATCAAGAACAGACATTTTTAGATGCTTTTTTGAAACCCACACGTTTATATGTAAAACCCGTGTTAGCTGTTAAATCATCTATTAAGATATATGCCATGACCCATATTACAGGGGGCGGTTTTTATGAAAATATACCTAGAGCCTTACCTGAGGGGATAACAGCCAAGATTGATGTCACGCAATTTCCTACGCCAGCTATATTTGATTGGTTACAGGAACAAGGAAACATCTCAACTGATGAAATGTATAACATTTTTAACATGGGTATTGGCTTTACTTTAGTCGTTGATAAAAACCAAGTTGAATCAACATTAGAAATACTTAAAGGTCAAAATATCAAGGCATATAAAATTGGTGAAACTGTTAAAGGCAACGAACCAATCCAATTAACGGGGGTATAAAATTGACCAAAATAGCTATATTTGCTTCTGGTTCTGGAAGTAATTTTGAAAGTATTATGTCTAAAATCAAACAAGGGGAACTACCAAATATTGAAGTAACCTCACTTTATACAGATCAAGTAAATGCATATTGTATTGAACGCGCGCGCAAATATCATTTAGATGTTCATATTAATGAATTGAAAAATTTTGATTCTAAAACGGATTATGAACGCAAAATTATAGAATGGTTAACGTCTGAAAAAGTAGAGTGGATTGTTCTAGCTGGCTATATGAAATTAATAGGTGAAAATATTTTAAGAGCTTATGATAAACGCATTTTAAATATTCACCCTTCATTATTACCAAAATATAAAGGGAAAGATGCTATAGGACAAGCGCTAGCAAGTGGCGATACAATAACTGGTTCAACAGTACATTATGTTGACAGTGGTATGGATACGGGAGAAATTATTGAACAACGTCAATGTGATATTTATCCGGACGATAATAAATCTGATCTTGAAGAAAGAATTAAAGCAATAGAGCATGAATTATATCCAGAAGTCATATCAAAAATCATTCAATAAGAGGTGCTAATTTAAATGAAGAAAGCAATATTAAGTGTGTCTAATAAAGCAGGTATTGTAACCTTTGGTCAATCATTAATAGAGCAAAATTATGAATTATATTCAACGGGCGGAACAATGCGTGAATTAGCCAATGCCGGGTTACCTGTGAAGTCGATTTCAGAGTTGACAGAGTTTGAAGAAATTATGGATGGCAGAGTTAAAACATTACATCCATCTGTACACGGCGGTATTTTAGCTGATAGAGATAAACCTGAACATTTAGAACAACTGCAAGCACAAGGTATTGATTTAATAGATATGGTAGTTGTCAATTTATATCCATTTAAAGAAACGGTTGCAAACCCTAATGTGACAGAAGAAGATGCAATTGAAAACATTGATATCGGTGGACCAACGATGCTGCGTGCTGCAGCAAAGAACTTCAAACATGTTGTTACCGTTGTACATCCTGCTGATTATAATGAAGTGATTGATAAATTGAAAAATGGCACATTAGATGAAGCTTATCGCAAATCACTTATGATTAAAGTATTTGAACATACAAATGAATATGACGCAGCGATTGTAGACTATTTTAAAGATAATAAGGAAAGTTTACGTTATGGTGAAAATCCACAACAATCAGCTTATTTTGTTAGAACATCTGATGCCAAACATACTTTAGCAGGTGCCAAACAATTACATGGCAAGCAATTAAGCTATAACAATATCAAAGATGCGGATGCAGCGTTATCATTGGTGAAACAATTTGAACAACCTGCTGCTGTTGCTGTTAAGCATATGAATCCATGTGGCGTGGGCGTTGCTGAAACAATTGATGAGGCATATAAACATGCTTTCGATGCAGATAATCAGTCTATTTTTGGTGGTATTGTTGCTTTGAATAGAACTGTAGAAAAATCATTGGCAGAAGTATTGCATGGTATCTTTTTAGAAGTTGTTATTGCACCAAAATTTACACAAGAAGCTCTAGAAGTGTTAGGTAAAAAGAAAAATATTAGGCTTTTAGAGATTGATATGACAATTGATAATAGTGAACAAGAACTTGTCTCTGTATCAGGAGGTTATCTTGTACAAGATAAAGATAATGTCAAATTAAATAGAGAAGACATGACAGTCGTTACAGAAGTTGAGCCAACAAAAGCGCAATGGGATGCTATGCTTCTTGGATGGAAAGTTGTTGCATCAGTTAAAAGTAATGCTGTTATCTTAAGTAATGCAAAACAAACAGTGGGTATTGGTGCAGGTCAAATGAATAGAGTAGGTTCTGCTCAAATTGCAATTGAAAGAGCGATTGAAATAAACGATGACGTTGCTATGGTTTCAGATGGTTTCTTCCCTATGGATGACACGGTAGAATTAGCTGCAAATTCTGGTATTAAAGCAATTATTCAACCAGGTGGTTCTATCAAAGATCAAGAATCTATTGATATGGCAAATAAACATGGTATTGCAATGGTTACAACAGGCGTAAGACATTTTAAACATTAATTAATATTGGAGGAAATGTAGCTTATGAAAGTACTCGTAATTGGTGCAGGTGGTAGAGAGCATGTATTAGCATTTAAATTAAAACAGTCTCCACTTATTAATGAAATTCATGTGATACCAGGCAATGACGCTATGAAAAATATAGCGACAGTACATACAGATATAGATGAAGCGAATCATGAAAAAATTGTAGATTTTGCTAAGACACAGAATGTTTCATGGGTAATTATTGGACCTGAACAGCCATTAACCGAAGGATTAACCGATAAATTGCAAACAGAAAATATAAAAGTATTTGGTCCAAATGAAGCTGCAGCACAAATTGAAGGTTCAAAATTATTTGCAAAACAACTCATGGAAAAGTATGACATTCCAACTGCAGCTTACAAAGAAACAAATAACAAAACAGATGCATTAGCCTATATTGACACATGTGAATTTCCAATTGTACTGAAAAAAGATGGATTAGCCGCAGGTAAAGGTGTTATTATTGCTAATAATATCGATGAAGCACGTGAAGGAATAGAAATTTTATATTCTGAAGAAAATGGCACAGTTGTATTTGAACAATTTCTTGAAGGTGAGGAATTTTCACTTATGACATTTGTTAATCAAGATTATGCTGTGCCATTTGATTGTATTGCGCAAGATCATAAACGTGCGTTTGACAATGATGAAGGTCCTAATACTGGTGGTATGGGAGCATACTGTCCGGTACCTCATATTGATAAGGGTATGATAGAACGTACAAATAAAGAAATTGCTCAGCCAATTGCACAAGCAATGGCGAAAGAGGGCTATTCATTTTTTGGTGTGCTATATATAGGCGCAATTATAACAAAAGAGGGTCCTAAGGTGATTGAGTTTAATGCAAGGTTTGGAGATCCAGAAGCGCAAGTGTTGTTGACTCGAATGGAAAGTGATTTGATGCAACACATTTTAGATTTAGAGGCGAAGCAACCGATTCAATTTAAGTGGAAAAAAGATGCGGTTGTAGGGGTTATGCTTGCGTCTAAAGGCTATCCAGGTACTTATAATAAAGGTGAGGTCGTTTCAGGGTTTACATTAGATGGAAGATACTTTGTAAGTGGTTTAAATAAAGTTGATCAACATTACGTAACTTCAGGAGGTCGTGTTATTCTCGCTTTAGGCGAAGGTAGCGACATTAGTGAAGCTAAAGCTAATGCTTATGAAGCGGTTGACCAAATTCAAAGTAATGCATTATTTTATCGTTCTGACATCAGTGACAAAGCGATAAAACAAAAATAGCAAAAAAGCGATGGAACAAACTGGTTTAGGTTTTGTTCCATCGCTTTTATTTTTTGGATAAAAATGATTTCGAAAAGTTAGTTGAACTTTTTTAATAAATACTTGTTATACGGACATCGTCGATTCCAGTTATTGGGAAATATAGTGATAAGTAATAGGCACTTATTAATATGAGTCCCATAACTATAATTAATAGAATATCTTTATACGAGAAAGGTGCATGATAATAATATGTTCGAGGCCCATCTTTGAAGCCTTTTTTTTCCATTGCTACTGAAAGCTGATGTGCCTTCCTGATGTTTTGACTTAATAACGGAATGATGAGGTGCTTGACTCTTTTTATACCTCGATAATTTTGGGCACTTATTAATTGATAACGTATTTTTAATGATTTTCTTAATTGTAAAAAAGACATAAACATTAATGGCACCATGCGTATTGCCGCCATAAAGGCATATGCTACTTTGGGTTTTACTTTTAAATGTTGCATTAAACTATAAAATACAAGAACGATTTGTGAAGTAAAAGCAATTAAGATTCCAAAAAATGAAACCGTTGTTGTACGCATTGCTAAATGTAAGCCACGATACAAACTTTCAGTTGTTATTTGGATAAACCCAAATTTGAATAGTAAGTGCGTCCCATCACCATAAAAAATCATGAATAATGCGGACACTAAACTGAAAATTATTGTAAAAGTGATAAATACTAAGGTGATTTTAAATTGCAAGCCATTGAATATTAATAATAGGGCAAGCATTAAGCACGTAATATAAAACATATAATCGAATTGATGAACAAATATGACAAAGAAGAATAATATAACAGCAATCCCTAATTTAGTAATGATATTTACATCATCGATAAAGGAATGGTGTTTTTTCCACATATCAAACATACGTATCACCTGTCTTTTCTATTAAATGGTGATGTTCGAGATGTAGTCTTCGAGTTGGGTAACGTGCAATAATTTCTGGGTCATGTGTAACCATGATAATGGTTTGTCCTTGTTTAATTCTCTGTTGAAACAGCTTAATTAGGTTAAATGTATTGTGACTATCAAGTCCAAATGTAGGTTCATCAAGTAAAATTAAATCAGAAGAAGCACTTAAAGCAATGGCAACACTTAAGCGTCGCTTTTGTCCCATAGATAATTCATAAGGGTGTTGCATTTGTACTGATGTTAAGTTAAGCGTTTTTAATAATGATTCAGTTTGCTGTTTAGCTTCATCCGTTGAATTAAATTTGTTTTTGTTTTGTATATGAATTTCGTCGTATACAGAATTTGTTATAAATTGTAATTCGGGATTTTGATACACAAGATACATAGATTTTGCTGCAGATTTAATTTTAGTGTAAATATGATGATTGATGTACATCTGACCTTCATATTTAATTAATTGCATCATTGATTCGAGCAGTGAAGTTTTACCTGAACCATTGGACCCGGTAATGGATATCCATTCTCCCGCATTGACATTTAACTTAGGAATGTTAATGAGTTGCTGCTTTCCACGTTTAATAACTGCATCTTGAATTTGGAAATTAAAATGAGATGAATCAGAATCTGAAAAATTTAGTGCTTTTGGTGCAGAATGCCAAGCTTTTGGATGCCAAACACCATATTTAGTTAATAGCGCTTCATAATCATTTAAAATTTGAGAAGGTGGGGCATCTGCAATGATGGCACCATCATAATTCATTAAAACGACACGATCGACATGTTGCCATATATGTTCGACTTTGTGTTCTACTATAAGTACAGTTTGGTCTCGCCACAATGATTGAATTTTTTGCCATAAATCAGCAGTTGACTCTACATCTAACATCGCGGTAGGTTCATCTAAAAATAGTGTCGTTGCTTGTTGTAAAATTGTCTCAGCAATCGCAAGTTTTTGTTTCATACCGCCACTTAATTCATTAATATATTGATTTTTGTCCACGTTTAATCCAACTGTCATTAGTGCTTTCTCAATACGATGATCCATTTCTTCCCGAGGAACTTGTTGATTTTCTAGTACAAATGCAAGTTCTTCATAAACTTTAGGCATACAAAATTGAGTATCTGGATCTTGGAATATGACACCACTTGAAGGATCGACTTCTAATGCATCATATTTTAACGGCAAATCTATCAAGTTTGGCACAATGCCACTAAGTACGTTTAATAAAGTACTTTTACCTGAGCCAGAAGGACCTAATAATAATACTTTTTCTTTATCTTTTATTTGAATAGACAAATTGTCGAATATTTTTTTTTGACCATTTGGATATTTCAAGCGTAAATTTTTAGTAGCTATCAACATTATTACTCCTTATAGATTGTCATAATCATTCTGGGTTGCTGGTCTGAATAATTTTGTTACACCAGTTTGGTCAAGTGCTTTAACAATATAATAAGATAAGAGACCGGCAACGATAATACCGCTAATTAATCTAAATATGATGTATAAAGCAAGATTCCAACCCGCGACTTCTCCTAGATAACCATAGGCAAAATCTAAAGGTAGTGTTGCAACTGAAGCTAAAAATCCTGCTAGCATCGCAACCATTGCTGAACGTGATTTATATCGAAAAATAGCAAATATAATTTCGCAAGCTAAACCTTGTAATAATGCATAGACCATCGTTGCAATATCAAAACGACCCATTACAATTGTTTCACCAGCACCTGCAGCAAATTCTGCAAGCAGAGCAATACCGGCTTTTGGAATTATGAGATAAGCTACGACTGCTGCCATAAACCAGGCACCATAAGTGAGTTCTTCAAAATGAAGTCCAGTTACCTGTACAGCTTTATAGACAAAATTCCAAACATTATAAATAATGGCGAAAACAACTGCGATAAGCACAGTTACAAGTATTTCGGATAGTTTTAAACCTTTTGACATCATTGTTCCTCCTAATATAAAAAACGCACAACCTTCTAGAAAGTTGCGCGTTTTTATATAGGCATACGGATACCAAAGTTACACAGTGATATCGCAATACACTTTCCTACGCTAGTTTAATCTAGATCAGGTTCAAAGGGTTTGAGGGTATACCTCATCTCAGTCACAAAACACCCCTAGTGCGAATGATTTATTTAAATTTAATTATAATGTATGACTTTTCGTCGTTTATGTCAAGGTTATGCTAGAAATTGTTGGTTAATAGAGTGATTATTTTAAGGACAAACGTTGTTAATTAAGTTTATTACACGCAATCAAATTATAAAACCATTAAAAAATAGGAGTGGACACAAACCTCATTTTGATAAGATTTGATGTCGCACTCCCATATCGGATTTACATTTATATTGAATTACTATTAATACCAAGTATCTATACTAGTCTAAAGTATCTTGAATATTTTGTTTAGTTTCTTCAGTGTTATCTTTTGCAGATTCTTTTTCTTCTTTTAATTTATCCTCTGCTTTTTTAGCTTTTTCAGCTGCTTCTTTATTTAATTCTTCTTTACTCATAATTAAAGCACTCCTTCATAGTTAAGATTATCTATATTTAGTATGTACCACAATTGAATAAAATATAAACACTTCAATATAATTACAATAGTTTGATATGAGATTAATGTTAATTAATGGATAATCTAAATAATGCATCGATAATGTACTTAATAAGTTAAATTTATAAAATTGTTTAAACATGAATTGTAAGTGGAAATTTGACTATAAGTCATTTTATATCATACTATGGACTTATTTATTAGATAATTAAAGACAAGAACTAAATGTTCATATATAATAACTTTTGAGGTGAATGGTATGTCTTTTTTGAAGAAACACGCTGAGATATTATATAGTTATGTTATAGGCATCGTTTCGCTTTTCACAGGTCTTATCATTTTAATTAATTTACCATTAATTAATAAATTAAATGGTAAAGGTAAAATTGATTTGCACATTCATAATGTATGGGATTTTATAAATGCATTTTTTGGTGAAATAATTAGAGTAATGAGTAATTACATAGGTAATTTCCCGATAATTAGTGCCATCATTATTGCTTTATTTGGTATTGGTGTCATTATGATTGGCTTTACTTTATATAGAACGACAAGATATGACTATGATATTTCAGTATTCTTTTTAGTTATTGGTATTCTTTTTTTCATCATAACACTGATATTGATGACTCAAGTTTATAGCTTTTTTGCTATTATTTTCGTAATACCATTTGCAATTCATATTGGTTATATCGTTTATAAGGACGAGTTAAATACAGAACATAGAAAATATCATTATTTATGGATTATTTTCAGTTATGGGATAAGTTACTTAATAACGCAAATTGTTTTATACGGAAGAATTGAAAGCGATGAAATCATTCCTATTGATATTTTGAGTGTTAACACATTCTTTATTATCATGTGGTTACTTGGACAAATGTCTATTTGGAACTTCTTATTTTTAAGAAGATCACTTCCTTTAACAAAACAAGAACTTGGGGAAGAAGAACCAGAATTATCAAGAACTAACAAAGGATCAGTAACAAATCAAACGAAAGAAACATGGAAGACACTACAAGATAAAACAACAGAATTTACACATAAAACGCGCAGAAGTGTTGATATTCAAAAAGCTAGAGATAAAAAAGATAAATTTATTGCTAAATGGAAAGAAATTATCGATATTCAAGAGGATGATATTCCAAATTGGATGAAAAAACCTAAATGGATTAAACCTGCATATGTAGAGTTGTTCTGTGGAGCAATCTTATTATTCTTTACTTTAATTGAATTTAACAATAGGAATTCACTTTTTGTTTCAGGTAATTGGGAAATTTCCCAAACACAATATGTGATAGAATGGATTACGCTATTCTTTTTAATGATTATTATCATTATTTATATATTGACAACATTAACGAATTTCTTAAAAGATAGGTTCTATTATCTGCAAATGTTTATGGTCAGTTTATTATTCTTTAAATTACTGACTGAGTTTATGAACATTATGGTTCACGGATTATTATTATCCATCTTTATCACACCAATTTTAATCATTATGCTATTGGCTATATTTGTAGCATTTGTTATGAAGTTACGTGAACCAACTAAATATTAATTACTTTAATAGAAACAAGGAAGAAGTCTGGGACATGGCATTGTCTCAGGCTTTTTTTATTTGAAAGTAAAGGTGAAACATAACTTCTAAATAGAATTTCTTTCACATTTTATGTGGATTAGTCGCACTTATTCATGAGCATCGGCTGATGTCATTCACTATATTTGATAAGGTGAGGCGACCCAATCTTTATTGAAAAATTAAATTTCTATAAAAATACTTATGAAGTTTCAGATATAATATTTTGGTGAATTGTAGATAATTGATGTTACGATGTTAATGAGATGATAAAATGAATAAGTAAATAATAAATATAAATAAAAGTAGAAAGGCTGACATAAATTTATGAAAATTGCCACGTTAAATAGAGGAAAAGAAACGAAATATTTAAATGAATACCCATTAGTAGATGAAGAAGATATTTATGCACACGATCATTTAAAAGAGGGAGACCTATTTTATTTAATGAACGATAGAGATCAATATATAGCTACTGCTTATGTTGGTAGACAGCATAAAGGCGTTGGCTGGGTATTGAGCTATGACAAAGATGAAGTCATTAACACACAATTTTTTGAAACATTATTTAAAAATGCCAAAGCTGAACGTGAATATTTCTATAATATTGATGGGACGAATGCTTTTCGTGTTTTTAATGGTGAAGGCGATGGTATAGGTGGTTTAACCATAGATAACTATGATGGTCATTTCTTAATCCAATGGTATTCAAAAGGCATTTATAAATTCCGTTATAATGTGTTATCAGCGTTAGAAAATGTATTCGAATATACGTCTATATTTGAAAAAATGAGATTTAAAGACGCAGAAATTCAAGGTGGATTTGTTGATGGTGAAGCACCTGAGTTTCCAATTATTATTGAAGAAAATTTCAAATTCTATAATGTAGATTTAAATGATGGACCTATGACAGGCATATTTTTAGATCAAAAAGAAGTACGAAAAAAATTAAAAGATCATTATGCTGAAGATAAAGAAATATTAAATGTATTTAGTTATACGGGTGCATTTTCTGTTATAGCTGCCGAAAACGCAACAATGACAACAAGCGTAGATTTAGCAAACCGATCACGTGCACTTACAGAAGAAAATTTTGGCTTGAATGGTATTGATCCTAAGTCACAATATATTTATGTAATGGACACTTTTGATTATTTTAATTATGCGCGTCGTCATGACTTGTTTTACGATACGATTGTTATTGATCCACCAAGTTTTGCTAGAAACAAGAAAAAAACTTTTTCGGTATTAAAAGATTACGATAAATTAATTAAAGGTGCACTTGAAATATTAGGGCCTGACGGTACATTACTGTTATGCACAAATAATAGTACGTTTTCTTTGAAATCATTCAAAAATGTAATCAATCAAACATTAACAGAAGAAGAAGTAGATTATGAAATTGTAGATGTAATGGGCTTGCCAAAAGATTTCAAAACACATCCACACTATAAACCTTCTAAATATTTAAAAGCTGTTTTTGTAAAAATAAAGTAAAATTATGAAAAAAGGGTATTCTTTTTAATACGAAGTAATTTACTAAGGAGTGAATAAAATGGGTTTTAAAAATAAAATCACAAATAATGTTACACAAAAAGTTGGTAATAAAGTATTAAAAATTGAAGATATCAAACAAAAAAGTAATATACCTACCACAAATATAGAAATTGAAGAACGACGTAAACGTGCACAGGCACTAGTTAGAAAAAAATCTGTTTTATCATCAAGTATCAGTATTGTGCCAATACCTGGTTTAGATTTTGGTGTCGATATTAAATTGATGAGAGATATTATTGAAGATGTTAATAAAATTTATGGCTTAGATCATAAACAAGTGAATAACATGGGCGACGATATGAAAGAGCGTGTCTTAGCTGCCGCGGCGATTCAGGGTAGTCAATTTATCGGTAAAAAAATATCGAATGCGATATTAAAAGTTGTCGTTAGAGATGTTGCAAAACGTGTAGCTGCGAAACAAACGAAATGGTTCCCGGTTGTGGGGCAGGCTATTTCAGCATCAATTAGTTATTACTTTATGAAAAAAATTGGAGATGAACATATTCAAAAATGTGAAAAAGTTGTGAAAGAACTTGTTTAAAACTATAGCGTTTTCACAAATTAGCTAAAATTCTCTGAATATTGTCATGTCGTGGGTGCAACGAATTGAATTTATAATAATAATTTGGTAATGTTATTATATAAAACTATGCTAGGTTTTATAATAAACTAACGATTCTAACTATACGAAGGAGAAATCATTTTATGGAACAAAAATCATATGTAATTATCGACGAAACAGGTATTCACGCTCGTCCAGCGACAATGCTTGTTCAAACTGCCTCAAAATTTGATTCTGATATTCAATTAGAATATAACGGTAAAAAAGTTAACTTGAAATCAATCATGGGTGTTATGAGTTTAGGTGTAGGTAAAGATGCTGAAATTACAATCTACGCTGATGGTAGCGATGAAAAAGATGCAATTGAAGCAATCACTGACATTTTATCTAAAGAAGGATTAACTAAATAATTATGTCTAATTATATAAATGGTATAGCTGCATCTGACGGTGTAGCTATAGCTAAAGCATACTTATTAGTTGAACCAGATTTATCATTTGATAGCGAAAAAGTGTTAGATGTAGATGCTGAGATTGCAAAGTTCAATAATGCTATTCAAACATCCAAAGTTGAATTAACTAAAATTAGAAATAATGCTGAACAAAATTTAGGTGCTGATAAAGCAGCAATTTTTGATGCGCATTTACTTGTTTTAGATGATCCTGAATTAATTCAACCAATCGAAGAAAAAATTAAGAATGAACAAGTTAACGCACCAACTGCATTATCTGATGTAACTGGACAATTCATTACTATTTTTGAATCAATGGATAATGAATATATGAAAGAACGTGCTGCCGATATCCGCGATGTTTCAAAACGTGTGTTAGCACATGTTTTAGGTGTAGAATTACCAAATCCTAGTATGATTGATGAAAGCGTTGTTATAATCGGTAACGATTTAACACCTTCAGATACTGCTCAATTAAATAAAGAATTTGTACAAGGATTTGTAACTAATATAGGTGGTAGAACTTCACATTCAGCAATTATGAGTCGCTCATTAGAAATTGCTGCAGTTGTAGGTACTAAATCTATTACTCAAGAAGTTAAACAAGGTGACATGATTATTGTTGACGGTTTAACAGGTGAAGTCATCATTGATCCTACTGAAGATGAAGTCATTGCTTATCAAAACAAGCGTGAACGTTTCTTTGAAGACAAGCAAGAATTACAAAAATTACGCGATGAAGAGACAACTACAATTGATGGTAGACACGCTGAACTTGCTGCCAATATCGGTACACCGAATGATTTAAAAGGTGTAATTGAAAATGGTGCAGAGGGCATTGGATTATACCGTACTGAATTTTTATATATGGGTAGAGACGAAATGCCAACTGAAGATGAGCAGTTCGAAGCTTATAAAAAAGTATTAGAAACGATGGAAGATAAACGCGTTGTTGTACGTACTTTAGATATTGGTGGAGATAAAGAACTACCTTATCTGAATTTACCTGAAGAAATGAATCCTTTCTTAGGTTACCGTGCTATCCGTTTATGCTTAGATCAACCTGATATTTTCAGACCGCAGTTGCGTGCATTATTACGTGCATCTGCTTTTGGTAAATTGAATATCATGTTCCCTATGGTAGCTACAATCCAAGAGTTCCGTGATGCTAAAGCATTGTTACTTGAAGAAAAAGATAACTTAACAAATGAAGGCATTGAAGTTTCTGATGATATCGAACTTGGTATTATGGTAGAAATTCCTTCTACTGCTGCTTTAGCAGATGTATTTGCTAAAGAAGTTGATTTCTTCAGTATAGGAACGAATGATTTAATTCAATATACAATGGCTGCTGATAGAATGTCAGAACGTGTTTCTTACTTGTATCAACCATATAATCCTTCAATATTACGTTTAGTAAAACAAGTAATAGAAGCTTCTCATAAAGAAGGTAAATGGACTGGTATGTGTGGAGAAATGGCTGGCGATGAAATTGCAATTCCATTGTTATTAGGCTTAGGATTAGATGAGTTCTCAATGAGTGCTACCTCAGTACTTAAAGCACGTCGTCAAATCAAAGGTTTAAGTCAAAATGAAATGGAAGAATTAGCTCAAAGAGCAATTGATTGTGCTACTTCTGAAGAAGTTCAAGATTTAGTAAATCAATACGCTAAATAAAATGAGTACTTATTAAAAAATAAAGATATGTCTTGGATATAAACATCTGAGATTAACTAAAAACGCCGATTTCTATTGTAATTAAATAGAAATTGGCGTTTTTTATGTTTGGAAAGTGAATTTAAAGGCTGGAGGGTTTGCATAGAGTGTTTAATATTAATAAATTTTATTTAGAAATGGCTAAAGAAACACGAATGATTAATTTTTAATTTTGTAAAAAGTTACAAAATACGTTACTTTATAATTAGTAGTTAATTAACTTTACAACATAATTAAATTGTTAACTTTGAGAATGCATCGCTTATTTAATATTTAATGTGCTATTTATTTTATCCATGTCAATTTGGTGCATTGGTTCACCATTTAATAAAATAAAAGGTGTTGCAAATGCATCATAATCAATCATTTCATTTCTATATTGTGTATTACTGATATTTTTTTCACGATATGCGACATCATTGTCAGCTAAGTAGTTTTTAATGAAAGTACAAGGTGGACAATCATTTTGTGTGTATATGATAATCTCGTTCATAATCGGTTTATCCTTTCTTTATTCAATTTACTATAATATAAGAGACTTTAGAATATATTTCAAGTCTTTTAAATTGTATGAAATTAGACATTAATTTGTCACTTTATTTTGAGAGAAATAAATTTAAAAAATATGTACACCGGTTTATAATGGAAAGACGTTGTGATTTTTGTCACAAATAAATAAAAAAGGTGATATTATGGATTCAGTTGAATTAGCACGGTTTTTAACTGCGATGACACTCGCAGTGCATATAATTTTTGCAACAATTGGTGTGGGGATGCCAGTCATGTTCGCTATTGCCGAATTTATTGGTATTAAGAAAAATAATCCACTATACACAACATTAGCCAAAAGATGGTCCAAAGGTTATACGATAACAGTAGCTGTAGGTGTCGTGACAGGTACAATTATAGGTCTACAGTTGTCATTACTATGGCCAACATTTATGCAAATGGGTGGACATGTTATAGCATTACCATTATTTATGGAAACATTTGCTTTCTTCTTTGAAGCGATATTCTTGAGTATATATCTATATACATGGGATCGTTTTAAAGGAAAATGGACGCATTTTTTAATTAGTATACCAGTTATCCTTGGTGGATCATTCTCGGCGTTCTTTATTACTGCCGTTAACTCATTTATGAATACACCTGCTGGATTTGAAATGAAAAATGGCAAAATGGTTAATGTAGAACCATTAGCAGCAATGTTTAATGATTCGTTTTTAATTAGATCATTCCATGTGGTTGCAACTGCACTTATGACAATGGCGTTTGTATTAGCGGCTATCGCTGCTTTCAAATTACTCAAAAATAAATTTAAAAAAGATACAGAATATCATAAAAAAGCACTAAAACTAACTATGATCTTAGGTGTTGTTTTTACATTAGGATCTATGTTAGCAGGTGACTTATCTGCTAAGTTCTTACATCAAGAGCAACCAGAGAAATTAGCAGCTTATGAATGGCACTTTGATACGGAATCACATGCAGATTTAGTTTTATTTGGTTCCTTAGATGAAAAAACGCAAGAAGTAAATGGCGCAATTAAAATTCCTGGTCTCCTTAGCTTTTTAGCTGATAATAATACTAATACAGAAGTTAAAGGTCTGGATGAATTTCCAAAAGATTTACAACCACCAATGATTGTACATTATTACTTTGATCTCATGGTTTCGATGGGGGTATTTTGTTTAGTCGTTTCCGGTGCATATGTACTTACACTTATATTTAAAAAACTGCGGAAATTTACACATTCAAAACCTATGTTATATGGTGCACTATTGACTGGTCCAGCGGCTATGCTAGCAATCGAGTTTGGTTGGTTCTTAACAGAGCAAGGTCGTCAGCCATGGATTGTTCGTGGTTATCTTAAAGTAGCAGATGCTGCGACACAAGCAGGAGGATTAACCCTAGTTACAATTCTATTCGGCTTGTTATACCTTGTGTTAATAGTTACCTCTGCTTATGTATTAATTCGTATGTTTAAAGAGAAACCAGCTTATAAAGAAGTTGAAGCACTAGCTTCAGAAAGAGGTGATGCATAATGATATTCGCATATATTGGCATTTCCGTACTTTGGATTTTCTTATTCTGTTACATCATTATTGCATCCATAGATTTTGGTGCAGGTTTCTTTACATTACATGCCAAAATTACAAAGCAGGATAAGAAAATAAATCATTTAATAGCACGTTATTTAAACCCAGTTTGGGAAGTGACAAATGTTTTCTTTGTATTCTTCTTTGTTGGTATGGTAGGTTTTTTCCCTGACACTGCAATGTATTTTGGAACAGTGTTACTATTGCCAGCCTCTATCGCTTTAATATTACTGTCTATTAGAGGTGCATTTTATGCCTTTGAAAATTATGGCCCAGATAGTAAATTAGTTTGGTTAGCAATGTATGGTATCGCTGGTTTATTAATACCAGCATCACTTGCTACGACATTAACGATTTCAGAAGGTGGATATATCACTGGAACAGAAAATAATTTGGATTTAAATTGGACAGAGTTATTATTAAGTCCATACTCTTGGTCAGTCGTATTCTTAGCGATTATCTCAGTTCTGTATATATCTTCAGGGTTCTTAACATATTATGCTTCGAAAGCAAAAGATAAACCAGCGTATAACTTATTAAGATATTGGTTCTTAATTTGGGGCCCACCAATGATAGCAATTTCATTATTTGTATTTTTATCATTGCGTTTACAAAATGAAGCACACTTCATCAATGCAGTATCTAATTATTGGTGGATATTCTTGTTAAGCTTTATTTGTTTTATTGGTGCAATGGTCTTAACATTAATTAAAAAAGGACATGGTTACGCATTTATATTAGTCATTTTACAAATGGGATTTGCATTTTTCGGATATGGTGCAAGTAAATTACCATATTTACTTTATCCGTTCATTCGTATAAATGAACACGTAGTAAATAGTAGTATGGCAATTGCGTTAATCATTGCCTTTATTTTAGGTTTACTTTTACTGATTCCATCGTTAATATTAATATTAAGATTATTTGTTTTCGACAAAAAATATGTGGAAGGCAAAAAATAGAAGATTTTCAAATGTGGTTATGATTGTTCTAAATAATACTTATGTGGTGTTGTTTAGAATGGTCATGCCACGATTTTTAAATTGGAGGACACACATGGATAAAGAGTATGTTGTAATTGGTTTAGGCCGATTTGGCGGTAGTATTGTAAGAGAATTAAATGCGCTTGATATGGATGTAATGGCAATTGATATGAATGAAGCACGTGTGAATGAATATAGTGATATTGCAACACATGCTGTAGTTGCTGACACTACAGACGAGGCAGTTATGAAGAGTCTGGGCATGAGAAATTTTGATCATGTGATCGTTGCAATTGGTGAAAATATTCAATCGAGTACCTTAACAACATTAATCTTAAAAGAATTAGGTGTGAAAAAAGTTACAGCCAAGGCTCAAAATGATTATCACGCTAAAATTTTAAATAAAATTGGTGCTGACACGGTAGTACACCCAGAAAGAGATATGGGGAGAAGAATCGCACATAATGTAGCGAGTGCCAGTGTTCTTGATTATTTAGAACTTGCAGATGAGCATTCTATAGTAGAAATTAAAGCGAGTGAAAAAATGGCTGGTCAAACTATAATTCAATTAGATATTCGTGCGCAATTTGGAATAAGTATCATAGCGATTAAAAGAGGTAGAGACATTTTAGTATCTCCAGATCCTAATATTAGTATTGAAATAGGAGATATTTTAATCATGATTGGACACGATAATGATTTAAATCGTTTTGAGAAAAAAGTAGTAAGATAACTTATTTAAAAATGAGGCAGTAATATTAATAATTTTGATTAAAAATAAACGTCAATTTCTATTGAGATAGTATAGAAATTGACGTTTTTTTGCATTTATGAAAGGTGGTAAATTAGCGAGAAACTATCTTATTTTGTTAATCACAATTTGTTGTTAAAGTTATTGTTACTATTGTACTTTTTTACATTAGTAATTAAAACATATAACCCAATGGTTAACATCAGTATTGGAAGAACTATTATTAAATATATAGATAATGCACCAAATAAATTAGTAATCATCGCTAGTATCAGAATGATGAGCATAATTAAGATGACTAAATTCAGACTCAAAGTTTTCGACATGATAATCCTCCTATATACATAAAGTGATTCATATACTCAATTTTATATAATTATGATTATTAAAGGTAGTAGAGAAGAAATAACAACTGATAAATTACATATGGTATGACAATAGATGTTAAAATGGCCCAAATAATTAATACGATAAGTATATAACTTATCTTTGTAAATCAAATACTTCTCTTTAAATTAATGTCACATCACAGCTAATATATCATAGCATAAATGCTGTTCGTATATTATAAGTTGTATTAATGCTTGTTTTTACAGTTGTGTTGAATAATAAAATGAGTAAATATAAAGCAGCCTAATCCTTAATGAGGATTAGGCCGCTTACTGTGACAATGAAGATTTAAGTCCATTCCCGTACTTTTTTAAGATTCTGAATTTTGGTTTTGATTCGATTGATTTGGTTTTTCAACGGATTGATAGGCTTTATTTGAGCCATTTTTATTACTTGATTTTTCTACATTTTGTTGATTTTTTGATGGTGATTTTGTGTTGTTTTTCTTCGGTTTCGTATTTTTGTTACTTGGTTTTTTAGTGGATGTTTGATTATTATCTTCATTCACTTTCATGATAACTGGTAATATCATTGGTTTACGTGCAGTTTTTTCAAATAAATAGGGTTGTAATGTTTCGATAATTGAAGATTTGATTTGGTGCCATTGAATATCTTGATTCTGATTCAACTTACCAATTACATCCGTTTTGATTCTACGTTGTGCATCATAAATCAATTGACCAGATTCACGCATATATACGAAACCTCGTGAAATAATATCTGGTCCTGAAAGAAGTTTATTCGTTTTAAAGTCAATGCTTACTACTACTATGACTAAACCTTCTTCAGATAAAAGCTTTCTATCACGAATAACGACGTTACCAATATCACCAATACCACTACCATCAACTAAAACATTGCCAGAAGGAATTCTGCCGGCTTTTCTAGCTGAATCATGTGTTAATGCTAAAACATCACCAATATCAAAGATAAAGACATTGTCAGGATCAACACCACATTCGATACCTGATTGACCGTGTGCTTTTAGCATACGATACTCACCATGAATTGGTAAGAAAAATTTAGGACGTAGTAGGCGAAGCATTAATTGTTGATCGCCTTTAGAACCATGACCAGAAGTATGAATGTTAGATACTTTATTATGAATAACCTCGGCACCTGCACGGTAAAGGGAATTAATCGTACGATTAATACTCTTTGTATTTCCTGGAATAGGTGAAGAGCTAAATACGACTGTATCTTCTGGAATAATTTTGATTTGTTTATGTGTACCATTGGCAATTCTTGATAAAGCTGCCATTGGCTCACCTTGTGAACCAGTACATAAAATTAATAATTCATGTTTTGGAACAGTGTTTATTTTGTTAGGTTCCACAAATGTTTCTGGTGGTGCTTTGATGTAACCTAATTCCATACCAATTTTAATATTGTTTTCCATTGAACGACCGAATGTAACGATTTTACGATTATGTTTAATTGCAGCTTCAACAGCTTGTTGAACTCTGTAAATGTTTGAAGCAAATGTCGCGAAAATAATACGTCCACTGCAATTGCGGAAGATTTTTTCAACATTTTGTCCAACTTCACGTTCACTTAAAGTGAAATCTGGAACGAGTGAATTTGTTGAATCTGAAAGTAAACAAAGTACGCCTTCTTCACCAAGCTTTGCCATTTTTGCAATGTTTGCTGGTTCTCCAACTGGTGTGAAGTCAAATTTGAAATCTCCAGTATGCACAATATTACCTTCTGGTGTATTTACGATAACACCATAGGCTTCTGGAATACTGTGTGTTGTTAGATAGAAAGATACTTCAAAATGCTTCGATTTAATAACGCTACTTTCATCAATTTCAATTAATTCTGTAGTTCTTAATAAATGATGTTCTTCTAATTTGTTTCTAATCAAACCTAAAGCTAATGGACCGCCATATATAGGTACATTAATTTGCTTTAATAGGTAGGGCACACCACCTATATGGTCTTCATGTCCGTGAGTAATAAACAGACCTACAATTTTATCTTGGTTTTGTTCTAGGTATGTGATATCAGGAATAACATAATCGATACCTAATAAATTATCGTCAGGAAATTTAATACCTGCATCAATAATAACGATTTCATCCTGATACTCAACAGCGTAGGTATTTTTACCGATTTCACCTAAACCACCAAGTGCGTATACCGCAACTTCATTTTTGTGGATTTGTTTCATTATTCAGCTTGCTCCACGTTGAAGTGATCAGATTGTTTTTCATATTCTAAATGTGCGCCCTCTAATTTAGTAATAAATTCAATATTAAAATTACGATCCTTCAAATATCTTCTAACTTGTTCTTCAGTTTGTGCTTCAACATAAATAGTTTGTGTGTGTTCACGTACGATTACTTCTTCTTTATTATGTTGATAAAATACTTTAAATACTGCCATTTTATATATTTCCTCCTAAAAATCATGTGTTGATTTTATAATTATTTTTATTGTAATACCCTAGCACTTTGTATATATGAAAAAGATGAGACTACTTTTATAAAACGAGCTCTGTTTTTCATAAAAAGTGTTATTACTACCATCTATAATTAGAACATACTAGTATTGTCTGGTAAGTTTTTAGGGTGATCTTCAGTTCGTTCGAATAGAAAAACACAAATACTTTAATTTGTATGTTTTCAGTTATTTCTCATTTTACATGATGTAGTGGAATAAATAAAGCAGTTTTATCACAAGAGAAAACTATTTAATAGTACAAGTTACTTCTTATTTAAATTACATATTAAAAATTACTGAAATTAAATACAGAAAATTTTGAAAAAACAACATAAAAACTTGAGTAGTATATAAAAATTAATTAAGATAAAGAAGTATCTTAAAGGGAAAGTTAAGTACAATATATTAAGTATGATACATAAGTAAATATTTGAGGTGGACCATTTGAACAATGTAAAGAGAATAGTAGAAGATGTAAAAAAAGAAAAAGTGCGTACGGATAAAATATTTAAGGATATCACTTTTGAAGTACGTGCTGAGCAAGTTATCATGTTTTTTAATTATAATGAAATTATTGATACAGTGAATGAGGATCAAAATTATGTTAAACATAACCACGATCCAGAGTTTATTGATATTCAGCAATTAACTGAATTAAAGGCTGAGTTTAAAGAGCTAGATATTCCATTTCATGAGCGAAGAGATGATTTCATGTAATTCATAGATATAACAATGAAAGAATATGATATTGTTGATAATTTATTTGTAAAATGTTTGATAACCAAGTTAAATACGATGTTAAGTATACATTGCCAAAGTTAAAAAGTTTAAAAATAAAAAGAGCTAATCCGACTGCGGATTAGCTCTTTTAGTTTGAGCATGGTTATTTATGAACCAAACTCTTGTTTATAATATGTTTTAATCAAATAGATTAAACTTCTACAGCATCATTATGTGGCTGAAGTGGATTATTTGGATCTATATGATCATAGAACATGATGCCGTTGATATGGTCAATTTCATGTTGAACCACAACAGCAGGGTAACCTTTCAAGCGCAATTTAACTTCTTTTCCATCGATATCTGTAGCTTTAACAGTAATTCTATTTTTACGATGAACTAATCCTGGAATGTTTTCATCTACGCTTAGGCAACCTTCACCTGTAGGAAGATACGCTTCTTGAATACTGTGGCTCATGATTTTTGGATTAACTAACATCAAATCATATGACTTGCCATTTCCGTCATCAGGGAGATAAACGGCAATCATTTTTTTTGAAATATTAATTTGTGGCGCGGCAAGACCCACGCCTGAGCGCAAACCATATTTAGTAGCAATTTCATCATCTTGACTATTAATTAAAAATTCACGCATAGCCAATAACGTATTACGATCTTCTTCAGAAAGCGGTAAAGTAACATCTTTTGCTTTTTCACGAAGAGTAGGATGTCCATCACGGATAATATCTTTCATAGTTAACATTTGTTCATACACCTTCCTTAATATAAAATATACCAAAGTTTCATAGATAAAATACAGTAGTTAGATTTGATTTGTTATAAAATATTATATAACATTACAAGCACATAAAGGAGGATTTTTCAAAATGAAATTAAAATATGGCATCGGTGCAGTCATTGCTTCTACAGTATTAGTTGCAGGTTGTACAACAGATAAAGGTGAAATCAAAGATTACAACGAACAAGTTCAAAAAGCTTTTGATGAAGAAAAGCCTGTATCATCTGTAGGGAAGAAATTAAATAGTTTAGAACAAGACAAACAAAAATTAGTGAAAAAAATCAACGGTAAAGACCAACAAGAAGTACAAGAAACTTCTAAAAAAGTTGTAGATAATGTAGAACAAAGAGAAAAAGAATTCGGAAAAGAAGAAAAAGCCATAAATAATTCTGAAGAAAAATTCAAAATAGCGGAAAAACATTTAGATAATATTAGCGACAAAGCGAAGAAAAAAGAAGTTAAACAACTAAATGATGCACTTAAAGAAAAATATAAGGCACATGATGAATATGCAAAAGCCTATAAGAATATCATGAATAAAGAAAAAGATATGTTTGAATATACTGCTGGCGATCAAGTAGAACAATCTCAAATTGATAAAAAATCTGAGGCAGTATCAAAATCATATAAAGATATGAATAAAGCCTTCAAAAAGTATTCAGATACAATGAATAAAGTGAATAAAGAAAAAGAAGATGTAGATAGCCTAGCTTAATTCAAAAAAGCGAGTCATTTGAAATTATAATATGGAAGATATAGTATAAGTATTGGTTGCGCTTACATTCAAATGGAAATGCTCAACGATAGACATACAATGACTGGTAATACAGTTGTAATAATTTCATTAGTACAGTTGCGGAACTGTACCTGTTTTAACTACTACAGAACTTTTTCAAATTGTTTAACAGCGAAACAGTTTTGTGGTACAATGTTTAAGAATAAAATGAATTTCTATTATACGGGAAAGGTTTGGTGAATTGAATGGCTCCGAAATTAAAAGCCCAATTCGATGCAGAGAAAGTATTGAATGATACTCAATCTCAATTTGAAATGATTCAAATTTTGGATGAAGATGGTAACGTCGTTAACGAAGATTTATTACCAGATTTGTCAGACGAGCAGTTAGTTGAATTAATGGAGAGAATGGTTTGGACACGTATCCTTGATCAACGTTCTATTTCATTAAATAGACAAGGTAGATTAGGTTTCTACGCTCCAACAGCAGGACAAGAAGCTTCACAATTAGCTTCTCAATACGCTTTAGAACAAGAAGATTTTATTTTACCAGGTTACCGTGATGTACCACAATTAATCTGGCAAGGATTACCTTTAACTGAAGCTTTCTTATTCTCAAGAGGTCACTTTAAAGGTAACAGAATGCCTGAAGGCGTTAATGCGTTAAGCCCACAAATTATTATTGGCGCACAGTATGTACAAACTGCTGGTGTAGCATTAGGTATTAAAAAACGTGGTAAGCAAGCTGTAGCAATTACTTATACTGGTGATGGTGGTTCTTCACAAGGTGATTTCTACGAAGGTATTAACTTTGCTTCTGCTTATAAAGCACCTGCAATTTTTGTAATCCAAAATAACAACTATGCTATCTCTACACCTCGTAGTAAACAAACAGCGGCAACTACTTTAGCTCAAAAAGCAATTGCTTGTGGTATCCCAGGTTTACAAGTTGATGGTATGGATGCATTAGCTGTATACCAAGCGACAAAAGAAGCGCGTGACCGTGCTGTTAATGGTGATGGTCCAACATTAATTGAAACAATTACTTACCGTTATGGTCCTCATACTATGGCTGGTGACGATCCAACTAAATACAGAACTTCAGATGAAGATTCTGAATGGGAGAAAAAGGATCCATTAGTTCGTTATAGAAAATTCCTTGAAGCTAAAGGTCTATGGACTGAAGAAAAAGAAAACGAAGTAATCGAACGTGCGAAAACTGATATTAAAGCTGCTATCAAAGAAGCAGATAATACAGAAAAACAAACTGTTATTGACTTGATGGAAAATATGTACGAAGAAATGCCTCAAAATTTAGCAGAGCAATATGAAATTTATAAAGAGAAGGAGTCGAAGTAACCGATGGCACAAATGACAATGGTACAAGCGATTAACAACGCGCTTAAAACCGAATTACAAAACGATGAAAATGTTTTACTTTTCGGTGAAGACGTCGGTGTTAACGGTGGTGTTTTCCGTGTAACTGAAGGTTTACAAAAAGAATTCGGTGAAGATCGTGTATTCGATACACCTTTAGCGGAATCTGGTATTGGTGGTTTAGCTTTAGGTTTAACTACTCAAGGATACCGTCCAGTTATGGAAATACAATTCTTAGGATTCGTATTTGAAGTATTCGACTCTGTAGCAGGACAATTAGCGCGTACGCGTTTCCGTTCTGGTAACTCTAAACAAGCACCAGTAACAATTCGTGCTCCATTTGGTGGCGGTGTACATACACCTGAATTACACGCTGATAACTTAGAAGGTATCTTAGCGCAATCACCTGGTCTAAGTGTTGTAATTCCTTCTAATCCTTACGATGCTAAAGGTTTATTAATTTCTGCAATCAGAAGTAACGACCCAGTTGTTTACTTAGAGCATATGAAATTATATCGTTCATTCCGTGACGAAGTACCTGAAGAAGAGTATACAATCGAAATTGGTAAAGCGAACGTTAAACAAGAAGGTAATGATATTACACTAATTGCTTATGGTGCGATGGTACAAGAATCATTAAAAGCAGCAGAAGAATTAGAAAAAGAAGGTTATTCAGTAGAAGTCATTGACTTACGTACTGTACAACCAATCGACATTGAAACACTTGTTGCTTCAGTTGAAAAAACTGGACGTGCTGTAGTAGTTCAAGAAGCGCAACGTCAAGCTGGTGTTGGTGCAGCAGTTGCTTCTGAATTAGCAGAACGTGCAATTCTTTCATTAGATGCTCCAATCGCTCGTGTTGCAGCAGCAGACACGGTTTATCCGTTTACGCAAGCTGAAAATGTTTGGTTACCAAACAAAAACGATATTGTTGAAAAAGCAAAAGCAACATTAGAATTTTAATAATCACTGATAAGAAGTAGCGTATACGATAAGGCGATATACCTACTTCATTCAGGTTTATATATAAACATGAGATTTGAGTTGTTTAGCGCATTCTCAATTTCTAATTTTTGACTTAATATGAATTTTTAGGAGGATAATAACGTGGCATTTGAATTTAAATTACCCGACATTGGTGAAGGTATCCACGAAGGTGAAATTGTAAAGTGGTTTGTTAAAGCTGGAGATACAATTGAAGAAGATGATGTATTAGCTGAAGTTCAAAACGACAAATCAGTTGTTGAAATTCCATCACCTGTTTCAGGTACTATCGAAGAAGTACTAGTAGATGAAGGTACTGTAGCAGTTGTTGGTGATACAATTGTTAAAATTGATGCACCTGATGCAGAAGAGATGCAATTTAAAGGTAGCGAAAGTGACGAGGCTTCAAGCGAGTCAACAGAAGCTCCTGTTGAAGAAAGCACTAAAGAAGAAGCATCAGCACCTGCTCAATCTTCAAATGATGAAGAAGTAGATGAAAGTAAACGTGTTAAAGCAATGCCGTCAGTTCGTAAATACGCACGTGAAAATGGCGTTAACATTAAAGCTGTTTCAGGTTCAGGTAAAAACGGACGTACGACTAAAGAAGACATTGATGCTTACTTAAATGGTGGACAAGCAACAGCTTCAAATGAAAGTGCAGCAGCAACTAGCGAAGAAACTACAAGTTCTGCACAATCAGCAGCAGTTTCTACAGAAGGGGAATACCCAGAAACTACTGAAAAAATACCTGCAATGCGTAAAGCAATTGCTAAAGCAATGGTTAACTCAAAACATACTGCACCTCACGTAACATTGATGGATGAAATTGATGTGCAAGAATTATGGGATCACCGTAAAAAATTCAAAGAAGTTGCAGCTGAACAAGGTACTAAATTAACTTTCTTACCTTACGTTGTCAAAGCACTTGTGTCTGCACTTAAAAAATACCCAGCACTTAATACTTCATTTAATGAAGAAGCTGGTGAAATCGTGCATAAACATTACTGGAATATCGGTATTGCAGCTGACACTGACAGAGGTTTACTCGTACCAGTAGTTAAAAATGCTGATCGCAAATCTATGTTTGCAATTTCAGACGAAATTAATGAACTTGCTGTCAAAGCACGTGATGGTAAATTATCAGCTGATGAAATGAAAGGTGCTACTTGTACAATTAGTAACATCGGTTCAGCAGGTGGACAATGGTTCACACCAGTTATCAATCACCCAGAAGTTGCTATCTTAGGTATTGGTCGTATTGCGCAAAAACCTATCGTAAAAGATGGAGAAATTGTTGCGGCACCAGTATTATCATTATCACTAAGCTTTGACCATAGACAAATTGATGGTGCAACTGGTCAAAACGCTATGAATCATATTAAACGTTTATTAAATAATCCAGAATTATTATTAATGGAGGGGTAAAACATGGTAGTTGGAGATTTCCCAATTGAAACAGATACTATTGTAATCGGAGCAGGACCTGGGGGCTATGTTGCAGCAATACGTGCAGCACAGTTAGGTCAAAAAGTAACAATCGTAGAAAAAGGCGAACTTGGTGGCGTATGTCTTAATGTAGGATGTATTCCTTCAAAAGCGTTATTACACGCTTCGCATCGTTATGATGAAACTAAAAACTCTGAAAATTTAGGTGTTATTGCTGAAAGTGTTTCACTTAAATTTGATAAAGTTCAAGAATTCAAACAATCAGTTGTTAAAAAATTAACTGGTGGTGTTGAAGGACTATTAAAAGGTAATAAAGTTGAAATCGTAAAAGGCGAAGCTTACTTTGTTGATAATAATAGCCTACGTGTTATGGACGAGAAAAGTGCTCAAACTTACAACTTCAAACACGCGATTATTGCAACTGGTTCTAGACCAATTGAAATCCCTAACTTCAAGTTTGGTGACCGTGTAATTGATTCAACTGGCGCTTTAAATTTACAAGATGTACCTGGTAAATTAGTTGTCGTTGGTGGCGGTTATATTGGTTCTGAATTAGGTACTGCATTTGCTAACTTTGGTTCTGAAGTAACTATTTTAGAAGGTGCTAAAGATATCTTAGGCGGTTTCGAAAAACAAATGACGCAACCTGTTAAAAAAGGTATGAAAGAAAAAGGCGTTGAAATTGTTACTGAAGCAATGGCGAAATCAGCTGAAGAAACAGACAATGGTGTTAAAGTGACTTATGAAGTAAAAGGTGAAGAACAAACAATCGACGCTGATTACGTATTAGTTACTGTTGGACGTCGTCCAAACACTGACGAATTAGGCTTAGAAGAATTAGGTCTTAAATTCGCAGATCGCGGTTTATTAGAAGTAGATAAACAAAGCCGTACATCAGTTGAAAACATCTTTGCAATTGGCGATATCGTACCAGGTTTACCACTTGCACATAAAGCAAGTTATGAAGCTAAAGTAGCTGCAGAAGTTATTGCTGGAGAAGCATCAGAAGTAGACTACATTGGTATGCCTGCTGTATGTTTCACTGAACCAGAATTAGCGACAGTTGGTTATACAGAAGCTCAAGCTAAAGAAGAAGGTTTAGCAGTTACTGCTTCTAAATTCCCTTATGCAGCTAATGGTCGTGCGTTATCATTAGATGATACAACTGGATTTGTTAAATTGTTAACACTTAAAGAAGATAATACATTAGTAGGTGCTCAAGTAGTAGGTACTGGGGCTTCTGATATTATTTCTGAATTAGGTTTAGCAATTGAATCAGGTATGAATGCTGAAGATTTAGCATTAACTATTCATGCTCACCCAACATTAGGTGAAATGTCTATGGAAGCTGCTGAAAAAGCATTAGGATTACCTATCCACACTATGTAATTATAAGTAATTTCATATAAATTTAATTGGGACTGGGACATCGATGAATGTCTCAGTCTCATTTGCTTTTATAGATATAGATAACAATATCGAGTAGTTAATAAAATAATAGAATAGTATGATTACAGGTTTATAAAGTAAAATCTTTTACTGTTACATTTTATTTATACATAAAGCATAGCAAACATAAATTGAGGTTTATCATAATTTGAATGAAAGGGTGTTAAAATCTATGGAGTACCAATATCCCATTGATTTAGATTGGTCAAATGATGAAATGATGCAAGTTGTTTCTTTCTTTAATGCAGTAGAATCCTATTATGAATCAAGTGTAGAAGGAGAAAAATTGTTAGATCGCTACAAACAATTTAAAAAAATCGTTCCAGGTAAAGCCGAGGAAAAACAAATTTTTAAAGAATTTGAAAATAGTAGTGGCTATAGCAGTTATCATGCAGTGAAAGCAGTTCAATCATCACCAGATCAAAAATTATTTTCAGCAAAAAGTAAATAAGTATTGTCTTCATCGTTATATTTTGATATTTTTATTAAGCATTAAACAAAATGTTTGATAAATATAAACAGCATATAACGATTTTTTAATTTTACATAATAGCATTAGATTCAATTTTGAAAATTACAAAAAGGTGACAATATGGAAATTGGAAAGAAAATTAAAAATTTAAGAAATATAAAAAAGTTAACGCAAGAAGAATTGGCAGAAAGAACAGATCTTTCAAAAGGTTATATTTCACAAATTGAAAGTCAATATGCATCACCAAGTATGGAAACATTTTTGAATATATTAGAAGTACTTGGCACAAATCCGAGTGATTTTTTCAAAGAACCTAAATCTGAAAAAGTATTATATAAAAAAGCAACACAAATCACATATGATGAATATGATAAAGGTTATATTTTGAACTGGCCAGTCAGCCAATCAAACGAATTTGATATGGAACCATTGATATTAACTTTAAGAGCGAATGCATCATATAAAAATTTTGGACCATCTGAATCTGATACCTTCATATATTGCTTAAAAGGTGAAGTAGTACTCATGTTGGGTAATCAAAATTATTATGCAACAACTGGTGACGCGCTTTATTTTAAAGCGAAACAAATACATAGACTAGAAAATCGAACAGCAGATGAAGTACAAGTAATGATTGTTGTTACAGCTTCATATCTATAGGAGGACACGCGTATGGAACCATTATTATCATTTAAATCTGTAAGTAAGCAGTATGATGATATGCAGATATTAGACAAAATAGATATAGATATTGAATCAGGATATTTTTATACATTATTAGGGCCATCAGGTTGTGGTAAGACAACGATATTAAAATTAATTGCAGGTTTTGAAGAAGCTGATAATGGTGAAATTATTTATCAAGGTAAATCAATTAATCATTTATCAGCGAATAAAAGAAAAGTTAATACTGTGTTCCAAGATTATGCGTTATTCCCTCACTTAAATGTCTATGACAATATCGCTTTTGGGCTAAAATTAAAAAAATTAGCTAAATCAGAAATCAAACGAAAAGTACATGAAGCATTGAAGTTAGTGAAACTGGAAGGTTATGAATCAAGAACGATAGAGGGCATTAGTGGTGGACAAAAACAACGTATTGCAATAGCAAGAGCAATTGTCAATGAGCCTGAAATTTTATTGTTAGATGAATCTCTATCTGCTTTGGATTTAAAATTAAGAACTGAAATGCAGTATGAACTTAGAGAAATACAATCTCGATTAGGCATTACATTTATTTTTGTTACACATGATCAAGAAGAAGCATTAGCGCTTAGTGATTATATATTTGTGATGAAAGATGGTAAAATCCAACAATTTGGTACGCCAATTGATATTTATGATGAACCAGTCAATCGTTTTGTTGCTGATTTTATCGGTGAATCAAATATCGTAGAAGGTAAGATGGTTAAAGATTACTTAGTGAATATCTATGGGCAAGATTTTGAATGTGTAGATATGGGTATACCTGAGCAAAAGAAAGTTGAAATTGTGATTCGTCCTGAAGATATTTCATTGATAGATGCAAAAAATGGACTGTTTGAAGTTACTGTAGATTCTATGTTATTTCGAGGCGTGCATTATGAAATAAATTGTATTGATAGAAAAGGCTATGAATGGATGATTCATTCAACTAAAAAAGCAGAAGTAGGTAGTAAAGTAGGTTTATACTTCGATCCTGAAGCAATTCATATTATGGTTCCTGGTGAGACAGAAGAAGAATTTGATAAACGAATTGAAAGTTACGAGGAACAAGACAATGCGTAAACTGAATCGATTTCTCTTTATCCCATATGTATTATGGATGATATTATTTATTATTGTACCTGTGTTATTACTTGTTTATTTTTCACTATTTGATATTCAGGGTCATTTCAGTTTTGAAAATTATAAACAAATATTTTCGTGGAAATACTTTAGCATGATTTGGGATTCAGTTATTTTTGCAGCTGTCATTACTATCATTACATTGTTCATTAGTTATCCAGCTGCTTATTTTATACGAAATTCAAAATATCAAAATTTATGGTTAATGATACTCATTATTCCAACTTGGATTAATTTACTTCTAAAGACCTATGCATTTATAGGGTTATTGAGTCATGATGGTGTTATCAATCAAATGTTAAATTTATTACATTTACCTAAAATGGATTTATTATTTACTGTACCTGCATTTATACTTGTTGCCAGTTATATTTATATACCATTTATGATTTTACCCATTTTCAATAGTATGAAAGACATCCCTAATAACATTTTACAAGCCTCTAGTGATTTAGGTGCTAGTCCGTTTACGACTTTCCGAAAAATCATCTTACCACTTACAAAAC
Organism: Staphylococcus sp. GDY8P126P; assembly: GCF_017891965.1. Taxonomy (NCBI): domain Bacteria; kingdom Bacillati; phylum Bacillota; class Bacilli; order Caryophanales; family Staphylococcaceae; genus Staphylococcus; species Staphylococcus sp. GDY8P126P. The sequence continues at coordinate 35,883 of NZ_JAESKG010000002.1, read as the reverse complement.
AAGGTGTGTTAACAGGGGTTCAAGTGACATTTATTCCAGCATTATCGTTATTTATGATAACAAGGTTAATTGCTGGAAATAAAGTGATTAACATAGGAACTGCGATAGAGGAACAATTTCTAGTGATTCAAAACTACGGCATGGGTTCCACTATAGCATTATGTTTGATTCTCTTTATGGCGTTAGTGTTAATCATTACGAATACTAAATCTACAAATGGAAAAGGGTGAGTCATATGAAATGGTACGGTAAATTATACCTTGGTATATTAATTGCAATATTGTATATTCCAATTTTATTTTTAATGGTATATTCATTTAATTCTGCTGGGAATATGATTCATTTTGAGCATTTCACTTTGGAACATTATCAATCCTTGTTTAGTAATGATCGTCTAATGTCAGTTATATTTAATACGATTGCTGTTGCCTTGTTAGCGGCGGCTTTTGCTACTGTGATCGGTACAATGGGAGCAATTGGTTTATACCATTTGAGAAATAAAAAATTAAAAGTTTCATTGTTGACGCTCAATAATGTATTAATGGTATCTTCTGATGTAGTGATTGGTGCTTCGTTTTTGATTATGTTTACAGTCATTGGCCATTTTACTGGTTTAGGTTTAGGATTTTTAACGGTGCTCATTTCCCACATTGCATTTTGTATACCAATTGTTGTGATTATTGTATTGCCTAAATTATATGAAATGAATGATCATACATTAAATGCAGCACGTGATCTTGGAGCGACTGAATTGCAAGTATTAAACAAAGTCATGTTACCTCATTTAATGCCCGCAGTTATTGGTGGTTTTTTTATGGCGCTTACCTATTCACTTGATGACTTCACAGTAAGTTTCTTTGTTACTGGTAATGGTTTTAGTGTACTATCTGTAGAAGTATACGCCATGGCAAGAAAAGGAATAAGTATGGAAATTAATGCGATTTCTACTATATTATTCTTAGTTATCATGCTGGGTATATTAGCTTATTATTTAATTCAGAACACGCTAAAACACAAAAAACATAGCAAAAGAGGTGTGCAACAATGAAACGATTTTTACAATTAATTATAATTTCAATTGTTGTTGGCGTGATTTGTTTACTTATAAGTCAAAAGTTCACATCTAAAGACCATTCTGCGAGTGGTGAAAAAATATATGTCTATAACTGGGGAGAGTATATCGATCCTAGTTTGATAAAAAAATTCCAAAAAGAAACGGGTATTGAAGTAGTTTATGAAACATTTGATTCTAATGAAGCAATGGAAGCAAAAATACGGAATGGTGGCACAAATTATGATGTTGCTTTTCCAAGTGAATATACTGTTCAAAAATTAAAAAAAGAGAATTTGTTATTGCCGCTAAATCATGAGAAAATACCAAATATGAAGAATTTAGATTCAGATTATATGAATATGTCATTTGATCAAGGTAATCGATACTCTGTTCCTTATTTCTTTGGCACAGTAGGAATTCTTTATAATAAAAAAGCTTATCCGAATGATCATTTCGATTCTTGGAAGCAACTATATGATAAAAAGTATAACAATGATGTACTCTTGGTTGATGGTGCTAGAGAAGTCATAGGTTTAGCCTTGAATAAATTAGGCTACAGTTTAAATGATACAAATTCACAACATTTAGCAGAAGCTGAAAAAACATTATCACACCTAGGACCCAATGTTAAAGGTGTTGTAGGTGATGAAATAACGATGATGTTAGAGCAACATGAAGCAAATGTTGCGGTTGTATGGAGTGGCGTAGCAGCACCTATGGTACAAGGTAGTGATGAATTTAACTATGTTGTACCGAAAGAAGGATCTAATCTTTGGTTCGATAATATGGTGATGCCTAAGACAGCACAAAATAAAGCGGGCGCCTATAAATTTATGAACTTTCTATTAGACGAAGAAATTAGCAAGCAAAATACTGAATGGGTTGGTTATGCGACACCTAATAAAGCAGCAAGAGAGAAATTACCAGATGAAGTTAAAAATGATAAACGTTTTTATCCTACACAGCAAGACCAAAAAAGACTGGAAGTTTATAAAGATTTAGGTAAAGAAACATTAAGCGAATATAATGAGCGATTTTTAAATTTTAAAATCTCCTTGAAATAAGGCGTAGTTAGTAGTTATTTTGCCATTAATTCGCTATAATAGTTTGACAAGCAATATAAGGAGTTGTAAAAATATGTCAGGAGAGCAATATACTCAAGTTAGACGACCAGTGAGTCGACTAGCAGAAAAAGTATTAGGTTGGTTAAGTTGGGTATTCTTATTACTACTAACCGTAATTACGATGTTTATTGCACTAGTATCTTTTAGTAGTGAAACATCAATACAAAATTTAGAAACAACGCTAAATGGTAATGACTTTGTTCAACAAATTCTAGCAAATAATAGTTTGAATACGACACAATTTGTTATTTGGCTACAAAATGGTGTATGGGCAGTCATTGTATACTTTATCGTATGTTTACTGTTATCATTCTTAGCACTGATATCTATGAATATTAGAATCTTATCAGGGTTCTTATTTTTATTGGCTACGGTTATAACATTACCGCTCGTATTATTATTTGTACCACTTATCATACCAATTCTATTTTTAATCGTTGCAATCATGATGTTTGCTCGAAAAGACAAAGTAGAAACAGTACCTGCATATTATACAGAAGGTTATAGAGGTCATTATTCTGATTATGATCAACCGTCAGAACCAGAACCACAACCACAATCTCAATATTATGAGAAACAACAAACTGCTGATGTTGAACAACCTACTAATGATGATTCGTTAAGAAGAGGGGGCTATTCATCTGAAGTTGCTAATAAAGTAAATGGTAAAAATGATGCGACTGAAGAGGAACCTCAAGTTCTATCAAGACAAGCAAAATACAACTATAAGCAGAAAAAACAAAATGAGACGCAAGCAGATGCGCAAAATGTGGAAGATGATTTTGGTAATGTGAGTGATGTGTATGATGAATCTGGTGAATACGTATCTAAGCATAACCAAGAAGATGAAGCAGCTGCAGCACAACGCAGACAAGAAGAACATGAAGCGGAGCAACGTCGTCAACAAGCTGAGTATGAAGAACAACAACGTCGACAACAAGCTGAGGCCGAAGAAGCGGCGCGATTAAAACAAGAAAAAGCTGAAGAAAAAATGCGTGTTAAGCAAGAGAAGAAAGAACGTAAGAAGCGCGAAAAAGAAAGACGCAAACAACAGCCGAGCGCAGTTAGTCTACGCAGACAAAATTTTGAAGAACGCAAAAAGATGACGTCTCATGAAACTGAAACACCTAATGATTCAGTTCAAGAAACTGAAAAAGATCAACAAGATAAATCGTAATAAGAGACGATGCTTAATAAAAAAGATGAGCGAGGACATAAAGTGTACCTCGCTCATCTTTTTTATGTTTATCTTTTACATAAAATATTCATTTTAGTTATATACAATAATGCTATATATTATAACTCTTGGAATGTTTGAATAATTAGGTAAATATTTAGAATGCTAAGTATAATGATTAAACACCATGATATGATATTGACCCATAATTTATTTTTAAATTGTCCCATCAAACGTTTGTCATTCGTTGATAATTGAAGTGGAATGAGTGAAAATGGTAAAGCTAAACTTAAAAATACTTGTGAAAATACTAATAATTGTTCCATTTTTGCTTCATTACTATTAAAGACGATTAAACAGATAATGATAGGTAATATCGCAATTAAACGTGTAATCAATCTTCGTAACCAATTTGGTATTTTTAAATTTATAAAACCTTCCATGACGATTTGACCTGCCATTGTTCCAGTTATTGTAGAATTTTGACCTGACGCAAGCAGTGCGATTGCAAATAAAGTACTCATAATTGCACCTAACGACGCACCTAATAATGGTTGATTCTGTAATGCATTATATAAATCATAGAATCCACCTAATTGCTCTGTATTTACACCAAAGAAAAGCGCTGCGCCTAATAATAGTAATAAACAATTCACGATGAATGCAATTGATAATTGTATATTTGAGTCCATTGTTGCATATTTGATTGCGTGTGCTTTTGATTGTGTGCTATTGCGATCATACATACGTGATTGAACGATTGATGAATGTAAATATAAGTTGTGCGGCATAATTGTCGCTCCGATAATACCTAATGCAATAAAGAGTGCACCATTATCTGTAATAATTGTTGAACTCGGAACAAAACCATTTAATACTTCAGTAACGTGAGGTGATGCAATAAATACCTCGAAAACAAAAATAACAAGTACTGTGAATATAAGTGTTCCCACAATGGCTTCGATTTTTCTAAAACCAAAGCGCATAATAAATAGTAATAAGAAAACATCAAATACTGTGATTAACGCGCCTACAAGAAGCGGAATACCAAATAATAAATCTAAGGCAATGGCACTACCTATAACTTCTGCTATATCTGTCGCGATAATTGCTAACTCAGCAATGATCCAAAATACAAATGCAACGGGTTTATTTAAATAGTGTTTAGTAGCCTGAGCTAAGTCCATACCTGTTGCTATTCCTAACCTTACTGTCATACTTTGTAATAACATTGCTGACAGACTAGAAAGTAAAATCACGAATAGCAAAATGTATCCAAACTGCGCGCCACCTTGCATAGAAGTAATCCAATTACCTGGGTCCATATAGCCAACAGCGACTAATAAACCTGGCCCTAAAAATGAAAATAATTTTTGGCTAAATTTGCCATGAGTATTGATGGAAACCGTATTATTAATTTCATCTAAACTCTTATTATGGGTTTGAACATGATTTTTCAATACCCCCACCTCCATATTCATTTATTAACACTTTATAGATTACTCCAAAATAATTATTAGGTCAACCTAAAAAATACATAGAGAATAAATTTCTTGGCTACATTAAAATTTGAATAGGGGCTATTGATTAATTAGTTTGATCATTATACGAGATGATTTTTAATTAAATGCAATTTTGATATGATAGAGGAAAGTATAATCTAAGGAGGAAGTCGATGAATAGGAAACCTGAACGTATCATGGCGTGGATTGCAAATGGTCTTAGTATACTGTTTCTATTATTAATGGTTCTAGTCTTTTCATTTATGAATGTACCAGAATTTAAAGAGGCATTTCATCAAATGAATCAGCAACAAGGACTAGAAATGTCGATGGAAACATTTAAAACATCTATTATGTTTCAAGGCGTTTTATTAATTATTTCTACGATACTTGGTATATTGGGAACTTTTATTATCAAAGGAAATCGTGTGTTGGCTGCTTGTGTTTTTATAATTGCAGCAATCACTAGTATATTTTCCGGGAATTTTGTTGCGCTCATTTTGTGGTTTATTGTTGGTATCATGTTATTCGTCAAAAAGGATAAGCGCTTTGATCATCACAAAGGTATTGTTTCAAACGATAACGCTAATGATACGCATAATGCCAATCGAACTGAGGACATGGATCCAGATCGTGAAATGAAACAGAAGAAAGATAATGATCCTTATATTTATTAAGTATCATTAAGCAACATACAAAATATCATGATTTAAATCTGTGTTAATAAATAGCGTGATAACGCAAAAAAACAACTGACCTATACGATTCTAATGTCACCTTCATAAATGAGTTATATAACTCATTTATGAAGGTACGACAATGTATGAGGTCAGTTGTTTTTATTTATAAAATTTTAACAGTTGTTCAAACGTTTCTTCTAAGAAAGATAGGAAAGCTTTATCATTTTTAAGGTGTTCTGAATTTGGTGACAAAGTGCGAGCAACGAAAAATTCACCTTTTTTCACTTCTTTAACGCGCTTAAACGCTTTGAATAAATCTTCGTCAGTCATATTGTGGATATACGTTTTTTCTTGACTCATATGGTCTAAACTCACGCTATAATCTGAAGGTAAATTTCTCAATGCATCGAATTGATCTACAAAAGCTTGTACTTGTTGCGCTTTATCCTTGGCTTCATGCATCACACCATACATAACGAACAATTGATTTTCAAAAAGGCCTATTTGAAAATGTGGTTGCATTTTATAACCACGATTATTTGTTGCAAAAGCGACCCAAGTATCTTTGGGTGGATTGACACTTCTACGTGCATGTTTAGCAACATGTGGATAGAAAATTTCGCCAGTAGCAGTTTCCAAGTATTGTGCGAAGTAGTCACCCAAATGATTTAATTGTGGTCTAACGCGTTCGTTGAGTGCTTCCATTCTTGCATCAAGACCATCAACAGTGAATGCTTTAAAATTCTTAGGTTTAAATGTATATTTAGTCATTTGGTCCTCCTATAATCATTCTATACGTTTGTATTGTAGCATAATATAAACATTGAAACATTTGCTTTGCTCTATACCCTTATGATACTGAATAAGTGATATCTAGTGCGTGTATACAACGAGTAAAAAGGGTAATTATAATAGATAAATCATACTTAGATGAAATTTAATGCTTGATTATTGAAGTATTTAATAAATTGTTGGCTAATATCTTTTTAAGTATTAACTAATGTATAATAAATAGTGAACAAGGAGCTGATACAATGACTGTTTATGAATTTGCAAAAGGCCTTATATTAGAAGCAGGAATCAATGTAAAAAAAATAATGAAACAAGACATTAAGATTGAGACAAAATCAAATCCTAATGATCTAGTGACGAATGTGGATAAAGCTACGGAGAAATATCTTTTTGATAACATCAAGCAAACATACCCGAATCATTTAGTTATAGGTGAAGAAGGACATGGACATGAGCTGAAAGACGAGGCAGGGGTAGTTTGGGTTATCGATCCAATTGATGGTACGTTGAATTTTGTACATCAGCAAGAAAATTTTGCAATTTCAATCGGTATCTATAATGATGGGAAACCATATGCTGGCTTTGTTTATGACGTTATGAACGATGTATTATATCATGCTAAAACGGGTGAAGGCGCATATGAAAACGGTAATTTGTTACCAGCAATTTCTTCCACACAACTAAAAACGAGTATTATTGGTATTAATCCCAATTGGCTAACTAAACCACGCTTAGGTGAAATGTTTAAACCCATCGTAAATGAAGCAAGGAGCGCGCGTGCCTATGGTTCTGCAGCGTTAGAAATCATACACGTGGCAACTGGTAAATTAGGTGCATATATGACACCTAGATTACAACCATGGGATTTTGCAGGTGGTTTGATTATCTTAAATGAAGTGGGGGGCGTCGGCACAGACTTATTAGGAGAACCCTTATCCATATATGAACCGAGTTCGATTATAATGGCAAATAAGGATTTACATTCAGAGTTAATAGATAACCATTTCAAAAAAAATTATGAAATAGTTCAATTATTACAGCAAAAATTAAAAGCTAAAAATGATTAGCTAAATCGATTTTTAAAAATAAAAAAGCGTCTCACTCCTACTTAGAAGAGTGAGACGTATTTATGAATATATGTTAAATCAACATGAAATTATAGCCAATCATTTTCACGATATTTCTTTTTCAACGTGAAACCGTAACCAAATGTTGCAATGAATAATATAAATGTTAAAATCATGAATGGAACATTTGTAGCAGCTAAACTGAAGCTAAATAAAAGTAAAAATACTATAGCAACCACAGCGAGTACCCAAAATATTGCTTTTGATTTTTTTTGTTGCATCCCTACCACACCTTTATAGTTTTCTTTAACCAATTATATGATATAATAAAAAAGTTGCAAAGAAAAGTGGGAATTTACTCGAGAAAGGAAATTGTATAAAAATGACTAAAATAAGAGAAGATGTTCGTAATATAGCTATCATTGCTCACGTTGACCATGGTAAAACGACACTTGTAGACGAATTGTTAAAACAATCAGGAATTTTCCGTGAGAATGAGCACGTAGACGAAAGAGCAATGGATTCAAATGATATTGAAAGAGAACGTGGTATCACTATCCTTGCGAAAAATACAGCAGTAAATTACAAAGATAATCGAATTAATATATTAGATACACCAGGACATGCTGACTTCGGTGGAGAAGTAGAACGTATCATGAAAATGGTTGATGGTGTTGTCTTAGTAGTAGATGCATATGAAGGTACAATGCCTCAAACACGCTTTGTTTTGAAAAAAGCATTAGAACAAAACTTGAAACCAGTTGTAGTTGTAAATAAAATTGACAAACCAGAAGCTAGACCTGAAGGTGTAGTTGATGAAGTTTTAGACTTATTTATTGAATTAGAAGCAAACGATGAACAACTTGATTTCCCAGTTGTATATGCTTCAGCAGTGAATGGTACTGCAAGTTTAGATCCAGAAAAACAAGATGAAAACATGCAATCATTGTATGAAACAATCATTGATTATGTACCAGCTCCTGTAGATAATAGAGATGAGCCACTTCAATTCCAAACAGCACTATTAGACTATAGTGACTATTTAGGACGTATTGGTGTTGGTCGTGTATTTAGAGGAACAATGCGTGTCGGTGACAATGTATCATTGATTAAATTAGACGGATCAATTAAAAACTTCCGTGTAACAAAAATCTTTGGTTTCTTCGGTTTGAAACGTGAAGAAGTTAATGAAGCATATGCCGGGGACCTAATTGCTGTATCAGGAATGGAAGATATTAACGTTGGTGAAACAGTAACGCCAACTGATAACCAAGAGGCATTACCAGTATTAAGAATTGATGAACCAACACTAGAAATGACTTTCAGAGTAAACAATTCTCCATTCGCAGGTCGTGAAGGTGATTACGTGACTTCACGTCAAATTCAAGAACGTTTAGATCAACAATTAGAAACAGACGTTTCTTTAAAAGTTACACAAACTGAATCTCCAGATAAATGGATTGTTGCAGGTCGTGGTGAATTACACTTATCTATATTAATTGAAAATATGAGACGTGAAGGTTTCGAATTACAAGTTTCTAAACCACAAGTTATCTTAAGAGAAATTGATGGCGTACAATGTGAGCCATTTGAACGTGTACAATGTGAAGTACCACAAGAATATACAGGTGCTGTGATTGAATCATTAGGACAACGTAAAGGTGAAATGTTAGACATGGTCACTACAGACAATGGCTTAACACGTATTATCTTTATGGTACCAGCGCGCGGATTAATCGGTTATACTACTGAATTTATGTCTCAAACACGTGGTTATGGTATTATTAACCATACATTTGAAGAATTTAAACCACGTGTTAAAGGCCGTATCGGTGGTAGAAGAAATGGCGCATTAGTATCATTAGATCAAGGTAAAGCAAGTTCATATGCACTTATGGGCTTAGAAGACCGTGGTGTAAACTTTATGGAACCAGGTACTGAAGTTTATGAAGGTATGGTTGTTGGTGAACATAACCGTGAAAATGACTTAACAGTTAATGTAACGAAAGAGAAAAACCAAACTAACGTACGTTCTTCTAATAAAGACCAAACAGTTACAATGAAACGTCCAAGAACGTTAACACTTGAAGAAGCTTTACAATTTATTAATGACGATGAACTTGTAGAAGCTACGCCAGAAAACATCCGTATTAGAAAAACAGTATTAGAGAAAAATGCACGTGAAAAAGAAGCGAAACGTATTAAACAATTAATGCAAGAAGATGAATAATAAAACGTTTTTTTTCTAAAACATTTTAATTTAAATATAAGAGGACTCATTCGTATTAAGGATGAGTCTTCTTTATATTTAAAATATTAATATTTTAACCATCTCAGGCTTGTAAGATAGACGAGCTTATAGTCTCACACGCTTACTATTGCTCTGGGCGTCAGCAAGTTATGTTATGATTCAAAATACGCATATTAATATTCAAAAAATAAAGGCACCTCATTTTAAAATTACCATTAAATAATTTAAAAATGAGGTGCCTTATTAATTAGAGACATTTATGTCACGGATGCTTTATTGGGTTGTTAGTATATTATTATCATATTTTAAGAAACGTTTTATTACATATTTAACTGTTTAACGATGATTATACGTTGTATCTTGATTACGTTGTTTTGGTGTATCAAGTCTACTTTTACATTCATCACACATAAACGTATGCATTGGATCGTTACGTAATCTTTTGGCTTCTAATGTATTTTGATCTATGAACACTTCCGTATCACAAATGATACATTTCACTTTCTTCATAACTAGATCACCTCTATACCAGTAACATATTGAAACTGATAAGAATATCCTTCTTCAGGAATATAAACAAAGCTATCAACAGAATAATCCTCATATAATCTTTTACCATCTTTGGCGAATTGGAAAAAGAGGTAAGGTAACAAGTCGATTGGTATTTCAATTGACTCATTATCATTAAACAAACGTATTGTGGTTGCATTATCATGAGGTTCAGCATTTTTGAAAAATGGTGTCATATTGATAACAAAAGATTTTTCTAATACTGCGCGTCTTTTATATTTAATTTCTGAATTTAGAGTTGGCGGATTCGTTTGACCTTCTAGAATGGCCCTATTCCATTCGCGATTATCGTCAAAATTGATTGGCTTTGTGCCGTCAAAAACGCCTTGTTCTAAATCTTCAATTTGTACTTTTCTGTCATCAAAAATCCAAGTCGTACTATCTAGCGTAATTGGAAATTTAACTTCACCCTTAATTTGAATCATAATCCCACTCCTATTGGCATAAATTACAAATATCTATAATCATTTTATTGAAAAAATTTTAGTGATAAAAATGACTTTTTTGTGAACAAAACACTTATCTATGTTACATTTAATTCAAGTTTAGCAGAGCTAAAAAATAAAAATCATTAAACCGTTTTCAAGTAATGGCCTGTATAAAGGCACATTGATTATAAATAAGAGTAAATTAAATTATCGTTACTATTAATATTATCACAAATTAGACAGTAACGTATATTCTTGAATTCACTTGCTTTTTACTATTTAGTAAGATACACTCTTCTTATAAAGTTACAATTGATAGGGGGAGTATGTCTTGGAAAAAAATCAAAAAATTAACAATGCGGCATATGACCAATTGAATAAAGATGCTGATAGGATTCTCCAACTTATTAAAGTACAAATGGATAATCTTACATTACCTCAATGCCCATTATATGAAGAAGTACTTGATACACAAATGTTTGGATTACAAAAAGAAGTGGATTTTGCTGTACAACTTGGTTTAGTTGACAGAGAAGTGGGCAAAGAATTAATGCTTCGTTTAGAAAAAGAACTTTCTAAATTGCATGATGCATTTACTAATGTTTAATTTGGTTACAGTAGGTAGATTTATTTCTGGAAACATAAGATTCCAAAATTGATATATAAACTTATATAGGAATTTATTATTTAAAACTACATAAGTATTGTGAAAGTGGCTGGGACATCAATCATTTGTTGATCATTTCTTAGCCACTTTTGTCGTGCTTTAAAAAAATAACTCAACAATAAAATAAAATAATGATTATTAGTGTTATATTTGCTCGAGAAATTGTTACAATGTTTGATATAATGTTAAAAGTAAAATTTATTTTTATCAAACGATTACCGTAAAAGGATTACGGATGATTCAAATCACTTTTATTAAATACAGTTATCGAATTAACAAATAGAATATTAAAAATTAGAATTGGATGATATGTCATATGAATAACATAAAACGGTTTTTTCGATATATAAGTAAAAATGCCAAATATATCGATTATCCACTCGTAGTTACATATTTATTATTATGTCTAATTGGTTTGGTTATGGTATATAGTGCAAGTATGGTTGCTGCTACAAAAGGATCGTTGACAGGTGGCATATCCGTACCAGGTACGTACTTTTATACAAGACAATTAATGTACGTGATAATGAGTTTAGTTATAGTATTTTTCATGGCATTCTTCATGAATGTTAAATTATTAGAAACAATTAGATTTCAAAAATGGATGATGATTGGCATCATTATTTTACTTGCTGCAACACTAGTTGTTGGTAGTAATATCAATGGTTCAAAAAGTTGGATTAATTTAGGTTTTATGAATTTACAAGCTTCTGAATTGTTGAAAATTGCAATCATCTTATATATTCCTTATATGATTGAAAAGAAACGACCAAAAGTATTTAAACAGCCAAAATTAATGACTTCACCAATTATTTTAGCAGGATTGTGTATCGCATTAGTGCTGTTACAGCGCGATGTCGGACAAACATTATTGATCATGATTATATTCGTTTCAATACTTTTCTATGCTGGTATTGGTGTCCAAAAATCCATTAAATACGGTCTGTTAATTATAGTAGGTGTCGTTATTATTGGCTCGCTCTTCTTAATTATTGGTTTAGTACCAGATTACTTAACAGCAAGATTTAGTACGTTAACAAATCCATTTAGCCAAGAATCAGGTACGGGGTATCATATTTCTAATTCCCTAATTGCCATCGGAAATGGTGGCTTGCTAGGTAGAGGCCTAGGCAATAGTATCATGAAATTAGGTTATTTGCCTGAACCACATACAGATTTTATTTTTTCTATTATATGTGAAGAATTAGGTTTAGTAGGTGGCCTTGTAGTCATTTGTTTACTATTCTTTATCGTCTATAGAGCCTTTGAGTTAGCTAATAAGACAAATTCTTATTTTTATAAACTCGTATGTGTTGGTGTAGCTAGTTATATAGGAAGTCAAACTTTCGTTAATTTAGGTGGTATTTCAGGTACAATTCCTTTAACAGGGGTGCCATTACCATTTATCAGTTTTGGTGGTTCATCTATGATTAGTTTAAGTATCGCTTTAGGTTTATTACTTATTACCGGTAAACAAATAAGAATAGAAGCTTATAGAAAAAAACAAGCGAATAAGAAAAAGACTCATATTGGAATGACTAGACGGTATTAATAAAAAACTAAATTCAATGTTTAATAATCAGTAAAAGGATTTAAAGGCAAACATTTTAACTTTTAATAGTTGAAATGTTTGTCTATTTTTTTACAATTTAAACCTAATTTTGAAATACTTTTTACAGATAGATATAATGATAATAAAAAGTTATCAATAGTAATAACTTTTTATTAATGTTAATACGTGATATAATTTTCTTCTAAGCTTGTTATAGTAAGGCTTTCGATTTATTCGGAAGAAGTACATTTAAATTATAAAAATTTTAAAATTTAACATCTTATAAATAGTTTCAAGATAAAACTTAATAATTTATTACTGTATACATTGTTCGTATTTTGCTATAATGAAAATCATATCTAACTTTTTAGAAAATTCAAAATTTAAGGGGGACCATGATGTGAAACAAATAAACAAGCTTTTGGTAGCCAATCGTGGTGAAATAGCAATAAGAATTTTTAGGGCAGCGACAGAATTAGATATTAAAACAGTTGCAATTTATTCAAATGAAGATAAAGGATCTTTACATAGATATAAAGCAGATGAATCTTATTTAGTAGGCAAAGATTTAGGACCTGCTGAATCTTATTTAGATATAGAAAGAATCATTGATGTTGCTAAGCGTGCAGATGTAGATGCGATACATCCTGGTTATGGCTTTTTAAGTGAAAATGAAACATTTGCTCGTAGATGTCAAGAAGAAGGAATTAAATTTATTGGTCCACGTGTTGAACATTTAGACATGTTTGGCGATAAAGTTAAGGCAAGAACAACAGCAATTAATGCGGATTTAAGAGTCATTCCAGGTACGGATGGTCCTATTGATAATCAAGAGGATGCGATTGCATTTGCTAATGAAGCAGGTTACCCATTGATGATTAAAGCGACAAGTGGTGGCGGCGGTAAAGGTATGCGTATCGTACAATCGGAAGATGAATTAGAAGACGCATTCCATCGAGCTAAATCTGAAGCGGAAAAATCATTTGGTAATAGTGAAGTATATATTGAAAAATATATAGACAATCCGAAACATATTGAAGTACAAGTTATCGGTGATGAACATGGTAATATCGTACATTTATATGAACGTGATTGTTCTGTACAAAGACGACACCAAAAGGTAGTAGAAGTGGCACCTTCAGTTGCATTGTCAGATGATTTAAGGGAACGTATCTGTGAAGCAGCAATCCAATTAATGGAAAATATTGAATATGTCAATGCGGGTACGGTGGAATTCCTTGTATCGGGCGAAGAATTCTACTTCATTGAAGTTAATCCGCGTGTTCAAGTGGAACATACGATTACTGAGATGATTACAGGTGTTGATATCGTTAAAACACAAATACTTGTTGCTGATGGTGAAAATCTATTTGACGAAGAAATAAGTATGCCAAGTCAAGCAGATATTAAAACATTAGGATATGCGATTCAATGTCGTATTACTACTGAAGATCCAACAAATGATTTTATGCCAGATACTGGACGTATCATAGCTTATCGTTCAAGCGGTGGTTTTGGAGTGAGATTAGATGCTGGTGATGGGTTCCAAGGTGCAGAAATTTCACCTTATTATGATTCGTTATTGGTAAAATTATCTACACACGCTATGTCTTACAAACAAGCAAATGAAAAAATGGATCGTTCATTACAAGAAATGCGAATCCGTGGTGTGAAAACCAATGTTCCGTTTTTAATTAATGTTATGAGAAATGAGCAATTTAAAACAGGTGATTATACTACTAAATTCATTGAGCAGACACCTGAGTTATTTGATATTGAACCGACATTAGATAGAGGTACAAAAACGTTAGAATATATTGGTAATGTTTCGATTAATGGATTTCCAAATGTAGAAAAACGACCTAAACCGATCTATGAAACATCGCCAATTCCACAAATCCCTAGAAAAGAAATAGCAAAATTAGAGGGAACGAAACAAATACTGGATACTAAAGGACCTAAGGCAGTAGCAGAATGGTTAAAAGAGCAAGACGATGTATTAATCACCGACACTACATTTAGAGATGCGCATCAGTCATTATTAGCTACACGTGTGAGAACAAAAGACATGATGAATATTGCTTCTAAAACAGCTCAAGTAATGAAAGACAGCTTTTCATTAGAGATGTGGGGCGGTGCAACTTTTGATGTTGCGTATAATTTCTTGAAAGAAAATCCATGGGAACGCTTAGAAAGATTAAGAAAAGAAATTCCAAATGTTTTATTCCAAATGTTATTACGCGCCTCAAATGCTGTTGGATATAAAAATTATCCAGACAATGTTATAAAAAAATTCGTTAAAGAAAGTTCAGAAGCTGGCATAGACGTGTTCCGTATCTTTGACTCTTTAAATTGGGTTGATCAAATGAAAGTGGCCAATGAAGCTGTACAAGAAGCGGGTAAAATTTCGGAAGGGACGATTTGTTATACAGGAGACATATTAAATCCAAATCGTTCGGATATTTACACTTTACAATACTATGTTGATATGGCGAAAACACTTGAACGTGAAGGATTCCATATATTAGCGATTAAAGATATGGCGGGATTATTGAAACCTAAAGCTGCCAATGAACTAATTGGAGAATTGAAAGCTGCGGTTGATTTACCAATTCACTTACACACACATGACACAAGTGGAAATGGTTTATTAGTGTATAAACAAGCTATAGATGCAGGTGTAGACGTCATTGATACTGCAGTAGCTTCTATGAGTGGTTTAACAAGCCAACCAAGTGGCAACTCTTTATATTATGCATTAAATGGATTTGATAGAAATATGCGTGCAGATGTAGATGGTATGGAAGAGTTATCACACTATTGGGGTACAGTACGTCAATATTACAGTGATTTTGAAAGTGATATTAAATCACCTAATACTGAAATTTATAAACACGAAATGCCTGGTGGTCAATATTCGAACCTAAGCCAACAAGCTAAAAGTTTAGGATTAGGCAATCGATTTAATGAAGTAAAAGAAATGTATAGACGTGTGAACTTCTTATTTGGTGATATTGTTAAAGTAACGCCGTCATCTAAAGTTGTAGGTGACATGGCATTGTACATGGTACAAAATGATTTAGATGAAGATACTATTATAAAAGATGGCTATAAATTGGATTTCCCTGAATCAGTTGTGTCATTCTTTAAAGGTGATATTGGACAGCCAGTTAATGGTTTCAATAAAACGTTACAAAAAGTTATTCTCAAAGGGCA
The DNA here is from genome assembly GCF_017891965.1 of Staphylococcus sp. GDY8P126P. Lineage (NCBI taxonomy): Bacteria > Bacillati > Bacillota > Bacilli > Caryophanales > Staphylococcaceae > Staphylococcus > Staphylococcus sp. GDY8P126P. The sequence goes on along the minus strand of NZ_JAESKG010000002.1, from coordinate 19,803 downwards.
ATCTGCCATTACAGATCGACCAGGGGAACATTTAGATCCTGTTGATTTTGAAGCAGTAAGAAAAGAATTAGAAGAAAAACAAGAGAGAGAAGTAACAGAACAAGACATCATAAGTTATGTGCTATATCCTAAAGTTTACGAACAATTTATAGCAACACAAGAACAATTTGGAAATGTGTCTCTTTTAGATACGCCAACATTCTTCTTTGGTATGCGTTCAAATGAAACGGTTGAGATTGAAATTGATACAGGTAAACGTTTAATCATTACACTTAAGACAATTACGGAACCAGATGAAAAAGGTATACGTACAATCTTTTATGATATGAATGGTCAAGCGCGACGTATCTTTATTCAAGATGAAAATGTTAAGGCGAATGAAAGTGTTAAGCCAAAAGCAGATAAATTAAACCCAAATCATATTGGTGCACAAATGCCAGGTTCAGTTACGGAAGTGAAGATTGCTGAAGGAGAATCTGTAACGAGTGGTCAAGCGTTATTGATTACTGAAGCTATGAAGATGGAAACAACGATTCAAGCACCGTTTGATGGCGTTGTTAAAAAAGTTACAGTACAAAGTGGTGAAGCAATTGAAACAGGCGACTTATTGATTGAAATTGAAAAAGAACCTGTTGATTAGTTTAAAAATAAAAAGCAAGCTCAGTTTTCTTAAAAACTGAGCTTGCTTTTTATGTGATTATATACCCAAAACGTTAATTATCCGCCACTTCGAATTGTACGTAACATTAATATGATAAAGTATGCGATTAATCCGAAGAGTAATGTAATAAACAATGCATGTAACAATGCGATGAATAAATTAACTTCAGTAATAATGGATAATGCGCCTGTTGTTACTTGTAAGATAACTAAAATAAATGCCGCTGTATAACCGTAACGAATTGTACGATTTTCTCTATAATTGTTTACGGCGTGGATAAATGTAATTAAAATCCAAATAAAGGCAATGAGTGCCATACCTCTATGTGTTAAATTTACCCAATCCTGAACATTATGTGGCATTAAATCATTAAACGGTAATGGCCATTGACCATACGCTAAACTTGCTTCTTTATGTCTTACTAAAGCACCTGTATATATCGTCATATAAACAATGAGTGCCATAATCCATGTATAAATTCTCAATGGTTTTCTAATAAACAATTCATCAGCTTCATATTTACGGTCAACTTCATATATAATTAAAGTTAATACAAATACAGATGAAAAGGAAATTAAAGAGATACCAAAGTGAAGTGCTAATACATATGCATTTTGTTGCCACATTACTGCTGCCGCACCAACTAAAGCCTGAATTAGTAAGAAACCAACACTAATACAAGATAATGGTTTAACTTCTTTGATATAACCAATATGTTTCCAAGCAACAATAACCAACCATAAAACGACAATTAATGATAAGCCAGATACTGCACGATGACTTAATTCAATTAATGTTTGAATTGGTAAATTTTGAGGTAAGAACGCGCCATGACAAAGTGGCCAGTCAGATCCACAACCATCTGCTGAACCTGTTTTTGTTACTAACGCGCCACCAAGTTGAACAAAAGCCATTATGACTGTTGCTAACACAGATAACCATTTAAGGTTTTTTTTGCTAAACAAGAATAAACCCCCCACTTTAAAAATATAATAATGAAAATATTTAATTACGCCCAGTAGTGCTAAAAGCAACTTAGGTATACATAATGATACATCTCATTCATATATTTTTATATGTTCATAAATCTTAAATTTTATTATAACAATAAATAGCAAATAAAATGTGTCACAAAAATGACTTTTTGCTAATGTCGATAAAGTGTCACAAATATCTTTACATTAATGTAGTCAATCGAACAAAATTAATATATCATTGTATTATATGAAAAAAATAGGAGGGAAATTATGAACAAAGAACAAACTTTGGCGCATAATTCTAGCCGTGTAACTTTTAAAGAGTTACAGCAAATCATCAAAATGGGCTTGGTTCAAGGGAATTTAATTCCTGCATTTGCTGGATCATGGTTAGCGATTGTGTTGGCAAATCATTCCTTCCTCTCGTCAATACCACAAATCTTAATGATGTTAGTGGGCTCTACGTTAATTATGGGGGGCGCATGTGCTTTAAATAATTACTACGATCAAGATATTGACAGTATCATGCCAAGTAAACAACAGAGACCTACAGTTAATGAAAGAATTTCAAATAGAAATTTATTAATTCTCAGCTTTGGAATGATGCTCATAGGGGAAGCATTACTATTTGCACTCAATATACCTTCAGGCGTTATTGGTCTATTGGGCATTGTTGGTTATGTATCATTTTATTCAATTTGGTCTAAAAGACATACGGTTTGGAATACAGTCATAGGCAGTTTTCCAGGAGCAGTTCCACCGCTAATTGGTTGGACAGCGATAGAAGGAAATATAAGCTTAGTAGCCGTTGCACTATTCTTAGTTATCTTCTGTTGGCAACCGATTCATTTTTATGCTTTAGCAATTAAACGTAAGGATGAATATTCATTAGCAAATATACCAATGTTACCATCAGTTAAAGGATTTAATCGTACGAGAGTAAGTATGTTTTTCTGGTTAGTTGTCTTGTTACCACTACCATTCTTATTAAGTAGCTTAGGTGTTACATTTATTGTGTTAGCTACTTTATTAAATTTAGGATGGCTGTACTTAGGATTAACAAGCTTCAAAAAAGATACAGATCAAACAAAATGGGCAACAAAAATGTTTATATATTCACTAAACTATTTAGTCGTTTTCTTCGTACTCGTTGTTGTCATCTCGCTCATTCAAATGTTTTAATAACTTATGATAAGGATGTATTATATGAACTTACCAATTTTACCCACAATCAGTACAAGCTTTATTGTAATTAGTGCAATCCTTATTGCAATAGGTTGGCGTCAAATATGGAAAAGAAAAATTGAAAGTCATAAAAAGGTAATGTTGGCTGCAGCATTTTTTGCACTAGCATTCTTTATCATTTATGCTTCAAGAACAATTTTTATAGGTAATACTGCATTTGGTGGTCCAGATTCTATCAAAATTTATTATACAATTTTCTTGATTTTCCACATTAATTTGGCAACAATCGGGGGCATTTTAGGACTTGTACAAATCATTACCGCCTTTAAAGATAAATTTAAGGTACATAGATTTGTTGGACCTATAGCATCGATTGTCTGGTTCTGTACAGCTATTACAGGTGTAGCTGTATACCTATTGCTTTACGTATTATATCCAGGTGGCGAGACAACATCGCTACTTAAAGCAACGTTTGGATTATAATAATCATAAATAAAGCGTTAGTTTTTTAAAAGGCATATAAGAGGAGTCATCTCAATGAGATGACTCCTCTTTGTTTTGAATAGCTAACAAGACAATTAGCGTTCTGTATATCTTTTTAAGTGCTTGGCTGTAAGCGACGCATTTATTTGAAGTAAACCTTGAGGTTCCCCTTGATAAAGTAATTGGCCTCCTTTTTCACCTGCAAATGGTCCGATATCAATAATCCAATCAGCATAAGTCATCATCGTTAAATTATGTTCTATAATAACAACTGTATTGTGTTCATCGATGAGTCGTTTAAAGCAATCTATTAATATGGGGATATCATCTTCATGTAAACCAGTCGTTGGTTCATCAAAAACAAAGATATGTTGGTGGACAGTCTTTGTTAAGTATTTACTTAATTTGACTCTTTGTACTTCGCCACCAGACAATGTATCAAGTGTTTGTCCCAATGTCATATAGTTTAAACCAGTTGATTTTAAAGCTTGGAGTGGTTGAGCGATATCCTTATTTTTATTGAAAAAGGTGATTGCTTCATCAACCGTTAATGCTAAAATATCAGCAATATTATACCCCTCCACTTTAGCATCTAACACTTCTGGTTTGTATCGTTTACCATGACAAACATCACATGTTTGTGTGAAATCTGGCATAAAGGCTAGCTCTGTTTTGATAATGCCTCTACCGTGGCATTCAGGACAAGCACCTGCAGAATTATAGCTAAACAACGATTTCTTTAAACCGGTTGCTTCACAAAAATATGAGCGCACATCATCAAATATATTTAAATAAGTCAATAAATTGGAGCGACTCGAAGCATGCGCTGGTTTTTGGTCTATAAAAATGGTATCTGCTAGCGCTTCTAAACCTGCATGGATTAACGAACTTTTACCAGAACCCGCAACACCAGTTACGACAGTCATAGCTTGTTCAGGCAGTGTCACAGTCATATTCTTAATATTGTTACGAGAAACATTCTTTAAATTTATGAAATTTGAAGCGCTTAAATTCGGTGATTTTAATTGGTGCGTTCTGCGTAAAGCATCACCAGTATGTGTTGTTGAATTGAGTAACTCATGATAACTACCTGTAAAAGTAATGTCACCACCATATTTGCCAGCTAAAGGACCTAAATCAATAATATGATCGGCTATTTTTATAACATCTGGGTCATGTTCGACTACTAAAACTGTATTCCCTTTATTTTTCAAGGACAGAATAATTTCATTAATACGCTGAATATCTTCTGGATGAAGTCCAATACTCGGCTCATCAATAATATATACTAAATCACTCAACGCACTGTTTAAATGTCTAATGAGTTTAATTCTTTGTGATTCTCCACCTGATAAAGAGGTGGTTTCTCTAGATAAAGTTAAATAATTTAAGCCGATATAACTCAATGATTCTAACTGCTGTTGCAATGGTTCAATAATGACATTTGCTTTTGGTGAATCAATTTTTTTGATGAATTTTAAAGCATCATCAATTGATAAATTTGTAAAATCAGCAATATCTAAGTTATTGATTTTACACTTTAAAACTGAAGTGCTCAGTCTTTTTCCGTGACAAGTAGGGCATTTTTTAGAAGTAACCACTCTATCAATCGCTTCTTTAAATTTATTTTTTTCAAAGTTGTCATTCAATAAAAATGAACGTCTAAATCTATGGATGAGACCTTCAAATTTTGCAGTCTTAGGCCAGTTTTCTGGTGGGTGTTTAATTTTCATTGGCTTAGCGTACAAGAAGGTATCTAGTTCTTCTTTGGTAAAATGTTTTAATTTTTTATCGTTGTCAAACAAACCAGAATATAAATAGCGTTTTCCTCGCCAACTATCTGGTCTGAAAGAAGGGAAACGTATCGCATCTTCATTGAGCGATTTATTAAAATCTAATAATTCATGTAAATCAATGTCCTCAACGTAACCAAGCCCTGAACAAGTTTCACACATACCTTTAGGATTATTAAATGAAAAGATATCTGAGTAACCAACAAACGGTTTGCCAATTCGTGACCAAAGTAATCTCACAGATGCATAGATGTCCGAGATTGTACCGACTGTAGAGCGAGAATTTCCACCTAATCTTTTTTGATTTATAATCATTGCCACTGGTAAATGTTCGATTAAGTCGACCTTTGGTTTTGAAAATTGAGCTAGTTGATGTTGTATGTATGTTGAGTAAGTTTCGTTTAAAAGCCGTTCTGATTCTGCGGCAATTGTATTAAGCACTAAAGAAGATTTTCCTGAACCCGAACGCCCAGTAAAAACAGTTATTTGATGTTTAGGTATATCAACAGAAATATTTTTTAAATTATTTTGCTTTGCGCCATGTATGCGTATCATTGACATGCATTTTCACCTCTTATTTCATAGTATACCCAAAGTTGAGTTGTGTATTACCTTAATTTGTAATAGAGCGTAATATGTTGAAAATCTGTCGTATTTTACAATATACTTCTAATATTACGACGGCATGCCTTGTTTGTGATATATTGAAACATGTACAATAAATGAAAGAGAAGTATAGGTGGGTGAGCGATGAAAAAATTAATAATTAAAATTATTGGTGTACTGTTATTAATATGTTTCTTGATTTACCTTTTTTACTCACCACGTTTAAAGTTTGATGTTTTGGAGAATCCTAATAAAGATTCAACGAAGACTACTCAAAATGAAAATATTAATAAAAATGAGGAATCAGTTGAAAATCCGATGCCAAAAGAAGGTATCGGTACGTGGGTAGGTCAAAACCTAAAAAAACTTACAAATACATATGGGCAAGCTGAACGGGTTTATTCATATAAAGGTGATTTTAAAAATTATATATTTAAAGAGCATAATCAATATTATCTTGTTACAACAAAGCATAATATTATTAAATCTGTGTACGCAACTGGTAAAGATGCAAAAGTTGATCCATTAAAGATTTCCGATAATGCATCACATGTTTTTGAGAAATACAGTATTAATCCTGAACCAACGATTAAAGTTGATGGTAAAGAATATGAACTTGAATTATCTGATTTAGATATGAAGACGCAAACACTTATAAAGTTTAAAAATATTTATGCACAAATTTATATTGACCAACAATCAAATGAAATTGTAGCTGTTAGATATTTAGATAGCGAAGCCTTAGCAGCCTTTAAACCATATCAAATGTTAAGTTCTCAAGAAGATAAAGAAGTTCAAAGTGAGCATGATGATTTGCCCTATGAGCAAAATTCAAATCAATTGATGACATTATATGAAATTACAAATGAAATGAGAAAGTTAAAGGATGCCAAGCCACTTAAAATTAACAATGATATAGCTCATATTGCATCATTTAACTTGTATGAAGCTACGGGGACTGATAGTGTTGAATTTACAGAAGATGCTTTAAAACAACAGTTGAATGAACAAAAAATATCATTTGTCTCCACGAGTCAAAACGTAGGATATGATTTTAATGAAGTACCTACGTTGATTCATAGTTGGTTAAATTCGGATATCCATAGATCAAGGATGTTAAATTCAAAATATAATGAAATGGGTGGCGAAGTAACAAATGGTTATTACACACTTATTTTCGTAGAGGATAAATAGAAAGGAGATGGACGACGATGATTACAGAAGAAACTTTAACAGTGCTAGATGAAATAGAAATGCTCAGTGATAAAATATTACAATCTCGATTATATAAAGCATACAAGACAGCTGAACAGACATTAGCCAATGATGATGAAGCGCATCTACTTTATCAAGCTTTCTTAAAATCTAAAGAAAAATATGATGAAATTATGCGGTTTGGTAAATATCATCCAGATTATCAAAGTGTCATGTTAGAAACACGTAAACGTAAACGTGCATATGAAATGCTTGATGTAGTGATGGATTATAAACAAAAAGAAGTTGCTTTGCAGGAATTGATAGATCAAGTTATTGTGAAAATTGCTTACGCAGTTTCTGAGAATGTGAAGATTGAAGCGGGCAATCCATTTTTCCAAAAAGAATCAGGTGGTTGTGCCACTGGCGGTTCATGTGGTTGTTCATTATAAAAGATAGATTGGAAATTTTAAGAGAATAGTAAAGGAGGCAGAGCGCTAACAGGACTCTGCCTCCTTTTTTGTGAATTTAATCAGATATTGAAATCATTGTAAATAGCACTTGTCGTTTATTTTATAATATTTATTTGGGATACGTATTTTTAAATCTTTCTGCTAAATCAGGTCGATCAGTGACTAAGGTATGTGCACCATAAAAGATTAAATCATTCATCATATCTAAATTGTTAACACCATAGTAGCCTGGAACAATATTTCGTTCGTTTAACCATTGTATAAACTTGGGCGATGTTAGCTTAATCCCGTTAAAAGAAACAGGCATTTGAAACGTATTCGCACGAGGTTGGAAAGTATTGCCAAGACCTGTGAAGAATTTCAATACGCCTTCAGCTACTTCATTTTGACTTGCACCAATCGCCACAGTACCATGGCTAATTATATTAAATCTTTCAATTTGTTGACTGTGAAAACTTGTCACTAAAACGCGTTTTTGTGCATGGTGTGCAACGATGACTTCATAAATGATTTCTGGCGCTAATTCACCTTCTTTGCTTTTGGGCTCATCTTTTAAATCCACATTAATTAATTGATTTGGATAATGTTTTAATAATTCATCAAATGATAATATTTTGGCATCTTCATGTCCACGATAAACTTTAGTACCATTAATATCGGTGAATCGATAACCTGCATCTAGTTGTTTTAATTCTGCTAAAGTATGTTCAGATACTTTACCTGATCCATTTGTAGTACGATCAACAGTAGCATCATGAAATACTACAAGTTTATGGTCTTTCGTAAGTCTGACATCTGTTTCAAAACCATCTATATCATGTGCGACTGCATTATCAAAAGCAAGCTTAGTTTGCTCTGGTCTGACAGCCATACCACCTCGATGTGCAAAAATATATGGTGCAGTTCTAGAAAAGAAAGGTGGTATACTTTGATTATGCGGTTGTGTTTTATATTTATTAATAAAAATTAAACTTCCTACCAAACCGACTGTGCCTAAAAATCCAGCTTTAATTATGTTATTAATTTTTGTCACGAGCCTTCCTCCTCAAATTTGGGTATATAGAGTAATATAGCAAAAGTTCATGCTACATCAAAATAATTATTATTTATAAAATGGAAAAGCCATGATATTATATAATAGCTAATAAATGGAGTGATGAATAAATGAATATTGTACCAAGAACAAGTATAATTATATATCTAAAACATATGAAGCATGAAAGACAAGTACGTAAATTCGGGCATATTGTCAGTACTAATAGACAAGAGAGATTTGTTGTCATGTACATTAATGAAGACGAAGCGGATCAAATTGTTGATAAATTAATGAGATTAAAATACGTGAAGCATGTTGAAGGTTCACCTTATAAATATTTGAAGAAAGTTTATGAGAAAGAACAGCATGAAGTTTTATAATATGAACTTAACGATACTGCTGCATACTGACTGAAGCAGTTGCTATATCAGCGTTAACAATAGGGAAGCCACAATAGTATATGCAATAGCTATAGTGGCTTTTTGTTATATTATTGCAAAGGTGGAATCCATCTTTGTAAGCGCAAGACACTTGTTAAATAATTAAAATATAATTCAGTGTCGTGAAATCGTTCGGCGGGCTGGACGTCAACAGCTTTTATATTGACGTGATATTTTTCAGCCTGGTTATTTATCAGTTCAAATTTTTTATTGGAATCAGGGTAAGGGTATTTCACTGCGTTAAGCATAATATACATTGCTTGGAAATGTTGTTCACTGGTTGGTTGCATGATGATAGCGACAGATGAACGTGCGTGTGCACAATTTGGAGAATGAAAATAAACGATATGTGCTATACGTTGGTGGTTATATTCTATTAATGTATTAAATTCGAATAAATCTGTAAGGCCTTCTCCGAGCTTTATAAATGATTGTTTCAAAATACGATGCCTCCTTATCTGCAGTATGCATTATATAAAATATATTTTGAGAATGGAAGTGTAAATCATATGAGAGTAATTTCTGGAATACATAAGAGTAAGGCGCTTGAGAGTTTAGAAGGACGCAATACTAGACCGACAATGGATAAAGTAAAAGAAGGTATATTTAATAGTTTACACGAAGTTTCTGGCATTGGTCTTGATTTATTTGCTGGTAGTGGAGCACTTGGAATTGAAGCATTATCTCGAGGCATTGACCAAATGATATTTGTTGATCAAAATTTTAAAGCTGTAAAAGTCATTAAAGCAAATTTAAAAAACCTTAATATTGATACACAAGCAGAAGTATATAAAAACAATGCTGATCGTGCTTTAAAGGCCTTAGCCAAACGAGAAATACAATTTGATGTAATATTTTTAGATCCTCCTTATGAAAAAGGGTTAATTGATGAAGCATTGGAAGGTATTGCAAAGTTTAATTTATTAAAAGAAAATGGTATTATCGTTTGTGAGTTTAAACATCATGAAAAAATCAAAACGGAGCCATTCCATGAGATAAAACGTTATCATTATGGTTTGACAGACACTTTGTTATTAAAAAAAGGAGATTAATATGTCTACAACTAAAGCAGTCATTCCAGGAAGTTTCGATCCGATTACATATGGTCATATCGATATTATAGATAGAAGTGCGGATCGCTTTGATGAACTACATATTTGTGTATTGAAAAATAGTGGTAAGTCAGGCACATTTTCAATAGAAGAACGTATCGCGCTGATTGAAGAATCAGTGAAACATTTGAATAACGTAACAGTTCATCATTTCAATGGTTTATTAGTCAATTTTTGTGACAAAATTGGAGCAGAAACGATTATAAGAGGATTAAGAGCTGTGAGTGATTTTGAATATGAATTAAGACTTACATCAATGAATAAAAAATTAAACAGCAATGTAGAGACAATGTATATGATGACGAGTACAAATTATTCATTCATCAGTTCTAGCGTTGTGAAAGAAGTTGCAGCATATAAAGCAAACGTTTCAGACTTTGTACCTGTACATGTTGAAAAAGCGTTAAACGAAAAGTTTAAAAAATGATAAAGAACCACTTACCAACTTGTTGGTTAGTGGTTCTTATGCAATTGCAAGGCAATTGTAAACCAAAGTAGCTTA
>NZ_JAESKG010000002.1:0-9319 GCF_017891965.1 Staphylococcus sp. GDY8P126P | reverse complement strand
TAGTGGTTCTTATGCAATTGCAAGGCAATTGTAAACCAAAGTAGCTTACCAACTTGTTGGTTAGTGTTACACAGTAGCTGACTGAAGCTAAATGCACACAAGCATGTTTTTTAGCATTCTAGTCAGCCTTGTGGGGGCGGGACAACGAAATCATTATTAAAAAGCTGATTTCTGTCCCACTCCCTTATGCAATTGCAAAGCTAAATGACCATGCTTGGTATTTTAATCCGTATCAAATCCGTATCACTGGTGTATTAAAGTCGTTTGCAGTTTGGCCTGAAATAAGGTTGTAAATTTTAGTAGCATGTATCTCATTAGTAAATAAATTTGCGTTTTGTTTATTGACTTGCGTCACAAAGTTTCTTTCTGGAAACGATTTTTTAATTTGTTTTAAATACTGTTGTCCACGTTCAGACATGCCTAGGATACGCACAGCGTTAATTGACGCAGGCTCATCATATTTTTTAAAATTTAAAAGTATATTCATAAGTAAACGCTGAATGTGCGTATAGGTATAACGTTTCGTTTTTAATAGTGTCATTAAATGTTCAAAACTTGTCGCTCGTTCAATAGTTTGAAGTATGCGATTTTCAATGCCTTCACTCATGGTATAAATCTGTGCTAATGATGTGGCATCTTGGCTTAAAATTGCATATTTTAAATAATTGAATGTATCCTCAATAGAGATATGAGGTCGTTCATAGTGCTTATGTATCTCAGATGGTACGACATCTTTCCAATGATCCGTTTGATTCATTAATGATTGACGAATAGAAGTGCCGCTTGCAAATGTTTGGTGAGAGATTTCATTATCGTGATGGGCAGACTGAAATCGGGAAATCGTCCATGGTTGTATTGATGGTGCGTATGTTTGGATTGCTCTCACATAAGAAAGGCCTAATGTATTGTTGGGCGATGATAGCAAGTCATTATCAGTAATCAGTTCGCTTAAGATTCTTGGGTAGCTTTTGCCTTCTTTTAATTTTTCTAAAAATAGAGGTGATTGCTCAATTTTATCAATAGACTGTGCCAATGATAGAAAGTCATCCATATTACCCGATTCGCTTCCAAATGATAAATGAGAAACATTTAAATAATCTGCTATCTGCACAGCTGTTTTTGCGAAATATTGACCTGCAGACACTGATGCATAAGCTGGAAGCTCTACGGCAAGGTCTACGGCACACAATGCCATTTTTGCACGAGTGAATTTATTGTAAATTGCGGGTTGGCCTCTCATCACAAAGTTTCCACTCATGATTGCTATGGAAATGTCAGAGTTGGTTATTGACTTTGATTGTTGGGCATGGTATAAGTGACCATTGTGGAAGGGATTATATTCAGTGACTAGTGCAACGCTTTTCATTTGCAATTCTTCCTTTCAGAATTCATTATAGATATTGTAACAGATGTAACTGTGTTAAGAAAAAATCTTGACAACTTATATCTATAAAGTTAAAATAAATTTTGTGCTTGTTAGAGGTGAAGCCATATGAAATGGTCAATAACACAATTAAGAAAATTCCAAGATAAACCTTTTGAATTCCATCAAACGGTTAATTTTGATCATTTAGTAAAATCATTAGATTTAATAGATTTATCAGATATTGATGTTGAAGGTGAATTAACCGTCAGATCAAGTGAAGTCATTGCAGATATGCATTTGACTGGGACGTATACGATGTCTTGTGCACGTACTTTAGTTCCTGTTGAAGTTCCTATTGATATCAAGTCTCAAGAGATTTTTGATTTAGAAGGATATGAGCAGTTTGAAAATGATGAAGATGAAGATGAACATTACCATGATGCAACAGACGGTATGATAAATCTAAAAGATATTGCTGAAGAACTAGTTATTATTGAAAAACCAATGCGCGTTTTTTCAAAAGAAAGCGATCAGATGTTACGAGAAGGTAATGGTTGGGAAGTTATTGACGAAGAACAAGCGGTTGAAATTGCGAAAGATAAAGCATCTGCTGAATCAGAGCAAATCGATCCTAGGCTTCAAAAACTACAACAATTATATGACGAAGAGCAATAGCGGATTTAGATAATCTATAGTATAATGGATTATTGAATCTGAAATTATCTATTTAGTGTTTGAATATAAGGAGGATTATCATGGCAGTACCAAAAAGAAGAACGTCTAAAACAAGAAAAAATAAACGTCGTACGCATTTTAAAATTTCAGTACCTGGTATGACTGAATGCCCAAATTGTGGAGAATACAAATTATCTCACCGTGTATGTAAGAACTGTGGTTCATACAAAGGCGAAGACGTTGTATCAAAATAATTTCATTTAATTATTAGGCTATATGATAGCCTAATCTAATCGTTCATTAATTATTCACTTGATAATTTTTGAACGATTTTTTATTTTAGAGATAGTTACTCTATATATTCAACTGATAGGTTGTGTGAATCATATGGAAACGATAAATGCACAAATAATTATAAATAAAATTGAAGATCACGATGCGCAGTGGCTTTATCATCATTTTAGTGAATCATTTCAAGAAGTTTCATCTTTTGAAGAACTTGAGAAATTACTAAGTAATTATAATGCACTTAGAGGCGAAAATAATTTATATAGACATCTCAATATTAATCGACAAGATGAGTACATTTGGTTTGATAATAAAATGGCTACAGGTGCAAGTGTCACATTAAATAAGTACCAAGAGATTGTTGGAATGTCCTTATTACCAATTGGTCATAACCATAATGCGAAACATACTAAATATAGCTATACCATTCCAATTAAAGAACCGTGCTTAGTTTATTGGGGTGGAGATAATGAATTAACGAATGACCATCATCGATTTAAACAACAACGTCATGCTTTAGATTTAGTGAGAGTTAAAGATGATTATACATATAAAGGAAATCCAAATGAATGTGAGAATTACTATAGCTATGGAACATCAATCGTAGCGCCAGCAAATGGGGTAGTAGAGGCGATTGTAGATGGTATACCAGATAACTTACCCGGTGATAGTAATACTGTCCATCCAGAAGGTAATTATATTATTATTAAACATGGGCGTAATGAATATAGTATGATTGCACATATTAAACCATATTCTTTTAAGATTGAAAAAGGTGATATGCTATTGCGAGGACAACACATAGCAGAAGTTGGTAATTCAGGTAATACACCAGAGCCACATATACACTTTCAAGTTATGAAAGATAAGCATATTCAAGCGACACAAACATTAAAAATTCAATTTCAAAATGTTACAGCGCCTGTCAAAGGTGATATAGTAACATATAAAGGTGATAGTATTGTGGTAAAAGAAAAACACGAATTGTCTAAATTAGCAAAAGGCATACGTTCGAACATTACACACCTATTCAAAAGTTGAAAATAAATATATAAAGAGGCTATGTTATGGAAATAATAACTTCAGCACAAAATAATAAAATAAAAAATGCAAATAAATTAAAGAAAAAGCGTGAGCGAGATAAGACTGGCCTTGCGCTTATAGAAGGTTATCATCTTATAGAAGAAGCTTATAAGAGTAATATCAAGATTCAACAGCTCTATGTTGTTGATGCAGATAGAATACAAGATGATATGATAAGTTATGCAGAAGAAGTATTTGAAATTAATTTAAAAGTTGCAGAAGTATTATCGGGAACTGTGACACCGCAAGGATTCTTTGCTGTTATTGAGAAACCTATCTACGAAACTACTAATGCGAAGCAAGTGTTATTAATAGATTGTATTCAGGACCCAGGTAACTTAGGTACGTTAATCCGTACAGCTGATGCTGCAGGTTTAGATTTAATCGTGTTAGAAAAAGGAACTGCAGATCCGTATCAAGATAAAGTAATGCGTGCAAGTCAAGGTAGTGTATTTCACATACCTATTTTAACGACAGAGTTAAGTGGTTTTATTGCTGATTTTGAGGGCGATGTTTATGGGACTGCGTTAGAAGATGCAGTTGTATATAATCAAATACCTAGTCAAGAGACATTTGCTTTACTTTTAGGTAATGAAGGTGAAGGCGTTAATGACAAATTACTCAGTCAAACAACGCAAAATCTAACAATTCCAATTTATGGTAAAGCAGAAAGTTTAAATGTTGCAATAGCAGGTAGTATTGTGATGTATCATTTGAAAGGTTGACCCTATCATAAATCATCGTATATAATAAATGTAATGATATTTAAATATGAACCCATAAAAAGACGTAAACTAAATAGATACAGAAGTAAAAGGGAGATTATCCACGACTGAAAGATAATCCGATGTAGTTAGTTTTTTTCACCTTTTTGGTTACTTAAAGAAATTTAAGTCGGAAATCATTTCCGTTATCAATGACAACAAGTGTATGCTACGGCATAAATTTGGGTGGTACCACGGAAGACTTCGTCCCAGTTTTAAGGGATGGAAGTCTTTTTTTATGCAATTTTAAAATATAAATATAACAACTTAAAATTCAAGTAGGAGGGCTAAGTATGGCACAAACAGAAGCTATGGCTGAAATCAAGCAGCAGGCATTAGTCGATATTAATGAAGCTCAAAATGAAAAAGCGTTACAGGATGTAAAGGTTAAGTATTTAGGAAAAAAAGGTTCAGTTACTGGATTGATGAAACATATGAAAGATTTACCGAATGAAGAGAAACCTGCATATGGTCAACAAGTAAATGAAGTTAGACAAACGATTGAAAAGGAAATTCAAGCACGTCATGAATTACTGGGTAATGAGCAGTTAGAGCAACAATTGAAAGAAGAAAAAATAGATGTAACATTACCAAGTCGTAAAATTGCGATTGGTGCTAAACATCCGCTCACAAGAACCATCGAAGAAATTGAAGATTTATTTTTAGGTTTAGGTTATGAAATTGTTGATGGTTTTGAAGTTGAACAAGATTATTATAACTTTGAAGCGTTAAACTTACCAAAATCACATCCTGCCAGAGATATGCAAGATAGTTTTTATATAACGGATGAAATTTTAATGCGTACACACACATCTCCAGTACAGGCTAGAACAATGGAAAAACGCAATGGTGAAGGCCCAGTTAAAATTTTATGTCCTGGTAAGGTTTATCGTCGTGATTCTGATGATGCGACACATAGTCACCAATTCACTCAAATTGAAGGGTTAGTTGTTGATGAAAATATTAAAATGAGCGATTTGAAAGGTACTTTAGAATTATTAGCTAAACAACTATTTGGTGAAGATAGAGAAATACGTTTACGACCTAGCTATTTCCCATTTACAGAACCTTCTGTTGAAGTTGATGTATCTTGTTTCAAATGTAAAGGTGAAGGTTGTAACGTATGTAAGCATACGGGTTGGATAGAAATATTAGGTGCTGGTATGGTTCATCCTAACGTTCTTGAAATGGCAGGCTTTGATTCAAATAAATATACTGGTTTCGCTTTTGGTATGGGACCAGATCGAATCGCTATGTTGAAATATGGTATTGAAGATATACGTCATTTCTATACAAATGATGTACGTTTCTTAAGTCAATTTAAAGCAGTAGAAGACAGAGGTGAAAAATAATGTTTATTTCTAAAGAATGGTTAGAGTCATATGTAGAAATTAATGAACCAGTTAATGTACTTGCAGAACGTATTACACGTACTGGAATTGAAGTTGACGATATTATTGATTATACAAAAGAGATTAAAAACCTTGTAGTAGGCTATGTACAATCCATAGCTACACATCCAGATGCCGATAAACTTAATATATGCCAAGTTGATATTGGTGAAGCGGAGCCAGTACAAATCGTTTGTGGTGCGCCGAATGTAGATGCAGGCCAAACAGTGATCGTTGCAAGTGTTGGTGGCAGATTACCTGGTGGTGTGAAAATCAAACGTGCGAAATTACGTGGCGAACGTTCTGAAGGTATGATTTGTTCATTACAAGAAGTTGGGGTGCCTAGTAATTTAGTACCGAAACAATTTGAAGATGGTATATTTGTATTTTCAACTGAAGTTAAACCGGGAACAGATGCATTAGATGCATTATATTTAAATGATCAAGTGATGGAATTTGATTTAACACCAAATAGAGCAGATGCATTAAGTATGATTGGTACAGCCTATGAGACTGCTGCACTATATAATGTTCCAATGACGAAACCTGAAACACAAAGTACAGAAACAAGTGATCAAACGAATGATGAAATTAGTGTCAACATTCAAAATGAAGATAAAGTACCATATTACAGTGCACGCGTAGTGAAAAATGTAACAATTGCACCTTCTCCAGAGTGGATGCAAATGCGTTTAATCAAAGCTGGTATTCGCCCAATTAATAATGTTGTAGATATCTCTAATTATGTATTAATTGAATACGGTCAACCGTTGCACATGTTTGATCAAGACCAAATTGGTTCCAAACATATAGAAGTGAGACAAGCTAAAGCTGATGAAGAGATGACAACTTTAGACAACCAGGAACGTCAACTAAAAGAAAATGACATTGTTATAACAAATGGAGAAACACCTATTGCGATTGCAGGTGTAATGGGCGGAGATTTCTCTGAAGTTACAGAAGCAACGAAGCACGTTGTAATAGAAGGCGCTATTTTTGATCCAGTATCCATAAGACATACATCACGTCGATTGAACTTAAGAAGTGAAGCATCTAGTCGCTTCGAAAAAGGTATTGCAACTGAATTTGTAGATGAGGCCGTTGATAGAGCTTGTTACTTATTACAAACCTATGCTGGCGGTTCAGTAGCACAAGGACGTGTTTCTCAAGGTGAACTTGGATCTTTCGTTACACCAATTGATATTTCAGTTTCAAAAGTGAATCAAACAATCGGTTTTGAACTCAGTGCTGAAGATATTGAATCTATATTTGTTCAATTAGGTTTTGAAACAACTAAAAATAAAGATGTACTCACTGTCATGGTGCCTTCACGTCGTAAAGATATTTCAATTAAGGAAGATTTAATTGAAGAAATCGCACGTATCTATGGTTATGATGAAATCCCTTCAACATTACCTGTATTTGATCAAGTAACACATGGCGCGTTAACAGATAGACAATCTAAATCAAGAATAATTAAAGCGACATTAGAAGGTGCTGGATTAAACCAAGCAATTAATTATTCACTTGTAGATAAAGACAGAGCAAAAGATTTTGCATTACAAGAACGTGAAACAATTGACTTACTCATGCCTATGAGTGAAGCTCACTCAACTTTACGTCAAAGTTTAATCCCGCATTTAATTGATGCAGTTGCTTATAATGTGGCACGTAAAAATAGCGATGTGCGATTATATGAATTAGGTAGCGTATTTTTTGCGAATGGTGAGGATGAACTTCCTGATGAAGTAGAATATTTAAGCGGTGTTTTAACAGGTGATTATACAGTTAATCACTGGCAAAGTAAAAAAGAAACGATTGATTTCTTCGTTGCTAAAGGTATCGTTGATAGAATCGCTGAAAAGCTAGATATTCAATTTGAATATGAAGCTGGAGAAATAAATGGGCTGCATCCAGGTAGAACAGCTTATGTGAAATTAAATGGCGAAATTGTTGGTTTCGTAGGTGAACTACATCCTAAAACTGAAAAGGACTATGACCTAAAACGCACGTATGTCTTTGAATTAAACTTTGATAAATTAATGTCAGTATCTGTTGGTTATATTAATTATCAAGCAATTCCAAGATTCCCAGGCGTATCAAGAGATATCGCATTAGTGGTTAATCGTGCAACACCATCAGCCAAATTAGTAAACATCATTCATGAACATGGTGGCAATATTTTACAAGAAGCAGAAGTTTTCGATGTCTATGAAGGTGAACATATGGCAGAAGATGAAAAATCAATCGCAATCCGTTTAGCTTATTTAGACACTGAACAAACATTAACGGATGATAAAGTGAACGCTGTACATGAAGCCATATTAGAGGCTTTAAAATCAGAGGGTGCAACGATTAGATAATGATTCACAAACATATATTTTAGATTTGATTTTGTAATATAAGATAAGGGAGTAGGATAGAAATCAAATTTTCTAATAGAAATTTCGAAGTCTCACCTATGCAATCAAGGCAAGGATGACTCGGATAAAGGTTTATTTGAGCTAAAGCGCATGCATAAGTCTAACTAGACTTTTTACGTGGCATACTGATGCTTTTGCATAAGAAGTGAGACATTACAATTTCAATTCAGTCATCTACTCCCCAATTGAAAAAAGCGCCTTAGACATCTATTTATGTCTAAGGCGCTTTTCTATTTAATCATTATATTTTTTTTGAACTAAATTTTCAGCTTTTTTGCGATTGGCAAAATGTTTCTTGGAAATAGAATCAAGGTAAGCTATGC
Source organism: Staphylococcus sp. GDY8P126P (assembly GCF_017891965.1). Classification (NCBI taxonomy): domain Bacteria; kingdom Bacillati; phylum Bacillota; class Bacilli; order Caryophanales; family Staphylococcaceae; genus Staphylococcus; species Staphylococcus sp. GDY8P126P. The sequence goes on along the minus strand of NZ_JAESKG010000002.1, from coordinate 1,006 downwards.
CTTTGCGTTCAATTATTTTAGCTGCAGTTAAATCTACTTTATTACTCGCTCCTTTAGGAATGTCTGTTTTAACTGATTGAGTTAAACGATCCATATGTTTAACGAATGCATACCTTGAAATAATACTTGCAGCTGCAATTGCAATGGATTTTGATTCACCTTTAGTCTCAAATTTCGTTTTATCACTGAATGGTAAGTCACTTAAGGCATAACGTTTATAAACACCTGCTTCGGCAAATTGGTCAATAACGATATAATCTAATTCAGTGGTATCAATTTTTTGAGTGACATTTTTAATCGCTTCATTATGCAATACAGCCTTCATCTTAACTTGAGACCAGCCCGCCTTTTGCTTTTCATTATATTTCTCATTATTCATGACCAATAATGAGTGGGGGATAAAGGTAACGAGCTGTTCGGCTAATTCAACAATTTTTGTATCTGTTAATTTCTTCGAATCATCGACGCCTAGCGCTTTCAGGATTTGAACATTTTTATGTGAGACATAGGCAGCACATACGGTCAATGGTCCGAAATAATCGCCACTTCCTGCCTCATCACTACCAATACATTGAAATTGGTTATATGAAATCGTTTGTTTGGTTGTTGAAGCTTTCTTATTGGATGGTTGTGATTTAGTAACATTAGGCAACAACTGTGCAGCGATACGTTCTGCATCCTTGCCTTGAAACATCACTTTGTTTGAATTATATATTGAAATAGAAGTTCCCTTGTATTTTGTTTTTGCTTTCATACCTCGGGATAGCTTTGATGTTTCAAAGGGTATTTTTGACATTAATTGCTGTATATCTGAATTGGTTAATTTATGTACAATATTTGTCATGTACGGTACCTCACTTTTTATATGAATAACTTATGTATTTAGACATTGAACATCATATCATATGTATGTAAGTGGTGTTAGGTGATAAATATATGATATTTTAATTATTGAAAGAAAATTTTAATTGTTATCGATAAAAAATAGATAAAGTCCGTATAATTG
>NZ_JAESKG010000019.1:0-92920 GCF_017891965.1 Staphylococcus sp. GDY8P126P | reverse complement strand
TTGTGTTATCTCTAACACTTGTTTTGAACCAACAATTTAATGTTGCGTTCGGAATTAACGTTGACATATTGCAATTCAGTTTTCAATGTTCATTTCTTCAATCACAAGAATTAATTTTACTCGCTTTGACTCAGAAAGTCAAGAACTTTTAAAAATTATTTTTCGTTGTGTTTTTCATTTCGTTTTTGTGTTTGTCGTTTTGTTTCGTCCGACAAGATAATACTATACACGCTTAATTTACTTTTAACAACGGTAAAATTTACACTATAACTCCGTGGTTTCATTACGTTTTCATCAAAAAGCAAACCTCCTTATACATATATTTGTTAAAGTACGGTTTTAGACAATTTAAAGATTGTAACACTACACTTATCATAGATTTACTGCTCAATAACCATACTTTGATTTCTTTTACATTTTTTTAATTTTATTTACAAAAAAATAAAGCTATCTGTTTAAGATAGCTTTATCGCTTACTTCATATTGTATTTTAACCATATTACATCTCTGTTCTGCCCATGATAGCCTTAGATAATGTAACTTCATCAGCATATTCTAAATCGCCACCAACAGACAAACCTTGAGCTAATCTAGTGACAGTAATTCCAATAGGTTTTACTAATCTAGATATATACATCGCTGTCGATTCACCTTCTAAATTAGGGTTCATCGCTAATATAAGTTCTTTAACTTCTTCATCTTTGAGTCGGTTAATCAAACTAGGGATATTGATGTCTTCTGGTCCAATACCATCCATCGGCGAAATAGATCCATGCAAGACATGATATAAACCTTTATATTCTCTCATCTTTTCCATTGCAATAACATCTTTATCATCTTCGACTACACAAATAACCGAGCGATCTCGTTGTTTATCCTGACATATATAGCAAGGATCCTGTTCTGTAATATGCCCACACTCACTACAATAAGTAAGTTCTCGTTTCACATCTACTAATGCCTTAGCAAATTGTACAACGTCATCTTCTTTCATATCTAATACATGAAACGCCAGACGTTGAGCTGTTTTTGGCCCAATGCCTGGCAGTTTCATGAAACTGTCAATTAGTTTCGAAATTGGTTCAGGATAGTGCATATGATCACATTCCAGGGATGTTTAAGCCTTGCGTATGCTTACCTAAACGTTCTTGTGTAAGTTCATCAGCTTTATTCATTGCTTCATTCGTTGCAGCAATTACTAAGTCTTGTAACATTTCAATATCATCAGGGTCTACCGCTTCTTCTTTAATTTCCACGTCAAGCACCTCTTTATGACCAGAAACTGTTACAGTAACCATACCGCCACCAGCTGTACCTTGTACTTTTTCTTCTTTAAGCTTTTCTTGCTCTTCGCCCATTTTCTTTTGCATTTTTTGCATTTGTTTCATCATTTGTTGCATATTTCCGCCACCGCGCATAAATATATCCTCCTTAAAACTTATATATTATATTGAATATCATTCATCTTTCGTTTCATTATACATGCCTTTTTAATCATTGTCATGTATCACTCTTCATCTATGATATTTACCGTACTTTCACCAAATAGGTCTTTCGCTTTCTGAACTACGTCTACTTCTTCAGGTTCTGTTGTATCCGTACCATTGTTATGTGTATCTTCTGATGTACCTTGCTTCCTATTTTGAAGGTATTCTGATCTCACACGCATCCACTGGTCTGCAGGTACGCCAACCACTTTAACGGTTTTATCTATAATATTACAAACAACATTTTCGATATTTTCACGTTTTTCATCGTCTTTATTCACGATTTCACAATGAATTTCTTCTTCTAATTTAATTAGTACATGTGTTTCACTTGCAGCCACCGGTTCAGAATTTTGTAAAAGACTGACCAATGACTTCATATCATTACTTTTAGCATGATCAACCACTTCTTGCCAGTGATCTTTAAGCTGCTTGATATCATCTTTATTAGCTTTATCTAATACTTTAGCAATTTGCTGCATAGAAAATGCATTTTTAGACTGACTACTTTTAGTTGTAGAACGTTTTGATTGTTGTGGTTGCGCACTCGTTGTTACACCATTCGCTTTAAGTGTTTTTAATTCACTTTCTAATTGTTCCATTCTTTGCAGTAACACATCATTGTTTGGTTCTGTTGCTACACTTGTAGTCGTTAATGTTTGAACACTTTCTGGTTTTTCTTTTATCATTTCTGCGATTTTTACTAACAAGACTTCAAAATGCACACTTTGGTTTACGCTAAATCTAATAGAAACGAGTGTATCATTAATGATATCAATCATTTTGTAAAGTACTTCTAAATCAAAATGCATCAGCGCATCATATTCAGTTTCTTCATTAGATGTCTTATTCATGATTGTATCTCTGACAAAGTAGATCATATCGTTAATCAAACGATTTACTTCTTTACCTTGTGAGATGAATTGATGATACGTAGAGAAGGCGTTTCTCACATCACCTTCTACAACTTCCTTAAATAATTCATTTAAAGCTTTCGCATCTACACTACCAGTAACATTCAATGCATCTTCTAACGTTAAATGTTCATCTCCAAAAGCAATTGCTTGGTCCATGATACTCAATGCATCACGCATACCACCTTCGGATGCTTTGGCGATAAAGTTTAATGCCGCTTCATCATATTCAACGGCTTGCGATTCCGCTACAAACTTTAATCTTTCCACAATTTCTTCCTGGCTTATCGCTTTAAAATCAAATCTTTGAGCTCTTGATATTATTGTCGGAGGTATTTTATGTGGTTCTGTCGTTGCTAAGATAAATATAGCGTGTGCTGGTGGTTCTTCCAATGTTTTAAGCAATGCATTGAAAGCACCTGTAGTTAGCATATGCACTTCATCAATAATATAAACTTTAAACTTTGATTCGCTCGGCGCATATTTTACTTTATCTCTAATATTTCTAATCTCATCTACACCATTATTACTCGCAGCGTCAATTTCAATCACATCTGAGTTAGTCCCTCGTGTAATCCCTTTACAAATTGCGCATTCATTACACGGTTCGCCATCTGAACGTTCAAGACAGTTAATTGCTTTCGCAAACACTTTCGCAATACTTGTCTTACCTGTCCCTCTTGGACCACTGAAAATGTATGCATGGGATTGTTTCTCTTTTGAAATTGCATTGCGTAGTGTTTTAGTTACATGTTCTTGACCTACAACATCTTCGAAACTCTGCGGTCGGAACATTCTATATAAAGCTTGATAATTCACTTTCGCACCTCCAATTGCATTCACAAACTATTATAGCATTGAACTTCGTACTTTGAATATCAATTAAAAGCTTCTGAGTACACGACATCACCTTGAGGCTGTTCTAATAGTTGATCCCACAGGAATTTTACCATGAAATATTCTGAAGGCACGTCAAATGGACATGTTATGTCATAATCTGCTGCTGGTTCGTATCCAAACTGATTATAATATTTTGGGTCACCTAGCACTATAATGGTTGTATAGTCTTGTGTTTTCGCACGTTCTTCTACAGCTTGTATCAACGCCTTACCCAAGCCTTTATTTCTATATTCCGGCAATACTGATAGTGGGGCTAATGCCAGAACAGTATATCGCTTCGTTCCATTAATGACTGTTATTTCAGATAGCATAATGTGACCGACCACATCACCGTCATTATTTTTAGCTACCACTTCAAGCTCATAATTATACTCAGGTGCGTTCCTCAGTTTAGCTACCAAATTTTGTTCATCATGATTCGACTCTGTAACATCTGCAAATGCTGCTTCGATTGCTTTCAAGCTTGTGTCATAATCATTTTCAGTTAGCGTACTTAAATATATTTGCATTGGTTTCCCCCCAAACGTTCAGTTCAAGACTTTAATGTCATAACATCGATTTCCAACAAGTTTTAAGACGGTTCCAATATGCCATCAAAGTATTGTTTATATTTTAATATAAAAAAAGAGTGACCGCTATCAAAAGATAAGTCACTCTTTATATATGTATATGATTTCATTAGTTTTAAAAATTAAAACCGTGCACCTTCGCTTCGAATGCGTATCACAAACGTTACCAAAGTCGACAGCTAAATCTCGGCAACCCTACGGCACATACGATGATCCACTTAATGCTGCTTCCGTCAGGACCTGACATGATTCATGGGTTCATATTGCATAGGACCGAGATCTTCAGACACTACGTGCTTTGGGCAGACTTCACAAAAACGCACCCTTAGCAAAGGAATTAAGTCTCGCATAAAGCGGATTTCGAGTACAGGGAACCGCTACCTCCCCACCTAGCACGGCAAGATATATCATACTATAATCTCATATTAGAATGCAAGTATTACCTTTTGCATGGCTAGTAAAACCTTTAAAAATCCTTCACACATCAGTCTTATCATTGTACATTTATAGTTTATGACGTCTAGAAAAATCATTGAATTTAAATTCGGTCGCTAAATGTTTAGAAATATTATACTGAAATATCGTAGTGTCTTTTAAATGAACAATGCCACGTACCGTCGCTGTATAGGCTGGATTGATTTCACCAAACACTTCATACTCCATCTCTCCAAACGGTTCAAATGTTATGGATTTGTTTGAATAACTAATTTCCAACCCTAATGTTTCCTCAATGTATTGATATAAAGAGTTTGTAGCAATTTCCGCTGTAACATTCGGCACAATTTCTTCTATTAGATAGTCTTCATCAATGATTTTTACTCTATCATCTATTTTTCTAGTACGTACCACATGACATAAGACAGTATTCATACTAATATTTAAAGCTTCTTTGACTCTCGGAACATCGCCCGCAGTAATGCTTTCGATCATCTTCACTTCTGTGTCATGCTGTAAACCTAGTCCGCGTTGCACTTCTCTAAAACTGGTTAAGTCAGCAAAAGGAAATTCTGTTACACCTTGATAAATAACAATAGAACCTTTCCCTCGAATCTTTTGTATCATGCCTTCTCTAACGAGTAAATTTAGCGCTTTACGTACAGTTTCACGTGATGCCTGATAAGATTCTACCAATTCATGTTCCGATGGCAATTGAGCACCATACGATATACGTGATTCAATAATATCTTTCCGCAATGTTTCATATATCGTAATAAATTTCTTCTGTGTCATCGTTTCGCTCACTGCCTTTTATAGATTAATGTGCAACTACTATGACGCCAAATCCATCAATCTTTCCATCTATCAACTGGCCATATTGCACTATGACTTCGCCATCTAACTTTAATCCTTCTGGTATTTCTATGCGTTCTTTTGAAAAGTTTGCAAGCACTATCCAAGTTTCACCTTTATAATGACGTTTATATATAAACAATTCATTGTGATCCATGTATAGTGGTTCAATACTTCCATAAGTAATAATGTCATGCTCATGGCGTAATTGAATTAAATGTCGATATGTCTGAAGTATGGATTGTTCATCTTCAACAGCTGCTTCAACGTTTATTTTATCAAAATTATTAGGGATATCAATCCATGGTGTACCTGAAGTGAAACCAGCATGTTCACCTGCTGTCCATTGAACAGGCGTTCTAGAATTATCACGTGATTTTTGTCCAAGAATAGTTAAAATTTCTTGCTCCTCATATCCTGCTGCTTTCATTTTGTCATAAGCATTTAAAGATTCAACATCACGATACTGTTTAATATCATTAAAGCCTGGATCCGTCATACCAATTTCTTCGCCTTGGTAAATATATGGCGTCCCTTGCAACATATGCAGTACAGTCGCTAGCATCTTAGCACTTTGTTTACGTAGTGGTTCAGATGTGTCATCACCAAAACGCGTAACGACACGAGGCTGATCGTGATTACACCAAAATATCGCGTTCCAACCGCCACCTTCATAAATACCAAGTTGCCACTCCATTAGAATGTCTTTCAACTTATGAAAATCTAATTTAGCATTCGACCATTTTTCTCCGTCTACATAATCTACTTTAAGATGATGAAAATTAAACACACTACTTAATTCTTGTCGTTCAGGCGAAGTATATTTCACACAATGATCTATGGTTGTCGAAGACATTTCGCCAACAGTCATTAATTGTTTATCACCAAATGTTTGCTGATTCATTTCGTGTAAATAGTCATGAACACGTGGACCATCTGTATAGAATTCTTTGCCGATTTTTTCGGAGTTTTTAAATTCACCTTTTGAAATGAGGTTAATGACATCGAATCGAAAACCATCTATTCCAAAATCAATCCAGTGATTAATGATGTCGTATAGCACACGTCTGACTTCAAGATTATCCCAGTTCAAATCTGCTTGTGTCACATCAAATAAATGTAAATAATATTCATCCGTTTTTTCATCATATTTCCAGGCATTTCCACCAAATTTGGATTCCCAATTCGTAGGTGGTTCTTCATTTGCCGATCTTCTAAAGAAATAATAATCTCTATAAGGACTATTTTTATCAGCATATGCTTGCTTAAACCATTCATGCTCTGTTGACGTATGGTTGATCACGATGTCCATCATAACCTTGATATCTCTTTTATGCGCTTCAGCCACTAGCATTTCTAAATCTTCAATTGTCCCAAACTTCTCATTCACTTTATAATAGTTGCTAATATCATAACCATTATCATTCATAGGCGATTCATATACCGGTGTTAGCCAAATATAGTCCACACCGAGATATTGTATATAATCTAATTTTTCAATAATTCCTTGTAAGTCACCTTCACCACTACCAGTCGTATCATTAAATGACTTCGGATAAATTTGATAAACGACTGATTTTCTCCAATCATTTTGTTGCATATTATTGCCACCTCTACTTTTAATATTTTAAAAAAGAAACCCGCTAAGTAATTTTAGCGAGTTTAATTGTACTTCTCTGTCGTTGACGCCTATTCTTCAACCATTTCTTTCGCTTCTTCTTTACTAAATCTTGATAGGAATACTGTTAATATGGCAGGAACTACAAATGCTATAGCTGTCACTACTAAATATACTCCCCAGTATTCACTTTTTATTGAAATAAATGCTGGAAGACCACCAACACCAACACTACCTAGCACACGCGTCGCACCTAATACTGCACCTAAGATACAAGAAGTTGAAATCGCGGCGATAAATGGATATTTCAGTGGTAAATTCACCCCAAATAGTGCAGGTTCTGTGACACCTAAGAAACCTGAAACGCCTGAAGTCATTGCTAAACCTTGTTCTTTGACCATTTTACGTCTTCTATAAACGAACCAAGCACCAAATGCTGCAGAACCTTGGCAGATATTAGAAATTGCAAGAATTGGCCACAGATATGTGCCACCAAGCTGACTACCCATTAATTGGAAATCAACTGCTAAGAACATATGGTGTAAACCAGTAATAACTAATGGTGCATAGAACAAACCATAGATGGCACCACCTAACCAACCAGCATGTTCAAACACAAATGTTACGCCATTTGTGATGCCAGTACCTAGCCATAACGCAACAGGACCAATAACAATAAATGCTAAGAACCCTGTAATCAATAGTGCTACAGGTCCAACGACCAACATTTTAATTGAATCATGCACAAATTTATTTAAGAATTTTTCAATCTGCGCTAATACATATGCAGCAAGCAAGATCGGTAATACCTGTCCTTGATAGTTTAATTGCTTAATTTCTAAACCAAGTATATCCCAGGTTGGAATATGACCTTTCGCTATATCGTACTGTGATACAAGCTGTGGATTCATTAAAATCAAGCCTAAAACCAAACCGAGAATTTGACTCCCACCAAACACACGCATACTACTCCAACCGATTAACGCGGGTAAGAATATGAACGCTGTACTTGCAATGACATTAATAATATTCGAAATATCACCTAGCTGCGGAAATTGTTCTACCAGTGGCTTTGGACCAAATAACCCTTCCATCGTCAGTAAGTTATTAATCCCCATCAGTAAACCAGCAGTTACGATTGCAGGTAAAATCGGTATAAAGATATCTCCCAATAACTTAATCAACCTTTGAATCGGATTTCCTTTCTTCGCCGCTGCCGCTTTTGCATCATCCTTAGATGCTTCACTGACACCTGTTTCTTGGATGAATTGCTTGTAAACTTCATCTACTGTGCCAGGTCCAATAACGATTTGGTATTGGTTGTCTGCTTTAAATTGTCCTTTCACTAAATCATTATTGCTCAATCTATCTTTATCTACTTTATCATCATCTTTCAAGACCAGTCTTAGACGTGTCACACAATGTGTTGCTGTGTCCAAGTTGTCTTTGCCCCCAATAGCTTCGACGATATCTTGTACATCTTTCTTTTTAACAGCCATGATGATTCACTCCCTTATAATTAAACTTTAGATATTACTAGAAGTATAACTTGTCTATACAAGTTTTGTAAAGGTTTTCATAAAAGGGTGTTTTGTTCGTCGACTACAGGGCTACAATCTAAATATTTAAAACCAAAACCACCTATAACAATGAGTTGGCGTTATTAGGGGGGCTCAAATTATAGATGGTTACATCATAATCATGTACTTCTTTGATAAATTTACGGAAATGACCTTACATCTTTTTTTCTATATAAAAGTACTTAGCCTAACTTAAATTTCGAATATGTAGAAAAGCGCATTAAAAAAGCAAGCATCCAAATTTTTCATTGAATACTTGCTTTATCTATATCATTAGTCTTGGTATTTTAAATATAATGGCGGAGGAAGAGGGATTCGAACCCCCGCGGGCCGTTAAGCCCCTGTTGGTTTTCAAGACCAATCCCTTCAGCCGGACTTGGGTATTCCTCCAAACACAATATTTATAATATTATAGCCCATGACAAAAGTCAATTAAAATCATTACCTTATACTAATGTTTTTTCTTTTAAATATTCATCCACTGCATTTGCGACAGCTCTTCCTTCTTGAATAGCCCATACCACAAGACTTTGACCTCTTCTAGCATCTCCAGCAGCAAAAATGTTCGGTTGATTGGTTCTAAAATCTTTGTTGTCAGCTACAATTTTGTTTCTTTCTGTTTGAATATTAAAAGCATGCGGTACTGTTGTTTCTGTACCTATGAAACCAATCGATAACAATACTAGATCTGCAGGCCAATGGCGTTCTGTTCCATCTACGACCACCATGCCTTCGTCTGTTTCTTCCAGAATTTGAGTATAAACACCTTTCACATTACCAATACGGTCAACATCATAACGCATCGTTTGCACACCATAAGCACGCGGCTCAAATCCAAAGCGCTGTTCATATTCTTTATGCGCGTAATCCATTTTGAATACTGGCATTGCTAATGGCCAATAGGTATTTTCATCAAATTCAATCGCTTCAGGTTGTTTCGTATACTTATTAAATTGGACGATAGACTTACAGTTTTCACGAAGTGCTGTTGCAACACAATCGGCTCCCGTGTCTCCCGCTCCAATAACGACCACATTTTTACCTTCTGCAGAAATCGTTGGTTCCTTGATTTCACCATTCAAATACTGACCTTGCTCCGTCAAATAATCCATCGCAAAATGTATGCCGAATCCCATACGCCCTTCTAATGGTAAATCTCTCGCATTTTGAGATCCTGTACATAAGATGATTGCGTCATGTTTCTCTTCTAATGCTTCTCTACTCACGTCGACACCAATCTCTGTATCTGTTTCAAATCGGATGCCCGAAGCTTCCATAATAGATATTCTACGACGCACGACATCTTTATCTAATTTCATATTAGGTATGCCATACATCAGTAGACCGCCCGCTTCATGCGCACGTTCATATACCGTTACATGATAACCTAATTTATTAAGTTCTTCTGCTGCCGTTAATCCTGCTGGGCCACTACCAACGATGGCTACAGACTCATCTTTACGTTGTTCTGGCACAATTGGTTTAACCCAACCGTTTTCATATGCTTCATCAATAATCGTTCTTTCAATACCTTTAATAGCTACTGATTCACGATTTATTTTCATAACACATGATTGTTCACATGGCGCTGGGCATACTCTACCTGTAAATTCTGGAAAATTATTCGTTTCACTTAATCGCTCATATGCCGTCTTAAAATCTTGTCTATAAACTAAATCATTCCATTCAGGTATATAGTTACCAATAGGACAACCAATCGTTTCTCTGCCAAATGGTTCACCTGTCTGACAAAATGGCGTACCACAATCCATACAACGTGCACCTTGTTGTGCAGCTTCGTCTTTTGTAAACCTTTGCTGGAATGCGTCATGATTTTTCAAACGATCAACTAAAGATAATTCGTGTAATTGTTGTTTGTCATAATTCATAAATCCTTTAAATTCACCCATGACAATCCCTCCTTTACGATTTAATATACGGCTGTTTTTTGTTGTTCTGACATTAAGTGCGTACGCTTATCATTAAAGGCATTTAATAAAGCTTCATCCAAAGCATCCGTCTGTTGTTTTTGCAAATCTATCTTTTGCATCATTAATTTATAATCTTTTGGTATCACTTTTACTACCTTATCTGCAATATGATTAAAATCTGCTAATATCTCTTTCGCTTTAGTACTGTCGGTATATTTAACGTGTGCTTCTAACATATCTTTGACGACGTTGCGTTCTTCATCTACTGTTATCGCATCAAAGTCTAAACTCTCAAGTTGATTCTGCGCTTTAAATTGCGCTACATCAGATGGAAAAACATAACTAACGCCACCACTCATACCTTGACCAAAGTTTTTACCTACGTCTCCTAATATAATGATTCTGCCTCCAGTCATGTATTCAAGACCGTGATCTCCGATACCTTCCACGACGGCTTGGACACCACTATTACGAATACAGAAACGCTCGCCAGCTTTACCATTAATAAAAGCTTTACCGTGAGATGCGCCATAAAAACAAACATTACCTACGATAATTTCATTTTCACGTTGTTGATTAGGTGCTTTAACAATTACTTTTCCGCCCGATAAGCCTTTTCCAACATAGTCATTAGCATCACCTGTATGATGAATTGTCAGTCCGCTTGGTGTATACGCAGCTAAACTTTGACCTGCATGACCCGTCGTTTGTGCATATATCGTATCTTCACTCAATCCTTCTGCTCCATGCGCTCTTGTAATCATACTGCCAGTAATAACACCCACATCACGCTGTTCATTGTTTAAGCGATATTGACCTTCGAATGATTGGCCAGATCTTATCGCTGTTTGTGCATCAGGATACAATTCAGTTAAGTCAAATCCTATATCTAAATGATGATTTTGTTCAATCTTCTTATATCTATCTCCATCATGTTGATACAATAATGCTTCAACATTCATAGATGCAGCTTTAGGTTGACGCGTTGCAAGATTGGTTTTACGCGTTAACAAATCCGTTCTACCTACTAATTCATCCACTGTTCTCAATCCTAGTTCCGCAAGAATCTCTCTCAATTCTTCAGCAACAAAATGCATGAAATTCACAACATGATCCGCTCTACCATTAAATAGTGCGCGTAGGTCTTTATTTTGTGTTGCAATACCAACCGGACATGTATCTTTATGACAAACACGCATCATGATGCATCCTAAAACAACCAATGGTGCAGTCGCAAAGCCAAATTCTTCAGCGCCTAACGCACAAGCGTAGGCTACGTCTTTGCCGGTGAGTAACTTACCATCTGTTTCTACCTTCACACGTGATCTCAAGTTATTCATCATCAATGTTTGATGCGTTTCAGCTAATCCAATCTCCCATGGCACGCCTGCATGTTGAATACTCGTCTTCGGTGATGCCCCTGTACCACCATCGTAACCACTAATAACAATTTTATCGGCATAGGCTTTTGCTACGCCCGCTGCAATGGTACCAACACCTGTTTTAGATACGAGCTTAACTGTTATATTGGCATCTTTATTGGCATTTTTTAAATCGTGTATTAACTGTGCTAAGTCTTCTATCGAATAAATATCATGATGCGGCGGTGGTGATATCAAGCCAATACCTGGTGTTGAGCCCCTTACTTCAGCTATCCATGGATATACTTTGGTTCCTGGTAATTGTCCGCCTTCCCCTGGTTTAGCGCCTTGCGCAACTTTAATTTGTATTTCTTTTGCGTGTTGCAAGTAGTCACTTGTCACACCAAAACGACCGGATGCCACTTGTTTAATCGCACTTGAACGATTACGTCCTTCTTCATCAACTATAAAGCGCTCTGGATTTTCTCCGCCTTCACCGCTATTGCTTTTACCACCCATTTGATTCATTGCTTCTGCTAATGTTTGGTGGGCTTCTTCAGAAATAGAACCATAGCTCATTGCACCTGTATTAAAACGTTGAACAATTGCACTTGCAGGTTCTACTTCACTGATATCGATTGGTGTTTGCGATGATTTAAATGTCATCAAGTGACGAATATGATCCGTACGCTTATGGTTAACTTCGTTTGAAAATGCTTTGAATTTTTCATAATCATTCAATCGACACGCATGTTGCAATAAATGAATAGATGTAGGGTTAAAAGCATGGCGTTGACCTTGCTTACGCCATTGGAATGTACTCCCCGATTCAATGTACTCACTTTTTGGTGTCTGTCTAGATTTATTCTCTTTATCAATCATCTCAAGTGATATGCCAGATAATTTTGTTTGCGTTCCAGTGAAATATCTTTCAACAACCTCATCTGATAATCCAACTGCTTCAAAGATTTGTGCCCCTTGATAACTTTGAACTGTTGAAATACCCATTTTAGCCATTACTTTAATTACACCTTCAGACAATGTATCTGTATAAGTTTGAACATTTTCAGAAGTATCCCCTTCTAAACGTTCATTTTGCACTAATTCTTCAATTGTTCGTTGCGCTAAATATGGCACAACCGCATTAGCACCATAACCTAGCAAACAAGCAATGTGATGAACCTCTCTTGATTCGCCAGACAAAGCAACAATACTTGTTCGCATACGCAATCCTTCTTTGATCAACAATTGGTGAACATGGCTAACAGCTAATAATATCGGCATCGCGTAACCTTTTTCTGAAACTAAAACACTATCATCGAGAACTAAAATTTCTTCTCCACGTTTTACTGCTTGAATAGCTTTATTACCAAGTACATCTAGCGCGTCTTCTAAATCATCATGATATACCGTTGATAAACGCGCGACATTAAATCGGCTTTCTTCAATGACATTTAACTGTGCTTCCGTCATGACAGGGCGTTTTAATTGAATACGATTTAACGCATCTTCACTCGGTTGTAACAAATTCCCCTCGCTACCTAAATAAGACAACTCACTCGTAACAATCTTTTCACGATAAGCATCAATAGGAGGATTAGTAACTTGTGCAAATAATTGTTTGAAATAATTAAAGAGTGATTCATCCTGTTCATTTAATGCTGCTATCGGCACATCATAACCCATCGCACCAATAGGATCTTTCTTACTTTCAACCAATTCTGTAAGATATTTATCTATTTCTTCTTTGGTATAGACAAATTGTTTTTGCATACGTGTTAATGTTGCTTCATTCCAAGAAGATGGTTGATAAGACACATGCTCTAAATTCAAATCAACTTTAAATTGACTCAACCAACTCTCATATGGATGTTCATCTGCAATACGTGCTTTTAATTCATTATTTTCAACCACTTTATGTGCATTAAAATCAACTAATAGTAATTTTCCTGGGTTTAATTGGCCTTTAAATGCAACATTGTCTTCTGGTACATCTACTACACCTACTTCTGATGAAAAGACAATATAATTATCTTTAGTAATGGTATAGCGACCTGGTCTCAAACCATTTCTATCTGTTAGCGCACCAATCTTATCGCCGTTACAGAATGAAATCATTGTCGGTCCATCCCATGGTTCCATCAAATAACTATAGAATTCATAAAACGCACGTACATTAGCGTTGTTTGCTTTATTGTATAACCAAGGTTCTGGAATCATCAGCATTGCCGCTCGCTCTGGTTCCATAGCTAAAGATAAAAATTCTAATGCATTATCAACAATTGCAGAATCACTACCATCTTCATCTACAATATCTTTGACTTTATCCTTATCTTCACCAAAAATGGTAGCTATAAGCTCATTCTGTCTTGCACGCATCCAGTTTACATTACCTTTAATTGTATTAATTTCACCGTTATGCATTAACAATCGATTAGGATGTGCACGTTTCCAACTCGGGAAAGTATTTGTACTAAAACGAGAATGAACCAGACCTAGTTTTGACACGAAATCTTCATGATTCAAATCTTCATATAATGCGTTAATTTGATCCGAGCGCAACCAACCTTTATATACAATTGTTCTATGCGATAAACTCGTGAAATACAAATCCAATTGTTGTTGATTTGCATAATTTTCAATTTGTTTTCTCGCTAAAAATAATGTGCGCTCTATATGTGAAGTATCATTTAACGCAACAAATACTTGCTGAATATACGGCATTGTTTCTGCTACATGTGCTGCAATCGCGTTAATATCTACAGGCACTTCTCTATAGCCAAGCACAGTTAGACCTTCCGCTTCAAAATGCGCGTTAAACTGCGCTTCATGTTGAGAACCTTTAATTTTTTCGTTTGTAAAAAACATACCTACTGCATATTGACCTTCTTCAGGTATATCAAAATCAAGGTGTCGTGAAAAATATGCATATGGTACTTCGGTCATGATGCCTGCACCATCACCTGTGACACCATCTGCACCTATACCACCACGATGATCTAATCTACGTAACATTTCTAATGATTTTTCCACGATATCATGACTTCTTTTATTATCCATATTGGCGTAAAATCCTATACCACAAGCGTCATGTTCCTCGCGACTATCATATAACCCCAATTTCTCTTTATACTCGACCATGATCTTCACCTCTTTTACGAAAATTCTGAAAATTAAATAAGTAAGTAAACTATATAGCAGTTGATTAATCTGTTCAATATATAAAATAGATGATATCATTCTAATTATTAGAACAATTGTTGAAAAGAGGGTTATACATGGAAATTAAACAATTGAAATATTTTATAGAAGTTGCAAAAAGAGAACATTTATCAGAAGCAGCATTAGAATTAAATATTGCACAATCAGCAATCAGTCGCCAAATTGCTCATCTTGAAAATGAACTCCAAGTTACCTTATTCAAAAGAGAAGGTCGAAATATTTATTTAACAGATGAAGGAAGACAGTTTTTCTCTGAAGCAACCAAAATTATCGACCAACTTGATGAAACAATCCGTTTGTTCCACAATCAATCAGAGTCAAACCACTTCATTATACGAATCGGCTATGTTGAATGTTATATTTCTCAAGTACTCACTTTATTGATACAAGCATTTGAAAATAACAGTGATTCTATTATTGAACCTATTCTAATGAAAGAAAGCGAAATATTAAACGCTCTCATTACAAACCAAATCGATATCGCCTTTATGGATTTAACACAAAAAATCAAACAAAATACATCATTAAAAATAAATCCGTTATTTGAAGAAAATTTTCATATCTACGTCCCTAAAGATGATCCAATTACCATGGCAACGAACCCACCTTTAATACAATTTTCAAACAAATCGATTTATGAACTCTATGCTTTGCCACCACACATCAAACAAACATTAGCCAATGTCGTAGAAACGCCTATTCGCACAGTAACTAGTACACAGTTAGCTCAATACTTATTAAATAAAGGTCGAGGCTATATCATCGCACCATCTTATCAACTCTTAGATAAAAATCCCCAAAAATGGATAGATATCTCATTAGAACACACAGAGTTAAAACGGACCATATGTAGCATCATTCGTCGTGATAATAGAAAAAATGATATTCAACTCATGTTATCTACGATTGACCAGTTACTAAGTCGTAGCGCCACATATCATTAAATACTTTTTCATAAATCTTTGAGTTCAGTTCTCGATGCGCGTATAATCGCATTGTCTATAAAGAGAGGACTGAATATATTTTGAAGTCTGTTAAAACATTATTAACACGCCCCTTCAATTGGGTTGTACTTACCTTTTGCATTATTTTTGTTGGATTATTCATATTCACTTTTTTTAATGCTAAATTCTATGACACACCGATTGGGCAAATTACACAAATAAACAATACTCAATCAACACAAGTGTCAGATGAACATCACAACAAAGATACTAAGCATAAAGAAACATTACATATTCATATTTTAAATGGTAAATTCGAAGGTAAAACAACTACAATCACACATGAATATACCGAGTCACAAGCAGACAGTGAAGCATTTTCAAAAAATGATAAAGTCTTATTGCACGTTGACAAAAATCTCAGCACCGCCTATATAACGGAAAAGAAACGCGATAGTTTAGTCGTTGCGATAACTGGTATATTTTTATTAACCGTGTTACTAGTAGGTAAAAAAATAGGTTTACAATCGATTCTATCTCTTGCGCTCAATACATGTATTGTATTATTAGCGATTTATATTCATAATCAATCGCCAAATATCAGTCTGTTCGGCCTAATGAGCATCGGCATCTTCATTTCTACGACATTAACGCTAGTCCTCGTCACAGGCTGGCAATGGCGGACACTCATCACCATTATCAGCACTTTACTTGGCACATTCTTATGCGTAGGTATTACGCAATGCATCATTCAAATAACTGATGGCTCTGGTTTAAAATTCGAAACTATGAGTTTTCTAACCTTGCCACCAAAGGAAGTATTCTTAGCTTCTGTCATGATTGGTTCACTAGGCGCTGTCATGGATGTTGCTATTACAATTGCCAGTGGTATGGCTGAAATTCTACGTCGTACACCTGATATCAGTATGAGACGTTGGGCACTTGCAGGACGTAACATCGGACAAGACATTATGGGAACAATGACAAATATATTACTATTTTCATATTTATCCGGAAGTTTGCCTATGCTCCTAATTTACTTAAAAAATGCAAACACCATTACGTATACAATTTCTATGAATTGGTCATTGGAAATTTCCCGGGCAATCACGGGTGGTATTGGCATTGTCTTAACAATTCCCATCACCATTCTATTGATGCAAGTTTGGTTTAAATTGCGAGGTGTTAAATCATGAGTGCGATAACATTATTAGGTCTCATATTATTTATATTAATGTCGATCTTTGGTGGGAAAAAGGGATTGATTTCTTATCTGACACTGTTTTTAAATTTTGTCATTTTATTTATTTCAATTATACTCATCATATTCGGTGTACCTATTTATCTAGTTACACTTATATTCTGCATTGTTATTGCAGCCTGTAATTTGTTTGTACTAAATAGTTATAATACAAAAACAAAAGCTGCATTTTACGCTACAATCGTTACGACAGTCATATTAATCGCAGCTATATATTTATCCGTTTCAATCGGACATTTACAAGGGTTTACAACCGAACAACAGGACGAAACTTATATCTTTTCTATGAATATCGGTATAGATATGGTGAAATTTATGGTATTTACCATCGTACTTGCTGTGATCGCCGCTGTTATTGATTTAGCTATTACAATCAGTTCTCCAATGTATGAATTAAGCGAAACAAATCCTAATTTAACACAAAAAGAATTATTTCATTCAGGTATGCGGGTCGGTCGTGAAATATTAGCAACATCAGCCAATACGATATATCTCGCTTATTTCGGTGGTCAATTGACATTGTTTTTCTGGTTTTTCAAGCTTAACTATTCCTTTGGGCACATTATAAATTCTAAAATTTTCGCACAAGAATTCATTTCTATTATTCTTGGCGGTATCGCAGTTGCTATAAGCATCCCAATTACTGCATGGTTAACAGCATTATTAATCAAAAATCAAAAAGCACCAGACACCCATCGTTAATTTTAAGGACAGCGTATCCACAGTTCTTCTTTGTATTGTTTCAAAGCATCATCCTACCTCATATTATGTTGCACTGTGGATGTAATCATAGACGTCATAAATTGTATGTTCAGTGCTGCCATCTCATAACTAACTAAAAACCAGTCTGAAACATCAACGATTGTTTCAGACTGGTTTTTTATATTTATTTACGTCTATTTAATTTATTTAATTCGCCACTAAAATAAGCGCGCTCCCCATGTACAACATAATCCAAGCCTTGTGCCTCTTCTTCTGTATCTGTCCCTAGTTCACTAAATTGGGCAATCACTTTCGCAATAATAAAAGTCATAATCCCACTAAATACGATGGTAATAGCTACAGCTATCAACTGATTGATTACGGGCATCATACCGCCGCCTAATAAAAGCCCATTTACCACATCGCCATTAATATGATGTGACTGAAATACACCAGTTAAAAGTGCACCGACCACCCCCCCTACACCGTGTATGCCAAATGCATCTAAAGCATCATTATAATGTAATTTCCCTTTAATGTAATTAATGACGAAGTAACAACACACACCGCCTATAAGCGCAATCACCACAGCACTCATATATCCTACGAAACCGGCAGCCGGTGTAATAGCAACTAATCCTGCAAGCATGCCCGACAACATACCTATCAAACTCGTCGTTTTCTTCATGCAATACTCTATCATTGACCAACCTAAGGCACCTGCACTCGCTGCGAGCACCGTATTCACAAATGAAATCATCGCTATTTTATTAAACGACAATGCGCTCCCTACATTAAATCCATACCACCCAATCCAAACGAAAATTGCGCCAATAAGTGTAATAATAAGGTTATGTGGCGGTCTTTTATCAAAGTTTTTCCCTGCACCAATCATAATTGCTAAGACCAAACCAGATATACCAGACGTTATATGCACAACTGTTCCACCTGCATAATCAATCGCACCTAATTGATCAATCCAACCTCCACCCCATACCCAATGTGCAACAGGACTGTATACACAGATAACCCATAAAAACACAAAAATTAAATAAGGTATAAACTTCATTTTTTCAGCTATTGATCCTGATAAAATTGAAACTGCAATGGTACAGAACATCAACTGAAATAGCATAAACAGCGCTAAAGGTATATGCGGTGAAATTGCTGATTGTGTACTAAAACCAACATGAGCTAAACCTATATATGTAAAATCTCCAAAAAATGAATTCCCAGATCCAAAACTAAAGCTAAATCCAAATAACATCCATGCAAACGTTACTATAACAATTGCCGACATACTTTGCATGACTGTATTCAATACGTTTTTAGATTGAACCAATCCCCCATAAAACAAACTTAACCCCGGTGTCATTAACCACACTAGTAACGTACAAAGAAACAAAAATAATGTATCATTCATATTCATAGCACTCACTCCTTTATACCGGAGCATAAACCCATTCCATATAAATAGCAAAAATGCGTCAGGAAAAATAACACTTTATGTTACCTTTTCTAACGCATTCCATATCATAACTATTTAATTGTCCGCCTTAAAATATAAACAGATCGACCTTCTAAAGTAGATGTTCCCGCATTTTCATAATTGGCCTGTTTATACAATGCTTGTGCTACGATATTGTCATTATTAACAGTGAGATAAATTTCATCTATATTTGAAAATTGTTTACTCAAGTAGGCTGGTAATGCATCCATGACTTTTTTGGCGTAACCTTTCCCACGTTGGTTTTTATCAATGCTAAATGACCTAAAAAATATTGCGGCTTTATTTGTAGTATATGGCGCCACGCCTTGCCCCTCATGTAAAGTAAAAAAGCCAACACATTGTTGCTTATGGTTATAAATGAGCGTAGGATGCCTTTCGCTATCATCCACCGCGAGTTTGATATTTTCAACAGGTGTTTTAGTAAATTGACGATCAGAAATGTCTAACGCTATATGTTTCACATCACTTATCAATTTCTCAGTATAGGGAACAAGCTCAACGAAAGGTATCTCTCGTTCTATATTTTCAAAATGTTGCCGTTCTTCTATCCATGTAATAACGGCAGGCGCAATTTTATGTTCATCCTTTTTATCTATCCATTGTAAATCAGTGATTTCTTGACTTGGTACCAAGGTAGACCAATCTATATCTGCCGTCGTATAAAAACAATTGAGTTCTGTTTTCATATTTTTTTGTGGGTAGGCTTCGCCAACAACGGTATGCATATAAATTAAAGATGACTCAGGTATATCTAATTGTAGTTCTTCATTTAATTCTCTTTGTAACGCTTGTTTATACGTCTCTCCTATATCAATCTTGCCGCCTGGAAAATAATACTTTTCTCTATTCCTTGACTGAACAAGCAATAATTTCTCTTGTTCTTCAATTACTAAACACACACATTTAATCATTACTCAACACCCCACAGCATCAATTTCCGTTCCATACTAACTTTATATTAATGAATCAAACTGGTTTTATACTATCAATGCTTATGTTATTATATTTTATTATCCATACACATCAAATTTCAGACAATCTTAATTGAATGTATATTAATGGTATAATACGAAACAAGATAACTATTTTCAAAAATGGAGGCTTTACGATAATAAATGGCTAAAAAAACTAAAATAAATCGCATTTCCAACACACTTAATTTTGTAGGCATTGCTGTAGAAGGCTTTAATTGGTATGCCTATCAATCAAGAAATAAAAAATTAATTTACGCAAGCATTGCCATCACTAGTGTTGGCGCTGTATTAGATTTTTATACAGCTTTAAAATCACCACGTAAATTCGCAAAAGTATTTTCAACTTTCACACTTGCGAGCACACTATTTTCAACAGTAAAACGTTTAAAATCTGTTCGTAAAGGTGAAGTAAGTATCTAGTCACCAACAAACAAATCCAAGTTCTACTTAAAAAGACTCGAATCACAATATGGACATCCATACTATGCTTCGAGTCTTTTTTTAATTTATTATTAATGAATATATACATAAGAACTTACTTGTGAAGCAGGAATTGTTCTATAAGTCACAATACCTGGTGATGCACTATAGTTCATTTCAGAAATCGTTATACTACCGTTAGCATTTACAGATTCTACAAATGCTACATGACCATAATATGCCATATCAGATTGTAAGATAGAACCAACAGTCGCTTTGCGGTCTATTGTATAACCATCCGCTGCTGCAGCTGTATCCCAGTTATTGGCATTCCACCAATATGTACTAATTCCTTTACCAATTTGGGCACGTTTATTGAATACATGCCACGTACATTGACCCCAGTCATATAAATTTGAATGATTAAAGACAGGTGTCTTATACCCAGCAGATCCAGTAGAACTTGATCCTGAACCACCTGTAGATGCTTTACCTGATACTTTTAATTTTTGACCTGGATAAATATTAAAGTTAGTTAAACCATTTAAACTCATGATTTTTTGATACGTTGTGCCATATTTTGCAGCAATCGCTGATAATGAGTCACCCGATTTAACTGTATAGGTTGTTGTTGTTGTGCTGCCACTACTTGTGTTCCCTGAAGTATTTGAGCTACTTGAAGACGCTGTACCTGATACTTTTAATTTTTGTCCCGGGTAAATATTAAAATTTGATAAACCATTTAGGCTCATAATTTTTTGATACGTTGTGCCATATTTTGCAGCAATCCCTGATAAAGTGTCACCCGATTTAACCGTGTATGTTGATCCTGTAGATGTATTTGACGATGTACTAGAACTTGTTGAACCAGATACTTTTAACGATTGATTCGGAAAAATAACGTTTGACGTTAAATTATTAAGCGACTTTAACTTAGCCACTGACATATTATATTTATTCGCTATAGACCATAATGAATCGCCGCTCTTAACTTTATAAGTTGTTAAAGCATCTGCGTTTGTCGAAGTAACTGCAGCTAATGCGCTTGTCCCGATTACAGTTGCAATAATTTTTTTACGCAATTTATGTAAACCTCCCAAATATTCTCTTTTTTCGCTTCATCTCTATACTCACCTGTTCATTATACACCCTCGACCTGTAAATGAGTATATTAATTATATGACATTATCATTACAAAAGAGAACAACTCGGTTGCGTTCAAATTAAACCGCAAACAACTAAGATTTATTCAAAAGGTCGTAATTTTATATTTTCTATATCAAAATATGCTTTTAATAGTGTCTGATAATTACTTTGTGTTACAGGAATTTTTTCTTTTTCACCATGATCCGTAATCGTTAAATGATTATTAGATAATGTTACGCGTCCATACAACTTTGCTTTACTAACAATTAATTTTTTTACAAATATAGAATGCGCATCATACTGATTAAAATGAATCGCTTCATCGAAATCCATGATTGCTTGCGCTTTGTCAATCGCGCGATATTGAATTTCCCAAGCCTCATCTTTATATTTACTCATATCAATCGTTTGCGTATCAATCCACGACGCTTGAAAATATCCATTCACATCCTCAATCACTTCCGGTTCATTTTTTAATGGCATCGCTTGTTTAGGTACATCGGCATAACCCACATCCACTAAATATTTTTCTTGATTTATTTGTACAATTAATGCCATATGAGAACCGGCCATGGCCCACCCATTACCCGTATTGATTGTTGCTGATATCATATAAGCATCAAACCCTTTGGACGTTATCCAACTATGGAACAAACGATTCTGTTCGTAACAATAACCACCTCTGTGTTCTGAAACAATTTTATGAATCATCGTCTCATCATCTAAAGCAATCGGTTGCTTATTTTGCACATTGATATTTTCAAAAGGTACATTAATAACATATTGATATATATAATGATTTAGTGTTGTTAAATCATTGTCACGATACTTTTCTGTATTAATATTTAAGTAATCTTCTAATGATTTAAAATCCGTCATTGTCTTCACCCTTTTTAAATTTAAAATACTCCCTAATACAATTCATTTTAATAAATTTTGCTAGACTAATACAATTTATATACATTACACATTTTTCAATTTTTATTATTTGCAAATAACAAAAACGGGTAAGACAATACATATATGTATTGATAGATTTGACACTAGACTAATAAATAGATACGGTGTATATTCGATGTTTTTAAAGTTGTTATAGGTTATCAATTCAATTTTTCTGATTTTTCAAACTTTTAAATTCATATTTCAATATCTATCAAACTATTTTAATGGGGGTAATTATTTGACTAAAGAACACAGCGAACAACCAAAAGATTTACGTATTCGCAGCAAAGTAATTAGTGAGGGTGTCAGTCGTACACCCAATCGAGCTTATTTACGGGCACTCGGCTTTGAAGATGAAGATTTTCAAAAACCAATGATTGGTGTTGCAAGTACTTGGAGTGAAGTCACGCCATGTAATATGCATATTGATGGTTTAGCTCGTGCTTCAAAACAAGGCATTAGTGAGGCAGGGGCTTCGCCACTTATTTTCAATACCATTACAGTATCAGATGGTATTTCAATGGGAACAGACGGTATGCGCTTCTCTTTACCAAGTCGTGAAATTATCGCGGATTCTATAGAATCAGTTGTCAGTGCTGAAAATTTAGATGCACTTGTCGCTATTGGTGGTTGTGACAAAAACATGCCGGGATGTATGATTGGTATCGCTCGTCTTAATTTACCAGCCGTCTTTGTTTATGGCGGCACAATATTGCCTGGGAAATTGGATGGTAAAGATTTAGATGCTGTTTCTGCCTTTGAAGGCGTCGGACAGTATAATAATGGCGAAATAGATAAAGAGGCACTTCACAAAGTAGAATGTGCCGCTTGTCCAGGTGCAGGTGCTTGTGGCGGTATGTTCACTGCCAATACGATGTCGTCTGCTATTGAGGCCATGGGCATGAGTTTACCAGGAAGTGCTTCGCATCCAGCAGTTTCTACAAATAAATCCAAAGACAGCAGAGCAGCAGGTAAAGCCGTTTATAAACTATTAGAAAAAGGCATCTATCCAAAAGATATTATGACTAAAGAAGCATTTGAAAATGCAATTACTGTAGTCATGGCACTTGGAGGATCTACCAATGCGATTTTACATTTACTTGCTATTGCACATACAATCGAAGTCGATTTAACACTTGATGATTTCGAAAAAATTCGTAAGCGTGTCCCACATATCGCTGACTTGAGACCAAGTGGTAAATACGTCATGGCACATCTTGATGAAGTCGGTGGTATTCCAGCAGTTATGAAATTATTACATGACAAAGGCTTAATCCATGGAGATTGCTTGACCGTAACTGGCAAGACTGTTGCTGAAAACCTTGAACAACA
Source organism: Staphylococcus sp. GDY8P126P (assembly GCF_017891965.1). Taxonomy (NCBI): domain Bacteria; kingdom Bacillati; phylum Bacillota; class Bacilli; order Caryophanales; family Staphylococcaceae; genus Staphylococcus; species Staphylococcus sp. GDY8P126P. The sequence goes on along the minus strand of NZ_JAESKG010000019.1, from coordinate 68,817 downwards.
ACCTGACCTAACCGATAATAAATCTATCATTGATTTTGACAATCCAAAACACGCTACTGGACCGCTTGTCATCTTGAAAGGGAACCTTGCTCCAGAAGGCGCCGTTGCAAAAATCTCAGGTCTAAGCGTAACTTATATCAAAGGACCCGCACGCGTATTTGATTCCGAGTCCAAGGCTACCAAAGCCATCTTAAATGACGAAATCAAACCAGGTGACGTGGTCGTTATTCGATATGCTGGCCCTAAAGGTGCACCTGGCATGCCTGAAATGCTATCTGCATCATCCATTCTTGTTGGTAAAGGATTAGGTGAATCTGTAGCGTTACTCACAGATGGCCGTTTCTCTGGCGGTTCTCATGGTCTTGTTATCGGACACGCAGCGCCAGAATCACAAGTTGGCGGTCCGATGGCATTATTAGAAGAAAACGACACGATTACCATTGACGCAGAAAAACTTGAAATTAGTTTTGATGTATCAGATGAAGAACTTGAGCGTCGTAACAAACAATGGCAAGCACCACCTTTAAAAGCCAATCGAGGTACGCTAGCTAAGTATGCTAAACTTGTTTCCTCCGCTTCAAAAGGAGCTATCACAGACTAAATTTTCTTTATAGGCAAGTAGCAGCGTAATGTCGCTTGTTATTAATAGTTATTTCTAGCATTAGAACCACATTTGAAACATGACTAAACGATTTTAATGTCATGTTCTAGTTATACTAGCAATCTATTTCGTGAACTTGTCTTTTACATTTAAAAAACAGCTAACTACTGTGTATATGATTGAATAGGCCGAAACTCCAAATGAAGTTTCGGCCTATTCATTTTGCTCAAAAATAAAACAATTCCATTCAAGACACTTTAGCATGCGCAATTGTTTTTATTTTTCCTCGCTATACCATTTGCGAATGCTTTTTCACTACTTAGGGATTACTCAACACAATTGAGCACAATTATATTAAAGAAAGGGTAACAAAACAAAGCGAGGTGAGTTACATGACCTTTTTCATTGATATCATCAAAAAATTCGTTAGTTTATTCACAGGTAAATAATTTTCAAAAATTATTTGATGGGTTTGGGACATAAATAGTTGTCTCAAGCCCCTTTTTTATTAGAACATAGGTGCAAGCGCTCACTCCTTTTTAACCTTTTCCATGTTAATCATTTAAGTATGTCCATTCATCTCGCAGTATGCCCATTTTAATCGCATCATATAATTGGCCTTCTACAATTCTTGCTTGACGAATACAAGCTTCTTCTTTCATACCAACTTTCTTTGCAAGTTTTATCATCCGTTTATTACCAGACCAAGTGGAAATACCAAGTCGATGTACAAAGTTCTGTTCAAATAAATAATCTACCCACAATTTAAATACTTCAGAACCAATACCACTTTCCCAAAACTTTGTATCATAGATGACAATACCTATTTCTAACCAATTTGTATTTTTATCCACCCAGTACGATCCAACTGTACCTATAAATTGACCATCAGCCATAATAGCTAACGTACTTTCTACATTTGGATAAATGTAACGCCCTTGTTTCGTTCGCTCAAAAAATGTAGATTTATCTATTTTGGGTTCATTAATATACGCTCCATTCCATTTTTTAGCTGCTTGTTGCTTTTCTTCATACTTCCAATAATAAATTTCATCAATTATAGCATCGTCTATGGCTACTAATTCACCTTTTGAAAATGGAATCATTGAAACGCCTCCCAACTATTAGTACGTATTATACGTATGATTATTTAATAAATATACTTTCATCCATAAAAAAGCTCTTCCTAAAAAGTTTACACATATTGCGTGCCTACTTTAAGAAAGAGCTTGTGATATATAGCTTATAAAAGCAATTTTACTTAATAAATCTCTCATAAATAACTAACTTACGCTTAGATGTTCAAATCATCTTAGCGAACTGATATCATATTTTACTATTTTATTAAAAGAATAAAGATTTTATTACTCTGAAGAAAGAACCTAATAAATCGAATAAGTCACCTGACATCATCATAACCTCCTTTGCAAAATTTATCGCACAAATTATGCATCAAATTGTTCGTTACGTACTAAATCATCGGCTAAACCATGCCAAAACTGTTGTAGTTCTTCTGTTGGATGGCTATAATCCGTTGCATCTTGACCAACGAAATCTACATGATTCCAACCATGTTTGATAGGTGTTACTTGCCATATACCTTTTGAATTTGATCTGTTGCTTCTGTATATGGCTGATTAAATGGATGTTGTGCTGAAATTGTAGAAATCAGACCATCATTTTCACGCCATTCTTTTTCTGCTGCTTTCCCAATCACATTACCTGTAACAGTGAATGGGAAGAACATGCCGATATCAGATTTTTGCTTACCTAATAATGTCGGTCTTGTAGATTCACCAGTATAGGTTTTATATACAATATTAGGATTTAGGGACGTTTTTTTATTTAACTTTTCTGCGCCTTCACGTGTTAAATCATAGAAACCATTATCTTGCGTTGTCCAAAGTGCACTATTTTGTACACGTTGTACATATTTAACATATGATTCCCCTTCTCTTTGTTTAAGTCCCCATTGTCCAAATCCAAAATCTACTTTAGAGTTTTTATTACCTTTGAATTTCGCATAATCAAAGGCCAACTGTCTTACAAAGGCTTCATTACCCAATTTATCTGCGGCAATTGTACCATTATGTGGCGTACCTAAAGTCGTAATAGAATTAATCATATTGTCATTCGTACCTTGATATAATGGTGAAATTTCACCACCATGCGCTTTTTGATATTCTATTTCTTCTTTGTTACCGTTACGCAACAGTTCTTCTAATTGTCTTACCGTTTGTCCACCCATACTATGCGCTACTATATGTACTTTTTGTCCTGGCTGCCAATCTTTATACACACCTGCATATGTTTTTCCGTAACGGTCATGTCCATATTTTTCAGCATGTGCTGCACCATAGTCCACAGTACCACCTTTTATGTAGTAATAAAGTTCAACAGCACGGTCATAGTTACTGCTTAATGCGCCTATACTTGCTTCATATGTTTCATATCCATTACTTTCTAAGTCTTGGCGAATATCTAATTTGTCGCCACCCCAGTAATGCGATAAAACAGATGGATTGATATCATCTGTGAAACCATTAAAGCCATGAACCAAAATGATTGGGTCTTGGTTTTTATACTGTCCTTGTTTAGCAGTTTTATTTGGTTGTTCAGCTATTTTGTTAACAGCTTGCTGAGTTTGATTTTTCGGTGTTGCTACCGCGCTTTCTTTTAATGCTTTTAGTGATTTATCTTGATTATCTTTACGTTCGTCATCTGAATTGGTATTTGCCGCTTTTTCACCATTTAATTTATCAAACGATAGTCCTGACTTATCTGTAGTAACAGCCGCTTCTTTGTTAGGAGATGGGCGCTCAGTTGATAACGTATCCGTATTTTCCGTCAGCTTATTTTTGTCTGCTTGGTTATATTCCGGGTCTACTTCGTCTGCTTGCTCTTGTTGGGCTTTATCTTTTGCGTTGTATTCCGGATCTACTGTATTTTTATTATCAATTGCTTTTGTTTGATCGGATTGTTGTTCAGTATGTAAGCTTGTATTATTCGTATTTTTTCATCATTCGCTTGTGTATGATCATTTTCAACCGGTATTGCTGATGTTTCATTCACTAATTTTTCTTATTTATCATTCCCCAATTGATTCCCACTCAATTGTTGTACCTTTGTTTCAGTATGATGGTCTTCTTCAGTAGCCTGAGCTGTCCCTACACCTAAAAATAGTAATGAACCTATTAAAATTGAAGAAGCGCCGAAAGTAAATTTACGTATACTGTAGTTGTTTTGTCTTTTATCCATGTTCAACACCTCTTGGTTAATGATTTTATACACATTCAAATAAAAACTATATGAAAAGATTAACGATAAAACGTGGTATCAGTTCAAAAAACTTACCAATTAAAGCTTTCATACGATTCAACCCCTTTAAAAGAAAACGCTTACATATTTTTCGAAAATTTTTATTTATCAAAAGAATAATTTAAGATATTAAGTCCATACATCGTATCTAAAAAATTAAAACTTTTAATAAATAATTTAATTAGATTTTACTAAATAACTGCTCTCAAGTCAATGATAGAGTGCAATTTAATTTTGCGCAATCAAAAAAGCACTCGCCAAATAACGACGAGTACATTTTAGATAAATTGAGCAATAAATATTAGTACGATGATGACCGGTAAAATAAATTTCACTAGATAATACCACGGCATAAATAATTTAAATTTATCTTTTCCAAAATGGGCTTTTAAATCATCTTTGTTTAGCAATTGGCCTACCACTAACGTTGTCCCTAATGCACCTAAAGGCATTAATATGTTAATAACTAAAAAATCCATATTATCAAATATTGAACCTGCGCCAAATTGAATACCACTTAAACTACTAAATGACAATGTAGCAGGTATACTAATCATAAACACTAATAAACTAGCATAAAAAGCAACAGGTTTACGTTTTGAATTATCATTTTTAGTAAAGTTTGAGACGTTTAATTCAAGTAATGATATAGAAGAAGTCAGTGCTGCAAACAAGAATAAAATTAGAAAAATTAAATAGAATCCTTGTCCAAAAGCCATTTGATCAAATACTTTTGGTAATACTTTGAATAATAAGCCAGGACCTTCAGTTGGACTGTAACCAAATGCAGCGATTGCTGGGAATATCGCCATTCCTGCTAATACCGACACCAAAATATTCATAGCAACAATTGAAACTGCAGAAGTCTTAATAGTCATTTCTTTCGAAGCATAACTAGCATAAGTAATCATGCCCGTTGTTCCTAAAGATAAAGTGAAGAATGATTGTCCAAGTGCAAATAAGACACCTTCCATGGATATATCTTCTAAACGTGGTTCTAAGATAAACTTCAAGCCTTCCATTGAACCCTCTAAAGAAAGTGATTTAATCACAATCACAATTAAAAAGATAAACAGTAATGGCATCATAAATTTAGATGCTTTCTCTAAGCCTTTTTCGACACCCATCATAACAATAATCATTGTTAATAAAATAAAGATACCTTGACCCGTAATGGTTAACCAAGGATTTCCTATAATCGTCTCAAATGCTATACTTCCTAATTGATCATTACTAAAAGTTAATATTTGAAACGCTACATTGATGATATATATAACGATCCAGCCACCAATGACACTATAAAAACCAAATAATATAAATACTGCTAAATTACCGTTCCAGCCAATGACATTAAGCCAACGCTTTTTCGTTAATTTTTCATATATTTTAGTTGTGTAGGTTCTCCCCATTTTACCTACAGTAAATTCCATTATAAGTAGTGGCAATCCTACAAATATCGTAAATACTAGAAACATTAGTAAAAACGCACCACCACCATATATGCCAGCCATATATGGGAATTTCCACATAGCTCCTAGTCCGATAGCAGAGCCAGCACTTGCTAAAATAAATCCTGTCGAGGATTTCCATTGTAATTGTTTATTCATTATTTTTACATCCTTTATATTTTACAAAGCTTTATTGCGTTAAAGCGTTCGCGTGACATAGCATCTACTATAACATTTTTTTATGACTGACTCAATATATTTTTACACATGATTTCCTTATTAAAACCATGACACCAGTCATAGCAAGCTATAATAACATATGAATGTTTCATGAACTTTCATATAAAAAATACTTTAAATATTATAAATTATCTGACATTTCATTGAATATATATTCAATTTATGATAAAGTAGCATGTGTTTTGTACAAGACAATCTCCTTGAAATCGAGGTATTAAGAATGAATAAACTCATACTAATTTCTGGTCTTATGTTATTTTCATTTTTCTTCGGGGCCGGAAATTTAATATTTCCACCTATGTTAGGTTATACAGCTCAAGAAAATATGTGGGTTTCTATGACTGGATTCGCTATTACAGGTATTTTACTCCCTTATATAACTGTGATCGTTGTGGCATATATGAACGGTGGCGTTGAAAGTATTGGGAATAAAGTACACCCAATCTTTGGTACTGTTTTTGCTATCTGTATTTATTTATCTATCGGAGCACTTTATGGTATTCCAAGGGCTGCTAACGTTGCCTATGAAATCGGAACCAACCATGTTTTGCCGGTACATAATCATTTCACTTTAATTATATTCTCGCTTATCTTTTTCTTAGTTGTTTATCTAATTGCGCTTTATCCAAATCGCATTATTGATAACCTTGGAAAATATTTAACGCCGATATTAATTATTATTATTGCAGTCTTATGTATATTAGTAATCATTAATCCTGAAGGTTCAATCGGACAAGCGAGTGGCAAATATGCTCAAACACCCATCGTGTCAGGTATTTTAGAAGGTTACTTCACTATGGATTTAGTAGCAGCATTAGCCTTTTCTGTAGTCATCGTTCAAATGTTTAAAATGAGCGGTGTAAACGATCATAAGACGCTTGTAAAAAATGTAATTAAATCCGGACTGATTTCAGCCATATTATTATTAATTATCTATTTTGCACTAGCGTATGTGGGCGCGACTACAAGTCATGAAGGCTTTAAAGATGGAACTGGTATATTAACATTCAATTCGTTACGCGTATTTGGTTCAATCGGAAACTTATTGTTTGGCATTATTGTTATCTTGGCATGTTTAACAACATGTATTGGTTTAGTTAATGCTTGCGCAGCTTTTGCTATGAAGAAATTACCAAAAATATCCTATAAGATGTTTGTTTTAATCTTTTCTTTATTAGGTTTTTTAGTTTCGACATTAGGATTAGAATTGATTTTACAAATCGCTGTGCCACTCTTAACATTTATTTATCCAACATCGATTGTATTAGTCCTTATATCATTGGTAAGTATTTTCATCCCATTTGAGATGAAATATGCATTTATATTACCAACACTTATAACACTATTCATTTCGTTGTTACAAATATTTAATGATTTTAACCTGTTCCAGCCATTAATTTCATTATATAAAGTACTACCATTATCAGATATACAATTAAGCTGGTTGCTTCCATTCATTATTTTATTATTTATTGGATTAATCATTGATTATTTCTTAAAAAATAAAACCGTCAGGACATCTAAATAGTCTGACATGCCATACTTAAATACATGATTTAAAATTCATTGAGTATTCGTTACCTAGATTAAATGAGGTAGACGAATACTCTTTTTTAGCTACAAGGATATATATATTATTGTCATTTGTTATAATCAGTATAAGCAAATACATGCAATTGTCATATGATTAATAAAACATATAGAATGGAGCATTGTCATGGATACATTCAATACATTTTTAGAAACAATTGATAACGACAAACACAGAACAACATTGTCTGAAGTTTTGAACTGGATTGCAGATACATTTCCTAACTTGGAAACAACGATAAAATGGAATCAGCCTATGTTTACGGATCACGGCACGTTTATCATTGGATTTAGCGTTGCGAAACAACATTTTTCAATCGCTCCTGAAGCTAAAGCCTTAAATGAATATGCACAACAAATTGAGGCAGCTGGTTATTCGCAGACCAATAACCTTTTTCGAATAAAATGGAGCCAAGACATAGATTACGCATTACTAAAAGCTATAATTCAATACAATATAGAGGATAAATCCAATTGTGATACATTCTGGAGACCATAATTTGAAAAATACATCTTTCTTTTTTGTGCTGATTCACTAAAGACGAAAACCGCATACAAGACCCCCTCAGCTAGTTTTCCAGTGAGGGGGTTCTGTTCATGATTCTATTTATTCAGTAAAATCACTTCATATCAGTTATTTAAATATTTCACTATCATTTTAATAATAAATTGGAAATATTTTTTGAATGGCTAAAGCAAATGTTTATAGGTTCTATTTTTATATAAAAGCCATAATTCCAGATATTAAAAATAAAATAGCGCAGATTAGATACAAGTATCCTAGTTTTTTCGATTGTTTCTTAACTATGACATAATAAAGTACTATCATGGATAGTGCTAAAACAAGTGACGAGACGCCTCTATGAACAGATATGATATTAAACATGAACACCCCGTTCACGATAAAAAGTATTACCGATATCACAAGTGCAATTTTATCGAACTTATCAAGTCTTCTCTCTACTTGTTTCATTGACACATACCACCCTTTTGAATATTTTATCTAATAATCTTCAAAAAATGCGATGATGTCTTGTTCTACTTCGAGATGACCCTCACCATAAGTCATCAAATGTTTAGAGGGGCCATAGCCTTTCATTTCTTTGTCTTCGTGTTGGATGCGCTCATAAATATAATGTGCACTCGTTTCATAAGCATCATCATCTTGCTCGCCATATTTAATTGCAATCGGTGCAGTAATATCCTTTAAATCCGCCATGACATTTTCTACCAATAATTGAAACTTATATAGCTGAGGACTATAATTTTCAATTTCAGCCAACTGTTGGTCAATATCTGCTTGTTCAAGACCAACTAAACTCCCCATACGCTGTCCATAAACTTCAAGTCTACCGGAAAGACCCGCATCACTTTTTCTATAAGGTGTAGACATAATCGCTATTGAACTTATCTCTTTGCTTTCTGCCAATTTCAATGACAAGATACCACCTAGCGAAATACCGCACACACTAATTTCTGAATATCCTTTATCTTTTAAAAATTGGTAACCGGCCGTTGCATCTGCTAACCAATCATCAACATCAAATGCCATTAATTCATCAAGCATTAAACCATGTCCTTTGTATGCCGGTACATAACAGGTAAATCCCGCTTCATGTAATTTTGTTGCTAATAGTTTTACATCTCGTACGGTTCCTGTAAAAGAATGAAGCAATAATATCGCCTTTTCAGACGCTTCATGTTCCAAAAATATTGGATTCGGTGCCTTCACATTTATCATTATTTGTCACTCCAAATTTTAGTTTCCTTATGTATTGTAATTGAAAAGAACTTGTCCAACAAAATCTTTCATTTTAATCATACAATTAAAAAACTTCCTTTCAAAATGATAGACACAACATATCACTTTAAAAGGAAGTACTACAAATTCAATTTCCTATGCTTAATTCTTACTGAAAAACTGTAATTCATAAATAGATTCATCATTATAAACATTAAAGCTATCAATAATACCATTTAAATACAGTACTTGTGTTTTTCGACTTACATTATGTTGATATGATATTTTTACATTTAAATCTGATTCATAGCCATTATTTTTGATTGTCTTTTCAATTTCACTAAAAACATCTATACATTCTCCTCTTAAATTATATAAATATTTTATTTTTATAATTATAAATTGATAATATTATATTTATATACTTTTTATTAATATCTATAGGAGCAATATATGTCTTTTCAAAATAATAAATTACGCTTATTCATCAAAATTTACAATTTCCGTCTCTCTGTTATAACTATCTTGTTAATGTTGCTTTTAATTATTTTCTCTCCAGATTTAAGAGCTGAAGATACTTATCAGTCTATGACTGACTTAATGGATAATACAAACGAAGGTACAGATTGGGAACTCAGTTATAAAGATAATAATAGTGACACACTTATCGGTGCTATTCACGGTGGTAACATTGAAGCTGGAACTTCTGAAGCCGCAAAATTAACTGCGAATAAAGGCGCATATCGCTACTATGCGTTTGAAGGTATTCGACCATCAGACAATTCTGATCTCCATGTAACTTCCACAAATTTTTCAGACAATTCTGATCTCCATGTAACTTCCACAAATTTTGATGAACCTATCATTGAATCAATGCAACAAAAGGTTTCCAGTTCTGTAATGATTCACGGGGCAGATGGTAATGATGCCACAATATACATTGGGGGCAAAGATGAAACACTTAAAGATTCAATTGAAAATGAACTAACTGAAAATGGCTTTAATGTAGAGGTATCTCCTAGTCATCTAGAAGGGGAATCCAGCCAAAACATTGCTAATAAGAACGCTGAAAATGCAGGTGTACAGTTAGAATTGACTACAGGTTTACGTCAATCTTTCTTTAATAACCAAGATTTATCATTTAATTCGCGTTCTGATCAAAGTAATTGGAGTATGAGCCTATATGATTTTGCTCAGGCCCTTAAGGACACGATTGAAGCAAAATAAATATGAATCAATCACAGTCACTGTTCATATCATCACTGTGTTCGATTCATATCTTTTTAAAAGTATTAAGTTTCTTCTTCCACCACTCTATTTTTAGCGGCTGCGAACCCAAAAATGAAAACTAAAAGAGACATTATAATAAATGCAATAATGACAATGTCCCAGCTGTTTGTAAGGTCATGAAGCAATCCAATCAAAAATGGACCAAATGCAGCTATGAAATAACCAACAGACTGTCCAAAGCCAGACAACGAAATACTACCATTGCTAGTACGAGCACGTATTGAAAAGAAAGTCATACATAAGCTAAAACATGCCCCCATTGCTAAACCTACAATAACCATACCCATAATAAGTACTGGTAAGGATTGTGCAAAAAATAATCCAAATCCTATTAAAAAGAGCAATGTGACAATAATCACTAAAATACGTTGATTTTTTAATTTCGCAGCTATTACTGGAAATATAAATGTCATTGGTACTTGTGCAAATTGATTCAACATCAATAAATAACCTGCAGTATTAGGATCTATACCTCTGTCCATCAAAATAGAGGGCACCCATGCGACTATCGTATAAAAAATCATTGACTGAAATCCCATCGTTAAAGCGACCATCCATGCGATTTTGGATTTTATCATATTTAATTTTTTATTTTTGTTTAATTCAGCATTTTCAATCGTTCTTGTTTCGAGATTCGATCCACTGCGCACGGTTAATAGCCAAAGTGTTATGGCAGCCAGTCCTAATATGACCCAAAACACCAAGGACAATCTGAACCCTAATAGCGTCATTTCAGATAAAGGATGACTCAACCCTCCGCCCAATCCTGCAGTAAAATTCATCGTTCCACTATAAATGCCAGTCATAATTCCTATCTGCATTGGGAAGTACCACTTTACATAACTCGGTAGGACAACATTTCCAAATGCAATGGCAATCCCTAATAAAATAGTACCGATAATAAAGACATTAAAGTCACCCATTATACGTAGTATTAAAGCTACAATTAACAATAACGTCGAGTAAAGTAATGTATAAGACATGGTCAAACGTGTTGTAACTTTAGATACTAAGGGTGAAACAATTGCAAATATAATGAGAGGAATCGTTGTTAGAAAACCTGCGACACTATCGTTGATTGACATCGCTTCTTTAATTTCATGAATCACAGGCCCTACAGAAGTTAATGGCGCTCTTAAAGTTGATGCAATAAGAATGATTGCTATAACGACAATCCAATTTTTTTGAACTTTATGGTTCTGAGTTAATTCAGCCATTCTCCACCAACTTTCTCATTTTCATTTAATAAACTGATACTTATATACTGATGTAAGTATACAACAAATTTTTGACGTCGTTAATCGCATACGACTTATTAAAATGACAATCATTCTATTCTCTGAACAGATTTCTAACCACTCGCATTAGTCCAGATAACACTTAAGAGGGTTCATGTGCTTTATACACACACTTACTACTATTAATTTGAATCACAGACACTTTTATTTAAGATACCATTCAAGTGCTTGGCTTTCCATCCGTTTTACAAATGCATCTTTTCCGTCACAATATCCTTCTATATCATATGGAAACTGTTGTGCTAACGCTACTTTTAATTCTCCATATGCACGTGCCACTGCCACATTTGTTCTTAAATAGTCTCTAACTGCCAAATGACGATTAATTTCGTAACGATTTTCTTGTTGAAATGCATGCACATGATGCGTTCGAGGATTTTCTCCTTTTTTAAAAAAGCGTCTCCCTGTTATTCCATTTTCTCCTAATGCTTTATAACCTATATCTGCCATTGCTTCATTAAAATGATCTATTTTATTTATATCTTGTACAACAGGCATTATATCTATAATAGGCTTTCCCTTTAAGCCAGGAACTGACGTACTACCAATATGATATATTTCAATAATTTCATCACCCCATATCGAAAGGATTTTTTGCTTTTCATTTTCAAATTGCATTACCCATTGCTTTTGATGTGATTGAACCTCTATTTTCATAATTGCACACTTCCTCCCCTATTTTTTTATAGTATACATCAACAACCATTGCCCTATCATGCTTCGCTTACCAATCCGTTATATTTTATATCCTTTTAAATATATTCCGAACAACTTGATACCATCCTTATTTTTTAAAAAATAATTGTAAAAAATATTAGATTTTTAACCTTAATGGTTTGCTTTGCTAACTTAAAAGGCATAAAATTTATCGTTGGGATGTTATAAAAGGAGAGGTAATCGTAATGTCGGAAATTACAATATCAAATAAGAAACGAAACACTATTATTTTAGTTATGCTCAGCAGTGCTTTTGTCGCGATGCTCAACCAAACATTGCTCAACACTGCACTTCCTGCCATTATTTCAGGTCTTGAAATCACTGAAACAACTGCTCAATGGCTCATTACAGGATTCATGCTTGTTAACGGAATTATGATTCCTATGACTGCATTCCTTATGGATCGGTTTCATACAAGATCACTTTATATTTTTTCAATGAGTGCATTCTTAATCGGTTCCATTATAGCTGCTTTTTCACCATCATTTGGTTTACTTATGTTTGCTCGAGTGATTCAGGCTATTGGTGCAGGTATTTTACTACCATTAATGCAATTCACTGTCTTCACCCTCTTTCCTTCTGAAAAACGAGGATTTGCCATGGGGCTTACAGGAATTGTTGCGCAATCAGCACCTGCAATTGGCCCTACATTAACTGGATTTCTCATAGACAACTTTAGTTGGAGAGCTCCTTTTATCGTAGTTGCAGCAATTGCTATCATTGCCTTTATTATTGGTATTATATTTGTCGAAAGTAATAACGAAACAAAACGTACAGAACTAGATAAAACGTCTGTAATATATTCAACATTTGGTTTTGGATTAATGCTTTACGGCTTTAGTAGTGCCGGTAATCTTGGTTTCTCTTCACCCATTGTTATCATTTCATTAATACTTGGTATTATCATCGTAGGTATCTTTGTCATGAGACAAATTAGAATCGATAACCCATTATTAAATATGCGTGTATTTGCAAATAGAACCTTTTCACTATCTGCATTCGCATCTATGGTACTATTTATCGGTATCGTAGGTCCGGCTTTATTAATACCCATGTATATTCAAACTGGTCTAGGATTGTCGGCTATCTTATCCGGACTCGTCATCTTGCCCGGAGCCATTGTCAATGCATTTATGTCCGTTTATACCGGCAAAATTTATGATAAATATGGTTTGAAAATATTAGCCGTACCTGGATTCATCATATTAATTATTATGACAATTTTACATTGTTTCTTAACTACAGACACACCTTATTGGTATGTTGTCATTATTTACGCTATCAGAATGTTTGCAGTAGCACTCATTATTATGCCGTTAAATACGATTGGTATTAACGCATTAGAAGCAAAAAATATTTCCCACGGCACTGCCATTATTAATTCTTTAAGAATCATTGCAGGCGCTATTGGTACAGCAGTTATGATTACAATATTAACGATTGTTAGATCTAATTACACTGAACATGTTAGTGGTTCGCAAAGTAAAACAGAAATCATGCAACATGCTACAGTGCTTGGTATCAATGCTGCATTTGCCTTCACGGCAATTTTAATGATCATCGGTTTCGTCTTAACCTTAATGATTCGCACTAAAAAAGAAACAATCAATAGCCGTGAAATTTAATATAAAAAATCCCCTCACATCAGTAATGTGAGGGGATTCATTTGATTTGGTCTATGATGTATTTACTGACATGTTGCTTTGGCTTTGTCTAAAAATAATTGTGCCGCTTTTGAAAATGTATGATCCTTACGCCATACTAAATTATGTTTCGAAACTAATTTTGGTTTCAATGGAATGAAAGTAAGTTCACTTTCTGTAGACGTATCAATAATACTGTCCAATGTAATCGCATAACCCAATCCAGCCTTTACCATCCACCCAGCATTGTAAGCCAAATTAAAAGTACTAACGATATTTAAATCGTCAAATTGTGTACCAAACCATTCTGCAAAATCATTTTTATCCAATGTTGTATCTAATACATGTCTTGAACATATTAATGGTTTATCTACTAGATACTTATTAGTAATATATTTATTTTGTGACAATGGATCACCTTTTTTAACCACAACACCCCAATGATCTGAAGTAGGTAAATACAATGTCTTATATTTATTTAAACTTACTGGTTGAATCAGAATTCCAAAATCTAATAATCCCTTATCAAGCCTATTTGCGATATCGTCCGCATTACCACTATAAATATGAAATTGAATATTAGGGTGTTCATTGTGAATATCCTTAAAAATATTTGCGATAACTTCCATACCTTTTGTTTCACCACATCCTATATACACACTACCTTTAATACTCCTATCAATTACTTTGAATTCTTCTTGTATTTTATTAGACATTTCAAGTAATTCTTCAGCTCTATTTTTTAATAGTTGTCCTTCATCCGTTAGTTGAATATTATGATTACTTCTTTTAAAAAGTTTCACATTTAGCTCTTTCTCTAATTCTTTTATTTGTCTAGATAATGTTGGTTGCGTGATATGTAACGCATTCGCAGCACGCGTAATACTTTCTTCCCTCGCTATTCTCACAAAATATTGAAGTGTCTTTAGTTCCATAAGGCATCTCCTTTGAGTTATTCAAAATAAGCATAACTAAAACTTTAAAATAAGTATTTGTCATATCTCATTCTACCGCCTAAACTAAAATTATTAAAGTTTGGGAGGGACAAATGATGAAAAGAAATAAATTAATCATATTCATCTTAACTATTGGCGTCTTCGGTATATTAAATACTGAAATGGGGTTTATTGGATTAATCCCTCAGATTGCTGAACATTTTAATGTAAGTACATCTACTGCTGGTTGGTTAGTTTCCGTTTTTGCTATAGGCATTGCGATATCTGGACCTATTATGCCTTTATTACTTTCAAAAATAGAACGTAAAAAAGTAATGATTGCTGTACTTGTTATCTTTATTATCAGTAACATTGTCTCATTATTCACAACAAGCTTCAGCATATTACTCATTGCAAGAATCATCCCGGCCATATTTCATCCTGTATACATTGCGTTAGCATTTTCTGTTGCTTCTGATTCCGTTAATTCAAAAGATGCTCCAAAAGCAGTAGCTAGAGTATTTATTGGTGTCTCTGCTGGCATGGTCGTGGGTGTGCCTATCGTTAATTTCTTGGCAAATCAATTCAATTTATATGCTGCGTTAGCATTTTTCGCATTAATTAATATGATTGTATTGATTCTCACTATAATCTTTATACCTAAAATGCCCGCTAAAAAAGCAGTAACATATGGAACACAGTTACGTGTACTTAAACGCCCTTTAACTTGGCTATCCATTATTGTATCTATATTGTTTAATGCTGCAGTTTTTGGTGTCTATAGTTATTTGACCGATTTTTTAAATATTGTAACTAACGCGCCAAGTCATGCAGTATCTATTATTCTCTTTTTATATGGTGCCTCTAATATTTTAGGCAATGTCATTGCAGGTAAGCTACTAACAACGATTCCCAAAAAAGCAATTTTTCTTTTACCTTTTTCATTGATAATTATTTATGTGGCCATGTTTGGTATTGGCTTATTTTTAATTCCAATGATGATGACTTCAGTACTTTGGGGTATACTCGCAGGTATTTCAGCAAATATTACACAATATGTCATTATCTCAGTTGCGCCCGATGCACCTGATTTATCAAATGGTATTTTTCTATCTGCTGTGAATTCTGGTACAACCATAGGTACATTTTTTGGCGGCATATTTATTGCAAGTTTAGGATCGAATTTTGTTATCTTTATTGGCATACTGGCCTGTATGATAAATATTTTATTTATCTACTTAAGAAACAGGGAGCTTAAGCAGTTTGAAATAACTTCATAAAAAGCAAAAACCCCTTCATATGTTTTCACTACATGAAGGGGTTAATTATTCAATATTTGTATTTTGGGCATAAAAAAAAGACGAGTTATACTCGTCTTTTAGCCGTTATTATAGTTTAACAACGTTAGCTGCTTGAGGACCGCGGTCGCCTTCAACGATTTCGAATTCAACAGCTTGTCCTTCTTCTAATGATTTGTAGCCTTCTTGAGCGATTGCTGAGAAGTGTACGAATACGTCGTTTCCACCTTCAACTTCGATGAAACCAAAACCTTTTTCTGCATTAAACCATTTAACTGTACCGTTATTCATATTAAATTCCTCCATAATGTGCTTTTGCACGAATATTTGTAATCTGTCTTAAAAAATCAAAAGGAGTAAATTCAAAAGAATAAAACTACAAATCAATTTCACGAACTAAATTACTTAATACCTATTATAGCGTTTACTTCTGCGTTTGTACACCCCTAATTGAAAATAACTTTTATTATTTAATCATTCTCGTCATTATATTGTATTGACCGACTTAATTTTCACACGATTCATGCATTGTTCTCAGTTAATTTAAAGATCAAGACAATTTTTATGATTTATGAGTTCACAATATAAAAAGAAAGGCAACTTAATCTATAAGTCCACACTTTCTTAAGTTTAATCCGTAACCGCCTGAGCGCTATTTGTTGATTTTTGTATAATCCTGACCGTGTAACATCCAACGTACATTGTACTTATCCGTAAATACGCCCATTTTACCACCCCAGAATTGTTCTTCTAAAGGCATTTCAACATCTACCGCTTCTTTAACACGACGATATAACGCTTCAACTTCTCTTGTGTCATCTTCATTATTAATATCATAGTCTATTAATAATGAAATACCATTGTTAATTCTTTCTGCTCTACCAAATGAATCAGATGCAAGCACTGTAGTACCAGCAATATCAAATTGCGCATGCATTGTCGCATTAGCTGCTTCTGCTTCACTCATATTAAAATGAGCTGCTTGATCTTTACCAACTGGTAATCTTGTAATATTTGTAGCACCAAATACTTCTTCATAATATGCTAATGCTTCTTTTGTATTTTCAAAATTCAAATAAGGAAAAATTGTTGTCATCCTGACACCCCATTGTTTAATTTATACTTGCTTTGCATATTATTACATAAGCTATAAAATAGTGGTATTTTAACTCCGAATTACACAATTTATTTTCGTTTAATTTGTAATGATACAACCAGAACCTATATCATCACACTTTTTTCTTATAAAATTCATGATCTTGCTAACATACTTAGAATAATCTTTTCCTTTTTTGTCTCTAATTTTATCACTTACTTTATACAAGCCTTGTTCTAACTTACCGTTTTCTACATATTTATTTAAGTTATGCTTAAGTTTTTGTTTCACTAATTTGCTCTCCCTATAATTATTTCAGTCCACTCCATTTTCATTGTTGTTACATTATGTTTCTCAATACCAAATCATTTTAATTATGTGCTTAATTTAATACTTTTAGTTTTCTTAATTTAAAAATATCCTCGCACTTATTACAGTACAAGGACATTCATTTTAACATTTTTCAATTTTAAAACAGCATGTTATCTTATTTACAAAGTAACATAATATAACTTTTAATAACATATATTATTTAAGTTATTAAATGCTGGAAGGTGTGTCGAAAATCAACTTACTATTAAAAATCCTTTTAGGTATACTTTTCGTCAGTATCAGTTCTTGGAACAACACCATTTCTACACGACAGAAGGTTAATAAAAAAGCTGAAAAACATCGCACTGAAACAATGACAGGGGAACAGTTTCGTTTCATGTTTTTTCTAAATGTGACGATGTCTACTGGTTTTTATTTACTTTTGGTTCATACCTTTTTTAATTAAAAGTATAAAATTCAGTGCTTAAGTACATACAATAACTCGAAATTATGGAATAAATACATTACTTTCACTATCCTCAGGATAATAATAACCATTTGGAATTGATTGTAACTCTATCAGACTATGCCATGGCGATTTTAAATATACACTACTGCTACCTTCACTGTCTTCATATCTAGAGTTATCATGTTTCTCAGATAAAGGGCTCGCTCCTGCATCAACAGCTTGTTGAATTGCACGATCCATATCGTCGACAAATAACGAAATATGATGATACCCATTATCTTCCAACTCAAGTGGTTCCCTTTTATCGTCACTTTCTATCTCAAACATCTCAATATTCGGACCATTGCCAATCACAATCATACGTTGTTTAACAATAGCAGACCCCTTAGATAGGCCTAACATGCGCTCTACTTCTGGACCTTTTCTAGGTTCATCATCGTAAGTTAAGCCATCATATGCATATTTCGCATCAAAGGCATCTTTCAAAAATTTAAATGCTACTTCAATATTAGGCACTGTCATGCCAATATGGTTAATACCTCTTATATTACTTATTTTATCTTCCTCCAATTTATAAACGTTTTAATTGTATACCCTATTTAAAATGAGTTTAATAATTGCAGTATATCATCCATTTTTTACAGAAAAAAGCACACCTTATTTTTATTTATAAGGCGTGCTTGTAGATTTATTATTTTGTTAAATTGTTTTCAGATACTCTTCGCCTTGTTTTTTATCATAAACACCTTCTGTTTTAGCGATAAAGATTGTAGCTACTGAGTTTCCTAATACGTTTACACATGTTCTAAGCATTTCAAGTATTCTATCTACACCGATAATCAATGCTAAACCTTGTGGATTTAATCCTACAGATCCTAATGTAGTTAGTAATACTACGATTGAGGCTCCTGGTACACCCGCCATACCTTTAGACGTTAACATTAATGTAATCATTAATAAGATCTGTTCACCAATACTTAAATCAACACCATATAATTGAGCAACAAATAGCGCCGCAATAGATTGGTACATGGCCGCACCATCAAGGTTAAATGAATAGCCGGTTGGTAGTACGAAAGATGCAATATCTCTCGGCACACCAAAACGCTCCATTTTTTTCATTACTGTAGGTAATACTGCTTCTGAACTTGCAGTCGAGAATGCCAACATTAAATCGTTCTTTAATAGTTTGATAACTTGTGTAATTCTTACACCACAAACTCTTGAAACAATGCCTAATACAATGAAAATAAAGAATAGCATTGCAATTACCACAGTTAAACACAATTTGAACAATGGAATTAATGCAGATAATCCGAAAGTAATAATCGTTGTAGTAATAAATGCAAATACTGCAATTGGTGCTAATAATAATACTTTTCCAATCATCCAGAATACTGCTTCTAGTGCACCGCCTAAAAAGTCTTTAACCGGTTGTGCTTTTTGTCCAATTGCCGCTAATGCTAAACCAAAAAATACTGAGAAGAATATAACTGGTAATAATTCTCCAGAAGCAAATGCCTCGAAGATATTCGTTGGTATAATATTTACAATTGTATCGATCAAGTGATTGCCATATGTAGATTGTTCTGCAGCTTTTGCAGTTGATTCATATTTAGAAATATCACCTTTTGGAAGCAAATCAGGATTTAGTCCAACACCTGGTTTGAATAAATTACCAAAAATCAAGCCCATAAATATCGCGAAACTTGTCATAATAACAAAGTATAATAATGTCTTACCACCGTAACGTCCAATCGTTTTTGTATCCCCTACATTTGAGATCGATAACGCTAAAGAACAGAATACGATAGGTACGACTAACATTTTAATTAAATTTATAAATACATCGCCAAAAGGTTGTATATAATTAATTACATCTTTATTTCCATGTAATATACTTCCTAAAATTATCCCTAGCACTAATGCTATGATAATTTGTGTCGGTAAGTTTATTTTTTTGATAACTTTCACTCTTGTTCATCCCCTTTTTCAACCTAACATTGTCCAAATGCTAGTTTTCTACAAAATATATTTTATCATAAACAAAATTCCACTCATATATTAAATTTACATGCTTTTAAAATTATTTATGATTTTTAATTTTATGCAGACATTCAATTAAGAATTTATAAATTATTTTGAAAGGGATTATAAACTGATAAACCCTGTCACCAAAGGTTATTTGCGCATATATAAGTATTTTAAAGGTCATTTTTTAATTGTGAACAAATTTGTGAACAGTAATAAAATAATCATCAAAATTCAGGCTTATTTGTTTATTTAAATGCCTAATATTGAATAAATATAAACGTGATTTTGTAAAATCATGCTACCTCATTTCATGATATACATGGTTGGTTTGATGTTATTTAAATTACTTTTGAATATATGTTATTTTTAAAATATAGTGTATAAATATTTAAGGAGGGGTATCTTGATAGAAAACAAAGAAAGTTTTACATTACTCTATCAAGCTATTAGTGAACTTGCAGCAGAAATGGGAGATAATCAGTTTGAAACTAAATCTATTAGTCTCATATTTTTAGATCTAGATATCGAACATGAATACTTTGACAAACTATTTCTAGCATTCATACAATATGTGAGCAGGCATAAAGGAGAAGCTATCTCATATAAGAATTTACTAGTTTTAATAGAAGACAAGATGCCACGAGACTTATCACTTCATATCAAACATAAAATTATCATTGGCTTTGCTAATAATTATTTACCAGAACTCAAACCAATTGCAGATGATATAAAATCTGCTATCTTTAATCAAGTGAATAAACAAATAGATCTTGAATGATTCTTGACGCACTTCATTATGATGCCTTTGCACAGTTTGACACTTTATATATAAATACGTTAAATTTCATTTATAAAATATTTAGGAGTATTTATATTGAAAACAGCATTATTCTTCGTCACAATTTTTGTATTTTCAATGATTTGGTCAATGATTATCATTAACTATTTACCGGATGCAGCAACTGGTAATAAACGTGATAAGACACGTTACAGTGAAAAACAGCGTTTAATCATTTTAGAAACATTGTCTAGAACTTGCACTTGGTTCATTTATTTTTTAGTCATTTCAATTCTCACAAGGTATTTAGGGCCGTCAAACACAAACTTTGATTTAATATCTAAGTACCCCCTAATCACGGTCTTAATTGCCTTGATTATACTTGGGGTTTTGAACTATTTGTTTGTTAAGAAAAAATACAAGACTACTGATTAACACTTGTAATCTATGAATCAAAAAGCGCTTTTTAATTTCGAAAAGACGCTTTTTACTCATTCAATGAAATCACCAAGTACATCATTCTAATGAGTTAAATAACGCTGTTACAGCCATTAAAACTCCTAAGTTGATAAACATTGGTTTTTCATATTTTTGTTTATATTGCTCATAATCATATTCGCTAATTTTCTTATTTTTCAATTTCCAAAATACAAGTACAAAATAGATGGATTGGAACATTAAAATACAAAATGAAACGAGCAATGCCACGTATAATATCATTTTTAATATACTCATATAAACACCCACTTACTATTAATTAATCACTCGCGTTGAATTAATAACCTTAATGGTTAAGCTTTCTTGCCATACCTCATTAAAATTTATACTTTTCCAAACAAAACTGTATACCCCATCTAAAGCGATTTTAAATTAATTGCTGTACTTAATTTTTTCAGCTAAATCTGCGATTGTCTGGTCATCCCCTTGATTAATCGTGACCGTTTCAACATTCTCTTCAATCGCTTTTGTTGTTGCTTCTTTCATATTTGCATCAGTCCTTGAATCACGCCAATCATATGGAACATTTTTATATACATTGATTGACCCATCACCATTGCTACTATATGTCACTGAACCACCTACACCCATAGGAGCTTTTAATTTTACAACGTCTTCTTTAAAGACAGCACTGTCCTCAGCTTGTGGATTTACTTTAGAACCTTTTGGCAATTTTTCTACATTTAATGAATCCATACCATCCATATTATTTTTCAGTGGTCCTAGTTGATTCCACACGCGAGCATACTCAATTTCTTCATTATTGTATTGATTTAAAGCACCTTCGTCTTCATCAGTTGTTTCATTCTTGTCTTGAGCAGACTGATTACGTCCATCATTGTTTGTATTGGTATTTTGTTGCTCTGTTTTTTGTTCATTTTGTTTGCTGTTGTCTTTGTTCTTTTCCGATTTGTCTTTATCTGAGTTGCTCGTGTTATCTGTATTTTCACTTTTTTCTTTAGGTTCGTTATTTTCTGAAGCTTCGTTATTACAACTTGCTAATAGAACTGATAGACTCACGGCAAATGTAGCAATAATAGTCTTTTTCATAACAGCAGCCAACCCCTCTTATCAAATTATTAAGTTTACAATAACATATTTCTAATCCGTTTACATTGCACTCAACATTAAAACTATCCATAATAGTTTTTTGAAAACGGCTATTTTAATGGTTATTTTTCAACAATTTTACTTAATCACTTTTTAAACAGATGTTCATTGTATTGTTAACAACATATTATCTTTATACTACGCTTAGATAAAAAAGGTGACTATTCATACATTTACCAATACCAATTGCGATTGTCTTGGGAATTATTTTTGTTATTCTTTATACTTATATCGGTATGAAATTAACACTCAAACACCATAATCATAAAAGAAAACATTATAATGTAGAACCGATGTCTAAACTACGCATCTACGTCGAAGCATTCTTCTTTGTATTAGCTGGCATATCATTTGTGTCACTACTTATTTACATAGGATATTTTAGCTAGATAGCGACTTTTGTAATATATACGTGGTCAGAAAATTTTAATTTGGTTTTTATAATTTCAAATCCATAAAAACAACCCCTTAAGCCTATGCCTAAGGGGTTACTTCATTCTATACGATTATTCCCACTCAATTGTGCTTGGTGGCTTAGATGTAATGTCATAGACAACGCGGTTAACGTGGTCCACTTCATTTACAATACGACTAGAAATCTTCTGTAAGACTTCCCAGTCGATACGTGCAAAGTCACTTGTCATACCATCAATGGATGTAACAGCACGGATGCCTACCGTGTGATCGTATGTACGGTAGTCTCCCATAACACCTACAGATTGGATGCCAGGTAACACTGTGAAATACTGCCAAATCTCACGTTCAAGACCTTCCTCACGGATGACCTGTCTTAAAATGGCGTCTGATTCACGTACAATTTCAAGTTTGTCTTCTGTGATTTCACCAAGTACACGGATACCTAATCCAGGACCTGGGAACGGCTGTCTCCATACTAAATGTTCAGGAATACCTAACTCGATACCTAATTCACGCACTTCATCTTTAAACAGTGTATTGATGGGTTCGATTAATTGGAACTCCATGTCTTCTGGTAAACCACCCACATTGTGGTGTGATTTGATTGTTTGTGCTGTCTTCGTACCAGATTCGATAACGTCTGTATATAATGTACCTTGTGCTAAGAAATCCACACCTTTTAATTTAGATGCTTCATCATCAAATACATAGATGAATTCATTACCGATGATTTTACGTTTTTGTTCTGGATCAGAAACACCTTGTAATTTGCTCATGAATCGTTCTTGTGCATCGACACGAATAATATTCATGTTGAAACCTTCACCAAATTGTTCCATAACCATGTCGCCTTCGCCTTTACGTAATAAACCATGGTCTACAAAGATACACGTCAGTTGGTCGCCAATCGCTTTGTGTAACAATACAGCTACTACAGATGAGTCAACGCCACCACTCATCGCACATAGGACTTTACGGTCGCCAACTTGATTACGAATTTTTTCAATTTCAATCTCAATGAAGTTTTCCATTGACCATTCACCTGTACAGTCACATACACGACGTACAAAGTTACGAAGTAAATCGTTTCCGTATTCTGTGTGACGTACTTCTGGGTGGAATTGCACACCATAGATGCGACGAGATTTATCTTCAATTGCTGCATAGTTGGTACTTGGGCTATCAGCAATCACTTCGAAACCTTCTGGAATTTCGATCACTTTATCTGAGTGGCTCATCCAAACATTTTGTTCTTCTGGTAAACCAAAGAATAACTCATCAGTCTTCGCATTAATAATGGCTTTACCATATTCACGTTCATTGGCACGCTCTACTTTTCCACCTAAAAGTTTTGTAGTTAGTTGCATACCATAACAAATACCTAAAATAGGTACTCCCAAGTTATAAATTTCTGGGTCAATTGTGAATGAATCTTCTTCATAAACTGAGTTAGGACCACCAGAAAGGATAATCCCTTTAGGATTTAAACGTTTAATTTCTTCCATGCTAATCTCGTGGTCATGTAATTCACTATATACACCCATTTCACGAATGCGTCGTGTAATTAATTGGTTGTATTGGCTACCAAAGTCTAAAACAAGTATGAGCTCTTGCTCTTTCGCCATTTCCATATCTTTTTTATCTCCTTTTAACTTAGAATGAATAATTTGGTGATTCTTTTGTAATTTGAACGTCATGTGGATGACTTTCTGCTAGTCCAGCAGGTCCCATGCGCGTAAATTGTGCTTCTTCTCTTAATGCTTCTAAGTTTCTAGAACCTGTATAACCCATACCAGATCTTACACCGCCCATAAGTTGATAAATTGTATCTTGTAATGAACCTTTATATGCAATACGACCTTCGATACCTTCTGGCACGAATTTTTTAGGTGCTTTATCTTCTTGGAAATAACGGTCGTTTGAGCCGCTTTCCATTGCGCCTAATGAGCCCATACCTCTATATACTTTGTACTGTCTGCCTTGGAATACTTCTGTAGCCCCTGGGCTTTCTTCAGTACCAGCAAGTAGACTACCTAACATAACTGCATGGCCACCAGCCGCTAATGCTTTGATGATGTCTCCAGAGAATTTAATCCCGCCATCAGCAATAATTGCTTTACCATGTTTGCGCGCTTCTGTTGCACAGTCATAAACTGCTGTAATTTGCGGTACACCAACACCAGCAACGACACGTGTTGTACAAATAGAACCAGGACCAATACCAACTTTCACTACATCAGCACCCGCTTCATATAACGCTTTTGTACCTTCGGCTGTAGCTACGTTACCTGCGATTAATGTAACTTGTGGGAATGTTTCTTTAATATGTTTAACTTGCTCTAATACACCTTTAGAGTGACCATGAGCTGTATCAATAACTAATGCATCTACACCAGCTTCTACTAATTTTTGAGCACGGATGTCTGTATCTTTAGCAATACCGATAGCAGCACCAACTAATAAGCGGCCGTGTTCATCTTTTGCAGAATTAGGGAATTCTAGTACTTTTTCAATATCTTTAATTGTAATCAGACCTTCTAAACGACCTTCTTTAACTAATGGAAGTTTTTCTATTTTATGTTGTTGTAATAACTTTTCTGCTTCATCTAATGTCGTACCAACTGGAGCTGTAACGAGTTGCTCTTTTGTCATCACATCAGAAATTTTAATTGAGAAGTCTTCAATAAAGCGTAAATCACGGTTAGTAATAATACCGACAAATTGTCTGTCTTCTTTATTATTCACAATTGGCACACCTGAAATACGATATTTACCCATTAATGCTTCTGCTTCAAAAACACTTTCTTCTGGAGTTAAAAAGAATGGATTTGAAATAACGCCATTTTCTGAACGTTTTACTTTTTGTACTTCATCAGCTTGATCTTCAATATTCATATTTTTATGAATAACACCAAGTCCACCTTGTCGTGCCATTGAGATTGCCATTTTTGATTCAGTTACTGTGTCCATACCTGCTGAAATAACAGGGATGTTTAATTTAATACCTTCTGATAATTGCACACTTAAATCCACTTCTTTCGGTAACACATCTGATTCTGCTGGTAACAGTAACACATCGTCAAAAGTTAAAGACTCTTTTTCAAATTTATTTTCCCACATACGCTTACAGCCTCCTAATATTTGTTTGATAACATCATTATTTCATAACTTCCGTATCTTGTTGCTGTTTTATACCATTAAAAAAGAAATTCAAAATAATTGCTGAAATTGCGCCAAGAACAATACCGTTTTGTGTTAACCATGCAAATTGCTCACCCAAAGCTTTGAACGCTTGCGGTACTGCACTTATACCCGTTCCTAGTCCAACTGATACAGCAATAATCAATAAATTATTTTGATTCTTAAAATTAATATTACCTAATATACTAACACCATATGCCATGACCATGCCAAACATTGCTATCATCGCTCCACCTAATACTGGTAGAGGAATCATATTAGCAAGTGCACCCAATTTAGGAATACAACCACAAATGATTAACAAGATGACCATGCCATAGATAACTTTATTCTTTTTCGCACCAGATAATGACACTAACCCAACATTCTGTGAATAAGCGGTATACGGAAACGCATTAAAGATTGACCCTAAAATGATAGCAATACCTTCTGCTGTATAACCTTTTCGGAAATCTTTACGTTCCAATTTTTTACCTGTAATTTCACTCAATGCGTGATATACACCAGTTGATTCTATTAAGCTGACTAATGCGACAATAAAGAATACGAGCGTTGCACCTAAGTCAAAGCTAAACGTTGAGAACCTAAATGGTTGTGGTAAAGAGAACCAATGTGCTGTGCCAACTTGATTAACATCCACGATACCAAAGAGTGCAGCTAATACTGTGCCAACAATCAGTCCAATAAGTATGGCAATAGATTTTAGAAATCCAGCAGTAAAACGCTGTACAATTAAAATGATGATCAGCGTAACGACACCTAAGATGATATTTTTAGGATCACCGTAATGTTTATCACCTTCACCGCCTGCTAAGTAGTTCATCGCAACTGGCATCAAATTGATACCAATAATCGTAACGACACTTCCTGTAACTACGGGTGGAAAGAACCTAACTAAATAAGAAAAGAATGGTGCGATAAGAACTACTAGTATACCCGATAAGAATAATGAACCATATAAGTCACCAATACCTTTTGTTTGCCCAATTAAAATCATCGGTGCCACAGCTGTAAATGTACAGCCTAATACGATTGGTAGTCCTGTTCCTGTGCCTTTCCATACTTGTAAGAAGGTTGCTACACCACACATGAAAATATCAACTGTTACTAAAAAAGCGATTTGTTCTGGCGTGAAATCTAAGCTAGTACCTACAATAATAGGAACCAGTATCGCACCTGCATACATCGCTAATAAATGTTGTAAGCTTAAGATGAACGTTTTCATGCTTCGTCTCCTACAAACGTCACTTTATTACCACTTAATGATGCCACTTTACATAAAGATGAAACGGTTAAACCAGCTTCTTCTAAACGTTCTCTGCCTGGTTGAAAGCTTTTCTCTACGACAATACCTATACCTACCGTTGTAGCCTTAGCTTGTTTCACAATTTCATTTAGCCCAAGTGAAGCATCACCATTGGCTAAGAAATCATCGATGATTAGTACGCGATCATTTTCACCTAAAAACTCATCAGACACGACAACGGTACTTGTCGTATTTTTTGTGAAAGAATGAATCTCTGCTTGATAAACACCTTTTTTCAATGTACTCGGCTTCGCTTTTTTAGCAAAAAGACAAGGTACGTCGAAGTGCATAGCGGCCATAATTGCTGGTGCAATACCTGAAGCTTCTATCGTTAATATCTTCGTAATACCTTCATCTTTAAATTGCTCATAAAATGTTTGTCCCACGTCGTGCATTAAACTTGCGTCTATTTGATGATTTAAAAAACCATCAACTTTCAATATCTTTTCATCAATCACAACACCATCTGCTTCAACTTTCTGCTTCAACAAATCCACTCGAAAAAACCTCCTCATTTTGTGTACAAAAAAATCCTAAACTAACTTAGTTTCAGGATCTATGAGTGAACGTGCAATACCAAAGCAGCATCGTTTCAATTACAATATATGTCCTTAAAATTAATTTTTTTACATTCATTTCCCTTTAACTATGTAAGAAAAGTATTCTTAATGAACAAAGCTTGTATGTATGAGCACTTTAAAAAGTCTAGTTTCTTTCACAACTTTTCATAACTTCTCAATTTGAATCGCTAGTGTATTGTATTGTTTACCCATAGTCATGTTGTTAATGGCAACATGGTAGAAACTTCTAAAGCCGTATCCTTCAGATTATATGAGTTAGATAAATTATTAACTGATGATAGCAAATTTTGGCAATATTTTCAATACACCTATTGATTGTAAACGCTTCACAAAAGCTTTTACTTCTTTTTTATATTTTTTCAGAAAACGTTCACATATGCATGAAATGTCGTTTGTCAGTTGTGTAAGTTCATTATATAATGTAATTGTATTCGTTTTATATAATAACTTAAGGGTAAACACAAAATAATTCATATAATAATGAACGGAGGAACACTAAATGTCAGAATTCACTATTGTACAAAACAAAGAAGATCTTATCGATGCAATAAAATCTAAACTATCAGAGGGTTATAAAGAATCAGAAATGACCGTAATTAGTAAAACAAAATTACACATTGATGCGTTACATGATTCTGAAGTCAATCTAACTGCTACAAGTGGTTCGTTCAGTGATAAGATGGCTAAAATTTTAACTGGCGAAGACGGTGAAGAAGCCGTATTGGCTCACTACAAGCTACCTGAAGAAGAATTAGAACGCTATAAGAAAGAAATATTAAACGATAATTATCTCGTTGTTGCTAAAAAGGATACGACTTCACACCTAGAAGCCGACAAAGCCAACGTTGCTTTCGAAACGAACCAAACTAAAAGTAATAGCCATTACTCCGAAGAAACAAACGGACCAAAATCATAATCCAAACGTTATACGTAAATCAAAGATGGTACTGGAGGCGTTAGCTTAAACTCTCATTTCACCAAAACCATTTTGAGACGCATCTGTGACGTTAAATTAAGTACTGAGATACTGTTTGATTAGTACTACAACATTTGTATAAGTCGTACTAACGTAAACAAATAACGCCCTTATAATTTAGTCGGTCGAGACACACATATTGATGTCTCGACCCTTTTTATGTTTAACTGCAAATTAAATTAAATTGCAATTCGATTCATATTTTCTCTATTATGTTATAATGAACGCAATAATTTGGGGGTGTACCTATGGAGTTTAAGACAATAACATCAATCGATGATCCGTTATTTAAATCCGCATTGAAGTTATATGATGCTAAATTTGATATCGGTCTATCTGAAGACGAACAAATTTTTAAACAGTCCTTAAGAAACGAACGTACAAAAGATGATTATATCTTTTTAGTAGGCATTGAATCAGATGAAGTAGTGAGTTTAGCCACAGCGCATTATGAAGCTACGACAAATTCATCTTTTTTAATTTATTTAATTGCTAAAGATAAACCCGAGCATGATGAAATTATAACAAAAACGCTTGAACGTATTCAAAAAGAAATAAACACTCTGTCGAATCAACTGCATGCACATGATGTCAATTTCATTATGTTGGAAGTGCCTAAAGAACCCGAAGACATTTCTGAAGATGTAGTTCAAATCATGGATAACAGACGCCAATTTTTATATGAACATGGTTTTGAAAAACAATATGAAATTGATTATTTAGCCCCTAATATCCAAGATTATGCGAGCGGCGAAGCTATGGATTTATTTATAAAGTCAAATATTGAATTAACAAAAGATATCTATGGACCAAGCGTGAAATCAAATTATATTCTCAAGTATGTTTTTGCAAACAGAATTTCTCGAAGTGTTATTTATCCGCTACTTGAACAAATGGAATTACGCAAACGATAGTTATCACCACTTGAAATCACTGTTAAAACAGTTTAAACTAGCATAGAGGTAAGACTGACGTTTCACTGACCGAAGACAAACGTCGGTATACATAAATTAATTAATGAAAGGACTTATTTCTATGTTAACCAAAGAATTTGCACAACGCGTGGAGCTAAGTGAAAAACAAGTCCGTAAAATCGTTCAGCATTTAGAAGAACGCGGTTACCAACTTAGTAAAACAGAATACCGTGGCCGTGAAGCTACAGATTTCCAAGAAGAGGATATCGAACTATTCCAAGATATCGCCGATAAAGTTAAACAAACAAATAGTTATGATTTAGCTTTTGAAGAATTAGAAAAAGAAAAAGACTTCTTACAAGTATTAGTCAAAGATGACGGTAATCATTTACCTACAGATCAAAATGTTTCTAAACTTGTTGAAGATTTACGTTCGGAAATTCAAAAAATGCGTGATGAACGTCATATGCTTGGTCAAATGATTAACCAAGTACATCAACAACAACAGGAATTACACGAAATGCAGAACCAAATCACTACAAAATTAGACGCAAATACAGAATCTCTAAAAGCGATTCAAACGTCAACAGATGAAATCAAAACGACACAGAGCGTTATCCAAGATTCTCAAAAAGAACAATCTGAGTTAGCTAAATCAAATGTTGAAACTGAACATGTTAGCACTGCTAATACAACAACGAATAACAGCGACGCGCTAACAGAACATTCAACTGAGAGTGCGAGCAATGACGAAAAATCTGATGATAAAGTTACTTCTACAACTTCTGAAACTGTAGCTGATGCAACTGCTTCTAACCCAACTGATAAATCCTCTGCGCAAGTTGCGACTGAAGAATCTGAAATCACTCAAATCAGCGAGCAACCAACTGAAACGACAACAGCTGATACAGATGCTTCAACATCAGCTACTGAAAAAGAAATGGCTTCTGCTGAACAAGTCAAAGCAGATGACAAAACAGATGAAACTTCTACATCATCTACTGATAATTCATCTATTAATGAAGAAATAACGAAACCGAACACACAAACGCAGCCAACTGAAGATACACATGCGCAGTCTTCATCAGTTGCAAATGACACACCAAAAGAAGAACGTAAAGGTTTCTTCGCACGCCTATTCAATCTATAAACTATTTTAATAAATGGTGCTAATTAACTATCAAACTAAACGAATTCTAGATCACAGAAATGTGATTTAGGATTCGTTTTTTTATTTCATTTTCTAAACGGTGAAATCATCGTTTTGCTACCTTTAAATTATCAGAAAATAAAGTCATTTAAAATTCATGAATTTCTTGAGTCATAGACTTGAATATTATTGAAATTGCTAATATCCTTAGTATACGTATCGGATTTCAAAAAATTATTATTAAGAAAGTGTAGGTCTTTTTTTATGTTATTAACTATTCTTAACATTATTATTTTTGTGGCCTTCCTCGTTGGATTATATGTAATGGCTAAAAGACATGTTTCATTTCCTAAACGTGTATTCTCTGCCTTAGGGTTAGGGATTGTTTTTGGTGTCGTTATTCATTTAATTTACGGCGTGGATTCACAAGTAACTAAACAGTCCATGGATTGGTTTAGCATCGTTGGTGATGGCTACATTGCATTATTACAAATGATTGTAATGCCACTTATTTTCATTTCAATCGTTTCAGCATTTACTAAAATTAAAATTGGGGACAAATTCGCTAAGATCGGAATTTATATTTTTATTTTCTTAATTGGTACCGTTGCTATTGCAGCAATCATTGGTATTATTTCAGCACTCGTATTCGGACTAGATGCTTCATCTATTGACTTAGGCAGTGCCGAAAGTTCAAGAGGTAGTGAAATCGCAAGCCAAGCAAAAGATATGGCCGCTAATACATTACCACAACAAATCTTAGAATTATTACCAAGTAATCCATTCTTAGATTTCACTGGTCAACGTACAACGTCAACAATTGCGGTCGTTATTTTCGCAGCATTTATCGGTTTTGCATTTTTACGTGTTATGCGTAAACAACCTGAAAGTGGACACTTACTTAAACGTGGTATCGATGCATTATATAATTTAGTAATGGCAATCGTGACATTTGTTTTACGTTTAACACCTTATGGTATTTTAGCAATTATGACATCTACCATTGCGACAAGTGATTTTGGTGCTATTTGGACATTAGGTAAGTTCGTGATTGCATCTTACGCAGCACTCATTGTTATGTATATTATTCACCTAATCATTGTTTCAGGTTTAGGTCTCAACCCTGTCACATTTGTTAAGAAAACTGGCGAAGTGCTTATGTTTGCCTTCACTTCTCGTTCAAGTGCAGGATCATTACCACTGAATGTGCAAACTCAGAAGAACCGTTTAGGTGTCCCTGATGGTATCGCTAACTTCTCTGCTTCATTCGGTTTATCAATCGGTCAAAATGGTTGTGCGGGTATTTACCCAGCAATGCTTGCTGTTATGGTAGCGCCAGCAGCTGGTGTAGAAGTTAACTTACAATTTATATTATCTGTCATCGGTGTCGTTATTATCAGTTCATTTGGTGTCGCTGGTGTAGGTGGCGGTGCAACATTTGCATCCATTATTGTATTATCTACATTAAACTTACCAGTCGCACTTGCAGGTGTCTTAATCTCTGTTGAACCATTAATTGATATGGGTCGTACAGCATTGAATGTTAATGACTCTATGCTTGCAGGTACAGGTACAGCAAAATTAACAAACAACCTAGACAAAGACACTTATAACGACAATGAATATGCCGAGATTACAAACTAATATATTTGAATTAATCACTAAATTCGAGTAGCAAGTTTAGTCATAATTCAAGTAAATGGAAAAAGGTTGGAACACATACTGCTCGTTTCACTGTCTCAAAAGAGATAGTTGAACGTTGTGTTCCAACCTTTTTTATATTTTTATCAACCGCTTATTTAATATCACTAATTACATCTAATACTCTGGTTTAAAAGGTCCCCACGTGATTTTGTGTTTTCCATCGAGCGACAGTGTATCGATTGATTTTGACACATCATCAAACCACTTTAGAAATGCTGGTGCTTTCTCTAATTGTGCTTCTATACTGTCTTCGGTAATGTCGTGAAGATACCACGCTTTACTTTCAAATTCATATTGAACTTGAGAATACGCGAGTCTCGTCATATCCACACTATTATATATACAGTTTATTTGTTTAACCATATTAGGCGCCTGAGTAACGATACTATTTGAAATGACCTTTTTGTGCGCTTCATTATCTAAATCATTCCACATTCTTAACTGTCCATTCATTTGGAAGAATATATCAATCGTAGGGTCTTTTTCATCAAAGGAGATCAAGATGAAGATGCGTTCTGCCGTATAATCTACTGAATTAATAACACCGACAATTAATTTTTGAGCCATCTTTTCCCAATAGTGTTGGGCTTCATCGGGCGTGAGTTTACTATTTGATGAATAAATATAGTTTTCATTTTTATTCTGAGACTCCGAAGCATCTGGTTTTTTTCTAAAAATCTTATCAAACATATTCAACTTGATCCCCCCCTTTCGAGTTATCTCAGGATATTAAAAATATTGAAATTATTATAAGTAAATCTTAGTTTTTCAATGAATTATTTTTTAATAAATCCTGATTTATTCAGTTGTTCTAACATATCTAGTCGTTGCTTCGCGCTCATAAAGTTAGCAACTTGATTAGACCATGATTCAGTACGTTCGCCATTTGTACGTGAACTATAATAGTCACTCACTGTTTGATCATATGCTTTTAATGCTTCACGTTGGCTATCTTTATCACTATCATATTTATTAGCATGAAATACATGTTCAAATGGCAATCTTGGTTTAGGGCTACCATTTTCATCATCTTCTGGAATACCTAATGCCATACCAAAAAGTGGGAAAGTATGTTTAGGTAATTCTAAAATTTCTCTTACTCTTTCCACATCGTTTCTTAATGATCCTAAATACACCATGCCATAGCCCATATCTTCAGCTGTCGCTGCAATATTTTGAGCTACTAATGTCGCATCAATAGTGCCTACAAGTAATCCTTCAGCAGATTCAAATGATGTTTGCATATCATGTTTAGATTCCTCATTGATAATGGAATGTCTATAATAATCCATTACAAAAACAAATAAATAGCCATTTTCAACAACATAAGGTTGCCCAGATACTTCTTTCAATTCTTCCTTAATTTTTGGATCATTGATACCAATAATTGAATAGGCTTGTAAATAACTTGAAGTTGATGCACTTTGACCAGCTTCTACCAGTTGTTTTATATGCGCTTCTGATATTGGTTCCTTTTTAAATTTTCTAACCGAATGATGATTCTTCAATAAGTTGTATACATGCTCAGACAATGTTAACCGTTCCTCTTTACATAAAGTTACTCATAGCATAACAAAACAGCGACTGCTTTGTTTACATTATGTTTACCCGTTTTCATTACTATTAAAAGACTTAGAGGTAAATAACTTACTTATTGCAATACAGATTAATCGTATCATTAAAAAAAATCGCACCATGCATGGTTTATTAATAGTTAAATTATTTTATATCACGGTACAAATCCAATCAATGGGTTTAATATAATTAAAATCATTCAATCAATAATTGCGATATGTTATACATAATTTTTCTATATTTTTTTATGAAATACTTTCAAATCACAGATGCACCTTTAGGTTGCTTTAAAATATATGATTTAGTGCGTGACGCATTAAAGGCTCTATATTAAATTATTCGTAAAGGGAGTGATTATTATGGAAATCGGATCAAAAATAAAAGAAAAACGCGAACAAAAACACTGGTCTCAAGACGAACTTGCAGAGATATTGAATATTTCAAGGCAAAGTATTTCAAAATGGGAATTAAACAAAGTTTATCCAAGTATTGATATGCTCATTAAAATGAGTGATTTGTTTGATATCTCTTTAGACGAACTAATCAAAGGCGACAAACAGTTTAAAAAAACAATCATTGAAACATATCAAGATCCTGTATCGTATCATCATCAAAAAAGAGGCATGAATGGTTGGGAATTTTTAGCTGGACACTGGTGGCTATTCTTCCCGATCGCGGGCATGATTTAATGTTGCGTTCTTTTATTTAACAAATTGAATAACACCGCTCAGGACAGTCTGCTATCCGTCTAAACAATGAAATCATTGATTGTTATATAGCTTATAAAATATGAACAGACCATAAGCACGTAAATATTCATCTATATGAATTTAATCAGCACCCAATAATAATATACTTTTTTTAAATAGCCTTTCTTCTCATTTTCATGTTTTAGTTGAGAATTTAAAGGATATTTATTATTTATACAGCGTTATTTTATAAAGTATAACGCTCGATTTTAATGTAAAAATACATTTTTATTGTATACTAAAACACAGAGTCAAAGTGGTTTTTTTAAGCGTTTTCTCAAAATTCTTCTGTGTTGACGAATAATGAGGGAAATGCAATAATAGAATACGAAGATTAGAATTATTATAATTAAGAAACAGAAAAATCTACCCTTACTTAATTCTAATTGAAAATACATTATTAAATAGGAGGATATTTTTATGTCATTAATAAATAAAGAAATTTTACCATTTACAGCTAACGCATACGATCCACAAAAGGATGAATTCTTCGAAGTTTCAGATGAAAACTTAAAAGGTTCATGGAGTGTTGTTTGCTTCTACCCAGCAGACTTTTCATTCGTATGCCCTACTGAATTAGAAGACTTACAAGGTCAATATGATAAATTACAAGAATTAGGTGTCAACGTATATTCTGTATCAACAGATACACACTTCGTACACAAAGCTTGGCATGATCATTCAGATGCAATTAGTAAAATTCAATACACTATGATTGGTGACCCTTCTCAAACAATCACACGCAATTTTGATGTATTAGATGAAGAACTAGGACTTGCACAACGTGGTACGTTTATCGTAGATCCAGATGGCGTTGTACAAGCAGCAGAAGTTAACGCTGACGGTATCGGCCGTGATGCTAGCACATTAGTACACAAAATCAAAGCAGCACAATATGTACGTCAACACCCAGGCGAAGTTTGCCCAGCAAAATGGGAAGAAGGTTCAGAAACATTACAACCTGGTCTTGACTTAGTAGGTAAAATCTAAGGAGGCATTGATTTAAATGCTAAATGATCAGCTTAAATCACAATTACAACAATTACTTCAATTGATGGAAGGCGACGTAGTTCTAAAAGCGAGCCTTGGTTCAGATGATAAATCTAAAGAACTGAAAGAACTTTTAGATGAAGTATCTGTCGCGTCCGATCACATTACTATAGAAGCATCTGACTTGAAACGTACACCAAGCTTTTCAGTAGATAAACCTAATGAAACATCAGGCATTACTTTTGCTGGTTTACCAATGGGTCATGAATTTAATTCTCTAGTTCTTGCTTTGTTACAAGTAAGTGGTCGTCCACCAAAAGAAGAACAAGCCATTATAGATCAAATTAAAGCAATCGATCGTCCACTACATTTTGAAACGTATATTAGCTTAACGTGTCAAAAATGTCCCGACGTAGTTCAAGCATTAAACTTGATGAGTTTATTAAATCCAAATATTTCTCATACAATGATAGATGGCTCTATTTTCAGAGAAGAATCTGAAAATATTATGGCAGTACCCGCTATTTTCTTAGATGGCGAAGAATTTGGTAATGGACGCATGACGATCCAAGATATTTTAGCAAATCTTGGTAGTCAAGCAGACCCAGCTGAATTTAACGATAAAGCACCATACGACGTATTAATTGTCGGTGGTGGTCCTGCAAGTGGTAGCGCTGCAGTCTACACTGCACGTAAAGGTTTACGTACTGGTATCGTCGCAGACCGTATCGGTGGTCAAGTTAACGATACAGCTACCATTGAGAACTTTGTCACTGTTAAAGAAACAGATGGGCCTAAATTCTCATCTGCATTAGAAGATCATATTAAACAATATGATGTCGATGTCATGACAGGTATTCGTGCCAGTGATATTGAAAAAACGGATGACGGTATTGTCGTAACATTAGATAATGGTGCTCAATTGACGAGTAAGACGGTTATTATTTCAACAGGTGCGCGTTGGCGTAAACTAGAAGTCCCAGGTGAAGAAGCATTAATCAATAAAGGTGTTGCATTCTGTCCACACTGTGACGGCCCGTTATTTGAAAATAAAAATGTCGCTGTTATAGGTGGCGGAAATTCAGGCGTCGAAGCTGCAATCGACTTAGCTGGCATCGTTGAACATGTTACATTACTTGAACGTAACGCAAACCTTAAAGCAGACAATATTTTACAGGAACGTTTAAACAGTCTACCTAATGTAACAGTTATTAAAAATGCTCAAACAACCGAAGTACTTGGAGACGATGCAGTGACTGGTATTAAATATCAGGATAAGGCACAAGGCGAGGAACATACGCTAGAATTAGAAGGTATCTTTGTACAAATTGGATTACTACCTAATACAGAGTGGTTAAACAATTATGTAGAACTAAATGATGCCAAAGAAATTAAAGTAGACCGCACGAATGCGACAAGTATCCCAGGTATATTTGCGGCAGGCGATGTCACTGATGATCGCAATAAACAAATTATTATTTCAATGGGCGCAGGTGCTAATGCAGCATTAAATGCTTTTGATTATATTATCAGACATTAGTAATACCCATTATCGTCACTGAAAATTAAAAATTTGAGATATAAATCCCCCCATTCTCAAAATAAGAGGAGTCTGAGACATAAATAGATGTTTCAGGCTCCTCTTTATATTTAAAATCTCACTATTTAGACCGTCCATATTTGCTTAAAATCTGGTTCAAATCTATAGTCTCTCACTCATACTATTTCCCCACGGCATCAGCAAATTACAAAATCACTACAATATATGAATACCCAAAAATTAAGACTCTTTCACATAAGGAAATAACTGTCATCTCATTGTAAAACGAATCACCGTGTCAACTAGAGGTATTCATCTCCCATATGCTTTTTCACATCATATAGCTTATTTGATTATTAATTGAAATACAGCACATATCTAAGTAACATTTTATTATGAAAATCTAATGAATATTTTTAAAATTACTAAGTTCATCTCTTTTCTTTTATATTTTGTTCAAAAGATTGTGCGTTTTATTATTTAATACATCATTCAAATAAATAGCACTACATGATACGCTTAAGTTATAATTTTTAAGAACGTGTTTATACATTCATTAGTTTGTTATATACGTATGATTATTTTTAAAGGAGCAGTTTTTATTTATGAAAAAAAGTATATTACTCTCATTAGTCTTAGTGCTAACTGTGATACTCGCAGCATGTTCAAATGATGAATCCGATGATGACAAAGGTTATAGTGGAAAAAACGCACCTAAAAATGTTAAAACAATTACTGAACAAGACATCTTTAATTCAGACAAAAGTGGCGAAACACTAAGCAAAGCAGAAGCTAATAAAGCAATTAAAAAATATCTAGATGTGAACTCAGATATTATAGACAATAAGTATCTAATCCAATACCAATTAGATAAGCAAACAGGTACAGATACAAAGATTACCGATAAACAAGCAAAACGTTTATCCGAACTATCACATAACTCAGTTAAAAATGATGTGCGTTTCAAAAAGTTCGTAAAAAACAACAAATTCCCAGATGGGTATGAAGAAAACCTCGATCGAATCGTTAATTACTTTACAGCCTTAAATAGCACAATCAAAAATGCTGACGAAGACATTGAGCAATTAGATTACCAGCCACAAAACAAACTTAATGTTGCAGATGTACCAACAAAATATGCTGGAGATGTTAACGGGAAACAACAAGATAAAATCAAAAAATTCTTAAAAGATAAAGGTATTAAATCTGACGCCGTCGACAAATAAGTGACAAACTTATAGTTTAGATATGTTTTCCAACTCTGTCGCTACTTATGTATTTACAAAATATTCGGTTAAGTTACAAAGAGATTACATGTCACCTTTTCATATTTATAAAGGGCTCAAGCCTATTTATATCCATATTAACCATAGTCTATGACTTATTTCTGTAAAAAACCTTACTTAATTGTAAGGTTTTTTAATATGATATCCCTTTTTTTCACAAAGTAACATTTGTTATGCTTATTTATAAGTTAAAGAACAAATGAATCGAAGCTCAGCCACTCAAGTAATAATTTTAAGGAGGAACACCTTTATGATATTAACAATTTTAATAGGTGCCATGGCTGCTATCTTCATAGCTTTTAATCTCTTTGAGAAGAAAGAAAAATATGGCGTTGTTTCTTATAAAACAATCGCACTTAGTGTAACTTACGTCATACTTGCCGTAATTGTCGGAAGTTTTTTAGACAATTTCAACACGCTATTCCAAGGATTTCATGATAGCTTAACAGCGGCTAAAAGATATTAACCTGAACCGACGACGATGTCGTAGTTCAGGTTTTTTATGTTAATGGCTATTTTTCTAGTTCATAAGGTACACAGTTTTCAATTTTTCTATCAATCACTGTAGCTTCCAAATCATATCCTAAATATACGAAGCAACAACGTATAACAACTTGATGTGCTACGATAGCAATGGAATCGAGTGAATCATCAATTTCATTTTCAAAAAATTGTTTAACACGTTCCATAACATCTGCATAACTTTCTCCCTCTGGCGCCTTTTGCGTAAAACTGTGACGAAATTCAAGATAATTTTGATCTTCAAAATAGCGCGTATAAGATGGATTTTGTTCCACCGCTTCAACCATTTTACCTTCGAAAATACCAAGCGAACGCTCTCTTAACAAAGGGGTCACGCTTGCCGGAATCGATTTATCAAATATCGCATTATAAGTTTGACGTGTCCGTAATAAATCAGAAATATAAATATGATCTATTGCTTTTTTGTCAAAATAGCTCTGTAATAATTGAGCTGACCATGTGCCTCTCTCAGTAAGTGGTACATCTAATTGTCCACAGAAATAATTTTTCCCTTGTTTCTTATCATAATTTGATTGTGACTCACCATGTCTTACCAAATATATTTTCATATTAACCATCCTCTCTTTTTGTATGCATATGCGCATGATTACCATAATCAATCGGATTAACTAACAATACTGTCATGTTAAGCTTTTACTCTATATTTTTTGAAACTACCTTGTTAGTATACTAAATGAGGTGATACAAATGAATGACAGAGTTATACAAAACAGTACACAAGGAGAACGCGTTCTCGCAGCACTGAGTTATTTTAGTATCTTTTTTGCACCAATCATATTACCTATTTTTATATGGATTTTTGCTGATAGACCTACTTCTAGCCACGCAGCTAAATCGTTAGCTTATCATATTATAACGTATATTGGACCGATACTTTTAATTCTCAGCATTGGATTTGGTGGCGTCTTAATCAATAATACTTCTACCATTACCAGTGTGATAATGATTACAGTGGCAATTATTTTATTCGTCATAACCGTTTGGTATACGATCAAAAATATTTATCGTGGTGTCAGAGTATTGATCTCTGAACACGCTTATTTCCATCCCTAAACTGAATAGCAATTTATTTTTTGACAAAATTAGCAACATTTTAAAAGGTTATATACGAATTTACTTTAATCCTTTATGCTTAACATAAAAGGAGACAGAGTATATGAATAAAAAATTAACAATTTCTATCATTAGTATTTTAGTCATTATTGGTGTCGTCTTCACCATCTTTATGATTACATCGAGTCAAAAGAGCACATATTATGGCTATATGTCAGATAGTACAACTGCTGAAAAAGTAGTCAGTGAAAAAGATGGTCTCGTGACTAAAAACGTTAAAATAGACAATAAAAATGACGATTTCAAACCTAAAAAAGGTGACTTTGTTAAATTAGTTTCTAAAGATGACGGCAAAACATTCTATAAACAAGAAGTTGTAAAACACGACGATATTCCACATGGTTTAATGATGAAAATACATGAAATGGAAATGTAATCTATACATTTAATGTGATTACTACACAAAAAGCAGGGAGGCTCATAGAGACCTTCCTGCTTTTTGAATGTAGACAAATTCTGCGCAAGTATATGCGCGGAGTTTATCTATTTTAATTATTAGTCTTATTTTTAATACAGAATGAGAGTGGGGCAGAAATCAAATTTTCTAATAGAGTTCTCGTAGGCTCACCTATGCAATCAAGTCAATATTTTATTGACAGTGATTTATGTCGACTCCTGTGGGAAGAGCACTAGCCAAAGACTACAGGCTAAGGCAGTGCCGCGGAAAGTGTGCATAAAAAAACTGCCAACAAAGTCGGAGACTTTGTCGACAGTCTGAAAGCAGTAAAATTCCGTTCGTGCACTATCGATTCTTTTTATCCTTAAAATAAAGCAATAGCTCTAT
Organism: Staphylococcus sp. GDY8P126P; assembly: GCF_017891965.1. Lineage (NCBI taxonomy): Bacteria > Bacillati > Bacillota > Bacilli > Caryophanales > Staphylococcaceae > Staphylococcus > Staphylococcus sp. GDY8P126P. Next base: position 27,572 of record NZ_JAESKG010000019.1, on the reverse strand, counting down.
TAAGAAAACGATAATAAGAGAAAAACCAAATAATGGCATCAATATCCCTAATATAACCAGTATGATAACCAATGGAATAGACATTGGCTTTTTAACTCTTTTTGGTATTTTAATTTGCGTTGCTTTCATTTTCTTAATCCAAGACGTTAGACCCAGTCCAACCGCAGCAAGTAATGCGATACATACAAGCAAGTTAATCACTTTATTGGCAATACCGAACAAATGACCTTCATGCAGAGGAATACCCCATGTAAACCATTTACCAATTATGCCGTACTCTTGATATTTCACCTTACCTAAATCTTTACCATTATATTGATCTATATATAACGTCTGTTCATGGTAAGGTGACACGTCTAAGCCTGTCACACCTGTATTACTACCTTTCGAAACTGTAAATGCCGCTTCTTCACTCGTTGGATAAACAATTGAAAATGGCTTCGTAATGCCATCTTTTTGTGCTTCTGCAACAACTTTATCAATCGAAATTTGTTTTTTAATATCTGTTCTTGGCATTTCACCACTACCATGATGCGCAGATCCGCTCTCAGACTCTGGTTGCTTATTTTTACGTGTTGCCCAAGGTATTTCATTCACATCTGATTTAGGTGGATTAACTGCCAATTCTGACTGTCCCAACTCTCCAGAATTATCCATAACACTCGCAATTTTAGCCCCCATAAATCCAGACCATGGCAAGCCAGTCAATACAAGCACAAACACCGGTATGGCAATGATAATCCCAAGTGTAGCATGCCATTTTTGGAATCTTAATCGCTTACTTTTATTTGTAATTAATTTTTTCTTAATTAACATATACGTTCCAGACAATATCATGAAAATAGTCCAACACGCTGTCAGTTCTACCAAGTAATTAATAAAAGTATTTTCAGTAAATAATGAGCTATGTATATTTCGTACAACGTTCGCATACGTATGTTTTGCATTTTGATCAGCAACAATTTGATTATTTTGATCTAGAAAAACATAACGTTGGTTCCCTGCCATATCATCTAATGTAATTCTACTATTATAAGGCTCTTCTAAAATACTAACTTTACTTATGTAAAAACCATCAAATTTATCTTCTACTTGATCAACTGCCTGATTAAGTGATTGATGTTCTTTTACAGGACTATCACCGAAAAATTCTGTCTTATAAATATTATTTTCTACTTCTTGGAAAAACAGAAACCCAATGCCCGAAATTGTTAACGTAATCAGTAGCGGCGTAATAAATAACGCTGCATAGAAATGAAGCCTCTGTAATGGATTAAATATATTTTTCAAAAGTTTATTCCCCCTCTCTCTTTTAATATTATAAATAACTAACAAGATTATTATGGAGATAAATTGTGAATATTTCAAAAGAGTTTTACAAACAATTATCTACAATTTAAATTATTTTGTTTATTTATGACTATGGTAACTTGTAATTTAAAATGGGATAAAATAAAACGTCCAACACATCAAGTAATGTCTCAGACGTTCATACATGCTATTTAACTACTTTTACTCAATAGCAGATTAAGTGATAAGCCAATCAATATTGCGCCAACCCTATAATCAAAAATTGCTTTTATTTTTCTATTCGTAAACAATAGCTTAATATATTGAAAAATATAAACACAGAAAATAAACCAGAGCAAAATAACTGTGGTCACAATTGCAGTTAATATAGCAATTTGAGATGTAACAGCTTCACCAGTACTTAAAAATTGCGGCAATATACTGATATAATAAAGTAATGCTTTGGGATTTAAAATCGTACTAAAAAAACCTTGTCTATATGAACTTAAATAAGTAATACGCTGTGCTTTCATCTGAGATGTTGAAAAGTTCATACTTTGTCTTGCACTGATGATACTTCTAATTCCTAGATATATAAGATATATAGCACCTAAAATCTTAATTGTCACAAAGACATAATACATATTAGCCAGTATAAAAATAATACCGAACACAGCTAACAGTGAATAAACTACATGACCTGACGTAATACCTAAGGCTGCCATAGCGCCATTACCTTTTCCTGAGGTAATCGAATTTTTCATTACGACAAAGAAATCCGGCCCCGGAACAATAATAATCATTAATGTTATGATAATAAATGCTGCCAAACCTTCCATAGACTACACCCCACCTTTGTACTTCATGGTATCAGTTACCAAATATCCCCGCAGTATCGTAATTAACAGTTTTTTATTTTAACTCATATGATTTGAGGAAAAATGAATGCTTATGTGACAATATTACATTTTTATTGAAGCCTGATTACTAGATATGATATATTAAAGGTGTAGTTGGAAACCGACTACTAGTCTTTTATATTCATGAACATATTACTCTTAAGGCGACACGGATGTGTCGTCTTTTTTTATATAAACGTACATTGTCTACACTGCAATACTGTGTTTCGATATTCATCACGTCCTATATAAACTTGAAAATTGAATAATCCCTCATCACATTTTTGACCGTATAATATTTACCAAATTGTCCTTCACTTTAACTCACTAATTTTAAACCAATCGTACTTCCCAATATCACTAAAATACATACTACTCTTTTAATATCCTTAGATTCATTATAAAAGATCATCCCAAGAATTGCGCCACCTACTGCACCAATACCTGTCCAGATTGCGTACGCTGTGCTCATCGGAAGGTACATCATTGCGGTAGATAATGCCATGAAACTCACAGCAAAAAAGAAAATGAGTCCCATTGCATCTCGTTTTTGACGATGATGCACATATGCATTTAAAAAATTTATACCTAACATTTCAAAGACACCTGCAAAAACTAATAAGATCCATGCCATTATGCTTCTCCTCCTTTATTTGTAGTTACTAATTTCAGGCTAATGACACCTGCAAGTAAAATGACAATTAACATTATTTTCATAACATTAAACGGTTCGCCAAAAAACAAGAAATCAAACAACGTAACCCATGTTGTTCCGAGACCTACAAACACGGCATACGCTGTGCCTACAGGCAGAACCTTTGAAGCATCTACTAATAAATAAAAGCTTACAAATATAGCAATCATCGTAAACAGCCATTCCCACCAAGATGACGCATGGGTTAAACCAATCACCCATCCTACTTCAAAAAATGTTGCGATAATAATTTTGATCCAATTCATTCCTATGTCCTCCTTTAAAATAAAAAAAGCCCGGGAGATAGTGTTAATTACTATCTCCCAGGCTTTTATCCTTCCGTGTCACATAAAAATATGTGGCTTTCTCTCGGACCAGACCAAAGTAATCACCTTGCGGAACCCTAGAAAGCTTTATTCGATTAATTATATCGTAGCAAATTACACTAACGATTACAAGCATGCTCATTCATTTCATCCAGTTTAAATTATTTATTATTAAGAAAAGGCTTAAGCATGCGTTTACATGTGAAATTTTACAAATTTCCAAGATTTTTTAAGTCAAAACCCTCTACATTTTATAAATTTTAATGTATAATCAGTTATAGATTGTAATTATTATAATCTAGATAAAGATGAGTTGAAATTTATTCTCATTTACATCAATCAATACTTCATATGTATTGAAATATAATATAAGCGAGGGATAACGATGCAGTTACTAAATTATAAAATGCACAATGATGAACTAATCGCTACTGTACTTTCCGACAAAAAGCAATTATTTAAATATACGTTTGATGTTACGACGCCAGAATATGAAATATTAGATGTCCTTGAAGAAATAAATCACTATGTAGACAATGGACAACACCCACTTGGTTGTTCTTTACTTAAAAATTATGCCTACGAGGACGTGAGTCACAATCTTTTATAATCTTCTTTACACAACAAAAAGATGAGTATATCTGTTATGAATTAAACAGTATACTCATCTTTTAATTTTGCATTATTATAAATAGCCATTCCAGCTTTTAATTTTCGAAATCCAAGCGCTTCGTAAAATGATTCATTCCCAGTAGTTGCGATAAGATGAATACAAGAAAGTTCCCCTAAATAATTAACCATTTCTTGAACAATTTTATTGCCAACGCCTTTAGATTGATAAGTGGTATCTACTACAACATCATAAATCGCGGCATTAAACACACCATCTGACATCGCTCTAGCGAAACCAATCACTTGTCCCTCTCTTTTTGCAATCACGACATGTGTCGCAGTATTAAATAGTGTAATCACTTCTTCTTGATTATGGCCATTCCAATGGTTCCCATGATAAATGCGCACTATTTCATCTATATCATTCATATCAAATTGATACTCATATTTTATATCCATTTAGCACACCTTCCAAAATAATTTTCAATATTTATAAACCACATCGTTCTTTATATATGAATTATTAAATAATATATATTTTAACATGAATCTTTAAAAATTAATGGATGTCATAGCAATCTATTGATTTTAATACATATTAACTAATTTCATTATTACGTATAACGCTGATCATGATGTATAAATAGAAATATACATTGTACACGTTAATTATTAGCGACTGACGGGTAAATATATATTAAACGGGGCGATAACATTGTCACGCAACGCAATCAATACTGAATATTTATTAGGAGGCGACTTATCATGTGGATTGGTTCAATCATACTCATCATTGTCGGTATTGTGTTACTCATCCTAAATCAGCAGACTTCTAAAAAGGAAGGCGTAAGCAAAAAACAAAGTTATATTAGTATCGGCATTGTTTGTATCATTATTGGTGCTTTTTACCTTATCGGACAGATTATTAAAGCCTTGGTTAGTTAAAGTCATATAAAAAAGCTCGGGGCTATGATGAGACCCGAGCTTTTTAACTTCCTATATTGAACGTTGAGTGTAAATTTATTTACATATTAAATAAATCGTTAAATGACTCTACCATCGTTGGGTGTGTATAAATGTTTGTATTCAATACTTTATATGATAATTTTTGATCAATGGCTAATTTTATTAAATTAATAATTTCTTCAGATTCTTTACCATATAGCGTCACGCCTAAGATGGTTTCGCTATCTTTATCAACCACTGCTTTAAATAAACCTCTTGGATCATTGTTTACTTTGTGTCTAGGGATTGTATTAACTGGAACCGTATTTTCCATAATATGATAACCTTGTGCTTTGGCTTCTTTACCAGTTAAACCAACACGTGCTAATGGCGGATCAATAAATACCGTATATGGCACAGCGCCACGATTTTCAGTAGAACGTTCACCATTACCAAACAATTGATCTTTCACGATTCTAAAGTCATCTAATGAAATATATGTGAACTGCATACCACCTTTAACGTCGCCTAATGCATAAACGTTTGCTGCAGTTGTTTGGAGGTGTTCATTTACTTTAATTTCACCATGTTCACCCAATTCAATATCTGTATTTTCAAGATTTAAATCTGTATTGGGTTTGCGACCAGTAGCTAATAGTACAGCATCCGCTTCGTATGTGCCATCTGTCGTATGAACAAGTGTACCTGCTTCAACATCTTCAAATCTTTCTGTATTCGCGTTTAATACGATATCGACTTGTTTATCTGCTAAGTCTTTTTTAACTTCTTTAACGATATCTTCGTCTTCTCTCGGCATGATATCATCGCCACGTTCTAGGACAGTGACTTGTGTACCAAAATTGGCAAACATAGATGCAAATTCTAATGCAATATAGCCACCACCAACAATAACTAATTTTTTAGGTTGGAAATCTAGATTCATAATACCTGTAGAATCATATAAATGTTTTGAACTTTCTACACCATTAATCGGTGGAATAACTGATTTTGCACCTGTATTAATGACTACATGCTCTGCAGATAATGTTTCTACCACATCACCTTGATCATTTAATAAATTGACTTCGCGATTCGATTTAAATTTAGCTGTGTAATCTAATACATCAATATTGTCTTCATCTGCTAAATTATGATAGTTCTTGCTATTTAATGCATTAACAACATCTGTTTTTCTTGAAAATGCTCGGTCAAACGAACCATGGTCTAAGCCTTCATGTACAAGTGTTTTAGAAGGAATACAACCGATATTAATACAAGTACCACCATACATCTCTTGAGATTTTTCAACGACAGCTACTTTTTTACCTTGTGCTGAAGCAAATTTCGCTAGTGTTTTACCACCTTTACCAAATCCTATAATCACTAAATCATACTGTTTCATGAGAATCCTCCTTTAATACTTCGTTTAATACGTCTTGGATAGTTACACTTTTATAATAATCAATTAGTAAGGCTTGCTCTCTTTTATGAAAATTAGACATTGTATGACCTATTTCCCTGGAAATTTCACAGTCACTACCTTCATCACCTGTAAACAATCGTCCATCCGATCTTTCTTCACTAAATGCAACAAATAATTCAGCGAGATTCACTTTCTTTGTTTGATCATTCGCTTGATACCCCCCGTATTTACCACGGCTTGCGTCCAAGTACTGTTGATTATTCAATTTTCTCGTGACTCTTCTTAACTGTACAGGATTAACACAAATGCGTTCTGCTAATTCACTACTACTATACCGTTCATCCGGATGTTTCACTAAAAACGTCAGAAGATGCACAGCAATATTAAACTCTAAATTCATGAACATCACCTTTTTAATTGTAACTTTTATAATTACATTAAGACATATGCCGTTTATTTTGAAAAGTATTTTGCTTATATTTTTGTACTCCCTCTTTTTTAACATTTATAAAAAAAGAGCGAGATTGTCATCTAATTAATTTAGATCTCTGTTTCTCGCTCAATCACTTTCACTATAAAATGGCTGCTCTAATGGTAACGCCATGCTCTAAGTAGGCTTTCAAAACAACTGAGCATATAAACCCAGCCTTCTTTTTGACCTAATAATTGCTTCACATCTTGCATGTCGAAGTCTTTTTCAGTTGTTGTTACAACAGTGCCCGCTTCACCCTCTTCAAATTGAATGGTTACAGGATGTGCACCCCAAGTAAATGCTATTAACTGGTTGTCCTCCACCCGCTCAATGTTGATATTTAACTCAGCATCATATTCTTCATAACGGAGTGTAATGGCTTTACCTTGTTCCCATCTTTCAGAACTAGAAGAGAACCAGAATCCTCCAATTTTCTCTGGATCTACAAATGCTTCAAAAACAGTTTCTCTTGGTACATCAACTTGCATTTTTGTTATGATATCTATCCCAACCACGTCCTTCCTATTTGTATAATATGAATTTTACATATGTTTGACATAATTTGCACTTAGCATGATATTTTATGACGATTTAACTTCACTTAGTTTGAACAGTTAAATATTTTGTATTACCTGTTTTATTTTATATACTTAAATTTAAGTAATACAAAAATTATGGGGGCGATATAATGATTCAAAGATTAGATGAAGTAATGATTTATGTTTATGATCATGATAAAGCAATTACTTTTTGGACTAAAAATTTAGATTTCAAAGTAGTAGAAGATACTGAAGAAATGCAAATGCGTGTGGTTAAATTAGCACCCAATGACGATGCGCAAACTGCTATTGTTCTACAAGACAAAGCTAAAGTAGATGAAATGGATATGGGCGTTAGCACTGATACACCCTCTTTGATTTTTGCTACTACACAATTCGATGAACTATTTAATCGTCTAAAAGATAGCCAAGTAACTGTTGGCGACATTATGACATTACCTATGGGACGCGTTTTTAATTTTGCTGATGAAGAAAACAACTATTTTGCAGTAAAAGAAGTTTAGATTCCAACATAGTTTGAGCCGTTCTATTTTATTTGTCATTGATATTGATAATGGGCTAACTGTCTATCATTCATCACTTTATTACCAAAGTAACAAGATTGTAATAAATATATGACACGATTAATGTTTGATTTCTGGGAGTGGGACAGAAATCAAATTTTCTAATAGAGATTTCGTAGTCCCACCCCGGCAAGGATGACTAGGATTGAAATGTTTACCTGAGCTAAAGCTCATGCATAAGTCTCACTAACTTAATGAATTAATCAGTGAGACTTTACATTTTCAATTCAGTCATCTACTGCCTAAATGAAAAAGAGCCTGTGACATCTATTTCTGTCTCAGGCTCATGCTTAACAAGGGAGTATTATGAAAAACGCATTCCATTCTTATTTATATTATTTAATCATGTTGATTATTGTGGGAATTATTCTGGCGACACTTTATTTCTTATATGTTTGGAAAAATGACCAACCACAAAATCAAGATCATTATAAAAATTTCACTGAACTTAAATCAGATACTAAAGAACATCGTGATTGGCAAACAAATGCCAAAACAACAAATAACAAAGATATACTCGTTACAGCGATTCATGGAGGAGGCATTGAGCCTGGCACTTCAGAATTAGCTAAACTTATTTCTAAAAAAGGTGATTATAATTTATATAGTTTTGAAGGTTTAATGAAATCAAATAATCAAAAATTACATATTACCTCAACCCGTTTTGATGACCCCAAACTAATTAAATTAACGAATCAATCAAATGAATCGATTTCGATACACGGTATACAAGAACAGAAGAAAGTTGTCTATATCGGTGGTAAAGATAAAGCTATGGCCAAATCAATTACTAACGAACTCGAAAAAGAAGCATTTAATGTTGAAAAGAGCCCCAACTATGTTAATGGAGATTCCAGTAAAAATATCATCAATAAAAATGAGACGGGCTCGGGCGTTCAATTAGAAATCTCAACTCAGTATCGTAAATCTTTTTTTGATCATGGGCGTCTCGATAGAAAAACACGTGAAAATCCCAATGATTATAAACAATCAATATACGATTTTGCTGAAGCTGTAACAAAAGGTATTAAGGAACAAACAAATAAAAATTAATAGGCAACTTAACCAGAATCGTTAAAACTATATGACGATTCTGGTTTTTTAAATTCAAAAAGTTTTCTAAAAAATTTACTTGCTTTTTTAAAGTATAGGTATAAAATACAATTGATTAAAAGAGTAAAGGAAATGAATCATGAAACAATTAACTAAGCCTTTATACTTTTACCTATTACTTTTTATTACAACAACACTGATTGGCGCGTTACTATTATATTTGCCAATCACAGGTAAACATCCTATTGATTTTGTGGACGCCTTTTTTATAGCTGCTAGTGCATTTACGGTAACTGGGTTAGCTACTATAGATGTCTCTACCCAATTCAATTGGTTGGGCGATACGATTATCATGTCACTCATACAAATCGGTGGATTAGGGATCGTCACTGTGACACTTTTAACCTTTATATTAATCAATAAGCGAATTAGTAATAAAAGTCGCTACCTCGTCATGGCAATGTGGAACATTGATACGCCTGGGGGCATAATCCGCTTAATCTTACAATTTGTTTTGTATAGTTTGGTAACTGAACTTGTAGGTGCGTTATGTATTGCGTTATCCTTTATTCCAAAGTATGGCTTAGGACAAGGGGTGTTTTTAAGTATATTCACTTCTGTGTCTGCTTTTAATAATGCTGGTTTTGCACTTTTCAAAGATAACCTAATCAGTACGGTTAACGACCCTATTATCACTATAACCGTGCCCTTATTAATTATTATGGGTGGCATAGGTCCACTTGTATTTCTTGATTTAGTAACAACACAAAAATTAACTAAACTTAAATTACATTCCAAAATCGTTTTGAGTACAACTTTCATATTAATCATCGTCGGTAGCATTTCGTTTTTCATTTTAGAATATCCATTCACATTAAATCATTTATCTTTGATTGAAAAAATTGGAGCTTCATTTTTTCAATCCGTCACAACACGTACTGCTGGATTTAATACCGTTGATATCGGACAAATTTCCACACCTACATCAATGATGATGATGTTATTTATGTTTATCGGTGGTGCACCCATCAGTTCTGCTGGTGGTATCAAAGTAACCAGCTTAGTTCTGACGCTATTATTTATAAAAAGTACATTAAGAAACGAGAGCCATCCAGCTATATTTAAAAAATCTATACCTGAACGTACACTTAAAATTGCTGTTACCATCACGCTTTTAGCAACTATCTTTGTATTAAGTATATCGTTTATTGTGAGTGTGCTAAATCCACATACATCCTATACGACCGTATTATTTGAAGTGATTTCAGCGTTCGGCACTGTAGGGTTAAGCATGAATTTCACAACTGACTATAGTACTGTAACTAAAATCATTATTATTGCAACGATGCTTATTGGTAAAATTGGTATCCTCACTTTTGTACAATTATTTATTAGTGAAAAGAAACAATTATTCCATTATGCAAAAGACAATGTACAGTTATAAACAAGCACATATCCAATTCAATTGGACATGTGCTTGTTTTTAATTTATACCTCTAGCTTCATTATTGCGCCGAAATATTGCTGACATGTTGTAAACGTTATAAAAGCAATAAGTTCACTCATTTCTGCTTCAGTCAAATGGTCGTTTAAAGTCTGTAAAATATAATCAGGAATCTCCGTTCCTAGTTTCATATAAACATCAACAAAACCAAGACATATCATAGATTTTTCATCAGTAAATTTTCCCGATGGTTGCCCTTTTGCTTTACAATACGCGCATCCGTGATTTTGAGCAAGCATGCTTCTTATTTCTTCTTTTAAATCGCTAGACAGTTGGTTATCTGTTTCTAGAGATTCACTTAAATTACTCCAACTTAACATGATATCTTTGTTATATCCAAGCAACTTTTGAAAAGGCGTAGTACCATTTTCCGATAATTGAATTAATGCCATTATAATCACTCCTTGATTATCCATTATTTTATGGCATTATTAACTATATTAAAATGCTATTTTTTAAGTAAAAATAGTTAAATGCTTTATTATTTAAGGAGTTTTTATAAATGGACTTAACAAATAGAAAAATCTTACAAAGTTTAAATGAAGATAGTAGCAGATCATTAAGCGATATTAGTGAAATTACAAATCTTTCCATCCCCGCTGTTCGTGAACGCATTAATAAATTAAAAGATTCAGGAATTATAAAGAACTATACCATTGATATTGATTACAGTGCTTTAGGCTATGATATAGATATCATCATTGAAATCGTTATTAAAAACAATTTATATAAAGATTTCAAAACCTTTATTGCAGAACAGAGCCACGTCGCATTTTGTTATCGTATATCAGGAGATAGCTGCTTTTTATTTAAAGCAAGATTTAAAACCATGCAAGATGTAGAAACGTTTATAGATATTTTGCAAAAATATGGCCATACAAAAACACATTTTATATTTTCAGAAACGGTTTGATATCAAACGTTCCTTCTTTCAGCTACTATTTTTAGAACTACTGATTCATTTAATGAAAATTAGTAGTTCTTATGCTTGGATTTTTTACAAAACAAGCATTTTTAATTTATATCTAAATCTTACCTTCAGTCTAATCAAGTTCCTCTATTTTCTCTTTTTTGAATCTTTACTCAAATTGTATTTTCTATTCATGATACCTACCGATATGCTTATCAATATAAAAATGATATAGAATATTAATCCATATCCCTTATATGCTGAAAAACCAAAATATACGTATACCATAATAGTTATACAAATTATCGATGCTATATACAATAAGCAATAAAAATTATTAAAATACTTCATTTGCATCACCTAATTCTTTTAATATATTTACATTTTGTCACATTTTCCATCTTATTCACAAATAAATATAGTACAATATTAATAATTACTTATACTAAGGAGAATCTCAAATGAAAAAATTACTATTTTTATTATTATCTTGTTTTTTGGTCTTAGCAGCATGTAGTCATTCTGAAGAAAAACATTCGAAAAATACGAAAGAAAGCCATTCAGATAAATCACAAAAAACAAAAAGTAATAAAAAAATTGAAAATAAAGATCAACCAAGTAACCAATCTAAAACAGAAGATGCTAATAGTGATGAGCAACCTTCTTCAGAACCTGCATCAACACAAAATGAACAAAATGAAGTAGCTGTGTCAACAGAAGAACCAAGTAATGAAATTCCATCCAATGTAACACCAGATACTGCAGAAGATAATCAAGTGCAACAACCTACTCAAACTAAACAACAAATCGACTTAAATAGTATGCCAGCGACTGATTTTTCAACAGATCGCATGTCTGAGGAAGCACAACAACAAATCCAAGATTTAACAAAACAAAAAGACTTCGAGGGATTGCCTCAAGAAGAGTACAATGACAAAGTTTCAGAAATTATGAATAATGAAATGAACTAATATCGAAACAGGAGTGACAATCTTATGCACTTTTCAACAGATTCAAACATACCGTTAAATCAATTAGTTAATTTATATAATGATGTTGGATGGTCTAACTATACTACTAATCCAACCAAACTAAAGGAAGCTATCATTAATTCCTTACATGTACTTTCACTATGGGAAAATGAAAAGCTTATCGGGCTTATTCGAACCGTGGGTGATGGTGTTTCTATAATTTATATTCAAGACATACTGATATTAAAACCATTTCAAAATAAAGGACTAGGTAGTCAACTTTTAACTACTATATTGAATAAATATCAAAATGTGATGCAAGTTGTTCTTTTAACGGATAACACTGATAAAACAAGACATTTTTATGAAAAATACGGTTTATTTTCAAATGATAAATATCATACTGTTGCATTTATGCTATTTAGACATACGCTTTAAGATCTTTATATAAATTAAAAGAGACACTTCACTATTGTAATTTAACAATTAAATGAAGTGTCTTTATTAATCTATTTCATTTTCAGTATTTGACCGACTTTAATACTATTGGAATTCAATTTGTTATCTGCTTTAATTTTATCTACAGTAGTCTTTTGATTTTTAGCAATACTGTATAATGTATCACCTTTTTTTACGGTATATGTTTTAACTAAATACAGTGTTTGACCTTTACTAATGCTATCAGATTTAAGATTATTCCACTTTTTAATATTATCTACACTGACGCCACTTCTTTTTGAAATATTATATAACGTGTCACCAGTGACAACTGTATGAGTATCGCCGGATATGTCGCCATTATTACTTGGTGCTTTCAACTTTAATGTCTGACCAACTGATAAGGAATTACTCTTCAAGTTATTCCATTTTTTAATATTATCAATCGTTACACCACTTCTTTTAGAAATACTATACAATGTATCGCCTTTAACCACTTTATAAGTCGCACCTGTAATAGCGTCATTGTTCCCACCCGAGAGTACTTTATAATGTTTTTGAACTAAACTGTAAAACTGATTCATATTGTATCCCCATTGACTAAAATAACCAACTGGATCAGAGTGATCTGTGCCGCCCCAATATTGGCTGATGGCATTGTGACTAATAATTGTGCCTGTTCCTTGATTATTATCTGCAAGTGACGGTGTTAAACCATTTTCTTTTAACATTTTTGCAGCTAAGTATGCCTGATTATTAACAGATTTAGCAAAACCATCAAACGTATTAGATCGTGTTAATTCAATTTGATAAAAATACGGATTGGCATTTGCACCAGCACCCCATGCTAAATAGTTACTCGGCGCAGTTTGAATAATTTTATCACTGCTTGCATAGGCATGCACGAACGCACTATTGTAATTGTTGTACATGTAGTTCACTTCACCATCAATCGTACTGCTTGGATTGGCCGTTTCATGAATAACTACGCCTATAAATTTTCCAGACTTATAATTATATTTAGGTAAATTATTCATTCTAGCATCTTGGACGATTTGGGCTGGCTTTATATTATTATTTGCAATATATGTATTGACGTCTTGGTATGCTCTATTCGCAAACGTACGTGCTTCAACAGTATTATGTTCTGCTACTTTATTATGTAATTTTAAATCTTCTGGTGTTAATTGGTCCTTCAGCGCTTGTGGGCTCATCTTTTGAGCTTTTTCAAAATTAATCGGTTTACTTGTATTCTCTTTTTCATTTTTTTCTGTTGTTTGCTTATGATTGCCTTCTTGCGCTTGTGCGACTGTTGTACTTAAAATTAAACTCGTTGCCAATACTACTGACAAACTCAACCTATATTTCATAAAATATCTCCTTTGTTTTGACCATAGCCATATTAGAAGTGCCACTGTATATTCAAACACCTATATTTTTATTTTATAATATTATTCAAACATTCACAAAAATTTTTGTTATTTTATACTACTTATTATTTTTGGTGATTTCACTATAAATTTATTTTGAAAATTAAAAACCACCATCTTCAAAGATGGTGGCTTCATTATATATCAGTGAACACACTAGATAATATTGCGATTAATGCAATGACTAATACAAATACGAGCAATGCATCAATTCTTTTTTGATTACGACTTTTAGGCTGTTTCCTAAATTCTTTTAATGCCACAATACCTGCTACTATTACAAGCACTAAACAAATCAAGTGGAAGATTAATACAAACGTAGCCATGTTCATCACCCCTAATATGATCAATATAAATTCAAACGCAAGTGTTTATAATTAAGCATTCATGAACTTATTAACTTAAAAGCATAATAAATTTCATCGTATAAAGGTTAGTCTGCGCGTAGTCTTTGTATTAAAATACCCCTTTCATAACAATCAGAAACGAAATTCTAGAATTCACTTAGCATTAGATCATCTTTCTTTTAAGATTGTCTATGGTCTTTTATAACATCTGCCAGTTGTTGCTCAGATTCGTCATCACTTTCAGCTAAATGTTCCACAATCGTTGTGTAATCTTTTTCAGATTTATTCTGACTTAATTTATATGCAGCTTGTATGTCATTCACTTTAATTTTGAAACCAACAATACCCTTGATTTGCTGTTTGGTATTATCCAACAAATTATTCCAAGTTGCACCATCTTCTCGATGTCCCTGGTATTGATCTAATAGTTTTGCTAAATCTGCCTCAAGCGCTTCATGCGTTAATAACTGTCCTTCTCCATAAATATGAACACTTTGATAATCCCAAGTTGGGACATCTTCATTTTCATACCATGTAGATGAGACATAGCCATGTGGTCCTTGGAAAATGACTAAGATTGACTTATTGTTATTCAATGTTCGCCATTGCTGATTACCTTTTGCCAGATGTCCAGAAACATACAGCTGCTTATCATCCTCATAAATATTCACTGGCACATGCGTGGCAACAGGTTGCTCCCCATCAATCGAAACGACTGTCGCAAAATTATACGCATTGATAAAACGTTTAATTTCCTCATAATCTTTCATTTCATAATATTTAGGAATATACATCATTCCCACCCCTTTAATCAGTAAATACAATAATGCAAAATTTATATACTGGCTAAGCCTTGTACATCATGGTGATATGCTTTAGTCAACTCACGACATGAAGTGACTTTACCAGACTCATTAAATTTAAATATCGCATAGACTTCAATATTGCCTTTCGAACTATCTTTTTTCTCTACCCTAACATCATATCTTAAAAATATAGTTTGTTGTTGTTCGTCTATCAACATATCTTTAAATTGCTCTATTGTTAAAGTCTTTACCACTTCTTTTAATTTTTGAAGATGCAACTTAAATTCCGTTAAATTTAACGTATCATGCTCTGTTTCTTGGATATACTCAGCTGCAAAATAATGTTCTATTTTTTCAGTATCCAAATTAATCAGGATATCTTGGTAGAAATTTTCAATTTGTGTTTTTAATAATTGGTTATCTAACATATGTCTTATGCCTCCATCTTTTATTATTGAAAACGAATTTTCAAAGCTGTTGTATAGTCGCTATTTTAAAATCTGAAGCGTACTTTAATCCATAACCAAGCGTCCGATCCATACTTATATGCGCGAACCAAATAAGCGCAATTTGGAGTAATATGGGTTATTTTAACAATAAATATAATATCGTTACTAAACTTGGCAACACATACGTAAGTCCAACATTATAGACCGTGCTACCTATCCTTTTATTAAATACATAGCCAATGGCAGTTAAATCTGGCGCTAATAAAAATATTAAAAAGAGCCAAAAAGAAAAATCAAACATAAAATATAAACTAATGACTAGAATTAAAACAAAGACATTTTCCACTTTTATTAAATTGCGCATGTAACATCTCCTAATCATAAAAACTGATACGTATCAATTTATAATTATAGTTTATGGCAACAACTAAAGATATACAACTATGTATAATCTTTAATAAATTTACATAAAATTTATATATGACTTACAATGTTGTCACTTGAGCAATGTATTGTTTATTACATTATTTTTTTGTGTTTTACTTGTTTTATCGGAGGTGAAATATCTTGGATCATGATAACAATCAAAACGTACTTTCATCATTAAATTATTTTAGTGTATTTTTTGCGCCAATCTTATTTCCTATAATTGTTTGGATATTCACTCAAAAACCAGTAACCACACATGCCAAAAAGGCACTATTAAACCATATAGGTGTGGCAATTTTTTATTTTTTAAGTAGTATCGTTTTTATATTTTCTAAAGAAGTCTATGAGAAACCCTTTGATAACCCTATGACGATTTCCTATACCTCTATCACTCTAGGTTTACATTTTGCAATTATCGTCGTTATGCTATTTATCTTTAATTTAATTCGAGGTATCAAGCTTTTATCAAAATAATTACAAAGCATCCAAATAAACATATCAAAAATAAATTTCAGAGGAGTTTCTATTATGACCCGTTCTAAAAAATTCATCATTATGATCACTACAGTCATTGTTATCATTGCATTCATCTTCCTTGCTTTATTTGCTTGGAAAATTTATGCAGAACGCAATTATCATAATACTAATATACGAGAGGCTGCTCAATTCAATCCTTTGATTAGAGAAACGGACTATTATGTACAAGTAAGTGATCCACTTAAGAAAAATGGTAAAAATCAAATCGGAGCATATACTTATATGACTGATGGTTTCGATAAAGATGGAGTAGCTCATACAGTTACTTTTAATGGAATGAAGAAACTAAAAAAAGGAGCTTATTTAAAAGTTTCTTTATTCTTAGGAGAAGCGAAATTATACAATGAAGTATCTAAAGATAAAGTCCCTTATAAGCCATTAAAAAAATTAGAAATGCAACAGTAATAATAGAATGAGGTTATCAATCTTACTTGGGTTTGATATGATTGATAGCCTCATTTTATTAATAGATAAAGTTGCTAAATTTTGTTTTCTACTGGGTATACTATAATATAAGTAAAAAATGCCATATACTTTCAATTGATTAAAAGTGACATTGTACGAAAAGATTCAAAAGTAATTAGAAAAGGACTGATTTACTATGAAATTTATTTGTTTTAATACAATGACTGAAAAGGGATTAAACAAAAAGGTGAATGATTTTTTACAAGAAAATCCATATATTGAAATTGTTCAATTTGATTATCAATTGGGTAGTAGCGGCTGTGGTGTAGGTATTTTATATAGCGAAACGAAAAGACAGTAGTTTATGTCTATATACAAGTAAATAATAACCCTATAGCTAAATAGCTACAGGGTTATTATACTCAATTGATAGAAGCCTATGTTTCTAATTCAATATAATTATTTCAGTTGTGCTCTCGCTTTTTTCGGTATATCAGAGAAGCTGACTTCCTCGAAACTCTTCACTTCTCCTACTTTATATTTTATTTCTAAATAGCGCTCTTGTTTTAATTTTTTAGTAGCCGTATATTCCAGATTTTTCTCTTTTCCATCTTCGTCATATGCTTTTGCTTGATATTTATAAAGCGTACCTTCTCCTAAATCTTTAGCACTTTTAGGTGCACTTGTTTCAACATAATACTTTTCAGATTTAATTAAAGGATTAAAATCAGCTAAATCTCTGACATTTTGACTGTCCGTATGTGATTCGGCGTAAAATTTCCACCCCAATAACGCCAAAAAGATTACTATAATGATCGACAATATCGTATATATGATTTTCATGACTTACCCTCCTTTTGTATGTAATGAAATCATAACACTTCATTGCATACTGTTTCGTTTGATATACATGACATATATCCTAAATCATATGACAAAGTTGTCATCTATAGAAAAAACCCACTATCTAATAGCAAGATAGCAGGCTAATTTAATATTATTTAAAGCCTTTACGCTTAATTTGTCTATAAGTAAAAATTACAAAAACTAAGATAAACAACCCTTGTGTGCATTTGATTAACATTGATCTAAAATCTAATGCATCTACATTAAACATTGCGCCCACAACAGGAATGATGATATTAAATACAAAGAGGATCAACGTTAATCCCAATAAATATTGTTGTGATTTTGGCATAAAAAGCACCTCACCTTTTTATCAGTCACGATTTTTACGTGTAAATTATAATATCAATTACAACGCTCGTTAAATAAACATTATTTGAAATTGTTATTCCTCTTTAAATTCTTTAGACTTATTATTTTTGGAGAAGCAAACCCTAATATAAAGGCAATCATTCCTAATATTACGCCTAAAATAAGTAATCCATTTAATGCTTTATCTTCAAATATATTAATCACATTTAAATTGCCCAAACTACCTCAAAGCCTATTATGACCAAATTGTATCCCTGTATAATTAAAGAAAAGTGCAATGAGTACAACACCAATAAATACAAAAAGTCCATCTTTAAGTCCACTCATTACTCTATATTTCACTGCAAAACGCCCCCTTTGATTATTTTCTATATTTAAAATCAACTAATATTCTTCCAATTATTCATTAGTTTTTCCTTTATTGATTTTATAGATAACAAATATGATTACTACAATTATGGTAAGAAAATCAAAAGAATATGTAAAAGCATCTCCAAAAGATTGACCTTTCCAAAAATAACGTATATTAAATAAAAGGATTGAATGAATGAAAAGTGCAATAAACAGATAAATAACTGATTTATCAAGTATTAAACCGAAAACCAATACAATATAAATAATAATGCCATTATTGTTAGGATTAGCATGATTGTATCAGGACAAAACATACTCGAACTCCATTCATCATCTATTAATTTTTTAAAATGTCAGCAGAAGCCAAAATTATGTATGCGTTATTAAAAGATCGTTTTGAATTATCCATCCAAAATGAATGGGTAGATAAAAATAATAACATTTACTTTATTTTCAGTAATAAACATTTGTGCGAGTACTTAGGTTATGCAGAACAAAAAATCATAAAATTGAAAAAAGAATTAGTAAATTTTAATTTACTAACTCAAGAACGTGTAGGCCTTAATAAACCCAATAGATTATATTTATTAAAACCAAATTATGATATTGAAGCCAGTCGTACCAAGGAACTTCCAAATTCACAGTCTAATGATACTGATTTAAATAACACTGATTATATAGAGACTGAGAATAATGATACGCATGATATGAATGATACATATAACAATTCAACAAACCACAATCATTCGAATCATACAAATCATCAACAAACTGAATTTAATAATGATGCACTTAAATTCCAAGTTCTCGAAGAATTGCCACAACAACTTCAAGATTATTTAAATAAATTTGAAATTAGAGAAATCCGAATTATTAAAAGTGTATTACTCAAAGGAAAAAAATCATTTAATAATGCACATGATACCTATTATCGTTTAGAAGATGTTGAATTTGAAATTGTAAGTGTGTTGAAACGTTTTAAAGCGATGCTGCTACAGAAAAATGAAACGATTGAAGCTATGCAGGGTTATTTGATGCAATCGATTAAAGCTGAACTTGAAGAAATACACGCACTTAATATGCGTCGTCAAAACATGAAACAACATAATATCTTTAACCAATAATTCAGATAATCTTATAGCAATCAAAGAAACCTCTACATATTCGGTTAAGTCATCTGATTTTTTAACTGATGATGATGAAAGAAATCAAGAAATCGTGAATGACTTGGAAAAAGGTTTATACCGAAAACGTATGTTGAGTTATGGTGGATTGCTTAAACAAAAACATAAAATTTTAAATTTAGACGATGCCGAAGATGGAAATTTGATTAATA
Source organism: Staphylococcus sp. GDY8P126P (assembly GCF_017891965.1). NCBI lineage: Bacteria > Bacillati > Bacillota > Bacilli > Caryophanales > Staphylococcaceae > Staphylococcus > Staphylococcus sp. GDY8P126P. Next base: position 7,601 of record NZ_JAESKG010000019.1, on the reverse strand, counting down.
CAAGTGACGAAGATAAAACAACAGATGAAGAAGAAAAAGCACATTCAATTACGGCAATTTGGAATTTTGAAAAACAAAATTATTACTTAAAAGATTTGAAACGTTAGCTTAAAAGCTAGCGTTTTTATATGTCTTTTTGCCCCTGCGGGAACTATAGCGTTCAACCGGCATGGTTGCCCAATTTTCATGTTAATTTTTAAATTTGCATGTAACTGGGCAGTGTCTAAAAAAATCAGTCACTGGTTTTGCTCAAATTTTTGTTTTTAAAAATAGTATATATTTATTTAGCTCATATTTGTGTTTTAAGAAGGTATATAAGCTTTTAGGTATAAATCCTATATAAATAACCCTTTAATCTTCAAAATACCCCCTTAAAATCCAAAATAAAGGTATTTTATTTTTGTACTTTTAATTTTTATAATTACTTCCACTTTTTTGAATAATATTCTCTAAATAGGCAATTCCTTCTTCAACTGTTACTTGTTCTTTTTTCATATTTTCTAACATAGATAACATTGCGTCAGTCCAAAATATATCACTGTCTTTTAAGTCTGAAAGAGATTCAGAATTTGTTATTAAATTACATTTACCTTTTAAAGTTTCTAGTGTTTTAATATATGTATTTTCCATTTGCAACTATCCTTTTATTTTTTATTTGTATCAGTATCAATTTTACAGTAAACATGCATTTATGCCGAGAAAATCTATTTGTAAGTACACTTTTAAATAAGTTTATAAATATACTTATTTAAAAGTGTATTGGAATATCACACGTATTTTTGAATTAAGCACGATACCATTTTGGTATGTAAGTGCGCCCTTGGATATATAAAATAAAAAGCTACTAGCAATAATAATCGGGTCTACTAGGTCTACCGAGTAGACAAAGAAAGAACACGCATTTATGCCGAGAAAATTTATTGATGTTGAGAAGAACCCTTAACTAAACTTGCAGACGAATGTCGGCATAGCGTGAGCTATTAAGCCGACCATTCGACAAGTTTTGGGATTGTTAAGGGTTCCGAGGCTCAACGTCAATAAAGCAATTGGAATAAAGCAACTTTTTAATTTTTAGTCATAATTCTACAGTTGGAGTTCCAACATGCTTCCTTCTTCTGATTTCATGAAGCCGTTTTTTTTATAAAAATTTTCTGCTAGTTCTCCACCTGTAATTAGAAAAATTTTATATATTTCATCAAGTTTGAGTGAATCAGAGACAGAATTCATTAATTTTTTACCTACGCCATTTTTTTGAAATTCAGGTATAACATGAAATTCATCTATACAAAATTGGTTCATGCCACTGAAATAATAATCTATTCTGCCGATACACATTGCGATTACTTTATTATTTTCTTCGATTACATATCCTTTAGAATTAAATCCGCTCATTGTGGCTTCAATTCTAAGTAATGCTTCTTTTTCAGTCCATTTGTTATACCATGGAGCTCCCTCATAAGCTGAAACTAAATTTTTAGCACAAACAGTATAGTCTTCATTTTGAATATTTCTAAATTTCATATACATCCCCCTTTTTGCTTGTATTTTGATTATATATATTTTCTGTTATTACTGTTTTTTTGTGGTTTTAGAAACGAGTTAAAAACGAGTTTCTTCTTGTCTTGATACTATATAGAAATAACGTTCTTGTCTAATTATAATTGATAAAAGGAGTGATCTTAATTGGAATTAATTTCTAAATTAATTCAAGCAGATATAAATAACGATTCAACATTAAAAAAGTTATACAACGAGCAAGGAGAAAAATTAGACTGAGCAATAGCTATTGTTAATTTAAGGAAAAATATTGGATGGTCACAAATACAACTTGCTCAAAAACTAAGCATACCTCGAACAATTATTGAAATTATTGAAAATGGAGACGTACTTCCAACAATGTCTTTTCTGAGGTTACTTGCTGATGTAACACGAAAAGAGTTGCGTATTTCATTTGTATAATCAAATAATATAAAAGAATGTAAAGCTACAAAGTTAAACTAGAATAAATAATAGTTTATATTCGTTTAGGATATTAAATTATTGAAGATTTGGAGATGGTAGTAGTGGAAAAAGAAAAATCAATTAAAGAAAAAAATTCATGATTTTTATAAAAAAAGGGAGGGCGTTACGAAGAAAAAGAAATCGATTTTGGAAAGCATAAAGGATTAGAAGTCTTATAAAAATCTTTTGATTAGGTGTAGCTAAAATCAGATTGAAAACGTTATTTTTACGCTAAGATTTAAGAGTTACCACACCTGTTATTTAATAAGTTACATGTTTAGATTGTTGTTATTCAAATTCAAAAACACTCTTTATTGAGACATATCCTCTATTTTATACTCTCTAAAAATTTTATGAGAAATGAGCATAAGGAGAAACGGTACCACCTAGGGTGTTATCCAGCATAGCTGGAGTTTCGAACTTATGACTCACTTTATTTAAGTGTATTAATGGAGTACTTTAAACATTGATGTGCCAATGTTTAAACGATTTAGAAGTTTTTATAAAAGGGCAAATACTTTATCCAAAAATGATACTCCCATATTTTCATTTAGTACCACCATTTCTTAAGTAGAGAGTATTTAAAATCCTTCTATAGAGCCTTTCATAAAATAATAGAGTATTTAATTTTGCTCTGATTTACAGAAAATACTCCCAATACTCCTTAAATTTAGGAATATTTTAAGATCATAAAAAGCTTTGATTAAGAGTTTTACAAAGTCTGATTTAAGATCCTTTCAAATATAAAGAATGTAATCAAATTTTTTGAGAATGAGAGGTCATCTAGTAAAACCGTGTTGTCAAAACATGATTTTTATATAATATTTTATTTTTATAAAAATTTAAGTTATACTCTTCTATAATAGGAGGTATTCAAATGGATTTAGGAAAGAAACTTTACTTAGAAAGAAAATATAGAAATCTAACGAAAAAGAGTTATCTAAGACATTGAATAGAAAAAGCGTTTTCACTAATTACTCAAAAAAGAAAATAGAGCGTTTAGAAACTGGTCAGGAAGAATTTACTTTTTATATCATTGATGATCTTGCCGCATTTTTTAATATTACGATTTCAGAGTTTCTATCCAAAGGATGGGAATCTTATAATAAAGAAGAGATTGAGAACATTAATTTCAATATTGAGGAATATTTTCATGGTCATAGTAAGGGAATATCCAAGACGTTTCAAAATTTATCTGATATAATTCCATATTTTGATTTGGTACGAAGTAATGAGTGGGTTTCTTTACCGAAATATGATTTTATAATGCGTGAGTATTATGATTATTTATATAGAGATATAAGTAAAGAAAGTATCGATACAATTATTTATAGAGCTGAAAAATTTTTAGAAAAGTTAAAGTTATTTAGTTCATTTGAGCATAAAAGTAAATGGGAAATACCAATAACTTTAGAGGAAGATCAAGCAGGTCACACATACTTTAATGATAAAAGAGAACCTATTAATATGATGGATTTAATTCATAACATTGAAGGGTCGTTAGGTGAAATTAGGCAGCTTTTTGAAGATGATTATTACGACTATTATGATGAAAATAGAATAGGTTTACAGCTGCTAAGTAAATATAGAAATCAACAAAACATAGAGATTCAAGATATTGAAAAGTATACAACAGTTCCAGGTAATAAATATTTACAATGGGAAATGAATAACAAGAATCCTAAAATTGAAAGTGTTGCCAAAATATGTGACTGTTTGAGTATTAATATTGATTTAATATCTTATAGATCATTAAGAATAATGAATAATATGAATTCACAAACTGTTGCGGAATTTATACTTTATAATACTGAAGTTCATGATTTGAATGAGTTATCTGAATTATATTTTTTCTCAGATAGAGAAAGTATGCTACTAATACCTAAGTATTGTTATTCTTATATGTTTTACTATTTAGATAATAAGACACAAAAGGAAATTGGTATAAAAAAAGCATTCCAATTTACAAAAGAGTTCTTTATCAAGTGGTATGAATTTAATAAAGCTAGACAATTATTATTTTATTCCTTAGAAGGATTGACTGCTAAGAAAAATTTTATCCATTATTCAGAAAAAGAAATTAAACGATATTTGGGGAATAGTTATTATCCTGAAGAACCTGTGAAACTTTTAATACAATGAGTTCTTGATAGAGTAGAGCATTATGGATATAAAGATCGAACACATATTATTAATCGAATTCATAATATAGATATAGACAAAATAATGAAGACAACTGAAAAATTAGATTTACGACCGGAAATTAAAGACTAATCTATCGATCTATTTGAGAAGTAATAACTTTAATAATATTTAAAGGAATTTATTTAGTTGTGGGAGTGATATATCTTGGAGGTTAATGAAAGATTTTCGGATATGCTTAAAAATTTAAATGAAAATTATAGTAGTAAAATTAACTTGGATGACTTATCTATGGATAATCTAAAAGATATCGATTTGTTGAATCTTAATGAGAGTGACTTATGAGAAAATCTTATGAAGGCATTGGCAATTGTTGATTTATTTACGCTTTTAAAGGAATCTAGTAAGAAACAGCTTACTATGTATGAAAAGGTATTGACTGATTTGTACCATATTGTCGAAATGATTGATTTAAATGATGCAGAACAAAAGAAAATAAAAGAATTGAATAATGTTTTTGATTTAGTCCCTAAACGCCCTGGTGATACTCAGGAAAGACTGAATAAACTAAGTTTGATTGAAAGTCGAAAAGAACAATTACAATATACAATGCGTAGTAAAAATGTGTTTGGTGATATTTCAGAAAAAGCTAAAAAACTTGGAATATATAAAGGGGATTTTATCGAATCACAACGTATAAAAGTATCTCAAGAAAATAAAAGCAACGTTAGAAAAATATATATTCAACTAATAGAATCAATATTAGAAGATAATGAGAAGAAATATAATAAGCAAAATGCCAGAATGAAAATATTAAAATTTATTAATAGAAATAAAATATAGAATATACTAAACGTACTTAAAATTAGGCATAAAGTGAGGACCATCCTAGAATGTAAGATTGAATTTTTACATAGTATAACTTATCGGAAGTGCATATTCTTCAAAAGATACAGATGGTATAATAATGGAGTCGCCTTAACTTCCATAGGCGAAATTACTATGGAAGGAGGTGAGCATCTGTGGACTTTTATTCGTAACGGTTATTGCACCTGTGATAACTGGATGTATTGTAGCTTGGTTTACCTATTGGCTAAATCAGCACAATAAATAGGCGACTATCCATATCACATAAAGAGCCCCAACCTACGGCAATAGGTTGGGGCTCGGTGTATATCTATGGACTTTCTATTCGTTAATTGTATTATAACATCATAGTGTAGAGGAATGCAAAGTCATATGTACGATATTAGTTACAAGGTATCGTTTTAATATTTTCGACGTAATTGTCAAGAATTTAAAGGATAAATTATGAATGTTATATATTGAGAGTTTATACTTTATATTTATTTTTTGAGTATTAGATTTTAAAAATGTAGTTAGATGCTTATATTTTCTTGGACGCGCTCTAAAAAGAAATTTAGCCATTTATAAAACAGATTGTCATTGGAACGTCCATTAAATTTAGAATAAATAATACAAAAAACAAAATTTATGAAACCAAATTTTTGATGACTTCATTAAGTTTCGTATCAATATACTTATCTTTATGCATGACTAAATAGAAATAGCGTGTGATGTCTAAGTTTGTTACTTCTAGTTTTTCTAAATCATAAGGTGTTAATGTGGATTTAGAAATAATAGAAAAACCGTTACCAGCATGGACCATATTTTTAATTAGATTTGTGTTATTAATTTCTACTAAATAAGAGGATGAAGTCATTTGTGATAACGCATTTTCTTGATAGACTCTTGTACCTGATCCACGTTCTCTGATAAAGCATATTGCTTTATTTGGATATGATGATTTTTTACGAATTAATACTATTTCATCTTGAGCAATACGTCTACTGTATATGATATTGCTTTGAACCTCTTTTTCGATTATACCTAAATCGATAATGTTATTCTTAATATGTTGTAATACTGTGTCAGAATTATTTAAATGCACATGAATATATAATTCAGGATATTTTTTTGCTAAATCAGTAAGATGTTGTGACAATCGATATTCGCCATACGTGTAACTACTCCCTACCGTTAAATCTCCCGAAATTGTATCAGGCTGCATTTTCAAATCGTGTCTTAAGGTTTGTTCTAAATGTTCACGCTGTAAAGCATATTGAAATAGTTTCTCCCCATCACTCGTTAAAGACATTTTAGAATGTCTAAATTCGAAAATTTTTATATCGTATTCCAGTTCTAATCGTTTAATATCACGACTTATTGATGGCTGTGAAGTATATAAATTTTCTGCAGCCTTAGTAAAGCTTTGCGTTTTAACTACTTCAGTTAGAACTTTTAATGAATCCATTAACTAGGCCTCCTGACATTTGAGTCACTCTATTATAACAAAATCGTTATGAGTAATATACTTAATATTTATTTCACATTATAACTTTGCGGTGCTAAACTTTTGATAAAAGGAGGAGTTAAAAAGTGAAGTCCTTAAAAAGTAAAGCATTTATTTATGGTTTATTATTCACATTTATCATCGCAGTTATAAGTTTATTAGGCTCAAAACTACCATTTTTAGATAAGATAGGCGCTTTAACAATTGCTATACTGATTGCGATTCTATATAGACATTTTAAGGGTTACCCTGAAGCATATCGTTCAGGCATCGAATTTTCATCTAAACGGTTACTGAAATTAGCTATTATATTATATGGATTAAAGTTAAATATTTATGATGTGATTGGAAAAGGTAGCGGTTTGTTATTAATCGATATTGGAGTCATCCTTTTTAGTATCGGATTAATGTTGTTACTAAATAAATACATTAAAGGGGATAAACACCTCACGCTATTATTAGGTATTGGCACTGGGGTATGTGGCGCGGCGGCTATTGCAGCAATATCTCCAATATTAAAATCCCGAGAAAAAGATTCTGCGATTAGTATCGGGATTGTCGCACTTATTGGCACTATATTTTCACTTGCATATACTGTGATATATTCTGTTTTTACAATATCTCCTGAAGTATTTGGGGTCTGGTCAGGCACAAGTTTACATGAAATTGCACATGTAATTCTTGCTTCGGATTTTTCAGGCCAAGAAGCTTTGAGTATTGGACTGTTAGGAAAACTGGGACGTGTGTTTTTATTAATACCTCTGAGTATTATTTTAATTCTAATTATGAGAATAAAATCGCATAGCGAGACCGAAAAAAAACATATTGATGTACCTTACTTTTTACTTGGTTTTGTCATGATGGCACTATTCCATACTTATGTGCCCTTGCCACACATGGTTATGCAAATTATCGATAATGTCACGACTATATGCTTATTGATGGCAATGGTTGCATTAGGATTAAATGTTTCCTTTAAAGACTTAAAAGATCGTGCTTTCAAACCATTAATAGTTGTCATTATTGTATCTATTTGTTTATCAACTGTAACATTTATCGTTGCGAAGTGTTTTTATGGTTAGATTAGGTTCTGTTGCAAAGTAAA
>NZ_JAESKG010000018.1:0-21608 GCF_017891965.1 Staphylococcus sp. GDY8P126P | reverse complement strand
AGGGGAGTGCTTACCTTCAGCGATTACTGGCTTATCATTCAAGCCTTTACGACGTTTATCATTCCAATCTTTGTATTTCGCGAATTGGATTTTACCAATATAGAATGGATTTGAGAGAATATAAGTAACAGCTGAAATACTAAATGGATTACCTTTCTTAGTTACATATCCTTTATGGTTGAGTGCATTGGCAATTTTACGATATCCATGACCTTTGGCGTATGATTCAAAGATATAGTTCACAATATTGGCTTCATGTTGGTTAATCATTAATTCTTTTTTATTATCAGGTATATTAGAATATCCTAAAGGAATATTGCCTTGATAATAGCCTTCTAAGGCTCTTTGATGCTGTCCGGTGTAAATATTCTCTAAAATGGTATTTCTTTCAAATTCGGAAAAACTTGCAAGTATATTTAATAATAATTTACCTGTCGAATTTTTGACTTCCATGCGTTCAGACAAGCTGAAAAATTCAACATTTTGACGATGTAGTTCTTCGACGATTGTCAGTAAGTCAGAAGTATTACGTGCTAAACGATTTATTTTATAAACAATCACACAGTCTAACTTTCCATTTTTTGCGTCTTGTAACATGCGCTGTAGTGCAGGGCGATTCATAGATTTTCCAGAAATACCCCGATCTGCGTATATATCAACGAGGTCATAACCATTAAATTGGCAAAACTGCTCTATTTGTGTAATTTGACCATCTATACTATAACCTTCCACTTGTCTCTCTGTGGACACGCGAATGTACGCTCCGATTCTCTTCTTCTTCATTTCATTCATATTTTTTCATCCTTTCATCTATTAAGCAATCGATGATTGCGTCGTTTGATTGACAATGTTTAGAGGTTCATTTTTGAAATAGATCCCCGCAAGGGTTTTGTTTTTAGTAATACTAATTACATCAATATAGGGATTCAGCATGTTTAGTGTGAAACGTTGTTGAATGATGTTTTGGAAAGCTTTTCGAATTTGATACGCACTGATTGATGATATAGGTTTTGATTGTTGATGTAATGATTGCGTTTGTTCTCTGAACGTTTCTGCATCAATTTTGCCTTGGGCTAATTTTTCTATCAGCTGTTCGTGGTTGAGTGTAGTTTTAATTTCTATATCTCTTTGTCTTTTGAGTCGTTGTTGAATAGTATGGTTTATTTTTGAATAGAGCTGTTGATTTTGAAAGAAGTACTGACAAGTCGCTAAAACATTTGTTTCTAATTCTTGTGCGTTGATTCCTTTAAATTCACAAACAAAGCGAGCGTTATTCATATTTTGCGGACAGACATAGTAACGCAATGAATGATCTGGTTTTCGGACAGTCATGTTTGTGAGTGTCGAATGACAATAGGGACATTTGATTTTTTGTTTGAGTTGATTTTCTGACGGCTTACGTTTGACTTGTTTCTGAGTTCGGGTAACTTGAGCTTCTTCGTATATCGTTGTACTGACAATAGCTGGGAACATGTTTTCATATTGTCCGTATTGATTGATAACACGGCCACAGTAATTAGGGTTAAGGATAATATTACGCACTTGATAAGGCTTGCGATTAATGAATTTATCTTCAGCTTCTAAGTATTGCGCAATTTTTTTATAACCATAACCTTGAAGGTAATAATTGAATACGGCAATTACTGTTGGTGATTCATTCTTATTTATCGTGAATGTACCACGTTTGTAGTGGTAACCAAAGGGGGCGTGTGTAGTTATCAATTTACCCTGACGCGCTTTTTCTTTTATCCCGTTACTTACTTGTTCGCCAATATTATCAGATTCTAATTCGGCCAAGCTGATGAAAATATTGAGTTTAAGCCGATCGAATGCTTTATCCATATCAAAATAGCCATCATGAACACTTAAGATATGAACATGATATTTTTGGCACAATTTCATAAGTTTTAATGCATTTTTTAGATTACGATGAAGTCGATTCAGCCGATAGCAACATAGTACGTCACATTGTCCTTGTTGAATCAGTTCAGTGATTTGTTGGTAACCATTTCGCTTATCAGTACGTCCTGATTGTTTATCGCTATAAAAGGTAATGTGTTGAATATTATGTTTTTCGGCTAATGCCTTGATGGTTTGTTTTTGTGCTGCTAAGGATTGTTGCTTTGTAGTGCTCTGTCGTAAGTAACCCATTGCTTGTTTCATCGTGTTTCCTCCTTTCGAAGTGATAATATATATTTATGAACGAATTTATAGATGAGCCCAACACCTGCTGGTGTTGGGCGTTATTATTAGTCATCAGCATGATTAATTTCTTCAATTACTAAATCAGCGAGTAATGTGATTAATTCGTCCATATGGTTCAACCTCCAAATATCAAATTATATTGAATTGATAACATGTTGCATTGTTATTCGTTCTAACCGTGTACTTGGGACAAAATGTTCAGTTATCTCTTTTTCATTTATGAATTCAGGGTACAAGTGATAAAATTTTAGTAGCTTCTGTTCCGTTTCAGTTAATACATATTGTTGCATATGGTAATATCTGTCGATATAATTAACGACAATAGGTTTTTGATGATCATCGACTTCTACCGAATCAATTGTGTAATTTAATAAGTTGACGTTTGTTTTCATTTTTATGCCTCCGATTAATTTAATGAGCTACAACGCACATAGCGCGTTGTAGCGATATTCATATTTAGAGTTCTAAATCGCCCTTTTCTTCCCATTCTCTACCGTCTTTAACAAATTTGTTGAGTAATTCCTTATTTGTTGTATTATTATCAAATTGCGTTGGTGTGTATGGTTCAGAATTTGAGCTTAAACCGAGAACAGGTGCAAACTCACTAGGCAATACAAGATGGTAGAACAAGATCGTTTTTGTTTTGCCTTGAGTATCTTTGACATTACGTTTGATAGCTATCCGATCGGAATCCATCTGGATATATCCTTCTGCTCTTAAACTATCTATTACATTTTTTACATCTTGGTATTGGTTTTCTTCTAACATATGTTTAAAAACATCTTTAAGCATCTTGACTTGAATGTGATCGTCTTTCAGCTCAATAAGGCCATAATTTTCAGTCATTATGGAGAGTTTTTCATTTTCCGCAAACTTACTACGATTGCGTGCCACGAACTGAACTACACTATCAATCGCCTTGGCTCCCAAACTGCGCTCACTTACGGAATCTACATGATAACTAACTAGATATTCTCTAACTGCATCCAAATCGATAGGAGTTGCGATTACACGTTCTAATATTCGTGCTGAAGTCGTAATGGTGGCATAGCGCTTGAACATACGTATACCTACATTGTTTGTTTCATTGTTAAGCTGTGCTTTGAACCAATCGTGTTCTTTATGAAACCACTTGATTACTTCAGATTCACGATTTAGAAGGTATTCAGCTACTAACGGCATTACGTGTCCATAGTTTTTTGATGTTCCTTTTTTAATGGCGTCTGCATTGTCAGCGCTTGTTGTAAAGACATCAGAAATTTCTATGCATCTTGCTCTCAGACCATCATTTGCACTAGCATCTTTGAATATTGTGTGTTCTGCTGTACTAATCACACTAGATCCAAAGTGGTGAGGTTTTTTTACATTTCCCTCTCGATTAGCACGTAGGCGACCTTGACCCTCTGCTAGAGAATAAAGCAAGCCATTAGTATCTTTAAAGGTCGCTGCTGATAATTCGTCTAAAGCAATAGGAACACCAAAATTGTTACTTAAGTAACCTTCAATTGCATTACGGGTGCCGTTCCAACCTCTGAATAATGTTTGGTCACCTTTAGATGGATTACCTGCAATTGAGACTGCTAATGCCGCTGCAGTCGATTTACCCGTACTAGAGTTCCCCATAAATGAAAATATCGTGCCAAAATATTCGACTTCATGCTTTGTTTTTAAGAACGCAGTCACTAATGAAGAAACACCAAATATCACAGCAAGCTCCAGTAACAAGTTTCCTTTTACTTCATCAAGATACATTTGCCACCAGCCTTCAAATGTACCTTTAGGTTGTAAGTCATACTTTGTTTCACAAATGATTTCATCAGCCTGAGACTGCTCGATGTCTTTTGAAAGATATGGTTCATCTAATGAAATGACAGTACCTTCATCAGTACTTAAGACACCTACACCTGTATACAATGTAGAAATGGGCAGTGATTGACGCATTAATTGTAGTGCATTACCTAGCGATTTAATGTACTTTTCATTGATGCTGAACCCAAACATAACCAGTCTAGGTAACTTTTGTGTCGTTAGAATATCTGACGTTTCAATACGTTCAATATTTTTGCCATCCGTGATAGTCAATTTCTCAACCCCTGTAGTAGGGTCGAGAAATTTGTTTTCTATGATGATTGGACTAGATAAACGAATTATCTTATCTTCGTCATTTTTGTTTTTTGCTCGAATAAGTTCATACCATGCAGTTGAATCTAACCAGTATGGATATTGCTCGAAGATGTTGTTAGCCATTAGCGTTTACCTCCTGTATTAAAAAGTCGAATTTTTTGATACAGGATAGGAGATTTGTTAGAAATTCTTTTGATAGGAGCGTCGCATCCTTTTCTTTCCCACGCCCCAAACATGCGACCTACTTCTCTAATTTCATTAGTAGTACAGTTGAAAGTGCCAACCTGATTTACTAAGTCATTAAAGATGAACGTCTCTCCGCTGTATTTTTGTTTCGCAGCTTTCTTTGATGCTCCATACAATTGTATTACTCGAATAGGTTTATACTTCATAAGTAATTACCGCCTTTATAATTTTTTCTGAATCATAAAGATTCATTACGTGTATTACATCACACAAAAATAAACCTAACTGTCTAACCAAGAATGATTGGTTAGACAGTTAGGTTGAATAAAGATTGGTACTAAAGAGATTGAGTTGTAGTAATTATTTTTTAAAATATTTTTGTCTCAAGTTTAGATTATCAATTACATTCATAGAATTAATTAGAGATAGATGAGTTTCACTAGAAATTTTAAAGTCATAAATGAATAAGTTTAGGTCGTACTTATTTGATTTACTATGAGTTAGGTCATTTTTAGCATGGAGAGGTGTTATTGTATTACTCCATTTTTTTGTCGTTTTTATAATTTGATTACTCAAATTAAGAACTTCTATAGGCGCATTTGTATGAAAGAAATTCATGTTCTCGCAAATATGAGTGTAAATACCTGATAAAGTACTAAGCAAAGTTTCCATAAATGGTAGCTGATCCATATAAAATAATTTATGTATAAACAAATTTGATGCATTTATAAGTTCATTATCGATGATATGAAAAGATGAAAAATCACCTTCATCATCTTCATTTCCTAATTTGTCATCTGTGAAGACAATGTGTAAGTGATTTTCAGTTAATTCATCTATGTCGTTATGTAGTTGTTGAAAATCAGCGTTGAATTTTAATTTTTGTTCCTCAAAATCTTGGAGTTCTGAATAATTAACTTTTTGCTTTTTTAATATATTTAATTCTTGCTTGTTAAATAGTAAAGCAAAATAGCTATTGTTGCCAGATGCATTTTTGTGTTTAGCATGTGTATTACTGTCTATGTACAAATATCTAAAATAAAAAACAGACAAAATTGTTAGTACATCACTAAAAGGGAACCTTCCACGAATGTTGTCTTTTGATAATTTACCAATTAATGAATTTAGATTTACAGTTATCTGTTTTTCTTCATCTGTGTTGATATCAGGGAACCTATTTAATAGTGTCTGTATTATAGATGAAATAAGTTGTTCTTTTGTGAAATATCTTTGAAATATCTCATTATTTTTGTCATTTAAATCTATATTGATTTGTGTACTTATATCAGCAATCATATTTAAGTTTTCCCATTCTTCATGTGAATATGATGAGGAATAGTTATTTGAATAATTATAGTTTTTACGTTCGAGACCATTTTTAATTGTAAAAGCAGTGTTTAGCATATTATCCAGTGATGTGATATTCGGATTATTTTCATCGTAAAATCTAAAAGGTATATTATTTTTATAACCAAAAGTAGCATTTACAGTAGCTCTTTTAAAAGTAGTGTCGTCAAGAGCTATAGATCCATCATTATGTAATTTTAATAGTACATGTTCCTTTAGTTTACCTTTAGGTGTGAACAAATAAGTGAAAATTGCATTTTTATACTCTTCAAATTGATCATCTAAGTTTGAGGCATACATAAACCTTGTTAAGGCTTCATAAAATCCTTCGTTGAATCCACGCATAAAAGTATCTACACCATCATCAATACCTAACAAATAAATTAAATTTGGTAAAATATTTTTTATATAAAGTTTATTATTTTGAAATTGATAACGTGTATAATTGCCTTCATTATCGAATTCGACTTCAATTGTTGATGAACCTTCAATATCTTCTAACGATATGTTTATTTGATTGATTATATCCTGCATGAATTCAGAGTTATACTTTGAAATTAGTTTTAGTGTCATGTATATAGTCATTCCTTTATTATCATTTACTTCTATTTAAATATAAGCTAAGATAGTTATATAAATAAAGGGAACGTAAGTTCTTGTCGGAGGGGTATTTTATGTCAGTATTAGAAACAAAATTAAAAAATGAGATGTCTAAATCTGCAAAACTTTCAAGTAAAATGAGTAAATTGACGGGTGATATAAAGAGGCTTGAACGAAAAATTGAAAGATTAAGTAAAAAGAGAAATCCTACTAAAAGTAATATTAATGAACTAATAAGAAATCGTAAGAAGATTGTTGAAAAGCAAACAGAGTTATCAAAATTATATGAAGAATACAGTAAAATTGAAAGAAAAATTAATGAGACTCGAGCTAAATTAGATAAAGAACGTAGTAAACAACAAGATAAATTAGAGAAAACAATAAATAATTCAAGAAATGATAACCACAGTATAATGACTCAACTTCTCTCAAATTCTGAACAGATTAATGCATTGTCAGAACAAGTAAAGCAATCTGCAAAACAAAAAGAACTCATTGAATACGATGTTTTTTTGTCACATTCAAATTTAGACAAAGAAGAATATGTGTCTGAATTAAGTGATAAATTGACTGATAAAGGGTTGAAAGTATTTGAAGATGAAAAAGTATTTGAAATAGGTCAAAGTCAAACACAAATGATGAATATGGGGATATTAAATTCAAGATTTGTAGTAGTGTTTTTATCTCGAAATTTTATTGAAAGTGGTTGGAGTAAATATGAATTTATATCTTTTTTAAATAGAGAAATTAATGAAGATAATATTATTATACTACCAATTTGGCATGAAATTAGCATTGAGGAAGTTAAAGAATATAACCCATATTTGGTAGATAAGCATGCATTAAATACCAGCAAATTTAGTATTGATGAAATGGTAGAAAAAATAAGCACTGTGGTGGAAAAGTCAAAGCAATGACAAACTTATTTTGAAATATTTAATTAGCATGATAAAGCATTGAAGAAACATGTTCTTAAAATACGTGATGAGAATTTACATGAAAGAGGTAAACATTATGGCTAAATTAGATAATGTACTTGCTATTCTATGGATGCTTAGTTCAGATAAGAAGGTTACTGCAAAGCAAATTTCAGATAAGCTAGAAATGAATATAAGAACGGTGTATCGTTATATGGATACACTTTCAAAGAGTGGCGTGCCTATAATTTCAGATACTGGACATAATGGTGGCTACATGCTGTTAAATGATTTTATTGAAGCACCTTTGTTTTTTGATGCGGATGAGACGAAGTCACTGATTCATGCTACGATTTTTGCGGAAAAAACAGGTTACTATGGTGGCGATGCTTTGGAATATGCGATTGCAAAGCTGAAAAGTCATTCTAATGAGGAACAGTTGCAGGAAATTGAGGCTAATGTGCAATTTTTTATATGAGGAATTTCATTACTCATTAGTTCAGATATATCTTGAAAATCTTGAACATCATACTCACCATTAATAATTAATACAGGGACTTGAATATTTTTTATCTGTAAGATATTATCCTTCGTTTCTATTTCCTCGCAAGAATAATCTAATTCGGGTTTAGTTAAAAATTCCGTCTGCATATCAACAACTAATTGCTTCACATCTGTATTGATAAGTTCTGGAGACCTATTTCTTAGTATCCAAGTTTTATAGTTAAACAGTGCTATTTCTTCTATTTTACCTTCTTGTAATAGTTTTTCTTCTTCTTCTTCATATTCTTGTAGGAAAGACGAATCTTCCCACCCACCTAAAGCTGGAGACAAAAGTGCTAAGCTCAGACACTTTTCTGAGTGGTCTAGATAAAAATCAATAGCTATTTTCCCACCAAATGAAGCTGCTAAAATATGAGTGTGATTGATATCTAGATGTGTAAGTATTTCATTAATAATATTACTATAAGAGTAATTTCCTCCTGTGAAATCACTTAAGCCGAATCCAGGAAGGTCAAGCCTAACTACTCGATATTTTTCTGATAATAAGTGGAATTCATTATCCCACATACGTGAATCTGCAATTCCAGCATGAAGTAATAATATATTCTCACCATTACCTTTTGATTCAAAATAAATATTAGCCCCCGTAGCATTAAAGATTCCTTTAGTTTCATTTGTTTGCATAATCTACTAACCTGCCTTATAAAAGTTATTTAGTTAAGTGTAGCTAATTTATAGTTTTATTATACTATAAGCTAAAGTATAGTAAACTTTCAGTGTTAATCGTAGCTGTGATTTCTTTAGTATTGGCGCTTATGATCCCAGGATTAGTAGATCTTATGGTAACAGGTACTGCAATGTCAGTTTCAGGCTTACTTGCGCCAGTGATGTTCGGTCTATTTTGGAAAAAACCTACGAAGCTTGCAGGTAACATTGCAATGTGGAGTGGGCTTGGTTCAGCAGTGATATGGCAAATACTAGGTCATCCGTTTGGTCTACATCCAATCTTAATTGGGTTGCCACTATCAATAATTATGTTATTACTTGTAACATTCTTTGGTAAAAAAGATTACGCAACAGTTTAAGCAAACAGTTCACCAAAAACTTTATAAAAAATAACAAAATCTCACTCATCAAATAAGATGAGTGAGATTTTTATTATAAGCTAATTGTGTTTTTTATCTCATATACTTTTATATTAGATTATATCTCAAGTTATTCCTCTGATATTTTAACCACTTGTTTACCGAAGTTTTCACCAGAAAATAGTTTTCTAAATGCATTAGGCAATTGATCAAAACCTTCATCGATTGTTACTTGTGATTTTATTTTATCTTCAGCTACCCATTTGGCAAGTTGTTCGCTTGCTTCTTTAAAATGCTCTGCAAACTGTCCTACTACAAAACCTTGCATTAGGGCTTGGCTTTTAACTAGTGTTTCCTGAATTCTTGGTCCCATTTCAGTTTGCGTATTATTGTAAGTTGAGATTGCACCACAAACAGGTACACGTGCAAATGTATTTAAATGTTTGAAAACTTCATCTGATAATTTTCCACCGACGTTTTCGTAATATACATCAATACCATTTGGTACAGATGCGGCAAGTTGTGCTTCAAAATCATCGCCTTTATAATCAACAGCCGCATCAAAGCCTAATGTGTCTGTTAAATATTGTGTTTTTTCTTTTCCACCGGCAATGCCAACTACTTTTGCGCCTTTTATTTTAGCAATTTGTCCTACTACAGACCCTACAGCGCCGGAAGCAGCAGATACAACAACTGTTTCTCCTGCTTTTGGTTTACCTATTTCCAACAAACCAGTATATGCTGTCATACCTGGCATTCCTAAAATGCTTAAGTATAAATGTAGAGGAACTTCTGTGGAAGGTATTTTAGTCACTTGATTAGCATCAGTAGTGATTATTCTTTGCCAAGGTAAGACACCCGTAACATAATCTCCTTCTTCCAAGTATTCTACTTCGGATTTTATAACTTTCGCTAAAACATGCCCATCAATTGGTTTGCCGATTTCATAAGGTTTAACGTAACTTTTTGAATCATTCATTCTTCCGCGCATATAAGGATCCACAGAAATATAAATAGATTTTAATTGTACTTCACCCGTACTAGGTTCTGCTGTTTGGATTGCTTCGTATTTAAAAGTGTCATCTTTAGGTAATCCTTCTGGTCTTTCGTTTAATACAATTTGTTCATTTTGCATAATAATCCTCCGTTTTACTGTTTTTTAATTAGTGTTTAAACTGACTTGCTTAAATAAAATTATTTCTTGTAATAATGATTGCTATTGAAGTATAAAAATCAAAGCTTTTTAATTGTTTTTCCTCCTCTTGTGTGGTTATATAATAATATAACAGTTAAACCTTAGTTTAAGAGAAGGGATGTGCTTACATTGGAAAAATTTTATATTGATCAAGTAGCAAGCATATGTGATATAAGTAAAAGTAAATTAAGATTTTATGAAAAAAAGGAGATATTAAAATTTATAGAAAGAGACACTAATAATAAAAGGCTCTATAGTAAAGATGATATTGAAATGATAAAATTCATAAAATGTTTAAGTAATTTGAATATGAGTTTAAAAGAAATCAAAAAAAATACAGGTATGCTATATGATAATGAAATAGATATAAAAACAATATTAGAAGTACATTTAGGGGTTTTGAATAACCAAAAAGAAGTATTGAACAAAAGAATTGGAGTTATTGAAGGAGAGTTACTTCAAATCACTTAATTTATTACTCCCCAGTTAAAGTTGTGATATTAATATATGGAAAGTTCATTTGAAAAAGAGGTGTATTCATTTATGAGTATTGTTACAGTAATTTTAGTTTTATTAGTTGCTATTGAATTTATATATATAATGATATTACAAACGATTAAAACGACTTCCCTTAGAACTAGTAAAATATTCAATATTAAGCAGGAAGAATTAAAAAAGCCCAATTTAAAGGTTCTTATGAAAAACCAAGGTGTATACAATGGACTTCTGGGTGTGATGTTATTATATGCGCTGTTCTTTTCCCATAATCCTAGAGAATTAATTACTTGTATTTTAATTTATATCATTTTAGTTGCTATATATGGGACAATTACTAGTCAAAAATCTATAATTTTAAAACAAGGCGGGCTCCCTATAATCGCACTTATTTCATTGCTTTTTTAGTTTGAATTTAACTTATTGCCGTAATGATGAACTTTAAAATCCCCCTACTGTTATACAAGTAGGGGGATTTTATTATTCATCGACATCTGCAACAACTGTTTGTTGGTAATCAATTAATATGACAGATCTAAGACCTGTACCTTGTTCTGATCCTTTTTCAACTGGACTTACATAATGACTTACATTAGGGTCGTAAACGCCGTAGGATTCTAAAGGGTTCTCCATTTCAAAAACTTCTATTATATTGTTTTCATCAGTATCTTCCGGATTATTCCCAGCAGCTTCCGGTACAGCGATAGCATTCGTTCCACCAACAATATTCTTTCTTTCAATTAAATGAGCAAAAGTAAACGGCTCTCCGTCTTGGTGTAAACAGTTCGGTGAGGAAACAGCTTTATCTCCGTCATTTTCTACATACAATTTAACGAAATGCACACCCACATGAATCGGTAAAATTTTATCCTCTTCGTTCCAAAACGTTTCATGATAGTTGGCTATTATAATATCGTTCAACAATTTATTACTTCTTATATTTTCATCAATAGAATGGAGTTCTCTATATGAGCCAGAATGTTCTGGATTAAACTTCCCTTGAAAATACGCAGAATAATCAACGCCATTTCTTTCAATGGTAGGAAGCCAAAAAACATCTTCTGTGCCAGGTAACACGATTGCTCTAGAGTATCTTCTATATCTATTAAGGTTAGGGGCATAATCATCTTCAGGTAGATCAGCAAAGTACGCTAATATTTCATTATAATCTTGTTCAATACCCTCATAATTTAAACTTTTCATTAAATCATATCTTGAATAACCATCTTTTTGTAATTTATTCATTATTCAATAGTATCCTTTCTGTTTTTAAATCTAATAATGTTTGAATGTCCGTACTAATTGCGTTCAATTGTTCATGATTCTTATATATGTGACTTAATAATCTCTTTTATATTTTATACCATTGTAAGTAGCAAACACAAATATCGATAAATTTTGATTTCCTAAAAATAAACAAAAACATTTTACCGATTTAATCCGACTATTCTTATATCATTTACCATTTTGGCGTTGACGAAGTATATAATATTCGCTATATTTACTAGCATATATATTATCTGAAAATTCTATATATTGAGAATTTTCATCTTAGGAAATGAGTAAAGTAATTCAAAAAATATTAAATTAAATTTTAAAATTTCCTCAACAGTCACTATTAAGCACAACGAAACTACATTTAGGAGGAAAAACATATGCCGAAGAAGCAGATACATTTTAATGGATTTGTTCAAAACTCACCATCCCCACATTCATCTGGATTATGGAAACATGACAAAGACCAAGGTGCAAAACTTATGGTGGGGTGCAGGTTATAATATTGTTGCTGTACCTTTAGCAGCCGGTGTTTTAGCATTTATCGGCTTGATTTTATCACCTGCAATAGGTGCTATTTTAATGTCACTAAGTACGGTTATTGTTGCAATTAATGCCTTTACATTAAAATTAAAATAAAAGATAGGAGTTTTATTATGATTAAAAAATTATTTTTTATGATATTAGGATCATTACTAATATTATCAGCTTGCTCCAATAATGATGAAAAAGATAAAGACACTAATGACCAAAAAAGTGAGAGCCATATGAAGCATAATGATGAAAGTAAAGTTCCAGAAGATATGAAATCGACTAATGAGGGTGAATTTAAAGTGGGAGATAAAGTAACGATTACAGCAGGACATATGCCAGGTATGAAAGGTGCAGAAGCTACTGTAAAAGGTGCGTATAAAACATATGCCTATGTTGTAAGTTATAAACCCACAAATGGAAATGAAAAAGTAAACAATCATAAATGGGTCGTGAACGAAGAAATTAAAGATGCACCTAAAGATGGATTTAGTAAGGACGATACTGTTAAATTAGAAGCAAATCATATGTCTGGCATGAAAAATGCTGCAGCTAATATAGATAACGTGAAAAAGACTACTGTTTACGTGGTTGATTACAAATCCAAAGACAGTGGTAACATTATTAAAAATCATAAATGGATGACAGGAAATGAGCTGGAAGCACGATAAAAATCTAGTTCTAGATTGAGAAATAAATAGATATAAAAATATTCTCCTTAATCAATAATTTAAATAACTTATTATTGTTAAGAAGGATATTTTTAATGTGTAAATTAAAAAGAATTTTAGAAGAATAACATTTATCAAAAAACTGTTCTTTACCTTATTAATTGAAATTATATAATTAAAAACCGCATCATTAACCGATACGCAGAAGCATATCACAAATGATGCGGTTTTTTCATCCATTTCACTGTATTTAGTTCAATTTCTTATAATAGATTTAATGAAATTCCCTGTGTATTTATATTACAAAGTCTATTATCATAAATATATATACTAAAATTCGATGTATGGAGAGATTATATGAGTACTAATATATTAGATGAAATCAGTGAGGTTCTAAATGGAATTGAAAAATATTGGATAAATGAAAAATTAGCAAAACAAATAGTTGTAGAAGATTTACGTAATAACGATACTAAATTGATTTCTAAGCTTTTAGCTAATAAATCTATTAATGAAACATATGTTCAAGACATAGATGGGTATAAAATATTCGACAAAGAATCATTAATTTCATTGTTACGTTATAAAAATTACTGGCAAGATAGCTATACTAAGTATGCTAACAAAATAGGTTTAACAACTGAAGGTAAATATTTGAATTATAATTCTGATGTTGTACTAGATTTTCCATTTAAAGATTGTGTGCTTGAAGGTGGAATGACAAAAGAAGATAGTGTTTTAAGAAATGACGAAAAATTTTATAATGAAGTGATTGCTAAAGAAGAAATTGATACACTATTTTCACCGAAGGCGCTGACTAAAATTAAAAAGTACGACAAGCATGGTGAACATTATATTAGCGATACCAAAAGTAACGATAATTTAATTTTAAAAGGTAATAATTTAAATGCTTTAAATACTTTAAAATATAGATTTAAAAATAAGATTAATCTTATTTTTATTGATCCCCCGTATAATACAGGAAATGATAGCTTCAATTATAATGATAAATTCAATCATGCTTCATGGCTTACTTTTATGAAAAACAGATTAGAAATTGCTAAGGAATTACTTAGTTATGATGGAGTTATATTTGTTCAATGTGATCATCATGAACTTGGTTATCTCAATATTTTAATGGATGAGATTTTTGGTTCTGAGAATAAAGTTCAAATCATCTCATGTAAAACTTCTGCTCCTGCTGGATTTAAAACAGTTAATCCTGGTCCTATAGATGTTACGGAATACATATTATATTATGCAAAAGATAAATCAAATGTGAATTTTAAAAAAGGATATGTTCCTGTTAATTATGATAATAATTATAATAGGTATATCGAAAATATTGATCAAAGTCCAGACAATTGGATAATTAAACCAATAGTTGAAAAATTTTATGAAAAAGAAAATATAATAGATAACAAGCATGCAAAAGAAGTGTGGGGTTCTGAATGGAAATTAGTTAGAGATAAGGGGATTGAAAATTTTGCTCTTGAAAACGCTGAAAGGGTAGTATCAATAAGAGATCCACATAATCCTACAGAAAAATTAAAAAAATTGTTAAAAGAGTCAAAGAATAATAATAAAATAATAGAAGTTACAAGAGAAATGGGATCTTTATATTTGTATAAAGGTGGTTCATTAGCTTTTTATAAAAATAAACTTAAAAAAATTGATGGACGATTAACACCCACAGAGTTATTAACGGATCTATGGACAGATATATCTTGGGCAGGTATAGCTAATGAGGGGAAAGTGAAATTAAAGAATGGTAAAAAACCTGAAAAGTTATTGAAGAGGATTATAGAGTTAAGCACTAATGAAGAAGATATTATCCTAGATTTTTTTATGGGATCAGCGACTACTCAAGCGGTAGCACATAAAATGAACCGTCAGTATATTGGCATAGAACAAATGGACTATATTAATAGTATTTCTGTACCACGTTTACAGAATATTATTGAAGGAGAACAAAGCGGCGTATCGAAGGCTTTAGAATGGAAAGGGGGAGGTTCTTTTGTGTATGCAGAATTAGCAAAAGAAAATCAAGAAATTGTGGATAGAATTATAAGTAGCAGTACAAAAGAAGAACTTAATCATCAAATCGATAAACTATTAAATGATGGCGTTCTTAATTATGAAGTAGATTTTGATAAGTTTACAAGTACTAAAAAAGAATTTCATGAATTAGAACTGGAAGACCAAAAAGAAGTGCTGATTAGAGTGTTAGATAGTAATGAATTATATGTTAATTACTCTGATATTGAAGATTCAGCATATAATTTCACAGAAGATGAAATAGCATTTAACCATAGTTTCTATGGAGGTGAGTAATAATGTCAGAAATGCTACATGATCGTATAGAAAACCAATTATTTTTACAATATCCAGATATACCTAACTATATTATTGATAATTTGAATCATCGTTTAAGACCATATCAAGAGGAAGCGGTTCAAAGGCTAATGTATATTGAGGAACAAGATGAAGGTAATTTATATAACAAATTGATGTTTAATATGGCAACTGGTTCTGGTAAAACACTGGTTTTAGCTGCATCAGTATTATATTTATTTAAAGAAAAAGGTTATCAAAATTTCTTGTTTTTTGTTAATAGTACTGCGATTGTCAATAAAACGTATGATAATTTAACCAACACGTCATCTAGTAAGTATTTGTTTAATCCAGAAGGTATTGTCATTGATGGTAAAGTGATAAATATTCAAGTAGTAGATAATTATCCCGTCCTACCTGATGAAAATACGATTTATCTTAAATTAACAACAATTAATGCATTGCATGATAAATTAAATTACCCAAGTGAAAATGAAATCACCTATGAAGATTTAGCTCAGTTTCCTATCGTTCTATTAGCTGATGAAGCTCATCATCTAAATGTCAGCACAAAGAAAAAAGGCAAAAAAACTACTCAGCAAATTGAAGAAACTAACTGGGAAGTAACTGTTGATAGGATTATGAAGCAAAACAATAAGAATAAGTTGTTAGAATTTACAGCTACGGTACAGTTAGAAGATGATATTTTTAAAAAGTACAAGGATAGAATTCTTTATCGTTATGACTTAAAGGAATTTATGCAACAAGGCTATTCAAAAAATGTAACGCTTTTGTATGCCAGTGAAGACAATGAAGATAAAATATTACATGCTTTATTAATGAGTGAATACAAAAAATATATAGCTGATAAAAACTATATAACGTTTAAACCAGTTATCATGTTTCAATCCACTTCTATTAAAGGCTCTCAAGAAATACATCAAATGATGCTTGAGCGTTTAGATCAGTTAACTCATGAACAATTAGAAACGATTATTAATAATGGGTTTAAATTTTACAGTGGTCAAAATAGTAT
Organism: Staphylococcus sp. GDY8P126P; assembly: GCF_017891965.1. NCBI lineage: Bacteria > Bacillati > Bacillota > Bacilli > Caryophanales > Staphylococcaceae > Staphylococcus > Staphylococcus sp. GDY8P126P. The sequence continues at coordinate 5,103 of NZ_JAESKG010000018.1, read as the reverse complement.
TTGGAGTAAAGTATTCAGTTTTTATAAACAAACTAATTTATTAAAAGTGTTAGATGATTTGAAATGGGATTTTAATGAACAAACAACGTTAAATGTTAATAATGATAAAGAGAAAGAGAAAAATGCGCAATTTCTGAATAATCTAGAAGATCTTGAGAACCCTATAAGAGCTATCTTTGCAGTGTACAAACTTAATGAAGGTTGGGACGTCTTAAATCTTTTCGATATTGTCAAAGTTGATGAAAAGAAAAAGATTAATAAAAATGCGACGAATGCAGAAGCTCAACTCATTGGTCGAGGAGCTAGATATTATCCATTTATTTATGAAGAAGAAAAATCTTATAAGCGCAGATTTGATAATGAATTTAGTGATTTAAAAGCAATCGAAACGTTACATTATCATACGATTAACGATTCTTCTTACATTAAAAATTTACATCAATCTTTAACAGAAGCAAAAGTTCAGACAAATGCTGATATAAGTGAGATACACGAAGGAAAAGTGAAAAATAAATTTAAAAAGACTGACCTTTTTAAATTTGGCAAAATATATGTTAATAAAACAGTACCAACGACTGCTGACGACTACAAGAATTTGGAAAATTATAGTGCGTCTAGAGAATATCAGAAGGAACTATTTAAGGTAAGTGAGTCAAATTTAACTCAAGGTATCAAATCTATAGCTGAAGACCGTAAAGAAGTAAGATTAAATATTAACAAACCATTATTACAAAAAGCTTTAAGAAGTAACCCATTCTTTAGATATTCTAATTTAAAAGAGTATGTACCTAGTATCACGAGTATGCAAACATTTATTGAATCAAAAGATTTTTTAGGAGATTTAGATATCAGTGTAACTATACCAAAAGAGATGGATATTAGTGACATCACACCTAAACTAAAGTTGTCTGTATTGAATGATTATTTAAGTAAATTAGAAACAAAAATTAAAAATAATTATCTGAAAGTCAAAGGTACAACTATTTTTGAAGGTATGAAACTTTCAGAATTAATCGATGATTATGTTGTCGAAGTGAATAATGTCAATAGAGATGTAACAGACTTAGATGACCAGAAGAGACCTAAAAATATGGGACAACATGATTGGTACATTTATGATAAAGCTATTGTAAATGGTCTTGAGAGTGATTTGATTGATTTAATCAATAACATGATGGAAGATTTACAAAATAAATATGAAGAAGTTTATTTAATACGTAACGAACGTAAAATTAAGTTCAGAGAAATAGATGGTGTGAGAGGTTTTATGCCTGACTTCTTGCTGTACTTAAAAGATAATGAATACACATATCAAGTATTTGTAGAACCTAAAGGTCAACATTTATTATTAAATGATAAATGGAAAGAGGAATTTATGTTATCGTTGAATGCAAGACATGATATTGAAGTACTTGCAGAAAATGATGATGCAAGATTAGTAGGGTTATGCTTTTATTCTGAGGATTCAACAAAAAGAAAAGAATTTAAAGAACAGTTTAATAATCAACTATTAAATTAAGCATTTAACATTATTAAAAATGCAAACAACAATCAAAAAAATATAATTTTAAGAGCATTTCCTACCTTTTGGAGTAGGAAATGCTCTGTTTGTAATATTACTTCTTTGATTAACTACTATTTTGGTCATAGACTTATATACTCGATATTTATTATTAGCTACTATAGTTGATATCTCATTATTTCTTACTACAATTCAATTTTAGTTTCATGATCCATAGTTGTTTTAGGTCCATTCCAAATTTGAGCTGTCCCATCATCTTTAACTATGATGGTGTTTGCTCCAGCACCTGATTTGTTATTTGCTTCAATTGTCCATTCTGACCCATTGTACTCCGGTTCTTGGAATTTTAATAGGTCTGCATCTCCTACTTCATTTACAGCTGCAATAGCGTAATCAAAAACATTATCTCTAGTTACTCGTTGTATATCATTTGTATCTTCTTCTGTTGTAGATTGCTCTTGACTATTATTTTGACTTTCATTCGACTGATTCTCATTATTAGATGTTTCACTAGTACTTTGCGAATTACTGTCGTCATTTTCTTTTTGTTGGGCCTGTAATTTATTTTTCTCTAATTCTACTTCTTGATACTTGTTGTATCCAAAAAAGCCAACAGCTGCTAATATGCCTAAAATAGCAATTATTGTTATTGTGCTTAATAATTTTTTCATAATCTATTCATCCTTAAATTTAATAATTACCACCTTGACCATTTGCACGAGCTTCAACCTGTCCTCTTAAAAAACCAATATAATCACCAGATCCTTCTGCAGCTTCATCCACAGCAGAAGCTTCTTCCTCAGTCATACCTTCTTTATATGCGTCTAAAAATTCATCATCTGACATGTTTTTAGCATCTTCAGCTGTGTATTTGGGCTGCCCCTCTTCTTCAATATCCTCTGGAGGAGTTGGACCTCCACCAGCTGGTTGGAATTTTCCTTCTTCTGCAAATTGCTGTAAAGCAGGGGTCATTTCTTTTGTTGTAACAACCCCATCTCCATCTGTATCAGCTTTATCAATTTCATCTGATAAAATTTGGGCTTCATCACTATTGACATCATAAGCATCCTCGAGGATTTTTGCTTTTTCATTACTTGCTTCACCTGCACCATTATCTTGTTGTATTTTTTCTGTTGATGCTTGATTTGTTTGGTTATTAATTTGGCTTTGATTTTCATTTTCTGAAGTTTTGCTATTATCAACTTTCTTATTCTTCTTATCCTCTAGCTTAGCTTCTTCTTTTTTTAGTTCTAAATCTTTATAACTACCGTATGCAAATAGAACTGCAACTCCCAAAATCGCGACAAGCGCAATAACAGCTATACTAGCTAAAATTTTCTTCAAATTCCTATCTCCATTCTATATTTAATTTATATTATTATATTAATTTATATTGCCATACTTTTCTACTGTTATTTTTAAAAAATAGTTTGAATTATTAATAAATATTATTTATATGTCCATTTCTTTCTTGCTTTCGGATTAAGTGGATGCATGATTTCATTGGTTTCTGGATTCATGAGTTGTTTCACTTTCTTCTTATGTGGTTTCAACATTTCTAATACTTCATTGACACGTGCTTCGACGACTGGTTTTTTAGCGTAAGCACCCCATGCTAATATTACTTCATCTGATTCTTTCACTGCTTTCATAATTTGAATATTTGTATGATTATCATAAGCATTTTCTTCTAAATGTTTGAGATTGATAGGTGTTGTAATATTAGAGTATAGATTCACAAAATAGATGGACCCAAATGCATCCATTTCTGAAACTTTGTTCATAATGAGTTGGGTTGTTAGGTCAATATTGAGAATGCCATCATAGTGCGGATACATCGTGATGATTGTAAGTGTTTGTTTTTCACTGTCCCATGTCTTTGTTAGTAAGTAGCGGTGAGTTCTCTTTTCGTCAAATATTGCAGTAGTGACAAGTGTATTTGTGATATTTTCCATTGATTTTATCTCCTTAATATTCATTTGGTAATAACATAATGTAATAAGAAAGGTCTACATCATCTTCACGGATAATGTAGACCTTATTGATATTGATAGGTTGATTGATATTTGCCTTTTGAGTTTTTACATACGCTGGTCGTTCTTGTTTGTGTTTGATATATAATTGATTGCGATGTTTATTAAACTGGAATATATGAAAATAATCTACTGAAGTATTATCTTTGGTTTGTTCTTGTTCTCGCTCAGATACGAGTTGCCATAATTGGTGTTGTAAGATATTAGGTAAGTTGTTGGCGATACCCCGGGTGATATATCTATTCATAAGAGACTTCCTTTCGTTCTGACTCTTTCATCCAAATGATGATTTCACTTAGTATTGTAATGACTAATTGTGTAATTTTGATGTATTTATGCATATTATTGTCCTCCTGTTAGTAAGTATCGTTGATCCAAAAGAGGCATGATAGTGTTGTGTAGGTATAAGAAATCCATATCGTGATTTTCATCGATATAACCGATGGCTATGAGTTGTTTCTGATAGTAGAGAATGAAAGGATAGATATTACTTTCGTGAAGTGTGTCAGAGTAGTAGGTATTAGTCTGAAGTATTTTATTACTGAGTGGGCCAAGTCTTACATATTGATTGGGTAAGATATCATCAGCGATTTCCTCGATAGATTCACATTCCCACTTTTCATCTTTTGGCAGTTTGAATAAGTTGGTTATATAGTGCTTGAGTTGTTGTTCTAGTGTCATCATTATGACCTCCTGATGTGTTTGATGGATGTATGCATGTGATACATCATTTTGATAATATAAGTTTGAAATACCATTTGTTTCGCCTAGAAAGCCCACTGAAATATAGAAAATATCCCAATCGAAAGTCATGACAATTGTTGGTATGACAAGGAAATCCCGTTATCCCGCTCATTTCTCGGGAAATATAGCTATATATTTATATATCATTTGGATTTGTAGGTGTGGTTATGATTTACTTTTTTCTTTTTATATTATTTATTTATAAATAATAACGGGATTTTGGGATTACGCTTGCGTAATCCTTCTCCTACATGAAGTTAGCCAATCCCGTTACTATCCCACTTATATTTTATTTTGGGATGTTCTTTCGTCATATCAATATAAGCTTTATATTGAGTTATGACTGGTTAGCGTGTTGAAGATATTTGTTAGATGAGTGTTATTGAATGACGAAAGGACAGTACACTTGTCTTAAATTTGAAAGTAGAGTGTTTGAGGCAAAAATAAAGACGAAGTGCTGAGGAGCACTTCGTCGAGTGGGGTATCATTGAAAAGTTGTTTAATAATTTCATTATTGAGCTTGAGTGTGACATAGAACTGCTTTTTATGACTTCCATCTTTACGAATATCAATACGGTCAATGACCGTAAGGTATAATGCTTTGAGTTGTGCTTTATCCATTGATTCTACGTTTTGAAATATTTGTTGTAATAGGGCAGCGATTTGCTTCGTATCGTAAGATGGTTTTTCTTGGTTTTGTTGCTGCTTGAGTTGATTCATTTGGTTTGTGATATCATTCAGTTGTGTTTCATATTGATGAATGGTTGGTTTGAGCGTAGATGCTAAGTCTGGATTGTCTTCGAT
>NZ_JAESKG010000017.1:0-34239 GCF_017891965.1 Staphylococcus sp. GDY8P126P | reverse complement strand
AATTATACGGACTTTATCTAATTTTCAAACAATCATTATCATTAATATAATTAATTCCATTTTCTTTTTCAAAAGATATATTTAAGCTTTTAGCATTATTAACAATAGTTTGTTTAGTTACATTCAATTCATCTGCAACCATTTTAATAGTTTTTATAGCATCCACCCTTAGGTACCTAATTTAGCACCTAAATTTTACCACCTAACAAATTTTTTCACCTTTTAACCTCTAAATTTACCACCTATTTTACTACCTAAATACCTAATTATCTACCTACCTAAGGTTTTTAGTACCTAATTAGGCACTAAATTAGTAAATTTTACTATTTTGAAGTTGTAATGTGATTTTAACTACACTAAAAACGCTTTATATACGATCCTAAAAGTGTTAATATTACTTTATGAATATTAACAGAGCCGATGCTATTGGCGTAGCATCGGCTCTCGGTAATAAAACGATTCGCATTCGTTTGTTTATATATTTTTTTGATACTTGTATTATATATATCTAATCATCTAAGTGCAAGCACAAAACATATAACTTACGTAAAAATTGTTTTATTACCTCAATCCAAAAAAGTGGAAATGAGGTTTTTATTATGCCCAATTTTGAGAAATACAATTTATCACAAGTAAAAACTGAAAGATTTTATCAACTGCCTAAATATTTATTTGAAGATACATATTTTAAGAAAATGTCAGCAGAATTATATCTAAAAACCCTTACGCTTAACCTGTCTATAGACAAATATAGTGCTTAAAATCAAAGTGATCATATCGAATATTTTCACATATATCGAACTAAACTTTAATATTTCAATATTAAATCCTTCGCCGATAATAGGTATGAAAAAATCGAACACAATAAATATTAATAATATGCCTAATAATATTTGTTGGCTCTTAGGCATAGTACCACCTCATATAGCAAATTTTAGTTATTCGGATTTACTTGTTTACATTTTTATTGTTTAAATTAAATTTGAAAAAGCAATTACTATACAAAAGCACGTGCTTATTATCGAAAGCCAAATTATAATCATAAAATCAATTGCCTTTTTTCACATCTTTATCTTCATCTTTTTTATAAAAAATTTTATTTAAAAATGTAATGTCTGCTAGATAACTTAAAAAACTACCACCAATGACATCTACAATAAATGATGTAATCGTCGCAAATATTTTCCTAATAATTCTCATATGAAATCCCCTTTGCTTGAATTTATTATTCAAATTAACCCATCTATTATTGAATTAAAAAATTATCCAAAAAAGATGTATACCAGTACTATGATAAAAAGAATGTTATATATGATTTTCTTAATATTTTTTTCTAAGATATATAGTACCGAATCTATTATCAAACTCAGTACAATGAGTACGCCAGAAAATTTAACGATATAATCTAAGAACTGCCAATCAAATATGATAGCTAGTACTAATGAACCTAATGTTAAGACTAAAGCTACTATCCCTGCTGTATTGGCAATAGATGCTAATGTTTTATATCGTTCCTGTTCATTATCTTTAGTCATACTATCTCCCCTTAAAAACATAGTTAACAACTTAATTATATGTTAATATAAATTCTATTGAACATGTATTGTGTATAAAAACACCCATCAACACTTAGAGTTAATGGGTCATATTTATACTATTTGTCTTTTTTGAAATTTTCTACAAAAGCTTTTTTAATATCCTCAATCAATGATCTGCTACCGATTAAATTAGATATGACGCTCATAATAAAGGTTATTATTTTTCCAATGATATCCATATAGCACGCTCCCTTACTATATAAATACCATATTATCCACAATATAATCATATTTACATAATAGATTTTAAAAACATAATTATATTCTTTGAGATATTGCTATATAGATAAAAAGTATTACTTTTCATCTCGTTCACAATAAATAGTTTTTATGCTACGCTTACAAAAAAGGAGCTTTGCTATGAGTTTACCAGTCGCTATTGTCCTAGGTATCATGTTTGTACCTATCTACGCTTGTTTTTGGGCGTTTATATTCCGATGGGAAAATAACAGAAGAGTTAAACGTAACAATTTCGAACCAATGACTAAGAAATCATTCTATGTTCTTTTGTTAGTTCATGCAGTATCCGCTATTCTTATGGTGATTTCTGCAATTTATATAAGTTATTTTAGTTAAATTAAAATGACATACATAAAAAGGAGTTTTAATGTGGATATACTCATCGGATTACTTATTAAAATAATAGATATCATTGTGAGCATAGTTAGCATTTTCGAACGAAAAACAGCAAAGCTATTGAGTAAATTGTCTAAAAGTAAAGATAAGACAAAGGGGTAAAATTTAAGAAGGGTTTAAAATGAATAAAGCAATGATTGCCCATCACACGCTTAATATTTTATTAATGATCATTCTAATAATAGTAAATCATTTTAATGTTTTAAGCTTACCAGTTTCAATTATACTAGCCATTTCAATTATAATTAATGCCGCTTTATTAATCAGAGCAAACAGAAAGAAAATTGAAAATGATGGCGTTACTATAGATGACTATAAGAAAAAATAATATAACTTAGATTGGAGAGATATCATGAAACATAAAAGTACTATGCCGAATTCTAAATTGATGACAACTACATTCCCAATTACCGTTTTATTACATTTATTCTTCATTGTTCTATCGATTTATAATATATTCATTAAAGATAGTACAATCGCTATATCACTCTCTATATTTAGTTTAATCATTTTCACTTCTATGTTAACACTTACAATTAATGCATATATAAACTACAAAAGACAAAATAATTAGATTGGAGAAATCACTTGAAGGTTGGTAGTTACAAAATTGATGAGTTTTATCTAATCATGATTGGTGGATTTTTAGTAACTCCTATTTTTGTACCATTCATGCTAATTTCAGTAGTCATAATGGTTATTATTGGGTTAGAGAAAGAAGAAGATTAATAGTTAAAAATTGTTTTCATTTAAATTCTTGCCATCATATTTTTCATACCTTTCCCAATTCTCAAACCACAAAAATAACCCCGTAGGTATATGCCTACGGGGTTTTCAGATACAATATCTATTATTGTTCTTCTTTAACATATGGTAATAATGCCATATGACGAGAACGTTTAATAGCTAATGTCAACATACGTTGATATTTAGCTGAAGTACCTGTTACACGACGTGGTAAAATTTTACCACGTTCTGAGATAAAACGTTTTAATAATTCTGTATCTTTATAGTCGATGTGTGTAATTCCGTTTGCTGTGAAATAACAAACTTTTTTACGACGACGTCCGCCTCTTCTTGGTCCACCTGCCATGGTAACTGCCTCCTTTTAAGAAATTTTCATTTTTATATGTTCTATATAATTAGAATGGTAAGTCATCATCACTAATATCAATTGGTCCGTTTGCATTTGCAAATGGGTTATCAGATTGATTATTGTTTGATGAGTTATTGTTGTTATTACTTTGATAAGATGACGTATTTTGTCCTGATTGTTGTCCGCCAAAGTTTTGGAAATTATTGTTATTTCCTTCTTGACCATGACGTTGGTTTTGATTTTTAGGTTCAAGGAATTGAACACTATCACAAACCACTTCAGTCACAAATATACGACGACCTTCTTGGTTTTCATAGCTACGTGATTGAATGCGACCGTCAACGCCAGCTAAACTACCTTTAAATAAGTAGTTGTTAACATTCTCTGCTTGTTTTCTAAAAACGACACAGTTAATGAAATCCGCTTCGCGTTCCCCTTGCGCATTTGTAAACGTACGATTTACTGCTAGAGTAAAAGTCGCAACACTCACGCCTGAGGGTGTTGTTCTATATTCTGGATCTTTAGTTAAACGACCGACTAAAACAACTCTATTTATCATTTAAGCGACCCCCATCTATTATTTTCTAGTTTTATCTTCGTCTTCACGAATTACGATATAACGGATTACATCGTCAGAAATTTTAGCTAAACGTTGGAATTCGTCAGTAGCTTCATTATCAGCTGTTTGGATACGTACGATATTGTAGTAACCTTCACTGAAATCGTTAATTTCATAAGCTAAACGGCGTTTGCCCCAGTCTTTAGCTTCTAAAACTTCTGAACCGTGAGAAGCTAAAATTCCGTTGAAACGTTCAACGACTGCTTTTTTAGCATCTTCTTCGATATTCGGACGAACGATGTACATAACTTCATATGTTCTCATTGTATAATTGCACCTCCTTGTGGTCTATGCGGCTCATCATCAAATGTGATAAGCAAGGAATAATTTTCATTACTCACAATCAAGAATTATAGCACATGCCTTTACATTTTACAATGGGTTTACCACGTTATAGCACGTTAAATTTCATAGTTGTTTCATATGAAACATTATGAAATTTAATCATTCACGATATCTATCAAAGCATTCAAGTTAAATAAACATGACATCTTTTACGATTATATTTTCAAATTAAATCATTATTCAAATACTAATTAATATCAATAAAATTTAAATATCTTTTAAGGTAAGGTTGAAAAGTATATTTAATTCTAATAGCATATCAACTATATTATTTTTTGATGTCATATTTACTATTTTTCAAAATAAATTTCAATAATCTACATAGATAAAGGGGATGCTTATGTTTTCAAAATTCAAAAAAGGCTTACTTGCAGGAAGTGTATTTTTTGCATCAACGGTCATTATCAATACAACTTACGCCTCCGATAACCCTTCTAACCAAAAAGGTACAATGGGTTATGGCTATCAACAATATTTAGAAAAGCATCCAGATAAAGCGTCTCAACAAAAACAAGAAAGTGGCTCTAAATCCATGCAAGCCGAATCTGGAACAACGCAATCTGGTGAACGTGTGTTGGATATATCTGAATGGCAAGGTGAGTTAACGACACAAGAAGTCAAAGACTTAAAAGAAAATTACGATTTCATTATTATAAGAGCACAATATGGTTCAGAAAAAGTGGATGCTGCATTAGAGCACAATTCTGCTTTATTAGATAAAAACGGTTTAGACTTTGGTGTATATTCCTATAGTATGTATGAAAATCCTGAGGACGCAAGATACGAAGCGCAGACACTTTACAATCGCGCTCCAAAAGCGAGTTTCTATATCAACGATTTTGAAGAAAATACTGTAACTTCTGGTACGCCTGAAGAAAGCACAGACGCTTGGTATGATGAAATGAAAGGATTAGCTGGCGATAAAAAAGTATTATTTTATTCTTATGAAAATTTCATGGTAGAAAATGCTTCTAATTCTGTAGGTCAATATGATGGTTACTGGTTGGCAAATTATAATCCAGGTCAACCTACACGTGAACACGTCCTCTGGCAATATACAGATAGCTATGCATCTCCTGAATTAAATCAAGATGTTGATGCAAATTATGTAGGACCTGGTGTCGAAACATCTTGGTTCACTTCGTAAAAATTTTAACCTTGATGTTATTTTAAAAGTGCGTTTTCTTTATCAACGCTGTACTTCTAATTTTAACACCTCAAATTGAAGCACACCGCATGTCACTCACATAAATATACAGATTAGCAAAACCCCTCATTACTCGTTGTAATGAGGGGTTGCTTTGTATCTTATACATTAAATCTAAAGTGTACAATGTCTCCGTCTTTCATAATATATTCTTTACCTTCTAGACGTTGTTTTCCTGCTTCTTTAGCGCCATTTTCACCATCGAATGCCACGTAATCGTCATAGCTCGTTACTTCGGCACGAATAAAACCTCGCTCAAAGTCTGTATGAATAATACCCGCGCATTGTGGTGCTGTCATTCCTTTAATAAACGTCCAAGCGCGCACTTCTTGTACACCGGCTGTAAAGTATGTTGCCAAACCTAGCAAGTCATAAGTTGTACGAATTAAACGATCTAAACCTGGCTCTTCAATGCCTAAGTCTTCTAAGAACATTTCGCGATCTTCATCTTCTAAGACAGCAATCTCTTCTTCAATTTTTGCGCTAATGACAATCACTTCTGAATCTTCTTTTGCTGCATATTCACGAATAAGTTTTACTTTTTCATTATCGTCATCGCCGATTTCATCTTCACCTACGTTAGCAATATAAAGCATTTTTTTAGATGTTAACAACTGTGCTTGGTCGATAAATTTTTGATCTTCTTCTGTGAATTCCAGACTTCTTACTGGATTGCCTTCTTCTAAAGCTTCTTTAATTCTTGATAAAATACGTGTTTCATTAACCGCATCTTTATCTTTTTGGCGTGCCATTTTCTCCACTTTTGGTAAACGTTTGTCTACAGATTCTAAATCCGCTAACACCAATTCCATGTTAATGACTTCAATGTCATCAATTGGATCTACACGACCTGAAACATGCGTTACATTATCATCATCAAATGCACGAACGACTTGGCAAATCGCATCTACTTCACGAATGTGAGATAAGAATTTGTTACCTAGTCCTTCACCTTTTGAAGCGCCTTTAACAATACCTGCAATATCAGTGAATTCAAATGTTGTTGGAATTGTCTTTTTAGGTTGTACCATCTTCGTTAAAACATCTAATCTGCTATCTGGTACTTCGACAATCCCTACGTTCGGATCTATCGTAGCGAACGGATAGTTTGCTGCTAAAGCACCTGCTTTTGTAATTGCATTGAAAAGTGTCGATTTACCTACGTTGGGCAATCCAACAATACCTGCTGTTAAAGCCATTATTCATTCTCCTTATTATCAGTATCTTGTTGGGATACTAGTATTTTTTTTATTTTTTTATTAAAAGTTTGTCTTGGAATCATGATACTTCTTTGACAATTTTCACATTTTATTCGGATGTCAGCACCTACACGAATGATTTTAAAACGATTCGTGCCACATGCGTGTTGTTTTTTCATTTCTACAATATCATTTAAACCGTAATTGGATGTCATTCTGTAACACCTCCGACCGTCTTAATCATTATTTTTGCTGGTTCGCATCGTACTGTACCATCGTTGGCTGTGGTGTTTTAATTTCTTTAAGTTTAAATAATTTCAAGATTTCTTTTCTTAAAATACGCGCACCTGACGCACCTTCGCCTGGAATTGTCTCTGCAGACACACTCAATACGATTTCGTTATTTGTAATCGAATTAACACCTACTACTTCTGGTGTCGAGATAAATAAGTAATATTTAGATCTAATAGATTCAAAATATGTCGTCAGTACTTCTTCCACATAATCAATGTCTTCTGAAATAGATACTGGAATTTCAACAATTGCCTCACCATTTATAACTGAGTAATTGGTAATTTCCCCAACACTCCCATTCGGTAGCGTTGTTAATTCACCTGTAATGGTATTAATGCGCATTGATCTTAAACCAATCGATTTCACTGTGCCTTCTGCCACGGGAGAACCACTATTACTAATTTTAACATAATCCCCAACATCAAACTGATTTTCGAAAATAATGAAGAAACCTGTAATAATATCTTTAACAATAGTTTGAGCACCAAAACCTACTGCAAGACCAACGACACCCGCACTGGCAATAATGCCACCTACGCTTATACCGAATTTACTTAAAATGGTCGTCAGTACTATAAACCATACCACATAAGATACTACATTTTGAACTAATGATATCAAAGTTTTCGAACGCTTTTTATTCCCACTTTTGCCTTTATTTTGAATTTTAAAGAACTGCGCAATGGCTTTATTCACAAAACGCAAAATAATCCATGCCGCGACAACGTATACAATAATCATAATCAGATTAGATAGTAAAGCTTGATACGTTTCCGGCTTTGTTAAAGGTTCTATAATTGAATATAGGATACTTTTAATTTGACCCAACCACATTCCCTCCTAATATAAGTCTCTTTATCACTGTATTATACTCATTTTAGCAATGAAACAAATCCAACTTGCGCTTTAGTTTACAAAAATGAACAAGGGGACGCATTGCTTATGCATATATAAAGTTTAACCTTTTCTAGTTTATTAAAAATATAGGCTTTAGCAAAGTATTTTAGCAATGCTAGATACATTTTTTAATATTTATACTTAAAAAAAGACAAAAGAAAAAGAACCATAATTAAAAATTATGATTCTTTAACACCCAATTAGTGATATTACTATATTAAACCTATATAATTCAAGTCTTTTTAATTAATTTATAACTCCTATAAGATTTAAACGCATTCATTCAAATATCCTGAGGACTATATTAATTTTATTATATTTAATGACCCACACTCATGAACTTAAATAATCAAATTAAATATAATTGGATTTTAATAAATATATAATATTAACATTCTAACATTATTTTTATACATCTAGGCATTTTGCTACAAAAAAATATTAAATTGTTATAATATTCAAATAAAGGAGGTGTGTCGTATGCTAGCTAACTTAGTAGAACAAATTCTTTCTTTAATCCTAGACCAAATTGAATAACGCACAAGTTGTTACGTACAATTTATGAAGGAGAGGTTTGAATGATTGAAAACATTATTGAACTCATTTTCAAGTCGCTTTTAAAATAATTTGAGCACTGCTTTACATGAATCCTTTCGTTGTCGTTGTTGTGCACCAAACCCAAACTACATACATGATGAGCGTCCTTTACGCATGTTAAGAACACAAACTCAAACTGTATTTAGTTTACAATCTAATAATTGATTTTGAGCACGATTTGAGCACGATTGTTATATCTTAATAAAAGAATCTTAATTAAAGATTATGAAGCTTTAACACCCAAATTTATATGATAAGTTATTACTTTAATGTATTGCACTTTCTAACATTTATGAGTAATGAACCAAGCGCACATACTGTCCCTTACAACGGTATGTGCGTGTTTTGTATCTTATATTACTTATACTGTCTCTGTAGCCCTTTAAAATTAAAACTACTGATAATACAAATGCCTTTGCTGATTACCCGACGCCATGCGCATTCCATGTAAAAAACACACATCATTTATCCTCATATTTCAATAAATGACATGTGTATTTTCGGTTTCATGTTTGTTTCCATTATTCAATAATTTGTTTTTCTAAATCGTTATGCAATTTAAAAATGATAATTCTTTCACCTGTTCTAGAACTTAAATCTGTATGAAAACTTTTCACTTTTTCGCCTGTTATAGACAGCACGATTTCATCAAGCGCTTCAATACCAGATTCAACCAGTTTAGAACGTGTTTTTTTTATAGTTAACAAACCTTCATTCGTTTCACACACTTTGTACTCTGCTTGAGTCAATACGCCATGTAAACTCACAATAATCATGTCACGTAATATATCCGTTTTAACTGACAGAGAGCCCCGGCCAAGGAAGTCTTTTTCCCATTGGGTAATTGCTTTGCTGATTTCAGACTCATAGCGACCTTTGGTCATTTTCATAAAATATGCATCTCCTGTAGAACTAAAATTAGAAATTCATTTTAACAAAGATAACAGTACCATTTTTTAATCACTTTCTCCATAGTTCTGTCATATTCCCTAGGAAATAACATTGGTTGTCATACGTTAACAAATGCTATGATCCATCATGTTCAATTTGCTTTAACTAAGCTTTTTTAACCGCGTTTGACCATTCATGCCAGTGATTGTCTTCGTCAACACTTGCTAAGCGGACCCAACCATTCATGACTTTTTGCTTAAATGTTTCATCATTTTCTAATAACCGACTAATAAAGGCTTGTGGTGCTTGGATTACAACAACTAATCTAATCGGTGAATGATACATCTTATTATCTGCTGACATCACGGATTGCCATGGTAAACCGGTCAATAAATCACTTGCATTGCCTTGCATCACGCCGATGCCTGCAGTCACTGATTGTGTTGTTTTACTACCACTTCCGTAATAGTGCGGCGCAACCGTAGATGCGTAATATTGTAAGTTAATCCATTGCGCTACAAGTGCTGGACCCGCAATAATATTTTCTAAAATAGTGCCATTTTCATCATTTTTCCAATTATAATTATGCAAAAATGCTCTTCCTGCTAAATCACTCTGTTTAGTTAATTCACGCTGACCAATGATAAACGCTGCATTTTTAGCTAGACCCCATTCTGGTCTGATTTCACTCCAATCATTCGTTAATCGATACACTTCATGATTCGGATTGCGATCAGTTAAATTATTATTCGGCAATTGAGAGAGGCGTTTTTTATTTGCTTGATAACTAATTTTAGGCATTGCCGCTTCAATATTTTCATATGCATTACGTGCCGCTTCTGTAAGTTCAGGTACGTAAATCCATGTCAATGTATCAATAGAAGTTTGATGTTCTGCAGCAGCGAAGATTGTCGTCTCAGGAATAGCTACACCTTCTTGCAACAAACCTTGTCTCACTTCTGGCAAATTACATAACTGCGCCAATACTTTTGCATTAAAACCACTCGCCGCACCACCACATGCACCACAATCTAATGACGCTGCATAGGGATTATTGGCACTCTGACTTCCATGTCCACACATGACAACTAACGGTGCGAAATCGTCTGTTAAGTCCATCAACTTGAGCGCTTGTAGAGCGTAGTTCACTTTTTCTTCATCTGTAAAACCAACCGGCAAATCATCTTCCAAATGTATGTGGCGATGATTGTGCTGATGTTGTGGTTCATAATTTAAAGTCAATGCAGTATCATTGGGTTTCTTTAACCAACTTGTATAAAATTTTCGAATAACACTGCCAACACTTTTCGGTATAAAACTACGTGTAAACATTTGTAGCGATAACCACGGACCACTTAATTCTGGTAATAGTAAGCTAGGCAAGACATTTTGTTTCATTTTTTTAAATGTATACGTCACTGATTCTAATGCATGTTTACGTTGTTGGAATGCATTAGGCTCGTGCTCATGAGTATATTCTTTAATTTTATGCTGTGGCTGGTTCATTACAGGTAATGATGGATGACTATACTTTTTACCCAGTTCCGCTTTTTCGATTGGTAAACCGAAAAATCCAGCTATACCAATAGTTTCAAATGGACCATTAGCTTCAATGTGCTTCCTAAACGGTTCAGAACGCACATCAATACAAAATGCCATTTGTACTAATGTTTGTGATTGTTGTTCAGCCTCAACGCTTGATTTCGGTCCGATCATTGCTTTCAATTGTTGATTATAAGTCGCTTCCCAAGCGTCTAACCATAATTTTCTACAAAATTGTTCATTGAATCGATACGCAAATTGAATATGTGCTTGTTGTGCTTCGATAGATAGAGCTTTCCAAGATTGCATTGAAAAATTGCCCCACTGGATCCATGATGCAATCAGCTCTTCTTTATTCATATCATTTAAATCTTCAGGCTGTGATACAGGCAAATATGGCTCAACAATTGCCCATTCCATAGCAATACGGATAGCAAGATAAGAAAAAAGTAAGTCATGCACTTTGTGATTATGTTCATCTTGCCATAGCATCATGCCAGCCCAACCAGGTAAAGATAGTAAGTGATTTTCTAAATATGTTTGCGCGTCTGCCTCTGAGATATTTAAATAGCTTAATGCTTGTTGCATTAAATCCTCTGCCTCATTAGGTAATGATTTTAAACGTGCGCGTTGATCTTTGGTTAACGCAGGATCATACGCTACTAATCTACGCCAAGCATAGAATAATCCCTTGTCACGATTTGGCATTGTCCATCCAGATTGTGCATCATCAATATATAATTTACACCACTTAATCGTATGGTAATCCACCGTATCAATCAGTCGTTCATTTTTTTCATCTAAAATGTATGTACTCTTTAACGGTACAGTATTTTCAGATTCAAATTTTACCTGTTCATTTAAATCACTAGCTAACGCTTCTAACTGCGATTTAATATCCGTAGGTGTTTCCAACGTCTCCAATTTCAATGCGTTACGGCCATATTGTGCTGCATTTTCTCTTGGAATCTTTAATGCGGTATCATTTAACCATTGTTGAAAAAATTGTTCTACATACGCATCATCAATTTCGCCTTTTTGATTGGCTTCCAAAATGGTCATTCGTGCAGGATACATATCTACTTTGCGCGTTTCTTTTAGCCAATGGGCAATTTCATCAAATGATTTATGTTCTAGCCTTGCCCACGGACTTCTAGCAGCGAACACTGAAATAGGTGACAATGGTACGATTACGTTACTCGCACGTGTAACTTTATCATGTATATCATCAATATATGTCGACGCTTGCGTTGATTCTATCTTTGATACGCCCATTTTAATGCCCTCCTTTAGATAAATATGATTTCAAATAGTTAGGGTGTCGTTCTACCGATTCAAGTTTCGCATCACCTAATCGTACAATCCACATGTATAATATCGAGAATGCTTTAGACGAACGATTACGTGCTACCCAAGTACTCATCAAACTACCAAATAGCAATAATACTGCAACTATCACTACTGCAAACATTGGTGGTTGTGCGCTATGGAATGTGATTGTATGTAAAGCGCCACTGAAAAAGTGATGTACAATATAATAGACTGCACCAACCACAATGAGTACAAACAAGCCCATCATACGACCAAATCGACCTTCTCCAAACGCAACAAGTTGTGTCCATGATACTGATAACGACCATGCTAAAATCAAACCACTTACTAGTCGATAACCCTGTTCTGGCGCTGATAACCAAAAGCCTAACCCGATTGCGATTGCAAGACCTCGACCAATTAGAATCCATAGATAAGACATGCGTTCATTAACTCGGCTTGGAACGTTAAAATGATGCACGGCTGAACCAGAACGTAAGAATAACGTCGCTTTAAACAAACCGTGCAATATTAAGTGAATGATTGCAGGAATGTAGGCACCTAATGCACACTGAATTAACATAAAGCCCATTTGACCAATCGTTGATCCAACAAGTAATCGTTTATAATCAACATGCACTAAACTAATACCCGCACCAATTAAAACAGATACACTTGCAAACACAAGTAAGACCATCGTTGCGATGTCACCATTAAATAATGGTGAAAAACGTGTCAGCATAATACCACCCGCATTAACAATCCCCGCATGCATGATTGCTGATACTGGTGTAGGTGCTGCTACAGATTCAATCAACCATCTTTGGAATGGCCACTGTGCAGCTGGTACCATAACCGCTAATATAATTAATATATTGATTCCAAATTTTGACCAAGCATTGATCTGCGCTAAATTACTCTCTGTAAATATAGCAGTGTAATGCCATTCTCCTGTTACTAAGCCGATCCAAACAACAGCGATTGCTAAAGCTATCCAACCTAAGAAGAACAACTTACCTGTCACAATTGCTGCGGCTCTTGTAACTCTCCAAGCACTCGTCAAACTAATTAAAAGTGTTAGCCCTATTAAAGTACAACCCCAGCTTATAACCATTATGCGGATGTCACCAGTTAACCATGCCATTGCCGCAAAACTTGTCGTCAATGTAAATAACATGAAATATTTTCGATAGCTTCTATCTCCAGCTAAATATCGTATACAATAGCGTTGAATAATTAATCCGATAAATAAAACAAAAAACGCCATTAACCACGCTAAAATATCTAAATACCATAAACCAGCTTCAACCTGATTTGAAGCAAATAGGAGTCCGATAAATGCTAGCAACGGTGGTAAAGCAACGATACAAATATGTATGCGCACATAAGCAACTGGAATACGTTTATTTAAAAATATAATTCCGCTCAGTGCAGCAATAATAATAGTGATGAAAAAGATAGTTAACAGTATAGATGCATTAAACGATGTAAGCATTTCAGATTCTCCTTTGTAAGATATAATATAGTGCAGACTACTTAATTACATGATAGGTTGCGTAGTACACCACAAAAAAGCCGACAATATATAATAAACCCTGAACGATTCATTACCATTGTCGGCTTCATAACAACGCACTTCTTTTAAATCTAAAGTGATTTGTTTTGCTACCTAATATATAATTCCATTTTTTAATTTCAACTATAAAAGTTTTACTTCACGCAATATGTCGTATGATTTGAACTTTTAACTCTTATTCGTCCACCTTTTCAATTTGCCAATATTTCTATTAACATCTTGCTAAAGCCGTAATATCAATTAAAGCGCGTCCTTCAACGACTATATTTATTTTTATTTAATATTACTAATATATAATCATTATTCGTCATTGTCAAGAATAGCTATATTCATTCATACTGATAATAAGTGGAAAATACATAAAATAATAGAAACAAATAACTTTTTTTAATATAATCAATATATATTTATCCGATTATTATTATCGACTATTCTTGTATTACGAATGATAACTTTACCTATGACGCATTTGGAGGTGTAAACATGGAGCATGCTCAAGATAAAATCACTATGCGTGTGATTTTACTTGCAGGGAAAATATTATTATCTTCAGGCGCGGAGATTTCTCGTATAGAAGATACAATGAAACGAATCGCACAATGTATGGGCTACCATAATAGTCAGGGTTATGTGATTAATATTTTCATCAATTTTTCCCTAAGTGAAAATCATGATACACGCATTATCAGGATCAACAAAAATACCACAAACTTGTTAAAAATATTTCAAGTCAATTCTATTTCACGTCAGTTAGCCAGTAATCAAATTTCAATTACCCAGGCCTTCGATCGCCTAAATCATATTGAACAAGCGACACTTAGTATTAAATTGTGGAAGAAGTGTTTAGCTGCAGGTGTGATATCACTCAGTTTTTTATATTTACAGGGCGGGAATTTTCAAAATATTGTGATTACATTTATTGCTGGGTTACTTGGTTTTCTAATCGTTGAATGTATGCAAAGTAAATCTACGACCATGTTCATACCAGAATTCGTTGCATCTTTCGTTATTGGCGTCATTGTCCTACTAGGTAGTCAAATATTCAACATTCATCAAACGATAGGACCATCCTTGATTGCTTCTATTATGCCGATTGTGCCAGGTGTCTTAATTACCACAGCCATTCAAGACTTATTTAGCAGACACATGTTAATATTTACAGCCAAATTTTTAGAAGCGCTCGTTATCGCATTCGCTATAGGATCTGGCATTTCTATTGCTTATTTACTATTTTAGGAGGCGTATATCATGACCTTAATCTATGCATTCTTATTTAGCTTTACTGCCTCTTACTTTTTTGCAGTAATATACGATGCACCTAAAAAATTATTCTTTGCTGCTGGATTAGCAGGTGCATCAGGATATCTTATTAGTTTTATATTAAATGACCTATTACAAATTGATAGTATCTATTCTAGTTTGCTTGGCAGTTTAACTTTAGGTGTGATGAGTCATATCATGAGTCGAATCCTTAAATCTCCTGTGGTCATTTTTATGATTCCCGGTATCATCCCTTTAGTTCCTGGTAGTTTAGCCTATAAAGCGATGCAACAATTGGTAACATTAAACTTTACTGAAGCTAACAATACGTTTATTAGAACTATCCTTATCGCAGGGTCCATCGCCTTAGGCTTACTGCTGTCTGATCAATTATCAAAAACATTGAATATTAAAAAATACTGGAAAGTAAAACGTAATCGTTTATAATACGTGAAAAATCCCCTTGCTATTTGAAATAGCAAGGGGCAAAACGTATGACGGTATAATTGATAATGTTGCATTGTAATTTTTCTATATTTAGTTAAAAATTCAAGTTATACTATTCGTTCTGACTATCATATGTCTTTTTAAATCCTGATTATCCTAAACCTGGCTATCAATGCAGATCGCAATATAGTTTAAAATAATATGAGCGTAAGGTATAAACCGACAAGTGTTACAAATAATACTGGAACCGTAATTATAATACCTGTTTTAAAATACGTTCCCCATGAAATTTTGACCCCTTTTTGAGTCAATACATGCAACCAAAGCAATGTTGCCAACGAACCGATTGGTGTGATTTTAGGACCTAAATCTGACCCAATCACATTGGCGTAGATCATACCTTCTTTAATTATCCCTGTTACATTGGACTGGCCAATCGCAATAGCATCAATAAGTACGGTCGGTAAATTATTCATGACTGATGATAGAACTGCGGCTATAAAGCCCATGCCTAGAACGCTACTAAACAGGCCATAGTTTGAAATATTAGATAAAGTATCAGCTAAAATGGTTGTAATACCCACATTCTTCAATCCAAATACTACTAAATACATACCAATAGAAAATAACACGATATTCCATGGTGCGCCTTTAATAACTTGCTTCGTATGTACAGCATGTGATTTGCGAGCCAACAATACGGCGTATAAACAAAAAGATATTTTATTCCATTTAATTACAAACAATATAAAAATTACGCATTAGGATTTGCTTACCTAATACGTAAAATTATTTTGATCTAGAAGACTTCCAAGTATCTTTTATATTACGACATGATGTTTTTAAAGAGTTTAATGAGCCCGACTACAATATTTAAAAATATATCCATTATAATAGAAAATATGCTCTCTTTACTTTCTTTATCGCATTTACGCTTTTTCTTGTTGTTGAACATCATAAAAACCTCTTTCAGTAATTGAATTTTGTGATACTAACGTTTCATGCTTCGTATCACTTTCAATGCTTACGTGAAACAAACGACATCATAAAATGCTATTCAACTGCTTTAGGGTTTACACCATATTTATTTGTTTCTTTTTGACCGCTTGTACAACAAACTGCTAATGAAATAATTAAAATCACAATGTACACGACTCCAAAAATAACAGCAATAACTGTTAATGCAGAATTATCGAGTGTTGGAATATCTGAATTTATAAATTCACTAAAATCATTAATAACCGCAATTAGAAAAATGATAATGGGTATTAGCATCGTCATACCAACATCGTGAAACCTTCTAACTGTAACAGTGAACATAGCGACTAGGATTAATATATACACAATCCAACCAACAGTATCTTCTATTATTGCTGGAATTGGTAATAAGAAAAAAATGATTTCAAGCATTATATTAATTAGGATATTCATTAAAAAAGGATACCAAAATTCCTTACGCCTCGCTCTACCTTTGATATTAAGTGCATTGATCCAAAATAATTTGTAATAATGTATCATCCCATTGCTCCCTTAATTATGATTTGAATAAATAAACTGACTACTTGCTTCACTTAAACCATAACATGATAACACAATAAAAAACATAATTAATCTCATGTTTTTATTAATTAATTTATTATAATTACATATGACAAGCCGCTTTTACTATAGTCCTATATTTTCTTTTTCATCTTTATTATTATATATTAATTATTCAAAAATACTTATTCTAGTATTTTAAAATATTGTGACACATGTTATGCTTTTGAAAACGCTATAAATAGGAGGCACTATACATATGGAATCATCTAATTTACCTTTAGCGCAACATTTTTCTAGTTTACGTGAAAAACCAACATGGGGTTTAAAACTTATTATTGCAATCGTTATCATCGCATTATCAGCTACGATTGTTGCATTAACTACGGACTTCAAACAAAATTTTGAAGATGCTGGATTAAGTGGACAACAGCTTGACCAATCACTTGAATTCGCAAAAATTATCGGTGTTGTTAGTGGTGTGATTGGCTCTATCCTTACGATTGGTGTTACTTTTGTAATCATTTTAATTATCTCTAAAATCATGAAATCAGATGCTAGTGCTAAATCTATTTTTTCTGCAACTTTAAGTTATACGATTATTACCAGTACCATCGCACTCATTGTTGTCCTTATCCAATGGATTGCAGGACTATCAGTCACAGATTATTCGATTACAAGTCTTAATATCTTTGATAAGGGGAATCCTATACTTCGTGTGTTTGACTTACAAACGCTTATTAGTGCTTATGTTTTAGGAATCTTGTTTTTTGCAACAAGTCGTTTCTCTAAGAAATCGGCCATTATTTGGTCTATTGCTTACCTTGTCGTAGTTGTTGGTTTCGGATTAATAGGTGCTGCCTTTCAATAATTTTTAATCAGAAAAACAATAATCCCCTCACTACCATTGTAGTGAAGGAATTTTTTAGTATCATAGATTATTTATTTTGTTCTGCTTCTCTTAATTCAATACGTCTAATTTTACCTGAGTTTGTCTTAGGTAAGTCTTCAACAAATTCGATAGCACGTGGATATTTATAAGGTGCTACATCTTGTTTCACATAATTTTGTAATGTCTTAACCGTTTCATCCGTTGCTGGCACATCATCTTGTAAAATCACGAATGCTTTGACGATATTACCTCTGATTTCATGTGGACTCGCAACGACTGCGCATTCTTTCACATATTCGTGTTTTGTCAGAGAATCTTCCACTTCGAATGGCCCAATCGTATAACCAGAACTGATGATAATATCATCTTTACGTCCCTCAAACCAGAAGTAACCATCTGCATCTAATTTAGCTAAGTCACCTGTAATATAATATTCACCTTTTCTAGGTTCCGCTGTACGTTCCGGATCTTTATAGTAACCTTTGAACAGTGCAGGTAAGTCTAACGGCACTGCAATATTACCTACTTCACCTACTTCGGCAAGTTCACCTTCATCATTGATTACTGTAACATGACTGCCAGGAATTGCTTTGCCCATAGAACCAGGACGACTTTCTGTATCTTTTAAGAACCCAATTAATAATGTACTTTCTGTTTGTCCATAACCATCTCTCACTGTAAGGTTGAAATGATTTTGGAATTTTTCAACGACTTCTCTATTAAGTGGTTCTCCTGCTGACACTGCGCTATGCAAATGTTCTAAATTATAATCAGTCAGATTAGGTAACTTCGCCATCAAGCGATATTCTGTTGGTGTACAGCAAAGTACATTAATTTGATAATTTTGCAGTAATTCTAAATATTTTTCTGCATTAAACTTGCCGTTATAAACAAAAGCCGTTGCACCTGAACCCATAATAGATAAGAAAGGACTCCATACCCATTTTTGCCAGCCTGGTGCAGCAGTTGCCCAAACCACATCATCTTCTTTAATACTTAACCAATGTTTCGGCGCCATTTGCATATGTGCATAGCCCCAACCGTGTGAATGAACAACCGCTTTAGGATTACCTGTAGTTCCAGAAGTATATGACAGTAACGCGATATCATCTCTAGACGTCTCAACAGTGTTTAATTGATCTGAAACTGCTGTCTTTTCATCTTCAACAGCATACCAATCCGCTTCTTGACCACCGACAATAAATTTCGTAAGCGATGCGTATTCTTTTACCGCTTTAAATTCATCTATACTATCTGAAGTTACGACGATGGCCTTCACTTCGCCATGCGTAATTCTATATTGTAAGTCTTTAGTACGTAACATTTCTGAACTAGGAATAATAACGAGGCCTAATTTCAATGCTGCGAGATAAATTTCATATGTTTCAATGCAACGCGGCATCATCACTAAGACTTTGTCGCCTTTTTGTAGTCCATGTTTTAAAAACATATTTCCGACTTTATTAGCGTGCTTAATTAATTGTTTATATGTGATTTCTTTTGTTTCGCCACTCGCGTCTTCAAAAATCACTGCTTTCTTCATTGCATCAGTCGCAAATTTTTCAATTTCGCTGACAATATTATATTGCTCAGGGGCGATTAAATCTTTTTTATCCATTGTCTATTAACTCTCCCTCAGTTCTATATCTATATTGATTAAAAACTCCTAATATTTCATTTAAATATTCTAGTCCATTGTCATCATAATTTTATTATCTTTGCATGTAAAAAAATATGATTACGGCTACTCAGTAATGAATACTTTCCTATTATAATACAACTACAACGCATTTTGAAAATATTCTGAATTTTAAAAGTAATGTCATGCCTGATGTGCCAACTAAAATCTCTGAATGATAACTTTGACATTTGCCTCACATCTCATGTAGTATTTTTAACATACAGTTGTAAAATGTTATTGTGCATTTTCTAATCATTATTCACACAAATATCAATCATTACTTACCTAAAGAACTATCTTTTAAACCGCCTTTTTAAAAACTATTTCATTGCTGTCTCGTTCTGTTTGACTACAAATTTAATTTTTCCAGTTTAACTTTTAGATTTAAATTATGTATAGTGCTATAATATAAAACTGTGTAATTTTTATGAAAGAAGTGAGTTAATTGAGTGCAAACGATACTTTCCATGTCGAAAAAAGAATCCCCTTATTTATCGTACTACTATCAGGGGCCTTTATTACTATTTTAAACCAAACCTTACTTGGTACGGCTTTACCGCCAATTATGAAAGATCTTCAAGTATCTGAAAGTACCGTACAATGGTTACAATCCATATTTATGTTAGTAAACGGAATAATGATTCCTATTACAGCATTTTTAATTGAACGTTATACATCGAGGCAGTTATTCTTAACTGCAATGAGTATTTTTGCTTTAGGTACATTGCTTTGTGCAGTGGGCGTAGATTTTTCAATGCTTCTGATTGGTCGTGTCCTACAAGCAGCAGGTGCTGGTATTATGATGCCACTTATGCAAACAATCTTATTCCTAACTTTCCCTAAAGAAAAACGTGGGACTGCTATGGGTCTCTTCGGACTCGTCATCGCATTTGCGCCAGCAATTGGACCAACATTATCAGGTGTTTTAGTTGAACACCTTACTTGGAGAAGTGTCTTCTACGTTGTGTTCCCTATCGCAATAATTATAATTATTGCTTCATTATTCCTATTGAAGAACGTTACCGAAACATCACATCCAAAACTGGATATCACATCTGTAATTCTATCTACATTAGGTTTCGGTGGACTCCTTTACAGCTTTAGTTCAGTCGGCGAAGCTGGATGGGGCAGTGTTCAATTCATTGCACCACTCATCATTGGCATTGTTTCATTAGTTGTTTTCATTCGTCGTCAATTGAAACTAAAAGAACCTATGCTTGAGTTTAGAGTCTTTAGTTATAATATTTACACTTTAGGTACAGCATTAAGTATGTTTGTCTTTGGTGTATTAATCGCATCTAACATTATCTTGCCGTTATATATGCAGAATATGTTACAGTTCTCTGCTTTAGAGTCTGGTCTCGTATTATTGCCTGGCGCTATTATTATGGGTATCATGAACCCAATTACAGGTTATTTATTCGATAAGTTCGGAGGTAAATGGCTTGCACGTATTGGACTACTCATTTTAGTTCTATCCACATTACCATTTACAGTATTAACGGCGCACACGTCGTTTACTTATCTTGCTACATCGAATGCCGTTCGTATGGTGTCGCTCGCTATGGTAATGATGCCGATGACAACTTTAGCAATCAATCAATTGCCAAATCACCTTATCGCACATGGTACTGCAATGAACAATACATTTAGACAAATGGCTGGGGCAATTGGTACAGCATTATTTATTACATTAATGTCTGTTTCATCAAACCCTAGTGATGGTATTGAAGGTATCATCCATGGTGTTAACGTTACATTTATGGTTGCAGCAGCAATTTCATTTGTAGCATTGATATTATCAGCCAAATTATCCGATGATAGCAAACCTTCACGCAGAACAATGTAGTCTATGTGTTCAATTAAAGGTTAATAAAAAATTAAAAAAAGCACTTACGATGCATTCATTCATGCATTTCGTAAGTGCTTTTTTATTTATCACAATTCTTAATCACTGCTTATTTATTAAAATCAATCAGTAGCTGTCAGTCTATTAATTGCTATTTCCCCAAGCGATTTGGCTGCTACAATTAATGCATCCTCATTCACTTTAAATTTCGGATGATGATTCATATATGGTGACGTCACCTGTTCTGGTTTACAACCAACTATATAGAAGGTACCCGGAATCTCTTTTAAATAATATGCAAAGTCCTCTGATCCCGATACAGCAGGAATTTCTACAAGCTGTTCAAAATAATCACCTTTACTTGCAGATAATATATCAACAACATGATTGGTTTGTGTTGGATGATTATAAAGTACAGGATATCCAAATTGGTAATCCAAATCATATGTGATATCAAATCCGATAGCGACACTTTGAGCAACTTTCTCAATTTCTTCATACATAAATTGTTCTAAATCATCATTTAGATAACGTGCAGTCCCTTTAATTGTAACTTTATCTTGAATGACGTTCGCACCACCTGGCGCTTCAAAAGCTCCTACCGTTATGACTCCCATTTCTGATGGATCTATACGTCTTGATACGATTGTTTGTAGCGTATTTACAAAGTTTGTCCCCGCAACTAATGCATCATGTGTCTTGTGAGGGCTAGCAGCATGACCACCCAATCCTTTGATTGTTAGTGTGAAAGTGGAACTACCCGCAAATGCATTGCCTTTATTGAAACCAATCACTTCTGGTCCTGCCACGGGCACAACATGAATACCATAAATTTCATCCACATCATTGAGTGCACCAGATGCCATGATTTGTTGCGCCCCTCCTGGAGGCATTTCCTCTGCATGTTGGTGAATGATTTTGATTGTGCCTGAAAGTTGGTCTTTGATGTCAATCAGCGCATCCGCTAATCCTAATAAATAGGCAGTATGTGCGTCATGTCCACATGCGTGCATCACGCCTTGGTTTAACGATTTGAATGGGACGTCCGCTTCTTCTTCAATTGGTAACGCATCAAAATCAGCACGCAACCCAATTGTCTTACCCAGATATTGGCCTGTTATCTCAACAATAATTGCATTACTACCCTCAACGGGTTGTGTTATTGTGACATCTTTATTTTTGTAAAAATCTTGAATATAAGCAGCGGTTTCCGTTTCTTGAAAAGATAATTCTGGATGTTGATGTAAATAACGACGATGCTGCACCATTTCCTCTTTTTTTGCTTCTAATTTTTCAAATAAACTTTCTTTTACATTCATAAACATTCACTTCTCTCAATTAAATTTAAAACATATCACTCTACAACAATTTTAAATTTAATAGTAAATTAATTCAAATATAAATTGAAATTTTAAAAACTTTACATTTTTTATGAATATTTTTCAAAATGAATTATCAATGCATCTTAGCATTACGCTATATTCAATTCTGTTGATTTTTCATTTTTATAAACCATATACATCATTGCACTCGCAATCAATACCATCGCGAAACCAAAATAAGGCGTCATAGTAATTGAAAAATGATTAAGTACGTAACCACCAATGACAGAACCCAAAGTAATACCTATATTAAATGATGCAATATTTAAACTAGACGCAAAATTCGTAGTCGCTTTATTTTTACGTTCTGCAAAAAGTACAACGATTAACTGCAGACCTGGTACATTCATAAAAGCAAACAGTCCCATAATTAAAATAGCGATTGTACCTAAAATTTGATGTGATACCGTCACACCAACAATTAACAATACAATGGCTTGAATTAAAAATATACCGATTAACACTTGCATTGGACGGTTATTCGTTAATTTACCACCAAGCGTATTACCAATGGCTACCATCACACCATAAATCACTAACAATATAACAACTGCATCATCACTATAATGTAAAGTATCAGTCAGTAGTGTTGTTAAGTAAGTGTACACAACAAAAGTGCCACCATAACCAAGTGCAGTGATTAAATATACCATCATCAATGATTTATTTTTAAAAACGGTTAACTGTTCTAACATAGATGCTTGTTCGTATTCATTTAAATCGTTCGGTACAGATATGATATTAATTACTAAACTTAAAAAGCCAATAATCGCAATTGTTATAAATGAAGCTTCCCAACCAAATTGTTGACCTATCCAAGTTCCAAGTGGCACACCTGTGATTGTCGCAACCGTTAAACCTGTAAACATCATGGCAATGGCACTTGAACGTTTATCAGGTGACACTAGATCACTAGCAATGGCTGTAGCGATAGACATAAAGACACCATGCATTAATGCCGAAAGGACACGCATAGCCAGTAACATACTGAATGTCGTTGAAAATGCTGCTAATGTATTAGCGATAATAAAAATCAGCATGATCCCTATAAGCAAATGCTTACGTTTTATTTTATTTGTTAGTGGCGTTAACAACGGCGCACCAATCGTTACACCAACGGCATAAAGTGAAACCGTTAATCCCGCTAGTGAAATGGTCGTATTAAATGAATCTTTGATTAATGGTAATAAACCTACACTTATAAATTCAGTCATGCCTATAGCAAATGCAGACATGGCTAATGCCAAGATGGCAAATTTATTTTTTCTCATAATTTTTTCGCTCCTTATTTTTTGTTGATTGTGTTACTATAATCCACACATATAAAAATAGGAAGTACGCACTTTAAAGTACTATAGGTACTTTTTAGTGTCTATAAAGGAGTTAATGAAATGAGTAAAACATATAATATTGGTGTCGAAGCGACCATAGATGTTATTGGAGGCAAATGGAAACCGGTCATGCTCTGCCATTTACAAAATAATGGCCGCATGCGTACGTCTGCATTAAAACGTGCCATACCAACAATCACTCAAAAGATGCTCACACAACAATTACGAGAACTAGAAAAAGATGGCATTATTAATCGCATCGTTTACGATCAAGTGCCTCCAAAAGTTGAATACGAACTTTCAGAATACGGTCAAACACTGGGTAAAATTCTTTCATCACTTTGCTATTGGGGAGAATTTCATGTAGAAAAAATGTATAAGCAAGGCGAATCCGTTACTTTAAATCAACAAGACTTTGTAGATATTCCTCGTCCTAGCTAATGATTTATTAAGCTATGGTAAAAATCGAAAACTTTTATTAATTATTTAAATTACATTATTATCCGTCTAATTTTTAGTTATTAAAAGCTATAAAAATACTCCCGTTCAAGTTGTCATTTTTAAATGTTTACTTTAAATGGGAGCATTGCTTTTATTTAGTATAACTTTATTCTTTTCTGTGTTTCTTTTATTTAACGCTTTCTATATAATCATGAAGACAGTGCATTTTCAATTTAATACACAAAGGAGTTATCCATATGAGTACCTTGTCTTTCATATTAACTTTATTCGTTGCTATAGAATTTTTATACATTCTCGTTTTGCAAACCTTTTTAACAACTTCGAAAAAAACGAGTCAACTTTTCAAAATCGAACAGCAAGTGCTTCAACAAGACAAATTAAAAACGCTTATGAAAAACCAAGGTGTTTATAATGGTCTTTTAGGAATATTATTGTTATATGGTTTGTTTTTTTCTGACCACCCTAGAGAGCTTATTATTAGCATATTGATTTATATGATCCTTGTAGCATTATATGGTGCAATCACAAGTCAAAAAACCATCCTGCTTAAGCAAGGCGGTCTCCCTATACTAGCACTTATCTCGTTTATTTTTTAAATTTATTTCTTATACCGTAGCTATTAGCTAGTTGTCTTGAGTCATATCTAATCTATAGACAAATAATGTTCCAACAAATAAGCCCAGCAACGATTGCGTGTTGTTGGGCTTGTTTCATGATACTTATTTAATTTTTGCTGGATCCACACCCGTGGTTCTTTCTCTTAAGTCATATTCAATCTCTTCTAAACTACGACCTCGTGTTTCTGGTAAGTATTTAATTACAAAATACATTGCCAAGATGCCGATAAATGCAAATATTAAGAATACCCATTCTGTACTTAGGGCACTATTCAATACTGGGAATAATTGCGCCACAATCAGCGTTCCAAAATTCAATACGAGTGTTGCTAAACCAGTAGCAGCACCACGTGCACGCATTGGGAACATTTCTGGTAACATAACCCAAAGAATAGGTCCCCATGTTAAGCCAAAGAACACAATAAATAGTGATAAACATACGATAATAATAACGGCCGAAGATTCAATACCTATCGTCCAAATCAGGATAGCCATTACAAGGAGTGACACGACCATACCGATGTTCCCTGTGATAAGTAGCTTTTTACGATCAATTTTATCTGCAATAAATACTGCGACAATCGTCACAAGTACATTAATCGTACCTATACCCACAGTACCTAGAATAGATGTCGCTTCACCTAGACCCGCTTTACTAAAAATAGTTGGCGCATAAAATATAATCGCATTAATGCCGATGATTTGTTGGAACAGTGCAAATACACAACCAATCACTAACGTAGGTCTTAACCAAGGTGATTTTAAGATAGACCACGTTGATTCTGAAATGGCTGCAATTTCTTTCATTTCTTTAATTTCTGTATTTATTTCTTTGTCGTCATTAAACGTAATTTTCATAACGTCTCGCGCAGCTTTTTCACTTTTATGCTCTAGCAACCATCTAGGACTCTCAGGCATAAATGCAATACCAATTAATAGAATAACGGATGGTACGACAGCTAATCCGAGCATCCAACGCCATCCTTCCATATCTGCAAAAGCATAATTCACTAAATATGCTGCTAAAATACCTATTGTAATCATTAATTGGTTCAATGACCCTAGCGAGCCACGATAAGCCGTAGGTGCCATTTCGGATAAGTAAACCGGAACAGTTGCCATGGAGCCACCGACTGCTAAACCTATAATCAATCTACCGACTACAAGCATCGGCATATTTTGTGCAACGGCCAATATTAATGAACCGACAATATAAACAATGGCTATAATTAATACTAAACGTCTTCTACCAATCCTATCAGACAGCGGTCCACTCCCACCTGAACCAATAATAGCACCAACAAGCATGGATGCTACAACCAAGCCTTCTGTAAAACTATTCAATGGAATATCATCATTGATAAAAAGCAATGCCCCTGAAATAACCCCATTGTCATAACCATATAACAAACCACCAAGTGCCCCTAATATGAAAATCAAACTCTTATTTACATTCAAATTTAACATCCCCTTTAAGATTAATTACAGTATATCCCTATTATGTAAGCGTTTCAAATATTAAATTAATTTCTCTTAAAATTTTTTGAAATAAATATATTTTAAATCTACGTTATATTATTATTTGATAAGTAATTTTACTGTTTAAGTTATATAAATTAACTTTTCTAACACGCTTAAACTCTACAACTTTATTCATACCATTTAAAAAACCCTTGAAATTGAAGTTTGAAGTTCAACTTTAAGGGTTCAATAGATATTATCTTAGCAGTTTTGCTTTATTTTTATTTTGCTGTATAGCTTTTACTTGAAATTTTACCAGCATCCACAATAACATCTTTGTCTTGGAAAGGTTCGTTTTTGAGACTAGAATTTTATGCCCTACTTACTTCTTTTATTTTCATTCAAATATTTGCTTGCATGATGAGTCGAAAATGGTCATAATATATTCAAATAAATATTTGAATGAAGATGGGATGATAATATGAAAAAGAAAGATACTTGTGAAATTTTTTGTTATGACGAAGAAAAGGTTAATCGAATACAAGGGGATTTACAAACAGTTGATATTTCTGGTGTTAGCCAAATGTTAAAGGCTATTGCCGATGAAAATAGAGCAAAAATTACTTACGCTCTGTGTCAGGATGAAGAGTTGTGTGTTTGTGATATAGCAAATATCTTAGGTGTTACGATAGCAAATGCATCTCATCATTTACGTACGCTTTATAAGCAAGGGGTGGTCAACTTTAGAAAAGAAGGAAAACTAGCTTTCTATTCTTTAGATGATGAACATATCAGGCAGATAATG
Organism: Staphylococcus sp. GDY8P126P; assembly: GCF_017891965.1. Taxonomy (NCBI): domain Bacteria; kingdom Bacillati; phylum Bacillota; class Bacilli; order Caryophanales; family Staphylococcaceae; genus Staphylococcus; species Staphylococcus sp. GDY8P126P. The sequence goes on along the minus strand of NZ_JAESKG010000017.1, from coordinate 6,705 downwards.
ATGATCGCCCTAGCACATAAGAAAGAAGTGAAGGTCAATATCTGAACAAAAGGTTAAACTAATGGAAGAAGAAATGAACGTCTATCGGGTCCAAGGATTTTCATGTGCAAATTGTGCAGGAAAGTTTGAGAAAAATGTTAAAAAGATTCCAGGCGTTCAGGACGCAAAAGTAAATTTTGGAGCTTCAAAAATTGATGTCTTCGGCAGTGCAACTGTTGAAGAACTAGAAAAGGCTGGTGCTTTTGAAAATCTTAAAGTGGCACCAGAGAAACCTAAAAGACGGGTAGAACCTGTGGTAATTAAAGATAAAAACGTTTACCGTGTGGAAGGATTTTCCTGCGCAAATTGTGCGGGGAAGTTTGAAAAAAATGTAAAACAAATAGCTGGAGTTGAGGATGCAAAAGTAAACTTTGGCGCTTCTAAAATTGATGTATATGGAAATGCATCGGTTGAAGAACTTGAAAAAGCAGGTGCTTTTGAGAATCTAAAAGTATCTCCTGAAAAACTAGCGAATCAAACGATACAAAGGGTTAAAGATGACACTAAGGCTCATAAAGAAGAGAAAACACCATTTTATAAAAAACATAGTACATTGCTGTTTGCCACACTACTAATTGCTTTTGGTTACCTTTCTCACTTTGTAAATGGAGAAGATAACCTCGTAACTTCCATGTTATTTGTAGGTTCTATTGTAATTGGCGGATATTCATTATTTAAAGTCGGTTTTCAAAATTTGATACGCTTTGATTTCGACATGAAAACCCTGATGACCGTTGCCGTTATTGGAGCTACCATTATTGGTGAATGGGCAGAGGCATCTATTGTTGTTATTCTCTTTGCAATCAGTGAAGCACTTGAACGCTTCTCTATGGACAGAGCAAGACAATCCATACGTTCATTGATGGATATCGCCCCAAAAGAAGCACTAGTTAGACGAAATGGTCAGGAAATAATAATCCATGTGGACGATATCGCTGTGGGTGATATCATGATTGTCAAACCAGGGGAGAAAATTGCCATGGATGGAATCATTGTGAATGGCTTGTCGGCTGTCAATCAGGCAGCTATAACAGGAGAATCTGTTCCCGTCTCCAAAGCGGTAGATGACGAAGTATTTGCAGGTACGCTTAACGAAGAGGGACTAATTGAAGTAAAAATCACCAAATACGTAGAAGATACAACCATTGCCAAGATTATTCATCTTGTTGAAGAAGCACAAGGGGAGCGTGCTCCAGCCCAAGCATTCGTTGATAAATTTGCGAAATACTACACTCCGATCATTATGGTTATTGCAGCCTTGGTTGCAGTCGTTCCACCCCTATTCTTTGGTGGCAGTTGGGATACATGGGTTTATCAAGGATTAGCAGTTCTTGTAGTTGGATGTCCTTGTGCATTAGTTATTTCTACTCCAATCTCGATTGTCTCGGCAATTGGAAATGCAGCGAAAAAAGGTGTGTTGGTTAAAGGTGGTGTCTATCTCGAGAAATTAGGAGCCATTAAGACAGTCGCATTTGATAAAACAGGAACACTGACAAAAGGTGTACCAGTGGTAACAGATTTTGAAGTATTAAATGACCAAGTGGAAGAAAAAGAGCTATTCTCTACCATTACAGCTTTAGAATATCGTTCACAACATCCACTTGCTTCAGCAATAATGAAAAAGGCAGAGCAAGATAATATCCCTTATTCTAATGTACAAGTGGAAGAATTCACTTCGATTACTGGGCGAGGTATAAAAGGGATTGTAAACGGAACTACTTACTATATTGGAAGCCCAAAACTTTTCAAGGAATTAAATGTTTCCGATTTTAGCCTTGGGTTTGAAAACAATGTGAAAATCCTACAAAACCAAGGAAAAACAGCCATGATTATTGGAACGGAAAAAACAATTCTCGGCGTAATTGCCGTTGCAGATGAGGTTCGTGAAACAAGTAAAAATGTGATTCAAAAACTTCATCAGTTAGGTATCAAGCAAACAATTATGCTGACAGGTGATAATCAAGGTACTGCAAATGCAATCGGTACACATGTAGGCGTTTCTGATATTCAGTCTGAATTGATGCCACAGGATAAATTAGATTATATTAAAAAAATGCAATCGGAGTATGATAATGTAGCTATGATTGGCGATGGCGTTAATGATGCTCCAGCACTTGCTGCATCTACTGTTGGAATTGCAATGGGCGGTGCTGGAACGGATACTGCAATTGAAACAGCTGATATTGCATTAATGGGAGATGATTTAAGTAAGCTTCCATTTGCAGTAAGACTCAGTCGAAAAACTTTAAATATCATTAAAGCTAACATCACTTTTGCTATCGGAATTAAAATAATTGCCTTACTATTAGTTATCCCGGGATGGTTAACCCTTTGGATAGCGATTCTTTCCGATATGGGAGCTACTATTTTGGTAGCATTAAATAGTTTACGACTGATGAGAGTGAAGGATAAATAGGTAGAAAACAGAATAGTAAGGTCACGCTGTGCGCAATTCAAGGGGGGCTTTTCAATTTGAAGAAAAGTCCTACCCCTAAAATATAAAATATTGGAGATGGAAAAATGATCGCAACGATACTTACAGCAGCTGCGGTATATGTAGCAACAGGAATTGATTATCTCGTTATATTAATTCTTTTGTTTTCGCAAGTAAAAAAAGGTCAGGTGAAACATATTTGGATAGGACAATATATAGGGACTGCAATTGTTATAGGAGCAAGTCTTTTAGTTGCACAGGGGGTTGTAAATTTAATTCCTCAGCAATGGGTTATCGGACTACTTGGGCTTTTACCACTTTACTTAGGTGTGAAAATGTGGATTAAAGGAGAAGAGGATGAAGATGAAAGTAGTATTTTATCTTTATTCTCCTCTGGAAAATTTAATCAGTTATTTTTGACGATGACTTTCATCGTATTAGCTTCCAGTGCGGATGACTTTTCGATTTATATACCGTACTTCACGACCTTAAATATGTCTGAAATCTTTATTGCTGTTATTGTCTTTATGATTACGGTTGCTGTTTTATGTTATGTCAGCTATCGCTTAGCTTCCTTAGATTTTGTATCAGAAAAAATTGAGAAATATGAACGTTGGATTGTACCTATTGTATTCATTGGGTTAGGGATTTATATATTGTTTGAAAATGGTACATTTAACACTTTATTCTCATTTCTTTAACAATCGGAACGCTTTCTCTAATAAGAATCAGCGCTCGTTTGACATATAAGACCGCCTTTTGGGAGTCACGATAGAAGTCCAATTTCTTAATTTTAGAACTGAGAAATTGGACTTCTATATACCTCCTGACTCTAACCTTATTAACTTGTAATGCAAAATAACGATTAAAATAGGTGCAAAATAACTCCTAAAGTGACAAGCTAAGCATATCAATACATATATAATGTCTATTTAGGGTCTACCCTAATCGAACCATTATCGATGCTAGCAAAACAGTATTTCTGTCACTTTACTTGATATATGAGAATGACTTCACCTAATAAATGAGAAAAGCAACGCACTATATTAAAATGCGTTGCTTTTTCTATTATCGAATACCTACAACTAAACTGTCTCTAGCTGTTTCTACGACTTCTGTACTTATTTTATCTAAACCATTTATATCCATAATTCTATCTATCTGCGCAAATAAACGATGAATCAGCCTAAAATTCCCTTTTGTAATTTTAATAATCGTTGTTATTGCCTCATAATCAGTAAAATCTTCGAGTTTTAAATCAAATCCTAAATCTTGCCACTTATATTCTAATATATGATGCGTTTCATCTTTGCTTAGATTATCAAATTCATGCGCAAAACCTATGCGCGAATATAATTGAGGATAACGAGATAATTTCTTCTCAATACCTGGCATACCAATAAATATCATTGCTAAATTATGTTCATCATAAATAGCTCTTAATTGCTCTAAATGTTGCACTTTAAGACGATCAATCTCATCTACTATAATTAAATCAATATATTTAAACATATCACTATAATGTTTACTATGTTCATGTCCATACTTATTTACAGCATGTAATTTTTGCCCCAAATCAATGCTTGCAGTAATACTATATAAATCATTTCTTAATTTAGTTTGTTTTTCTGCTGGTGCAGTATAAAATATTTTATCCACCGATAGTATATCATCGGTCGTCTTACTAGCTAAATCTTCCCAACCTCTATGGTTAACTTGTTTTTCAATAGTATCCCAATTTGTGTAATATCTAGACGATAAAGTTTTTCCGACACCAGGTTGACCATAACATATACCAATATACTGATATTTAATACAAGCATCACAAAATTCAGCAAAGCGTTTATACTCTTTCGTTTCAATGAAATTTTGATTTTTAGTCATTACGATACCTCTTTAATTTTTTGACGTTTTTAGTCGTTTCTTGAGGTGAATAACCATAATTCTTTTCTTCCTTTATTAAATCAGTGGTACTTGGGCTAACAATGTTTTGTTTTAAGTGTTTTCTTCTCTGACTACGTGCGTGTTGTATATCTTTTATATCAATTGAATAATCAGCTAAATCAGGAGATATAGCTGTACAAAGAAACTCATCTCTATAAAAAACGCGTATTTCAGCCATATCATTAGGATTGTAACGAATCAGTACATACTCACCTACATAAGCAGCTAGATTCGTATTACTGTATCTAAAGCCTTGAAAATGAATGCCATCTGAATGAATTTTCCTGGATTTAGGTATTTCTAATAATAATAAATCAAGTTGTTCTAAACTGCTTGGCATATTAGGGAAAAAATGATTACTGTTCCAACGATTGATAGGAGTACTCTGGATAGCACTGTGTTCTTTTTGATTATAATTTTCAATTAAAAAGTATCGTAATTTTTCTTCGAAATTTTGAAAATCAATTAAATCACTAAGTGTATCGTTATTATTTATATATCCAGGAAGTTGTTCTAAGAAAGTTTGATTAACTGTCTGAAAGAATCGTTCTATTTTTCCACGACCACGAGGAACACCAACTTTCGAAAACATCAAGTTAATTTTCAAATCAATAGCGACTTGTTCCATGTGATGCGAAGTAAAGTCACTTCCATGATCTGTGTAGAATTTTTCGGGTATACCACATACTGGCCAATTGGTATTATTCTTATTCCATATTGCTTGGTGTAGTGTTAATGCTGTGTTTTGAGCATTGGGGGCATCAAAACTTAAGAAATAGCCTGCAATTGCACGACTATAGTCATCCATAATAATAGTTAGCCATGGTCTATTGATATTACCTTTTTGGTCTAATATAAAGATATCTAGCAAAGTATGGTCGGCTTGCCATATTTCATTGGGTCTTGAGGATTCTCTAATTTGTATTAAATCGTACTTATTTTGATAGTATTTTTCACCCTGATGAGAGAAATCAATAACAGACTTAGGCATCGCTTTAATAACACTATAAATTTGTTTATAACTTGGTATATCAAAATTATTTTCTTTACAGTAATTAGTGATTTTCCTATGAATTGTGGCTATACTATTTCTTTTATTCATAAGCGCAAGGCGTTCAATTTCATCAATTATCTTTGGTTCTATTTTACGTGTTCCTTTATCAGCTCTTGTCGCATAGATTAGTCCTTTAAGTCCTTGTTCTTTATATGACTTATTCCATCTATAAAGGGTGCTTAACGCAATCCCTTTACTTTTAGAAATACTTGATAAAGATTGTTCGCCTAGGATAAAAGGTTTTATAATATTGTACTTTTGAGTAGCTTTTTTACGTTTGGCTTCAGAAAAATTAGTTAGATACTTATCCTTGTTTTTCATCTTCCTTGTCCTCCAATTTATTGAGGTAACGATAAATTGTTGTACGTGAAACATGCCACTGTTCTGCAATTGTCTTAATTGGCGTGCCATTATCATAAAGTGTCTTAAGTAAGTTTAAATCTTTTTGATTTAATTTTTCTGGTCTGCCTCCATATCGGCCTCTAGCACGTGCTGCAATTCGGCCAGCTGAAGAACGCTCTAAAATTAAATTACGTTCAAATTCTGCAAATGCTGCGAATAAATGAAATAATAATTGTCCAGTTGAACTTGATTTATCCATTGTTATATTTTCTTCTAAACTATGGAAACTTACACCTCGTTCGTTAAGCTCATTAACTAATGTGATTAAATCCTCCATATTACGTCCCAATCTATCTAATCTCCAAACAACAATCGTATCTCCTGACCTCGCAAATTCAATTGCTTTATCTAAACCAGGTCTTTTACTTTTTGAACCACTCATATGGTCATTAAATATCTTTTCACAACCATATGTATTTAATCGATCCTCCTGTAAATTTAAATTTTGTAATCCAGTTGAAACTCTTGCATAACCTATTTTCAAAATACAAACCTCCTATATACACCTTTAGTGTACCATAACTTAATTACAAGGTCTTTTATGAACATAGATTTTTTGTTGGGTTTTTGAACACATAATCCTATGTAATTCTTACTTATTTAGACATAAAAGAAGAGTGTACAGAAAATGGTTATTTTCTGTACACTCTTAAATTATTTTAATGATTCTGGAAAATCTTGATAGCCTTCTCTAATATTTACGACATTTTCAAATCCTTTGTTTTCTAAGATACCCACGGCGATTGAACTTCTAACACCTGACTGACAATGTACGTATATTTTATCCTCTTTATTAAATGGAATATTTTCATTTAATAATTTACCATGCGGA
>NZ_JAESKG010000016.1:0-6844 GCF_017891965.1 Staphylococcus sp. GDY8P126P | reverse complement strand
AATTATACGGACTTTATCAAAAATTATGATGAAAATTATCAGTTTAGAAAAGAAATTGAAAGTAAAGGATATAGTCAACAAGAGTTTGTTAATACTGTTGAAACTAACTATAAAGCGTTACTCAATGAGAAGAATAAGTTAGAAAGTAGAGAGGAAAAACGTAAAGAGATTTATCAATCAGCTAAAGATGTTTATCTAACTGAAAGTGAAAAAAATCATCTCATTGTTCAGCAAATGTACCCTAAATCTCATCATCATTTTAGCCATGATGAAAAAGCATTTATTGTTGATGAGGCACAAAAAGGTAATATTATAAAAGCAACTCATGTTCAATACCTATTCAAACAAAATAACAATATTCCTAATGATGTATTGTTGGAAGATACTTATAAAAAAGCAAGTAAGGATATTTTCTTTAGTGAAAGACATCTTAAAAGACTAGAAAAAGATAGCTTTGAATATAACGCTGAGTTGCAATTCATTAAAGAAAGAGAGAAAGAAATTGAAAGTTATAAAGAACATATTGATGATGATTTAAGAATAGATATAGGCGATAGAAGCTTTGAAAAAGTCAAAGACCAAACACCTAATGAAAAAGTTCAATTACTCATTAAACTTGAGAAATATAATAACATCGATCAAGAAAAAGTTATCGAAAAACATATTAATCAGGTGGATAGAAATAATAATGACAATCATCTTGAACATGAATATGAACAATCTAATCACATTCATTTACCAAAGATAAATGCTAGTGACTTCCTTATGTATTATGCGAATGAAACAGAAAAACAAAACAATATTAATCATAAGAAAAAGAAGAAGAAACAAGATAGAAATAACCAAATGAGAAGATAGTAGGCCGTTGAAATGATACAAAGTTCATTCTTTAATAAGAAACTTAAACAAATGTGGTACATTGGTTTTGTTTTAAAGATAATATTGAAATTCACGATTATATACGGAATTTTAACTTATTAAACAGATTGAAACGAATGTCGGCATAGCATGAGCTATTAAGCCGACCATTCGACAAGTTTTGGGTTTGTTAAGGGTTCCGAGGCTCAACGTCAATAAAGTAATTGGAATAAATATATGTTTTTACTATTAATGATTTCTTAGTGCAATAATCTAAAATTCAATTAAAATTTTGGAGGTAAGTTTTGGAGTGTATTTATGAGATATTAAAATCAATTTTTAGTTTCGTTAAATTTTTGTATCAGAATTTTTCTTTTCCAGTTTTATTTCTTATCATCATTTTTTTATTTAAAAAACAAATAAAAAAGATTTTGACTGATTTTACAGTGGGTGAATTCAAATTCCCTAGTGGATCGATAAAAGTAACACGTAAAGGTATTGAAAAAGATCAGCAAGAGTATTTAAGACAGTTTGAAAAAGAAAATGATAAAAGTATAGAATTTGATGCTGATGAGATGAGCGCTAAAATCGGAGAATTATTTGGAGTCGAATATAAAGATGGTTTGCCTATTGATAATTCTGGTGGTGGTGGTGCTCCACCTAAATCAGAAAGTCATAACCCATCAGTTTTTAACGCTCATCTATTTTCTATAGTGGCTAGTGAAGATTCTTTAAAAGAAGAGTATAATTTTTTCGGTTTCAAAGAGACCATTATATCTTTATATACTGCCTATTTATCTAATTATAAAAAAGATAAGTGGGTTACTAAAGGTGGTGCTCCTTATCATGTTTCAAATAGAGAAGAGAGCTTAGAGAAGAAAGCATTTGATATTATAACTGGGTATTATTTGGAAGCTATGAATACTCGTAAAAAATGGAACTTTAATACTATAAAATCTTATCAAAAGTTAATAAGAGTTGTATTGGTTTCTTATCAAGTTATAGAGCGAGAACTTATGGAGAAAAACGAAGAATAATTTTCGTGTTTCTTCCTGTTTTTGGCGTTTTAAGAGTCATAAATTTATAAAAAATATATAAGATACCCCTAAATGATCTAAAAAAGTATCTTAAAATTACAAATAAGGATATTTTAAATAAGGTCTAAGATAAATTTTATAAAAAAGAGTGTTTATTTTATGTCAATTAAACAAATAAAAGAACCTGTATTTCGGTTCTTTTATTTTGAGCATTTTTCACATAAATTTTTTGATTTTTAGCACAATTTTTTAGGTTTGTTACTCTATTAAGATTTTTTAAATTTCTTTGTGTTGTTATATTTTCATTTTTTATCACTAATAGACATCTAATTTAATAATTTTTGCTAGTAACTATTATGAAAAAAGAATAAGTTTATTAGGTATTTTACTAAAATAAGGATTGTTATTGTTAGTTTTTAATATCTATTTAAACATAAGATTACTCATCAAAAGTTATCTATTATCGTATATTCAGAGATGATATAATATATAGGTCGCCTATCTCTCAGGCGTCAATTTAGACGCAGAGAGGAGGTGTATAAAGTGATGCTTATTTTCGTTCACATCATAGCGCCAGTCATTAGTGGCTGTGCCATTGCGTTTTTTACTCATTGGCTAAGTAAATGCAATAAAAAATAGGTGACATATAGCCACACCAACAAAAATCCCCCCATTACTCGCAATAGTGGGGGGATTGGTGTATAAGTGAATACTTATTTTCGTTACCTAAATTATAACACTGGTTAGCAAAAGAATGCAAAACACTTATATTTAAAAAGGGGGAGTATCTTTGATTAGTGTCATAAGCTATAGTATAGAAATATTTAAGTATTTGTATTCAGAATTTAGTTTTCCATTATTGATAATGGTTATTATAATAATATTTTACAAACAGATAAAAAATATCCTTGATGATTTAACTAAATTACATATAAGTTGGAATGATCGTTCTATCGGAATAGAGAGGGAAAAAAAAGAAACTGTTGAATTGATGCAAATGTTACTTAAAGATAAAGTTGGCAGTGAAGGTAAATCTGTTATCTATGAAGGACAAAGAGGAGCAGGGGGAGAAGAATTAGATACTCATGATCCTATGTATTTTTCCAATTTAATTACGAGTAAAATATTTTTAATTAATCAAGTAGAAAAATATAATAAATTTTTTATAGCTGAAAAGCTTTTTGAAGGTTATGAAAGTAAATGTATGGAAAAATATGGAACAAATTATCACGGAGCAATAATAGAGACAAGAGATGAAAATATAATATTAACTGATGAAACAATACGTAAATTTTATTTTTTAACGAAAGACATAGAAAAAGAGAATGAATATTTGAGCTTAGATGATTTAAATAAATTTAGACTTTTAATATTTGCATTTACTCATTGATATATTAAAAATTAAGGTACACCCTAATCATACAGAATAAGTTCTTGAATTTATAGTAACTGTCACTTTGCTTGATATATGAGAATTATTTAACCTTATAAATGAGAAAAAAGCAACGCACTTTAAATAAGATACGTTGCTTTTTCGATTGATGAACACCTATAATTAAACTATTCATCTATTATTTATAATTTTTTGTATATACAATATTTCTAGTTTGTTAAAGAGAATTAAGAAAATAAATCTCGAAAATAATAGAGGGAAAATCAGTTTTTGATATCAAAATTATACATGTCAACGATAATACAAAATATAATACAAAATATAAGATGTTATCAGTATTTATTATGCATTTAGAATATTAAAATTCCTTCATTACACTCTTGGCGGTTTCACTTATCAACTTATCATTTGGCTTATCACTTTTATTGTCTTTATTCGTAAAAATGACTAAAACAATAGGTTCAGATTGGCCCTTAGGATAAACAAAAGCAACATCATTTCTAGAAGCATATGTTATTGCTTGACCACTTTTATCAGCAACCTTATAGTCTTTTGGAACACCGTCTTTAATTAAAGTATCTCCGCTTTTATTATTTAACATTAAATCAAGTAAGAATTTTTTGTTTTCTTTGCTTAATTTTCCATTTGCGATAAGTTTATTTAAAGTCTTACCGAAAGCAGCAGGTGTTGAAGTATCTTTTTTGCTCTTTGGTGAATAGTAATTTAATTCTATCTCATATCTAACTGGATTTGTTACTTTATCTCCTAGTTCTTTTAGACGTTGTTTAACTTTTTTGATTCCACCGATTTCTTTTATAATTTTATTGTTTGCTGTATTATCACTATATGTCATTGAAGCCTCAATAAGTGCTTTTAAAGTGATATCTTTTCCTACATATTTTTCTAAAATAGGAGAATAAGCAACTATATCATCTTTGTTAATATGTACTTTTTTATTTAACTTATTATAAGGTACTTGTTCTAACAAAATAGCACTATTTATCGCTTTTGAAGTTGAAGCATAGGCAAATCTCTTATCTGAATTAAATTTTACTTCCTTACCACTTTTAGTATCTAAAGCATAAACACCAATATGAGCATTATATTTTTTTTCTAAATCATTTAACTCTTTGGCATGTGAACTGTTTGAATTACATGCACTTAAAACTAAAGCAATTACAATTAAAAATATTAACTTTTTCAAAATAAACCCTCCGATATTACAGTTGTAATTTTTATAAATCAATAATATTACAATTGTAATATCGGTGTCAATAGTTTATTATAAATATTTGAAAGAAGGTGTTGAAATGGCTAAGTTATTAATAATGAGCATAGTAAGCTTTTGTTTTATATTTCTATTGTTATTATTTTTTAGGTACATATTAAAACGCTATTTTAATTATATGTTAAATTATAAAGTTTGGTATCTAACTCTTCTTGCAGGATTAATTCCTTTCATTCCTATTAAATTCTCTCTTTTTAAATTTAATAATGTGAATAATCAAGCGCCCACAGTTGAAAGTAAGTCACACGACTTGAACCATAACATAAATACCACCAAACCTATTCAAGAGTTCGCAACAGATATCCATAAGTTTAATTGGGATTCAATTGATAATATCTGCACAGTTATTTGGATAGTTTTAGTTATTATTTTAAGTTTTAAATTTTTGAAAGCCTTATTATATCTTAAATATTTAAAGAAACAGTCACTTTATCTAAACGAAAATGAAAAAAATAAAATAGATACGATACTTTTCAACCATCAATATAAAAAAAATATTGTGATTCGAAAAGCAGAGACTATTCAATCTCCAATAACTTTTTGGTATGGGAAATATATTATTTTGATTCCTAGTTCATATTTTAAAAGTGTAATTGACAAAAGACTAAAATATATAATATTGCATGAATATGCTCATGCTAAAAATAGAGATACTTTACATTTAATTATCTTTAATATCTTCTCTATTATTATGAGTTACAATCCATTAGTACATATTGTAAAAAGAAAGATAATTCATGACAATGAAGTAGAAGCCGATAGATTTGTCCTTAATAATATTAACAAAAATGAATTTAAAACTTATGCGGAATCTATTATGGACTCCGTATTAAATGTTCCATTTTTTAATAAAAATATATTAAGCCATTCATTTAATGGTAAAAAGTCATTACTCAAAAGAAGATTAATTAATATAAAAGAAGCCAATCTGAAAAAACAGTCCAAATTAATTCTAATTTTTATTTGTATTTTTACTTTTTTGCTCATGGTAATTCAAAGCCAGTTTTTGATGGGGCAATCCATAACTGATTATAATTATAAAAAGCCCTTACACAACGATTACCAAATTTTAGATAAAAGTAAAATTTTTGGTTCAAATAGTGGATCTTTCGTCATGTACAGCATGAAGAAAGACAAATACTATATTTATAACGAAAAAGAAAGTAGAAAAAGGTATTCTCCTAATTCAACTTATAAAATTTATTTAGCTATGTTTGGACTTGACCGACATATTATAAATGATGAAAATTCACGTATGTCATGGAATCATAAGCATTACCCTTTTGATGCTTGGAATAAGGAACAAGATTTAAATACAGCAATGCAAAATTCAGTTAATTGGTACTTCGAACGTATTAGCGATCAAATACCAAAGAACTATACTGCGACTCAACTCAAGCAATTAAATTATGGTAATAAAAATTTGGGAAGTTATAAAAGCTATTGGATGGAAGATAGTTTGAAAATATCTAATCTTGAACAAGTAATAGTTTTTAAAAATATGATGGAACAAAATAACCATTTTAGTAAAAAAGCAAAGAATCAATTATCTTCTTCATTATTGATTAAGAAAAATGAAAAGTATGAACTGTATGGGAAAACAGGTACAGGTATAGTAAACGGGAAGTATAATAATGGGTGGTTTGTAGGTTACGTAATTACAAATCATGATAAGTATTATTTTGCTACACATTTATCAGATGGAAAGCCATCTGGGAAAAATGCTGAATTAATCAGTGAAAAAATATTAAAAGAAATGGGTGTTTTAAATGGCCAATAAGCAAGTTGAAATATCTATGGCTGAATGGGATGTTATGAATATAATATGGGGTAAAAAATCAGTATCAGCTAATGAAATTGTAGTTGAAATTCAAAAATATAAAGAAGTTAGCGATAAAACGATTAGAACATTAATCACAAGACTATATAAAAAAGAGATTATAAAACGATACAAATCAGAGAATATTTATTTTTACTCATCAAATATTAAAGAAGACGATATTAAAATGAAAACTGCTAAAACCTTTCTTAATAAACTGTATGGAGGGGACATGAAAAGTTTAGTGCTGAATTTTGCGAAAAATGAAGAATTAAATAACAAAGAAATTGAAGAATTGCGAGACATTTTAAATGATATTAGTAAAAAGTAATTAGAGATATGTTTCAAACATAATACATATGTAAACTATGCTTGACTCTTATTAAATTAGTTTTGTTAATAACATTTAAAATATATTATTAAAGATGAGAGTGTACAGAAAATAACCA
>NZ_JAESKG010000015.1:0-110877 GCF_017891965.1 Staphylococcus sp. GDY8P126P | reverse complement strand
ATTCAGTTTTCAATGTTCATTAATACGTTACAAGAATTTATTATAACATTAAGTTTTTGTTAAGTCAACAATAAATTTTTGTTGTTTTTTATTAAGTTTGTTGCGTTTTTTAACTCAACATTTAATATTGTATTATCTTTCAACTATATTAACAAGTGTCAAATTTACACTTTTGATAATTTCTGTTGATTCGATTTATATTGCAGTGCGTCGTGTTTTGACGACTTTTATATAATATCAAGATTATTTATAACCGTCAATAAAAAATACAGATCTTTTTAGTTTAATTTTACTACGGATATTACCAAATATCGTTTAAATGTATTTAAATTTTATTTTGTGTAAATAGATCGTGTAACCAATTTCACATTTTGATTACTTTATTACCTTTTCTTATTATCATTAAGTTAAATTCATATTAGTTAATGTTGAAAAATTAAATTCACCTTTTTAAAAATGCACTTTATTAAATCACTTACTTCTATAATAACTAAAAGTGAAAGAAGGGACTTACTGAATAGTAAGTCCCTTCTTCATGATTAAAATTGATTTTAAAAATAGCTTTGCTTAATTATTTCTCATCATCAAGTTTATTTATCTTGGCAATCTTTGCATAACCCATATATTTCCATACGGTGATGCGTTACATTAAAGTCTGTTACGTGTTGTGCTAACTGTTCCACTTCATCTAGTTGTGGATAATGGAAGTCAACGATTTTACCACATTGTTCACATATAACGTGATAGTGATTGTGTGTACTAAAATCAAAACGACTCGAAGAATCTCCATAAGGAAGTTCTTTAACGATACCAATATCTTTAAATACACGTAAATTATTATATATAGTAGCAACACTTATATTTGGAAAATCAGGTGAAAGTGCTTGATAAATTTCATCTGCTGTCGGATGAGTATGTGAAGCAATTAAAAATTTAAGAATTGCCTGTCTCTGTGGAGTGATTCTTACACCATTATTTCTCAATGAAGTAATCGAATCCTCTAATTGATGCTCTATCGTTTCCAACTCTGCACTCATTCCCCTCACCATCTTTCTATTTAAGAATTATTATTACTTAATATTAATATAACTGTTCACATGGGGAAATGTCAATAAACAAAGCTATAAACACATCAATAGCCATTCAAAGGATTTACGACATTCTCAATTAGTTCATTGTTATTGAGAATGGATTTTAAATTTTTCTCAAATATACCTGTCACTTCGCTTTTATTTTCATTACCATTACCTGTAATATGCGCTGTAATCGTTACATTATCCAATTGATATAGGTCATTACTCGGTTGCAATGGTTCATTTTCAAATACATCTAAGTATGCATGTCTAATTAATTTTTCTTTTAAAGCTTCTATTAAAATTTCTTCTTTAACTACTGTGCCTCTGCCTACATTGATAAAAAGACAATTATGGTCCATACATTCAAAATGCTCTCTTTCAAGTAGATGAATTGTACCTTTGGTTTCTGGCAAAGTGTTTATTACAATATTCGCTTCCTGCAACGCTTCTTTCAATTCATTGATTGGATATATCTCACTAAACCCTTCAATAGTATGTCCAGTTGTATTAACACCCATCACTGTCATGCCCATAACATTTGCAATTCTCGCTGTTTGTTGAGCTATGCTTCCTGTTCCTATAAACAATATCTTTTCTCCACTTAATCTTGATCCAGTTAACGAAGAATCATAATATTTATTTTTTTGATTTATGTAGGAAGTTCTCATCTTTTTATAATCATCTAATATGTACGCAAATATAAACTCCGACATCTGTTTTGCATGTACACCTTTAGCGTTCGTTAGTTTAATATTATGCTTGCTTATGTATTCTAAAGGCAAGTTGTTTACACCTGTGGCATACCAAGCAATCCAATTTAAATTAGGACATTGTTTTAAAAACGATTCATCCAATTTACCATCATAACCAAATAATATTTCTAAAGTTTCTCTGTCCTTGTCATCTATATCTGAGAGACCATTGCTAAACACAAAGTCTACATTTGGAAAGTGTGCTTTCAATTCATTTTCTAAATCGCCCAATTTCATTAGACTGACTGCTTTCATTTATGCTCACCCCAAGATTTGTTTTAATTCATCTATTTGCGTTTTCACTTTAACTTTTTCAATTATATCAATAATTTGACCAGTTTCATCTATTACAAAGGTTGTTCTCACTATACCCATGGATTCTTTTCCAAATGATTTTTTCAGTTGATATACACCAACCGCTTCAGATAATTTATAATCTGTATCTACAAGTAAGTCAAAATTTAGATCTAATTTGTCACTAAAATTCTGATGTTTCTTTTTGCTGTCACCACTAATGCCATAGACACTGGCATTAAGATCATTAAATAAAGCGATATTATCTCTAAAATCGCACGCTTCTGTAGTACATGTTGGTGTATTATCTCTTGGATAAAAATACAAAACTGCCTTTTTACCTTTAATCGTCTCATTCGTGATTAGCTCACCATTTTGATTTTCTAATTCAAATGAAGGAAATTGATCTCCTTTTTTCAACATATAACTCACCCTATTTCTTTTTATGATTAATTTTATGATACGATAATAAGCGAAAATATTAAATTAAAAGAGGTTGATAATAATGAAATTTACTGAAAGTGAAAAACTTCAGAAATTATCTGATGAATACATTTTGGGTGGCGTTAACTCTCCATCGCGTTCTTATAAAGCAGTAGGTGGTGGCGCACCTGTAATGATGCGTTCAGGTAAAGGCGCTTATTTATACGATGTGGATGGTAATAAATATATAGATTATTTACAAGCATATGGCCCTATCATCACTGGTCATGCACATCCACATATTACAGAAGCAATACAAAAACAAGCAGCGTTAGGTATACTATATGGCACGCCAACTGAATTAGAAATAGAATTTGCAAAAAAATTGCGCGATGTTATTCCTTCCTTAGAAAAAATCAGATTCGTCAATTCTGGTACTGAAGCCGTTATGACGACAATTCGTGTAGCACGTGCTTATACAAAACGTAATAAAATAGTTAAATTTGCTGGTCAATATCATGGACACTCTGATCTTGTTTTAGTTGCAGCTGGTAGTGGCCCATCACAATTGGGTTCGCCAGATTCAGCAGGTGTACCATTGAGTGTGGCTCAAGAGGTCATTACCGTTCCATACAATGATATAGATGCTTATAAAGAAGCAATCGATTATTGGGGAGATGAAATTGCCGCTGTTTTAGTTGAACCTATCGTTGGTAATTTTGGTATGGTTGAGCCAAAACAAGGCTTTTTGGAACAAGTTAACGAGATTACACACAATAATGGAAGTCTTGTTATTTACGATGAAGTCATTACTGCTTTCCGTTTCCATTATGGTGGCGCTCAAGATTTATATAAAGTTTACCCTGATTTAACTGCTTTCGGTAAAATTATTGGCGGTGGACTCCCAATTGGTGGTTATGGTGGCAAACAAGAGATAATGGAACAAGTAGCACCATTAGGTCCGGCATACCAAGCTGGAACAATGGCTGGTAATCCCCTTTCAATGAAAGGCGGTATTGCATTATTGGAAGTATTAGAACAAGACGGTGTTTATGAACAATTAGATGCACTAGGTAAACGATTAGAAGATGGTTTACTTTCTTTAATTAACAAACACAATATAACAGCAACAGTCAATAGAGTATACGGGGCACTTACGCTATATTTCACAAATGAAACGGTTGTTCATTATGACCAAGCGGAAAATTCAGATGGAGAAGCTTTCGCTAAATTCTTTAAACTAATGTTAAATCAAGGTATAAACTTAGCACCTTCTAAATTTGAAGCTTGGTTCTTAACTACTGAACATACAGAAGAAGATATCGATTCTACGTTAAAAGCTGTCGATTATGCTTTTAGTCAAATGAAATAAACTTGAAATTTACTGCTAATAATTGTATAACAAGTATAAACACAATTATTATTAATATATTAAGGAGCGGTACATTTGAAATTAGGAGCCCGTATTCTCAAGACAGGTATAGCCATTATACTTGCTTTGTTTATCGCTTCTCTACTACCTAATGAAGCTGGTTTGAAAGCAATTGCTGGGGTCAGTGCGGTTGTTGCAATGCAGCCTAGCGTATTTCGATCAATTAAAACTGTCTCTGACCAAGCAATAGGTAATGTTTTTGGTGCATTACTTGCTGTAGCAATGGTTACGGTATTTGGAGATAATGTTGTAATTATGGGTGTAACCGTAATATTATTAATTGCTGTACTTTTCCGCTTTAATTTAGCACATGTTGCTACCTTAGCTAGTGTGACAGCATTAATTATTATGGGACAACACACAGGAGATTTTTATGTTTCTGCATTTTATCGTTTTGTGCTCGTTATGATTGGTGTAATCAGTTCTTCAATCGTTAACCTAGTATTCTTACCACCAAAATTTGAATCAAAAATTTATTACAACTCTTTAAATATTTGTTCCGATATATTTGTTTGGTTCAAATTAGTCTTAAATGATACATCTGAATACCATCATATTAAAGAAGATAGAGGCGTAATTAGTGATAGAATTAAAAAACTAGAACAAACATTTGTTTATTATGAAGAAGAACGACCTTTAACTAAAAAACAAAGGTATGCCCAAAACAGGAAAAAAATACTTTTTAAAGAAGTGGTTAGAAGTACGCGTCATGCCTATGACGTGCTGAAAAAAATGAATCGCTACCAAAACGATTTACACAATTTGAATCATGAATTGCTATTACAGATTAAATTAGAAATTGATACGTTGATTGCATATCATGAACAAATATTTATTAGCCTTTCTAAAAAAGCAAAGTATGACGTTGGCCAATTTGAAAATCAAATTGAAAATCCACAAAAGAAAGAACTAATGGATGCCTTCCAAAAGGAACTTATTAGAAATCCTTATCAAACGATGTATTCATACGCAAATGTCATGCAAATCATTTCAGCTATTGAAGAATATCGTTACACATTAGAACATTTAGACAGATTACGTATTAGTTTCTTCTCATACCATAACAATGACAATGAAATTGATATTTTAGACGAAGATTTTGATTTATAACTAATTATCGCATAGTGCAGCTAACATAAGCTGTACTATGCGGTTTTTTTATCAAGCGTCATTCCACAATGATATGCCATGTTTAAAATACCTTATTATCTAGTTAACAAAGATAAAACGAACGATTTTTGTGTATAAAAAAGCGAGACAAATATCAAAACTGATTCAGTTTGATTAGTTTGCCTCGCTTTTTTTAATTTTTATAAACATCATTAACATAATTAAATATAACTTATAGATTTAATTGTTCACATATTAATTGATTATTTCGAATAACGAATATTTATAAATTTTGAATACTATATAAATGTTCGTAAGCACCTTTTTTAGCTAATAAAGCTTCATGGGAACCCACCTCTACAATTTCACCATTTTCAACTACCACTATTTTATCTGCATGTGTGATCGTCGACAATCTATGTGCCACAATTAATGTTGTTCTATTTTCACTTAATACTGTCAATGCATCTTGAATGATAGATTCACTTTCTAAATCTAATGCACTTGTTGCTTCATCTAGGATAATGATTGGAGGATTATTCAAGAAGATACGCGCAATGGATACACGTTGTTTTTGTCCTCCTGACAATTTAACGCCTCTCTCCCCGACTTCAGTATCGTAACCCTCAGAAAGTTCCATAATAAAATCATGTGCGTTAGCCATTTTCGCTGCTTTAATAACCTCTTCATCCGTAGCATTCGGTCTACCCAGTAAGATATTTTCTTTAATTGTATCTGAGAATAAGATATTATCTTGCTGTACTAATCCAATTTGATTTCTCAAACTGCCAGTTAAATAAGATTTAATGTTCGTACCATCTATCTTAATTTCTCCCCCTGAAACATCATAAAATCTCGGAATAAGATTAATTAATGTCGATTTACCACCGCCACTCATGCCAACGAATGCAACTGTTTCACCTTTATTAATCTTCAAATTAATATTATTTAATATAGTTGCTTCTTCTAAATTATACTTAAAGCTCACATCGTTTATCTCGATATCGCCTTCTTTAATTTCAAGCGGAAGTGCGCCTTTTTTATTTTTAATATCATAACCTTCATCCATCAATTGAAAAACACGATCCATGGATGCGAAACTTTGCGTTAATGTAGTAAATGATGACACTAATCTACGTAATGGACCAAATAATTGTTCTAAATATCCTACAAACGCAGCTAAAGTACCAACCGTGATAGATCCATTAATAGCTAAGAAAGCGCCCGAACCAATAACAATTAATGGGCCAACATCTGTCACAGTATTAATTGCTGAAAATGAATACGCATTCCAACGCGTATGATTAAACGCTCTCTGCAAGAAATTTTGGTTATGTTTATCAAAATTTTGTGCTTCATTATCTTCAATTGCAAAGCTTTTAATTACTGACATACCTTGAACACGTTCATGTAAGAATCCTTGAACTTCAGCCAACGCCTGTGATCTTTTTCTGGTTAAATTTCTTAAACGCCCAAAGAAGAAATATACAGTCAATATATACACAGGGAAAATAACTAATGCTGCTAACGTCAGTTTTACATTTAAATAAAACATAATCGTCAATGCGATAACTATCGTTATACAATCTAGCCATATATTCATTAGACCAGTTAATATAAAATCTTTTGTTTGCTCTACATCATTAATCACTCTTGAAATAACTTGACCTGCTTGATTATTAGCATAGAAACGTGCGCTTAATGCTTGTAAATGATTATATAATCTTTTCCGTATATCATATAAAATTTTGTTACTTGTCCATTGCGCCAAATATTGTCTTAAAAATTCAATTGGTGGTCTCACAATTACAAAGATGAATACTGCAATGCCCAATGCAATACCTAATCTAGTGAATTTTTCCTCCGCTGTAATCGCTCCATTATTTATGATATCGTCAATAACGTACTTTATTAATAATGGAATTAACATTGGAATACCGAATTTTAAAATTCCGACAAGAATTGTAGCAATGATTCGCCATTTATATGGTTTTACAAATTGTAAATATCTTCGAATCATAAATTTATTTCCTCCCCACACTTACTCGCAAATGAAACAGCCTGCGCTGAATTTCAACGAGGCTGCTATAAACGGACGATCTTTAATTGTTTATGTTCATTTGCCATACCATTTTTCAAATAAAAGATTTTGGTTGCTATTAATTACACGCATACCACTATATAGGATAATTTAATTAAAAACATTAAATGTGCTTAATAATTTCTAATTTTTTTATATCGTTCACGCCAAACTTTT
The DNA here is from genome assembly GCF_017891965.1 of Staphylococcus sp. GDY8P126P. Lineage (NCBI taxonomy): Bacteria > Bacillati > Bacillota > Bacilli > Caryophanales > Staphylococcaceae > Staphylococcus > Staphylococcus sp. GDY8P126P. Next base: position 103,533 of record NZ_JAESKG010000015.1, on the reverse strand, counting down.
ATAAAATCAGGAGCAAATGGACCTTTTTTCTGTTCAATCCATTGTTGTAAGATATCTACATTGCGCCTTAAAATGACATCAATATCTGAAGAATAATTCATCTGTCTCATATGTTGTTCATATTCATCTTCATCTAATAAATGATACTTACCATTTGGATATACTTTAATATCTAAGTCATAGTCAATATATTTTAACGCTTCATCATCACACACAAACGGTGAAGATAAATTGCAATAATAATAGACGCCATCTTCTCTAAACATACATATCACATTAAACCAAAATTCTGAATGGAAATATACAATTGCTGGCTCACGCGTAATCCAAGTACGACTATCACTCTCTGTGACAAGCGTATGATCATTTCCACCTATTACAACATGTTCCGTACCTTTTAATATAGTAGTTTCAGACCAAACACGATGAATATTCCCATCATGTTTATAACTTTGTATTTTTATTGTCTGACCTTCTTTAGGTATGGATTCTTTTACCATGCTCCACACCACCTTTTCTTAATTTCACATTATAAATTATAACATAACTAAGTAGACTACACCGAGTCTATCAATGCGATAATAAAAATTTATATATTTTTGTCATGCTCACTGGAAAATTATAATCTTCTTTTTCATCTAAATTCATCCACTTCATATTGTTAGGTAAACTTATTTCATCTTTGTTATTAATTTCCTGGTCTGCTAAATAAACTTCAATGTCCCAAGTTAAATGTGTAAATTGATGTTTCAATTTATAAGCTGGTTGTTCTGAAAATTGGATATTTGTATTTAAAATTGAATTAATTTGATGTTCCGCTTCCGCTTCATACATCGGAAATTCCCACATATTATTCAATAATTTTTGCATACGTTTTTCAATTAATACTTCATTATCTTGCGTTTTAATGATGTAAACATGTTGCTTAATATGTTTCTTTTTAACTTTAGTGGTTTTCACAGGTAATGTTTCAACTGTACCGTTTAAAAATGCTTCGCAATGCTCTTGTACGGGACAAAACATGCACAGCGTATTTTTCGGTGTACAAACCAATGCGCCTAATTCCATCATAGCTTGATTAAATGTACCAGCGTCACTTTCGACATAAGACTGTAACTCTTTTTCAAATGCCTTTCTAGTAGATTGTAATTTAATATCTCGTGTATCATTATTTAGCCTCGACCAAACTCTAAATACATTGCCATCTACCGTTGCTAGAGGTAAATCAAATGCGATACTCATTACAGCAGCTTGAGTATATGGCCCTACACCTTTCAATTTCCCGAACGTTTCTGGATGATTCGGTACTTCTCCATCAAAGTTATGATGTACATCTTGAATGGCAGTATGAAAATTTCTAGCACGACTATAATAACCGAGCCCCTCCCAATATTTAAGCACTTCATCCTCCTGTGCATTACTTAAATCTGCAATAGTAGGAAATCGATCAATAAATTTATGATAATAGTCTATTACCGTTTTAACTTGTGTTTGTTGGAGCATAACTTCACTTAACCAAATATAATATGGATTTGAGGTTTCTCGCCATGGCATCTTTCTCTGATTTTTATTAAACCAGTCAACTAGATTTTTTTTGAATTTTGGTTCATTAAGCATAAAGCACATCACTTTCTATTTTCTAAAATTTTTCTATATGATATATAGTGTGTTATTTTTAATATTGGACGTATTAGATTATAATGAATATATTATAGACATGAAATGAGTGAATACTTATGGATACAGGAACACATATTGTCATGGGTATCGGACTCACAGCATTAGCGACCCAAGACCCTGCCATGGCGGGATCTTTTGCAGCCACTGCTACAACTTTAATAGTTGGTTCATTAATTCCGGATGGTGACACCGTTTTTAAATTAAAAGATAATGCTACTTATATATCAAATCATAGAGGCATCACACATTCAATCCCTTTTACAATTTTATGGCCTTTGTTCATTACATTATTAATATTTACATTCTTTAAAAATGTAGATACGACCCATGTCTGGTTATGGGCGCAACTTGCCGTATTTCTTCATGTATTTGTGGATATATTTAATTCTTATGGTACACAAGCACTTAGACCCATTACAAATAAATGGATTCAACTCAGTGTTATTAATACATTTGATCCAATCATATTTGTATTATGGTGTATAGGTATATTACTGTGGATTGTTGGCGTACATCCATATCTCGCATTTTTCCCAATCGTTGGCATACTTGTTGTATATTATATTATTCGCTTTAGAATGCAAGCGATTATAAAACAACAAGCATTGCGACAAATTAAACAAGAACACAATCCTGTAAAAGTATTTGTTGCACCAACAATAAGGTTTATGCAATGGCGCGTCGCAGTACAAACGGAAATGCATGATTATGTTGGTCGTAGCTATGGAAGAAACATCGTATTTAGTGACAAATCGAAACGTCAATCATTCCCAAGTGATGATTTAATGCAATATGTAAAAGACGATAAAAATATTAAAACATTTCTTAATTTCTCGTCAATATATCGTTGGCAATCACGCAAATTAAATGATAATACCACAGAAATTAGATTAATCGATTTACGTTATCTAAAAAATGGTCATTACTCATTTGTTGCAATTGCACATTTAGATGAACATATGGTTATCGATCATTCTTATATTGGTTGGGTTTTCAGTGAAGATAAATTACAACGTAAATTATTTGCTAAATAAAGTAATTAAAAACTGGAGGTACGCGTTATTAGTAACGTAAACCTCCAGTTTTTTTATCTTTTAAGTAACTAACATTATTTATTTTCATCTGCTTTATCTTCTAGATTTTCAGAATTTTCGTTCTCTGCTTGTTGCTTATATGAAGCAACATATGAATATTTTTTATGCGCAATACTTCTATATAATGCATAAATAATGACACACACTATTGCTAAAAATAATAGGAAGTATATATGCTGTGGTATATTATTTAGACTCAGCGTTCCTAATACAACCGACTGTGAAATCCCTTCAATTATATAATATAAGGGATTGAGCATTAAAATATGCGACACTAATGTCGTATTTGTATTAGGTATGAAAATAATTGGAACAATGAAAAACATGACTGCACTTACAATATAATAAATTATATTGATTTTGTTACTCACAATTGCTATTAAACCTAGTACTGTAGAAATAACTACAATAAATACTAATGACATAGCAACAAAGAATAATGTAGATAGCACCGAACTTTCAATATTTACGGGTGTAGCTAAAATTATCATTATAAGTGAAATGAACATCACCAAACTAAACAATAGCGCTATGATAATATTTTGAAAAATTGGATTGATATTAAATAATTTTCCAGTAAAGTAATCACGTTTAAATGTGTTAAAACTTTGATATATCGCAATCCAAATATATGCAAAACTCATCACCGCTGCTAATCTAAAAAAGCCTCGTGCTTGTTTAATTTCTTCCGTACCATTCATTTTAAATATCAACATCATTATTAAGAGTACTAACATACTTACTATAAAGGGTATTACTAACCACATCCATTGCGATTTCAAACGCTGGTACGCATGTTTAATGAGATGTGGTGTATTTATAAAATAGTTAATCATACTATCAATCATTTTTCACACCTACAATTCGATATAAATCCATTTATTATTTTTCATATCTGCCATAAAATACCCATCACCCGATTTTGTTATCCAAAAATTAGTTTCAATATTAAATTTTTCTTTTAGTTTTTGTTTATCTTTTATAGGAATCGTAAAACCAACTAATTTATTTTGATCATTAAATAACATCGATATCGGTTGTTGAACGATGGGTACAACAAAACGGTCATCTTTACCACTTTCAGGTACGAGCGAATCGGTCACCGTGCTATGTTTTTTATGCAAATGGCTATTAAAGAACTCATTATAGTTACTATAATTTTTATGCATATAGGGTGCTAATGCACTTGCACTATGTTCTTCAAACAAGCTTGCTGGATCAAAATAGCGTAACTTGTTCTTTGCAACTTTATAGTTATTGTTATCAATTTCAATACGATAATTTTTTGTGTTTTCACCTGTTATCGTAACAAAAGCATATTTATCTGCTTTTATTTTTTTACCATTCGACATATTTTCTAAACTTATCGCATCTTTTAAAACAATGCCATATGCTAATTTTTCTTCATACGGATTTTTTTGTTGGTTTTGTATTGTCGTTTGATCATCATTTTTGCCTATTTCAAGCTTACCTAAATCATTAAACATTAATAATGCCATGATGACCATACCTAATAAGAACACAATAAACAATGTCCAAAAACGGACAAGTGCTACTGGTGGCTTAGCATGATTATAGCGTTCAATACGTTTGAAATTATAGGTTAACTCAGGGATTCTTGTTCTGCTTTTTTTCCAATCAACGTCAAAATTAGATTTTTCTTCTTCACTCGTCAATGATAGCCGATCTTTTTCATGTTCTCTAAAAGCAGGTAATACTTGGTTAAGCGATCCATCCATTCTAAGCTGACCATGTGAAATCCACGCAATATAATTACTCGTTCGTGAAATTCGTTCTATATTGTCATCGATAAGTATTATGGTCAAATTTTCATTTATGTATTCGTTCGTTAGTTCAATCGCTTTTTCAAAGTAACTTTCATCTAAATAACTCAGTATTTGGTTCATTACAATAATACTGGATTTTGATGTTCTCGCTAATGTGAATTGCAATCTCGCATAGGCTTCATCCGTCAAACTTTTAATAGGTGTATTTATATCTTCTTGAAGATGGGCAAACTTAATAATCTGTTCTACTTTATGATCAGATGTTTTATAAGGAAATAACGTGGTTACATTTTTCACATAATCTATCACCGTCGTAGATTGAAGCAATTTATCTTCGATATCTGCAAAGAATATATCTTTCTTTCTAACAACTTTACCCTTATCTGGTTTCATTTCACCACTTAATAAACGCCCTATCAAAGATTTTGAGGAGTCGCCTTCACCAATAATACCTAGTGCTTCTCCCTGATAGATATGTAGATTAATATTATTCAATTCAATATCTTCTGCATCATATCCAAATGGTAAATACCATTTTTTAGATTTTTTATTTCTATAATAATGAGTTACATTGAGTAACTTTAATATAATTGAACTACCCATCTATCGTCATCCTTCTATAATTTTAATAATGCAATTGGTAAACCTTCTTCAGGTTCTGCACTTTTTATTCTAAAGCCCCAAGCAAAAACACCTTTTAATCTTTCAACTTTAAAATAATTCTCAGTCCCGTCATTTAACTTATAAATTCTACCGATTTCTATTTTTGTTCTATCTACCAAATAGCTCTCGGCAATGATGACCTTACTTTGATAAACATCATATTCATTAAATATCCCATTCATCTCTGCTTTTCTCATTTTTTCTTTGTAACCTTGAATTTCGTGACGTAACTCAACCTCACTCATTTCACTCAATTTCTTCTGTTCCATCTACAATACCACTCTCTTCCAGTTTAGCTTTAATTTTATCATATTTATAGCCTTTTCTCATAAGACCTTCTATTGTTTTATTAATTAATTTTCTGCCTGAAAATTTTCTTGAATATTTATTGTAAACCTTCTCTAGTTCTTGTTGTAACAAACCGTCTAATTCTGCTTCAGGTTGTGAGAAGTCCATTTCATCCATCACTACTTTTATTATTTCAAAGCTATAACCTTTTTGCATCAAAGCTTGCGATAGTTTTTCTTTCCTTTTAACTGTAGGACCTTTTTTTTGTCTTAATATTTTATTTGCAACTTTAATAATATCTTCCATTGGTTGTTCGTTCTCATAACGCTCAGCATATACATCAATAATTGTTTGTTCAACACCAGCATCTCTCAATTTTTGTCTGAAAATACCTGGCCCCTTATCTGTAGTAAGTATCATAGTGTTTTTTAAACTATTAGCATAGTCTTCATGATCGATTAGTCTTTGCTCATGACAATAGCCAATGACACTTGCTATAACAGATTCGGAAATTTCTTTCTTTTGTAAATGTTGTATCACTTCATGATCTGTTCTTTTTCTATAAGATAAAAATTGGATTGCTACATTCACTGCTTGTCTATATTGGTCATACTTTTGGATTTTTTCCATGTCAGCAGCATCAACGATTTGACCTTTTTTTAAATTGAAATGTACATAAGTATCCATATCGATACCCATTTCAAATTCCTCATCTAAATATAAATTAAAACGCTCTTTATTTTTCTTTTGTACTTCTATTTTTGTAATTTTAGGCATTATCCTCACTCCACTTCTAAGGATAACGCATATTGTTTGGTAATGGAATCATAGTGACTAGCTTAATTAAAATGCTTAAAGATTTATTAATCTAAAAAGTGTGAGGATACAAAATCAATCACTCTTTTTGATTTCGTACCCTCACACTTAGTTATTTTTATTTTTTTAAATCTCTCTTATAAATACCATTAAAAATTAAGCGCTATTTTGATATTAAACACCTAGTTCTTGAATTGCATTCTCGTATTGACTATTTGAAATATAACCTTGCTGCTTCATTTTTTCTAAATCTGTTTTAACACGGTTAGTAAAATTATCTGACATGTCATTGATATTATATACACTTGGGGCATTTATCTTGCTTGCTAATATAGCACTTTGTAATACCGTTATTTGTGGTAAATTTGGATTGTTTTTATCAGTCGTTACCCCAAAATAGTGATTAGCAGCAGATTCAATCGTGTATTGGTCACTCCCATAATAGATGTTATTCATATAAAAACTTAAAATTTCATTTTTATCATATTCTTTCTCTACTCTATGTGCCACGAACAACTCTTTAATTTTTCTAGTAATTGACTGTTCATTATCATAGTAATAGTTTTTAACTACTTGTTGGGTAATGGTACTTCCACCTTGGACACTTTTGTCACTCAATGTTGAAAATAATGCACGTGAAGTTCCTTTCACATCAAAACCATGGTGTTTATAAAAGCGTTCATCTTCCATAGCAATGAAAGCACCTTTTGTATAATCTGGCATATCTGATGCAGAAACAAAAGATTCTTTTTCTGTTATATTCTTCAACTCATCTGTATCAGCACTAAGTGATAATGCATACATGACGCCGATGATTATTCCAATAATAATTAAGATGGGAATGAGTAGTTTTAAAATGATACCTTTACCTTTTTTCTTTTTCTGCGGTTTATTCACAGGTTTAAAATACGTATTATGATGTAATTGATTTGAATCATTTGAGTCGTTTGGTTTGTTGTACGTTTTATAACGATCGCTTCTTTTCATGCGGTAGCTCCTTTACGTTGCTCTCATATCATTATAAGTGAGTGTATCAATAGTTTAAATGTTTATCTATAGCTAATTGCAAAAATCGGTCCAAGGGTGTATGAATGTGTCCACATGAAGTTTTACAACAATGCGTTTTTGGTTATTATGTCTAACTTAGACAACAAAAAAACTGGAAAACGACAGGTATTTTATACTACCTATCGCTTCCAGTTATGAAACTAACTCACGAAAAACTATTTTAATTACTTACCTATACATATTAATCGTTTAATTGATTTACAATTTCTCTATTAAAATCATCTAAATCATCTGGTGTACGGCTTGTAACGATATTTTTATCTACTACAACTGATTCATCAACGACTTGTGCGCCAGCGTTTGCTAAGTCTTTACGCACATTTAATACTGCAGTTAAAGTACGTCCATTTAAATCATCTGTATCAATTAAAATTTGAGGTCCGTGACAAATTGCGAATGCTGGTACATCATTTTTAGTAAAGTATTTCGCAAAAGTACCATATCTGCCTTCAGCATCGCCACGTAAGTGGTCAGGAGAAAAGCCACCAGGAATTAATAAACCATCAAAGTCTTCAGGTTTTGCGTCAGCAATACTAACGTCTACCGCAACTTTTGTGCCATGTTTACCTACGACTTCACTATTCGCTTGATCACCTATAACAACTGTTTCATGTCCCGCTTCTTCAATCGCTTCTTTAGGACTAGTTAATTCAATATCTTCAAATTCATTTGTTAAAATGATTGCTACTTTTTTAGCCATTAATAATCACCTTTCTCTATTTATGTTCTACGTTATATATAGACTAAAACTTGAAAGTTTAAACATCGGCCTAAGATAGCATTCAATTAACTTATTTATCTTCTGATGATTTTGAAACAGTTTTAACTTTTTCTTCAAGTTGATCGAGCAAACCAATCCACTCATCTATATCTTCTACGCGCACTTCGTCCGGATTTACGTGATCGATATCATCAATAAATTTTTCTAATCTTGCTCTAATTTGATCAATTGTTTGATTTTCATTCATTTTAAAAATGACTCCTTTTTATAAGATAGTATAATCCTAACATGGATTTGACAAAATTTGGTATAGTCTTAATAATATTAAGGTGAAATATTAGATGTGAGACACATACGATTATTCATAAATTTGTATACACCGTTCCCTATACAAATAAAGTTTAGTATATACTCATAGCAGATAAAAGTTAAAAAAGGAAGTTTTAATTATGTTGAATTTGTATGCATCAAATGTTAAGAAACCAATTTCAATTCATAACGACCCGTGGGAAGCATACAATGATATGCAAGAACACGATCGTTTGACGTTAAGTAATATCGAATTTACGACGACGAATTTATGTAATATGCGTTGTAGTCATTGCGCTGTCGGTTATACATTGCAAACCACAGACCCAGACCCGTTACCTATGGATTTAATTTATCGCCGTTTAGATGAAATTCCAGACCTTAAAACCATGTCTATCACAGGTGGCGAACCTATGTTTTCAAAAAAATCCATAAGAAATGTTGTAAAACCCTTGTTAAAATATGCACATAGCCGTGGTATCTATGTTCAAATGAATTCTAATTTAACTTTACCATTAGATCGTTATTTAGATATTGCTGAATATATTGATGTCATGCATATTTCACATAATTGGGGAACAATTGATGAGTTTACAGATGTAGGATTTGGTGCCATGGACAAGCAACCTCCATTAAAAGCAAAACTGAGACTGTATGAACAAATGTTATCTAATTCCAGTAACTTATCTCAACAAGGTATGTTTATTTCTGCCGAAACGATGTTAAATCAAAGCACTGTACCCCATCTTGAAAAAATACATAATGAGATTGTCCATGATATGAAATGTCAAAGACATGAAATTCATCCCATGTACCCTGCTGATTTTGCTAGCCAACTAGAAGTGCTTTCTCTTAAAGAGATGAAAACAGCAATCCATCATATTTTAGATATTCGTGATCCAAATTTATGGATGCTATTTGGTACATTACCTATTTATCCATGTATCAAAGATGAAAATGATCAAGCCTTATTGCAAAGACTGAGAGATACACCGAATGTAACGATGAGAAATGACCCTGATGGACGCAATAGATTGAATGTGAATGTTTTTACAGGTAACGTCATAGTTACTGACTTTGGTGATGAAAATGGTACTATTTCTAACATTAAGCATGATAAATTACCAGACGTATTTAACCATTGGCTTGCGACACCTTTAGCTCAATCACTTAATTGTCATTGTTCCGAATTTAGTTGTCTTGGACCCAATGTACTTGTTAAAAACATGTACTACCCTAATACGGATTTTAAAAAGAAGGAGAAAATCATGCACCGTTGAAATGCAACGTATAACTAAAAAAGCGAAAGTTGTTATTTAATCTAAAGTGATTAACTGTACAACTTTCGCTTTATTTTATTCTATATTTTGTACATTGGATAAAAATTCTATCGTTTCTTTACTTTCTTGTCTGCGCTCTTTCCTACGTTTTACCCTAGCAAGTGCTGTGTCATGAAACCATTTTTCTGTTTGTGTTTCTGGATATACTTGTGGGACTTCTTGTGGTTTCCCATTTTCATCTAAAGCAACAAATGTTAAAAAGCTAAGTGCCGCTAAATGACGTTCGCTCTTAACAACACCTTCAATAATGATTTGTACACAAACTTCCATCGAAGACTTACCAGCATACGAAACCATTGCTTCGTAAGAAATGATATCCCCTGTTTTAATAGGTTTTAAAAAGTCGACTGAATCTGTTGACGCAGTTACCACTTGTGAATTGCTATGCTTCGTCGCCGTAATAGCAGAAATCTCATCTACATTAGCCATCAATATGCCACCAAACATCGTGTGAAGATGGTTCGTATCTTGTGGGAATATTTGTCTTTCTTTTATACTTCTAGATTCCGACATTGATTTGCTTGCTACATTTCCCATAATTTTAGCTCCCTTTTCAATTCTCAATGACATAAACTAAGGAGTGAGTCCGAAATCAGCATAATATAGATTTCATATCCTCACTCCTAATTTAAATAACATCAGACTTTATCATTTTTTGTAAATGTATTTAATATGATTTAACACCTATGCTTACTTTAATCGCTTATTAGCACTTATTTGATTTATAAAATAAAAAATGTTTCCATTACATTATTTTGACCAATTACCATTTTCAAATACAAGTTCTTTTTCATCATCTTGTGTTATTCCATAAATAGTTAGATCAGGGCTTCCAATCATAAAATCTACATGAATTAATGAGTCATTCAACCCATGCGCTAATTTTTCTTCCGTAGTCATTTCTGTGCCACCTTCAACATTAAATCCATAAGCTGAACCTAATGCAATATGACAAGATGCATTTTCATCAAATAATGTATTGTAAAAAATAGTGTTACGATTTGAAATTGGCGAATCATCAGGTACAAGTGCGACTTCTCCTAATCTTCTTGCACCTTCATCGGTATTTAGTAAATCTCTTAATACATCTTCGCCTTGATCAGCTTTAAAATCAACAACCTCACCATCTTTGAACGTTAATGTGAAGCCGTCAATGATATTACCATTATGACTAAGTGGCAACTTATTTGTGACATGACCATTTACATTTAAGCGATGTGGTGCGGTAAATACTTCTTCAGTTGGGATATTAGCAACAAAAGCTTGGCCTTCACTCGTATAACTCGTAGCATCTTCCCAAATATGTCCTTCCGGTAGTCCAATAACTAAATCCGTACCTTCTGAAATGTAGTGCAGTGCTTTATAATTTTTATCTTGTAATTTACGCGCGTGAATACTTAAATTTTCTACATGGTTTTTCCAATTTTTAACTGGATCATTACCATCTACACGCACGATGTCTAATACTTCATCAATAAATTTACTATATGCTTCTGTTTCAGTCAGGTCAGGATATACGCGTTGTGCCCATGCTTTTGAAGGGAATGCTGCCACACACCAAGGGAATTGATTCTTTTGACTTGCTTCCATATAACCTTTATAAGCAGTAGAATATTGTCTTTGATATGTCGATAACTTTTCACTATCAATACCATTCAATAGATCTGGATCTTGTGTAATGAGTGCTAAGTTGGCTGCACCACGTTTCACATAGTCCATACGTTTTTCAACTTCATATGATTTCACAGCGTCTTTCTCAAAAAATTCAACAGATTCATATTCAAATTTCAAACGCGATAACTTGTCATCGCTATATTCTACTTTAACGTCAGAAGCGCCACGTTTATATGCCGCTTCAACTATGTAATATGTTAGTTCTAATGCATCGACACTAGAGCGAATAAATACTGGTTGATCCTTTTGAACATTCATGCCCACACCAACTAATAGTTCGGCATATTGTTGAAGTTTATCTTGTAATTCTGTCATATGGTAACTCCCCCTATTTACGAATTTGACCAAGTGCATCAGCGATTGCCGATGCTTCACTCGGTGTAAATGATGCTTTTGATGTTACATATTCATGAATTTCACGAATTTCTTGTTCATCTGCTGATTTATAATTATCTGGATCAATCAAACTTTGATTCACAAGATTTAATCTATCTCTTATTTCTTCTATCATTTGTTCTATACTTTTTGCCACAAAATTCACCTCTTTTTCAATTTATTTTATCAAATTTACCTATCTTGTAAAACTTTTATGGCAATTACCCTTTTGAAATGATTAAAAAAGCTTTAAAATGGGAAAGAGGAGTATATAAATTTGGAGGTACACAAATGATTACAGTAGCATTCGTATGTTTAGGAAATATTTGTCGTTCACCTATGGCAGAAGCAATCATGCGACAAAAATTACTTGATAGAAATATAAAAGATATAAAAGTTACCTCTAGAGGCACAGGGCAATGGAACTTAGGTGAGCCACCTCATGAAGGTACACAAGCCATTCTATCTGAACATGACATACCTTTTGATGGTATGATTAGTGAACTGTTTGAATCAAACGATGACTTTGATTACATTATTGCAATGGATCAAAGTAACGTTGATAATATCAAACAAATTAATCCTAATATTAAAGGTCAATTGTTTAAACTATTAGAGTTTAGCGATATGACTGAAACAGACGTTCCAGATCCTTATTATACAAATAATTTCGAAGGCGTCTATAAAATGGTACAATCATCTTGTGATAATTTAATCAATTTTATAATTAAAGATGCAAATTTAAGAGAGGAGTAACACATCATGCAAAACAAACTCATTCCAGGAATTTTATTAGGTGCCGTAATTGGAGGCGCAGCAACATTAGCTGATAAATCAACACGTCAATCTTTAAAACAATCTATTAAAGACAGAAAAGAAGGTACGCGTTCTCAAAAACCTTCTGCAATCAATAACATTAAAGACGAAGTGTTATATTGGAAAGACGTTGTAGAAGAAATCAGACGTAACAATCCAGAATTAGAACGTTCAATCAAAGATGCAAAAAATACTTTTGTAGAGCGTAAGAATAATCGTTTAAACGGCTAATTCTACTTATTTTTGTATTTCAAACATAAGCTTCAATAAATGATTTAAGAGCCTGGGATGTATGACATATCTCAGGCTCAATCATTATGTTAACTTTGCTTTGTAATATCAATTTTGTGTTTATATACGAATTTACAAACGGTTGCATGCATTTATATCATTGTCTTAATATTATGTAGGTTTAATTATTATGATGCATTACCGTATTTTCACATTAATAACACTTCATTATTTACTTAGGTTTTAACATTCATTTGATACTTACGCATACACATATGCATTATTCTATTTTTTTATTAATCTAATTATCTATTTTTCCGAAAGAAAATAGCGTCACATATTTACCTAAACTAGATTTTAAAGTATATTAAAATGTATATTGAAAAATATCAATACATAAGGAGATTAGATATGTCTAAAAAAGATAAAACAACTTCTAACTTTTTGAATGAGGCAAAAAGTGTAGAAGAAAATGACAAACAGTCTAATGAAACAAATGGTCAACAAATCAAACGCGACCGCACTTACATCACACCTGATGAATTTAAATCTAAGTCACCTAAGAAAGATAACCAAGCATTCTTTGTTTCACGTATCAATAAACCAGCAAAATATACTAAAGATTCAAATTTTTTCTCATATCTTGTATATAGAATTGGTAAAGATGACGCATCAGGACTGTCAGCACAGTTATCTTATTATTTCATGCTTTCATTGTTCCCAATGCTACTATTCTTACTCTCTATCGTACCAGTTGTTGGTGTGAAACAGTCGACGATAAGAGATTTAATAAAAGATCATGTGCCATCTGATTATGCACCTCAAGTTTCAAGTATAATTGGTGATATTATGGACAATGCGAGCGGTGGATTACTATCTATCGGGTTAATCGCAGCATTATGGTCCGCATCTAACGGAATGACTGCGCTAATGAATGCCTTTAATGTTGCTTATGACGTTGAAGATAGCCGAAATTTTGTAGTTGCTAAACTTTATAGTGTATTATTCACGCTTGCCATGATTATCGTTATGCCAGTTGCACTCGTGTTACCTACATTTGGGCAACAAATTGGTGATCTGCTATTCGGCCCGCTAGGCCTTGGAGATCAAGTAAAGTGGCTGTTTGATACAATACGTTTTGTATTACCTGTAATTGTTGTTCTTATAGCATTCATGGTGTTATACACATTAGCTCCTAATGTTAAAATTAAATTATTGTCTGTTATTCCAGGCGCTATATTTGCAACAATCGTCTTCTTAGGTGGGTCATATTTATTTGGATTTTATATTTCAAACTTTGCTAATTATTCTAAAACATATGGTAGTATTGCCGGTATTATCATCTTAATGTTATGGTTATACATCACAGGTTTCATCATCATCATTGGTGCTGAAATCAACGCCATCTTCCATCAACGTAAAGTGGTACGTGGTAAAACACCTGAAGAACAAACCTTGGACGATATCGAACATAATAGAAATACATCTATTGCAGATAATCAAGATTCTGAAAATAAAAATACTGATATTACATCATCAAACAAAGCAGTTAATGATGTAGATACATCGAAAAATAACGGATAATATTAACTAATCCCCCTCAAACAAATGAGATGTCATTGTTTGAGGGGGATTTTAATAAATATAAAAACTTTTATTGTTGCATAAAAATTAAAAAGCTAAAACAGCGTGTATGTCTACCATACGCGTTTGTTTTAGCTTGCTAGATTTATATTCCCTTTATTGAATTAAATTGTGCTGGAATGCATATATGACGGCTTGAGTTCTATCTTGAACTTCTAATTTACTTAGGATATTACTTACATGCGTTTTCACTGTTTTAATCGTAATATGTGAAGCGCTGGCAATCTCTTGGTTAGAGTAACCTTTAGCAATCAGTAATAAAATCTCCATTTCACGTTCTGTGAGCATTTCATACAATTCAGCTCGTTGTTTCATCCTATTTCTCATTTTAACTAGGACTTCTGCTTCAAATACTGACTCATTATTGTAAGTCTTACGAATCGCTTCAGCAATATCACTAGCACTTGTTGTTTTCAATATATAGCTATCTACACCGGAATCAAGTGCACGATAGACTTCGTTATCTTCAATATAACTCGTAAGCATGACAACTTTAATATTTGGCAAGTCTTTTTTAACTTGTTCAGTTGCTTCGACACCATCCATATCGTCCATAAGTAAATCCATTAAAATTAGGTCCGGTTTCAGTTCATGTGCTTTTTCGATTGCATCTTTTCCTGACTTACCTTCCCCTACGACATCTATATCAGATTGTGTGGATAAATAACTAGAAATACCTATTCGAACCATTTCATGATCATCAACAAATAATACTTTAATCGGCATTTGAATCCTCCTTATTTAATGGTGCCTTCACTTCAATTCTCGTACCTGCATCAGGCAAAGAAACGATATGAAATGTTGCACCTATTTCTAGTGCACGTTCGCGCATATTTTTTAATCCATAACTTTGTTCTACCTTATCATCTACATTAAACCCTTTACCATTATCTTGTATACGCAATAACAAATATTCTTCCCTATTAAATAATTCAATTGTGACCTTCGTTCCTTTAGAATGTCTTAGCGTATTAGAAATGGCTTCTTGCGTAATACGGAATAAATGGTCCTCGATACCTTTTGGTACTTTGAATTCTTCAATATCATGTACCACTTTCATTGGTACTTTTTTCTGTAAATCAACGACTAAATCTTTAATACCCTCACCTAAAGATTTATCTTTCAAACCAATAGGTCTTAAGTGTAATAGTAGTGCTCTCATTTCTAATTGGGAATCTTGAATCATTTTTTCTAATACTGGTATTTGTTGGTCCAATGGGGCCTTCAATTCTGTCTCTTTAATTGCTGATAACATCATACTTGCTGCGAATAATTGTTGACTAACTGAATCATGTAATTCACGCGCTAAACGTTGACGTTCGTCTTCTATAATTTTCTTAACTTTAACATCATTGATATTATAAGATTCATTCGTCAGGTTCTGTGTTTTCATTCTTAATTTATGTACTTCTTGATTTAACGGCACAAGCGTTTGATATAGTTCGATTGTTTCGTTGTATAATTCAATATTTTGATCATTGATACCCACTGTTTGACCTTCTATTGAACGTTCAATTTGATCTTTTAACCAATGATTTTGCTGATTGATTTTATATGCTAAGACAGAACCTACAATAATACAGAGTAAAATCACCATTAGATTTAAAAAAAGCAGTACAGGTATGCCAAATATTTGAGTATAAAACATACCTTGAAAATACATTATATTAACAAACACTTTATCAATAAAGAATATGGCAAAAAACGTACTATATACTAATATCAACATGGACCCGATCGCTCTAAAGTAGTGATTCATTTATAAATCACCTCAACATCACCTAAAAATGAAGAGACATAAATATTTACAGCATAGTTCTCTGCTTTTGTTTCTTCTACTACCTTAATATTATTATTCTCAACTTTATAAGAGGTTTCGTTTACATAGGCATTCCCGTATAACGTTGTGAAATGTAATATAATATTATAGTTAAGTGGTACCACGATTTGAACTTTTCCAATGATATGTCGAATAACGATTGTATTATTTTCTTTAATGTTTGCTGCTTTAGACATATCAATATGAATATCACCAATGCCATGTTGAATTTGTAAATCTTCCCATTTATAAACATATACAGGTGATCGTTGCTCGCCAAACCATTTTTGTTTTATAAATTCCGGTGAGTCTACTTCTTCTTCTGTTGCAGTAATTTTTAAAGGTTTAAATTTATAAATAATATATCTAACGATGAGTACTATTAAAAATATAAATAATATGATAATCGTATACTTATTAGATAATAAGGTAAATGCTATTAATAACGCACCAATCCAAAAAGCTAATAAACCACGTACTTTATGAAAATAGATATAACCCACATAAACTAAAATACAACCCAATAATAACACAAGTAAAAAGCCAATTTTTTCAAAGAAAATATAATAAAAATTGGCAATAATCATTAATGCTGTAAATACGATAAGCATCTCTGTGGATATATATTTATGAGTCATGTTTCGCCACCTTTCTTTAAGCGACTAAACTGATACGTTCGATTAAATCACATTCAGTTTCAATGTTTGCACGTTCAACTGCCTGATGAGATAAATCGGATTCAATTCTCGCATAGTCTGCTTCCATTTCGTTTAATTCTTTTTTAATTTTTTCTATTTCAGAATGTTCTATTTCTTGAGCACAGTAAATGTAATATTCATCTATCATATCAATATATTTATTTTCTAGCGTTAAAGTTAAGCTGTCTATTAATTTTTCAACATACGCTTTTCTTTCAATTAAATATTTTATGTACATTTCAATGCTTCTCATTTTTTTATCTAAATACTGTCTATATTCTACTAAACTTGTATAAAAAGTGTTTTTAGTCATTTTGTCTAAATAAGTCGTAATATAATTCATAGAATCACCTCATGATTGATTAGATTCCATTATAAAAAATTTCCGGAACCATTGGTATAGGCTCCGGAACCATCTTATATTAGGACTTTAGACCGAAACAAGATTAATCTATTTTAGTAGTTAATAATGGTCCATCTTTTGTCACAATAACCGTATGTTCAATTTGAGCAACAAAACTTTTATCGTTTGTTTCAAATGCCCATTCATTTTTATCTTCTGTTACAAAAGTTGCCTTTGTAGAAATGAATGGTTCAACAGCGATTACTGTGCCTTCTTTTAATAGTGTTTTATCTTTAGGTTCATAATAATTCATAACATGGCTTGGCGCTTCATGTAGAGATTGGCCTACGCCATGACCTGTTAGGTTTTTAATTACTGTAAGGTTATTTTTTCGTGCAGTCGCATGTACTGCTTTACCAATTTGGCTTAATTTAGCACCAGGTTTTACACGTGTCATTGCGGCTTCGAATGCTTCTAATGCCACATCACACACTTTTTGTTTTAATGGATTGTCCGGTTCACCAACAACAAATGAAATCCCTGTGTCTGCATAGTATCCGTTTTTAAGCGCAGACACATCTATATTCACTAAATCACCTTCACGTATTTTACGTTTACCAGGTATACCATGAGCTACTTCTTCGTTTACACTGATACATGTTTGACCTGGAAAGTTCTCATCATGAATTGGCGCTGATATCGCTCCATGCTTTTCAAATAAGTCCTTTGCAATATCGTCTAGTTCTTTTGTTGTAATTCCTGGCTTAGTTGCTGATTGCATTTCATCTCTTACTAGCGCGCAAATATAACCAATATCTTTTAATGCTGTTAATTCTTCTTCTGTTTTTACAATCATATTATCCCGTTCCTTTTTGTAATTTATATTCTTTATTATTATAGCAGACTTTTTTTGATATAATAAATTAGAAAATTTTATCAACTATAGTTTAACATTTCACAGATATTAATAATACGACTACTCACCATTTTGAGCAGTTATTTGACTATACATCACATTAGGAGTTTTTAAATGAATGATAACTGGTATAAAAAAATTATCGGTGCTCGTACAATTAAAACGGGTCTAGCCACATTTCTGACTGCATTATTTTGTTTAGCTTTAAACTTAAATCCGATATTTGCTATATTAACGGCTATTGTGACGATTGAACCTACAGCTAAAGCTTCATTAAAAAAAGGCTATCGTCGTTTGCCAGCAACCATTATTGGGGCATTATTTGCAGTCATATTCACATTTATATTTGGGGACCAATCCCCTTTCGCATATGCATTGAGCGCTACGTTCACAATTATTCTATGTACCAAACTTAATTTACATGTGGGTACTACGGTAGCTACATTAACAGCTATGGCTATGATTCCAGGTATTCATGAAGCCTATTTCTTTAATTTCTTTTCTAGATTATTAACTGCTATCATCGGACTCGTAACAGCTGGATTAGTAAACTTTATTATTTTACCTCCAAAATATTATGATCAAGTTGAATCATCTATTAATTTGACTGAATCAAAAATGTACGAACTCTTTGAATTACGTATGCGTCAATTATTACTTGGTAAATTTACAAAAGGCGCGCCTTATCGTCAATTAAATCAATTAATCGATTTAAATCAAAAAGTGGAAACCTTACTTTCTTATCAAAAAGATGAACTAAGCTATCACAAACACCATGATTCAGAATGGATTCAACTTAAAGCACTAACTACGCGCGCGCATACTAATAGGTTGTTTATTACCCATTTATCTAATTTAGTTTATTTACCGAAAGATACGATAATTACTTTTACAAACGATGAAAAATTGGCGATTTTAAGTATCGCACAAAGTATAAACAATATATATTCGACTGGACACTTCGAGCGTAAGAAACAACATGCCTCTTTACTAAAAATGTCTGTGAAAGGTTTAGATGAGTTTGATAGCAATCAACTTAAAAGTCATGTCATTTATGAAATTCTATTGATTTATCGCATATTAGATCATCGTTTTGCATAAATCTAAATTTATTCTTAAATAAAAAGCACACTCCTATAAGCATACATTGATGTGCACCCCTAAAAGTTAGATTTTTAGTCCAACTTTTGGGGTGCACATCAACATTCATATCGCTTTACGAGTGTGCTTTTTTATAATTTAATTTTTAGCTACGCGATCAACAATAACTTGTTTAGCAGCTTCTTCTTCAGTATTATCTACTTGTTTAGGCTCAAAAGCAATGCCTTTACGTTCACATGCTTTTTCTAATAAATAATCAGTAATTTCATGGTTTTTTGGTAAAATTGGACCATGTAAATATGTACCTAATAGATTTTTATAATGAATACCTTCTTTTGCATCTTCATCATTATTTCCATATCCATGTGTAACGTGACCTAAAGTACCAAACTTATGATATGTACGGCCACCATGATTTTCAAAACCAACTATTGTTCCAAAAGTTTTACTTTCAATCACAATATCGCCTGTAAGACGATTTGTTTGTGACTCAGTATAAAAGTCTAAAATATTTAAACCAGCTAATTCTGTACCATCTGGTGTAATGTATTTACTCCCCAAGAACTGATACCCACCACAAATTGTCAGACCGGGCATGCCTTCTTCAATGGCATCTTTCAATACCGTTTTTATTTTGCTTAATTCTTTCGTAGCCAAGGCTTGTTCTCTATCACTGCCACCACCAATGAAAAATATATCACAGTTATCTAGCGTGATACCTTCTGTTTCATTGATATCAACTACATTTAATTGGATATTCCTCAATTTAGCACGTTGTCTTAACGCAATGATATTACCAATATCACTATATAAATTTAATTTATCAGGCATAAAATGATAAACAGTTAATTCATTCATTTCGCTTTGACCTCCTCAAAAGAGTGGTTTAATTGTTCTAACATAGGTGCGAGCGAAGTATAATTTGGAATTGCTACAGTAAAGCTCTCTTTATATTCCATAGATTTAGCAGTCGCTTTGTAAATATCGCGCTCTAAGATAACAGGTACTGTAACACCAGCCAATTTTAATCTTAATTGAAGTTCTTCTGCTCTAGTTCCTGTAACAATAATTGTCTCTATTTGTTGTCTTGTTAATTTTTCAAAATCTGCATCATATATCCACGATGTATCTCTACCATCTGCAGCATTATCATTTAAACTGATAAGGTAAACCTTACTACCGCTTAATTGTTCACCTACTGAGAGACTTGCGTTCATCCCTGCAGGATTTTTGGCTAAGTTTATCATAGCTTCTTTGCTATCTTGTTTAAAATATTGCATACGGCCGTTGTCTGATGTATACGTTTCAAAACCTTTTCTGATGCCGTCATCATTAATGCCTAACTCTCTTAATACAGAATATGCAGCAATCGCGTTATAAGCATTAAAATCACCAGCTATTTTCATATTAAACGTTTTAGAACCAATATTTAAGTTTATAAACGGTGTCAGTGTAAATGAGGATACTTCATATTGTGTATCCTCACGTTTAAAACCACATTCACAGTGATAATGACCAATTTGGTTATATTGGATATAGTCATAATGGAGTAAACGTCCGCAGTTTGGACAATAACGGCTTTCATTCATTGTACTTTGTTCAAATTTGTGTGCGTGTGCCTTCATGCCATAGTAAACCACCGTGTCACTCGCAATTTTCAACCTACTCACAAATGGATCATCTGCATTCAATAATAATTTAATGCCTTTATTATTAATCGCCTTTGCTATGTTATTAACCATAATATCAATTTCACCAAAACGGTCCATTTGATCTCGGAAGAAATTCGTAACAACCATCATCGTTGGTGTTACTTCGTTAAGCACTCTCGGAATAGAGCCCTCGTCAATTTCAATGACTGCGATTTTTGTATTTTTCTTATTTTGCAAAATAAAAGCAGATGTAATACCTGCAGCCATATTTGCGCCTTCATTATTATGTATGATTTCTATATCATTAGCTTTTAATGTATGACCGATTAGGTTTGAAGTGGTTGTTTTCCCGTTCGTACCACTTATAAAAACAATCTCATCAACTTGAGATGCTAACTTTCTTAATATATTTTTATCTACTCTTCTAGCTACTTGACCGGGCAAGTCTGTGCCTTTTTTGCCAACAGCTTTACTTGCTTGCCTTGCCAATTTTGCTAAGCGGGTTGCAGTCCAGTATCTCATTTAGCTCCTCCTCTACTCTTCACTCAAATATTATAACACGATTATGTTGTATTCCAAACAATTCTCAACCCAATTTACATGAGTCTTTTTCAAATAAAGTAGCGTATAATTTACTACTAAGTCTAGTTTTGCTATACTGAAAAAAAGTATAGGAGGCTTATTAATTATGTTAAACAAAGAACTATTAGATGCTTTAAATGAACAAATGAATCATGAATTTTATGCTGCTCACGCTTATATGGCTATGGCTGCCTTTTGTGACGACAATTCTTACGAAGGTTTTGCAAATTTTTATATTCAACAAGCTAAAGAAGAAAGATTCCATGGTAAAAAAATATATGACTATATTAACGACCGTGGAGAGCATGCTTTATTTACAGCAATTCCTGCACCAAAAACAGAGTTCAGCAGCATCTTAGAAACGTTTGAAGATGGTTTGGCTCAAGAACAAGACGTTACACGTAGATTCTATAATTTATCAGATTTAGCTAACAAAGATAAAGATTATGCTACGATTTCATTCTTAAATTGGTTCTTAGACGAGCAAGTTGAAGAAGAAGCTATGTTTGAAACGCATATCGATTACTTAAATCGTATTGGTGATGATAGTAATACACTTTATCTTTATGAAAAAGAGTTAGCTGCACGTTCATTTGATGAATCAGAATAATTAATAGGTAATACTCATGAATTTATATATCAAAAAAGTCTGGGACATCAATAAATGTCCCAGACTTTTTTGAATTAGGCAGTAAATGTTAGTTCAATCTCATTAACTTGACTGTCTTTCATTTATTCTATAAAGTCATAACATATTCAATTATAGAAAGGGAACTTGCTCCATGAGTAACGATGCATTTATAGCTTTAGATTTTGAAACTGCCAACGGTAAACGTACAAGTATTTGTGCTGTTGGTATGGTTAAAGTAGTCAACCACCAGATAACAGAATCTTTCTATACACTTGTTAACCCTAATGACTATTTCTCACAACAAAATATCGCAGTCCACGGCATACATCCTGAACAAGTTGAAGATGCGCCTACATTTCAAACAGTATATCCCTATATGTTGCAATTTATCGGGGATTTACCCGTCGTTGCGCATAATGCAGCATTCGATATGAACGTTCTACATGAAAGTATTAGTGCATTTGGTTTTGATACCCCTAATATGACTTACTTTTGCTCTTTACAACTTTCAAGAAGAACAGTAGAAAATCATCGCTATGGTCTAAATTACATGATGCAATATTATAATTTAGATTTTCATGGACATCATGATGCGCTCAATGATGCTAAAGCATGTGCTATGATTACGTTCCGTCTCTTAAAACATTATGATGATTTACCTAGTATGTTAAATATCTACGGCAAGGATTTAAAAGATAAAGATTAATTCTATTTCCTTGATATGTCTGTAAAATAACTTAGCTACTATAAATCAATTTCTATCTTATTAAATATAATCGTATATTGTCATATTTTCATATGTCGCTTTTTCAAGATTACCAACAGTCACCCCTACAAGACGAATAGGCGTTTCAGGATTTTTTAATTCTGTATATAAATCATAAGCAATATTGTATATGTCAGTTTCTGAGCGAACCGGGTATCTAAGACTACGTTGTTTCGACAAAGATTCAAACTTAAATGTTTTAATTTTTACCGTTATTGTTTTTCCAGATTTTTGTAATTTAGCTAGACGTTCTGCTGTTTTATTACTTAATTCCCAAATTTTTTGTAAAATTTCTTCATCATCATTCATATCTGTGGCAAATGTTCGTTCTGTACCAACAGATTTCCTGATTCTAGTAGGCTTTACTGGATTATGATCTATCCCCCTCGCTTTATTGTACAAGCCATGTCCACGCTTACCAAATAGTCTAATAAGGTCCCGTTCACTTTGATTATATAAATCCTGTCCTGTATAAATCGCTTCTTGATGCATTTTTTGTTTTGAAGCTTTACCAACACCAGGAAAATCTCCAATGTCTAAGCCCATTAAAATATCATGAACATTTCTATAGTCAATAACTGTTAAACCGTTGGGCTTGTTCATACCACTTGCTAATTTAGCTAAAAATTTATTATATGATACACCTGCTGACGAAGTAAGCATTGTAGCTTCATAAATATCTCTCCTGATATATTGAGCGATTCGAGAGGCTGG
Source organism: Staphylococcus sp. GDY8P126P (assembly GCF_017891965.1). NCBI lineage: Bacteria > Bacillati > Bacillota > Bacilli > Caryophanales > Staphylococcaceae > Staphylococcus > Staphylococcus sp. GDY8P126P. Next base: position 79,805 of record NZ_JAESKG010000015.1, on the reverse strand, counting down.
TAAATCAGGTCTGACAAGATGTGTGATATCCAAATATGCTTCATCCAAAGACAAAGGTTCAACAACCTCTGTATAACTTTTAAATATATTCATAATCTTTTCCGATGCAGTTTTATAAGCTTCGAATCTTGGCGTCACATAGTACCCGTTAGGACATAATTTATGCGCTTGTGCAGTGGGCATCGCAGAATGTACACCATATTGTCTTGCCTCATATGATGCCGTTGATACGACCCCTCTTCCACTAGCTTTACCACCAACAATGACAGGTTTTCCTTTTAGTTTAGGGTTATCCCTCATTTCTACTTGTGCGAAAAAGTAGTCCATATCCACATGTATAATCCGTCTTTCTGACAATGCCCTCACCTCCTGTATTCGATATAATTTATAATTGTGTTGTTTTTATCTTACATCCTCCATCATCATTTTTCTTTGAATTTGCTCAATAAAAAAAGGAACAGTACACGTTTAAGTGAATCAGTTTGAATTTAATATTCAAATGATCATTTACTCAAACGGAGCTGATCCTTTATCAAAGTTACATTTATCATATTATGATTTCAATTCAGTTCGAAATTCTTGAGCAGGGGCATGCGCTTGTGTATAAAATTTAATCCCTTCTTCTGTATCTTCAATAAGTTGTACATGTTTATTTAATAAACCTGTAAGGAAATACATATCCATTACGCAATATCCTATGTGAAAACATGCAATAAAGATAATAGATGAGTAAGCAAAATACGAAAATATTACTAATAATACGCTTGTGATAATGACTAAAGGGGCTAACATAATTGTCATGTATTGCCATTTTTTAAAATAAACATTTGGCATATGTGTTGTAATCAAACCTGATTTAATACGATATGTAGGTTTATTACCTTTTGACATTACTCTGAACATTATATTATGAATAAATTCATGCAAGAAATACACTGCTGCAAAACCAACAATACCAAAAATAATATTAAAAATTATGTTTTGTTCTATAATATGGGTCATAGAATATGCCATTTTATAAGAAATCAAAATGCTAATCATCACAATAGTTAATTGAAATAAAATAAAACCTTCAACTGCTTTCTTATTAGAAAACAAATCAATTTTAAACATTAGACGCCCTCCTCGTCACTCGTTATTAACTAGAGTATACAACGATTATCACCACTATGAAAGGGGTTAAAGTGAAAGTAAGTTGCTTGTAATTGAATTTTAACAAACTTACTCATTTTGCAATATTTTGCAATGTTTAGCAAACAAATTATTAATTATTTTTACACAAGTCATATATATAAAACGTATTTAATTATAAGTAATACAGTCTTTGCATCAATGCTTTATATACGTTCAAATTGTGCCACTGTTTCAACATGCGTAGTATGTGGAAACATATCAACCGGTGTAATTTGTGTTAACTTATATTGGTTTGCTAATAATTGTGCATCACGCTGTTGCGTTGATGGGTTACATGATATGTAGACAATTTTTTGAGGATTTAGCTCTAATAATGTCTTCAAAAATGTTTCGTCACAACCCTTTCTAGGTGGATCAACCATTACAACATCTGGTCTTATTCCTTCTGATTTCCATTTTAAGATAACTTCTTCTGCCTTACCACAGACAAAAGTAGTATTTTCAAATTGGTTTATAGTCGCATTTTGTTGAGCATCTGTAATGGCTTCTGGCACAACCTCAACACCATAGACATGTTTTGCTTTGGGAGCCATATATAAACCAATGGTACCAATACCGCAATAAGTATCCAACACTGTTTCTTCTCCCTGTAGTTCAGCATAATCTATAGCACGTTGATATAGTTTTTCTGTTTGGATAGAATTAATTTGATAAAATGATTGGTCATTAATTTTAAATGTCACATCTGACAACGTATCGACAATCTCATCTTTACCATAAAGTGTATATGAATTTTGTCCCATTATAACGTTGGAATGTGTATCATTTACATTTTGTTTAATACTCACTATTGCTGGAAAATGTTGTTTTAAACGTTCTGTTAGGATGTCACCTTGTTTAAATTTTTTGCCATTTGTTACAAAAATGACCATGAGTTCTCTAGAATGATGCCCTGTTCTTATTACAACATGACGCATCATGCCTTGCTTTTTACGCTCATTATAAACACTGATGTTTAGTTCATTGAACCACGCTTTTAATTTATTTATAACTTCTTGGTGTAGTTGGTCTTGAATCAAACATTCATCCATATCAATAATATCGTGGCTACGTTGACGATAAAATCCTGTTATAACTTTATTCTCATTGTTTTTACCCACTGGAATTTGTGATTTATTTCTGTAGTACCAAGGATTTTCCATACCAATCGTGTCATGAATGATTGTATCTTTAAATCCAGCTTTACGTTGAAATAAATTCACAACTTGTTCTTTTTTCATATTTAACTGCGCTTGATATGTCATGTGCTGCAACTGACAACCACCACATTTATAATAATATATACACGGTGGTTCTACTCGATCAGTACTTTTTTCTTTAATTTCAACCAGCTTACCAATTGCGAAGTTCTTTTTCACTTTGATTACTTTAAACGCTATCACTTCATTAATGAGTGCATTGGGCACAAAAATTGGATAACGATCAAATTTCACAACACCATGACCTTCATGTGTTAAATCTATCACTGTTCCTTCAATTATTTCATTTTTTTGTATCGCATTCATTACTTCACCCCACATTAAAAGAGGTTAGGATGTATGTTGACTGACCTAACCTCGTAGTTTAATCTAAATTGTATTTTTATTTGTATCATTGTTCTATAATTTCTTCATTTTTAATATCATTTGGTGTGAATACTTCAATATGTTGTTTCAAGTTTAAAAAATTACCAGGTAATTTGCCTCCATATTCACCATCTACATTTAATTGCATATCGGTGAATGATGAAACGCTAATAGATTTGGCCTTCTTGTAATGTACTTTAGGATGCTTGGTATGTTCACCTCTTGATGCTAACGTCATAATGTGGCCTAATTCAGCTAAGTTAGCTTTTTCAACGATAATTAATGTAAAATAACCATCGTCCAATTTAGCATCGGGGACTAATTTTTCAAACCCAGCCATTGAATTCGTAAGCCCTAGTAAGAATAACAAGGCTTCTCCTTGGAATACTTCGTCATCATATTCAATACGAATATCCACGGCTTTCATTTGAGGTAACATTTCAAAACCTTTGATATAATACGCGAATGGTCCTACAATGGATTTCAACTTACTCGGAGTTTCGTATGATACTTGAGTTAGTTGTCCACCTGCAGCTAAGTTAATAAAATAACGACTATTCATCTTACCAATATCCACACGTGTCATATGTCCCTCAATAATGACATCTATCGCACTCATGATATCTGTGGGTAAATGTAATGCACGACCAAAATCATTCACAGTGCCCATCGGTATAATACCTAAACTTGGTCTATTTGGCTTTTCAGCAATGCCATTTATGACTTCATTTAAAGTACCATCTCCACCAGCTGCAATCAGTACATCGTAATTTTGTTCTAAACTACGTGCTGCTTCTGTAGTTGCGTCGCCTACTTTTTCTGTGGCATATGCACTTGTTTCAAATCCAGCTTTTTCTAATTTAATTAAAACATCTGGTAATGTGCGTTTAAATAATTCCTTTCCAGATGTTGGATTATAAATGATTCTAGCTCTTTTTCTCATAATTTATCCCTCTACTTCATATACTCAATACCTATATTATATGATTTACATAGATGTTAAAAGCATTTTAGGTTAAATTCCAAAGAAAATATTTAAGGCACATCGCATTTAAAAGACCCTGTAGCATAATTTGAGCTACAGGGTCTAGATATATTGAATTATCGTTTATCCAATTCTTGTTTTAACAATTGGTTAACTAACTGTGGATTAGCTTGACCTTTAGAAGCTTTCATAATTTGTCCAACTAAGAAGCCCATAGCCTTACCTTTACCATTCTTATAGTCTTCAATAGATTGCTCGTTATTATCCAATGCTTCATTTACAAATTTAAGCAATGTTGCTTCGTCAGAAATCTGCACTAAGCCTTTATCTTCCATAATTTGTTTTGCATCCCCGCCATTTTCAGCTAGTTCAGGGAATACTTTTTTAGCTATTTTACTACTCATTGTGCCATCTTCAATTAATTTAATCATACCCGCTAAGTTTTCTGGTGTTAACTTAGTATCTAATAAATCAATTTGATTTTTATTTAGATATTCGTTTACGCCACCCATTAACCAGTTAGATGTCAATTTAACATCTGCACCTTCTGCAACTGCACCTTCGAAGAAATCAGACATTTCTTTTGTCAGTGTAAGTACGTGTGCATCGTAGGCAGGTAAACCATATTGATTTACATACTTTTCTTTTCTTTCATCAGGTAATTCAGGAATCGTTTGACGAACGCGTTCTTTCCATTCTTTATCTACATATAAAGGTACAATATCTGGTTCTGGGAAATAACGGTAATCGTCAGATCCTTCTTTAACACGCATTAATAATGTCTTACCATTAGACTCGTCAAACCGACGTGTTTCTTGTAAAATTTCTCCACCATTTAACAATTCTTCTTCTTGACGTTTTTCTTCGTATTCAAGACCTTTACGAACATATGTGAAGGAGTTTAAGTTTTTCAACTCAGCTTTTGTACCAAATTCTTCTTGACCATACGGACGTAATGAAATGTTGGCATCACAACGTAATGAACCTTCTTCCATCTTACAATCTGAAACGCCTGTATATTGAATGATTGAACGTAGTTTTTCTAGGTATGCGTATGCTTCTTGAGGAGAGCGAATATCTGGTTCCGATACGATTTCAATTAATGGTGTACCTTGTCTATTTAAATCAACTAAAGAATAACCATCTTTATGTGTTGATTTACCAGCATCTTCTTCCATGTGTAAACGCGTGATACCAATGCGTTTTGTTTCACCATCAACCTCGATATCGATATAACCATTTTCACCAATTGGTTGATCAAATTGTGAAATTTGATAAGCTTTTGGATTATCTGGATAAAAATAGTTTTTACGGTCAAATTTAGATTCTGTAGCAATTTCCATGTTCAATGCCATTGAAGCTCTCATGGCCCAATCAACAGCACGTCTGTTTACAACTGGTAATACACCTGGATATGCTAGGTCGATAACATTTGTGTTTGAGTTCGGTTTTGCTCCAAAATGCGCTGGCGCTGGAGAAAACATTTTAGAATCTGTTTTTAACTCAACGTGGACTTCTAGTCCGATAACTGTTTCAAAATGCATGATTTCCACTCCTTATAGTTTTTCGTATTCATTATGAAAATTAAATTTTGTTTCATATTGGTAAGCGACACGATATAGTGTTTTTTCATCAAATGGTTTACCTATAAATTGTAAACCGATTGGGCGGCCATTTGATTGTCCACAAGGAACAGAGATACCTGGTAAACCAGCTAAATTAACTGGCGTTGTTAATAAATCGTTCGCATACATTGTAAGTGGATCATCTATTTCGTCACCTAAATTGAAAGCTGTTGTAGGTGTAGTTGGACCAACGACAACATCATAATTTTCAAATATACGATTGAAATCATCTTTGATTAATGTTCTAACTTTTTGTGATTTTTTATAAAATGCATCATAATAACCTGAACTTAATGCAAATGTTCCCAAGAAGATACGGCGTTTAACTTCCTCACCAAAGCCTTCACTTCTAGACATTTTATATAATTCTTCTAATGAGTTCGCTTCTGGAGAATGATATCCATATCTAATACCATCGAAACGAGACAAGTTAGAAGAAGCTTCAGAAGATGCAATTACATAATAAGAAGGAATCCCATACTTCGTATTCGGTAATGATACTTCTTCTACAGTGGCACCAAGACCTCTTAAAGTTTCGACTGCTTCTTTTACAGATGCTTTGACTTCATCAGAAACACCTTCACCTAAATACTCACTTGGAAGTGCGATTTTCAATCCTTTAATATCTTTACCGATATCAGAAGTGTAATCAGCATCTTCAACTGGCGCACTTGTTGAATCACTTTCGTCTACCCCAGTAATTGCTTCCAAGACTAATGCATTGTCTTTAACTGTACGTGTCAATGGTCCAATTTGATCTAATGACGATGCAAAGGCTACTAGACCAAAACGTGATACACGGCCATATGTTGGTTTCAAACCGACAATTCCACAATAAGCTGCTGGTTGACGAATTGAGCCACCAGTATCAGAACCTAAACTGAAAGGAACTAAACCAGCTGCAACTGCTGCGGCAGAACCACCCGAAGAACCACCAGGTACTGCAGTATGATCGAAAGGATTTACAGTTTTTTTGTAATATGATGTTTCAGTAGAACCACCCATAGCAAATTCATCCATATTTAATTTGCCGATAAGCACTGCTTGTTCATTTCGTAATTTATTCATCACAGTTGATTCATAAATTGGTACAAAGCCCTCTAACATTTTACTAGCACATGTTGTTTCTACACCTTCAGTAATAATGTTATCTTTAATACCCATTGGAATACCAAATAACTTGCCTTCCATTTGGTCTTTTGCTTGTAATTCATCTAATTCTTGTGCTTTTTTAATAGCATTTTCTTTATCTAATGCAAGAAACGATTTGATCGTTGGATCAGTTTCTTCAATTGCATCGTAAATATCACTTACAACTTTAGATGGTGTAATTTCTTTGTTTTTGATTAAGTTGATCAAATTCTCAACAGATTCATAACGGATGGTCATCTTAAGCGTCCTCCTCATTCATGATAGATGGTACTTTAAACTGTCCATCTTCCGTCTCTTTAGCATTTTTTAATGCAAGCTCTTGAGGGATGCCCTCGATTGCTTTATCTTCACGTAATACATTTTGTAAATCTAGTACGTGATATGTTGGTTCAATTTCACTAGTATCCGCTGTATCTATTTGATTAGCAAAGTTTAAAATGCTTTCTAATGTATTTTGCATTTCAGTCGTTTCATCTTCAGTAATTTGAAGTCTTGCTAAATTTGCTATATGTTCAACTTCTTCTCGTGTAACTTTAGCCATTAAATAAAAGCCTCCTTTTTACTCATTCATTACAAAATTGTACCAAAATTTCGTTGAAAAATCTAAGTTTTTCAATAATAACAGTAAATTAAAACTTTAAATTGCTATTATTTGCTTGTCATTCATACGTTAAAAATGGCCATTGTTTAAATTTTACCACCTAAATCACGCACGATTTATTTTTTAAAATGCATAATCAATCATTGTACTTTATATTTCATGTAACTATACATCATTTAATGGAAGCGCTTAACAAAGCATGGATAAAATGTATTTTTTTATTAAACTAAAATAATACTATTCTATTTATAAATTACATTGTATAATAATTCATGTAGTACAATAGAATCATTTAAAACAAAGGGAGATGAGGACGATGCTGATATTAGGCACTTCATTGACCAACCAAGTACATGCAAGTTGGCAAACATATATAATGATCATCATATATTTCATTATATTATTATTTATCGGTTACTACGGATACAAACAAGCTACAGGTAATTTAAGTGAATTTATGTTAGGCGGTAGGAGCATCGGTCCTTATGTGACAGCACTTTCAGCAGGTGCATCAGATATGAGTGGCTGGATGATTATGGGGCTACCAGGATCAGTTTATAGTACTGGGTTATCTGCTATGTGGATTACCATTGGTCTTTCATTAGGCGCCTATGTAAATTATTTTGTCGTTGCACCTCGTCTACGTGTCTATACAGAATTGGCTGGTGATGCGATTACATTACCAGATTTCTTTAAAAACAGATTAAATGATCACAATAATTACATAAAAATTATATCCGGCTTAATTATTGTTGTTTTTTTCACTTTATACACACATTCCGGTTTTGTATCAGGTGGTAAATTATTCGAAAGTGCCTTCGGTTTGAATTATCATTGGGGATTACTAATGATTGCATTTATAGTCATATTTTATACATTTTACGGTGGTTATCTTGCTGTATCTATCACCGACTTCTTCCAAGGAGTGATCATGTTAATCGCTATGGTGATGGTCCCTATCGTTGCACTTATCGATTTAAACGGCATCGATACGTTTAAACAAGTAGCAGAGATGAAACCAACAAATATGAATCTATTTAAAGGCACAACCGTTTTAGGTATCATTTCACTGTTTGCTTGGGGATTGGGTTATTTCGGACAACCTCATATTATTGTTAGATTTATGTCTATAAAATCGCACAAATTATTACCAAAAGCACGAAGATTAGGTATTAGCTGGATGGTGATTGGGTTATTAGGTGCTGTTGCAGTTGGTTTAACAGGTATTGCCTTTATTTCTGAACGCAACATCAAGTTAGAGGATCCTGAAACTTTATTTATCGTTATGAGCCAAATTTTATTCCACCCTTTAGTTGGAGGCTTCTTATTGGCAGCAATTTTGGCAGCCATCATGAGTACAATTTCTTCACAATTACTGGTAACTTCAAGTTCCTTAACGGAAGACTTTTATAAACTCATTCGTGGTGAAGATAAAGCTAAAGCACACGAGAAAGAATTCGTAATGGTTGGTCGTTTATCTGTATTAATTGTAGCGATTGTGGCTATATGGATTGCTTGGTCGCCAAACGATACGATACTAAATTTAGTTGGTAATGCTTGGGCAGGATTTGGTGCCGCATTTAGTCCATTAGTTATTTTCTCACTCTATTGGAAAGGTCTATCACGTACTGGTGCACTTGCAGGCATGATTACCGGCGCATTGGTCGTAATTATTTGGATTGTTTGGATTAAACCATTAGCTTCTATCAATGAGCTATTTGGTATGTATGAAATTATTCCTGGATTCTTAGCAAGTGTGATTACTACTTACTTTGTTAGTAAATACACTAAAAAACCTGGTTCATTTGTGACACATGACCTAGATAAAGTAAAACAAATCGTAAAGGAATAGTTTGATATTATAACTGTTAATTCAATACAAAACGCCAAACTGGTATATCATTATAATTGATATCAGTTTGGCGTTATTTTTTGTCTATGCAAGATTGTCATTATCTTGGTTAATTGTTTCGGTTAATTGTTGTTTTTATAAATATGAACTTGTGGTTCTTTGTCGTCTTTCGTTTTACTTATAAGTGCTTTCGGATTATTACCATCTTTAATATGAATTTCATATTCATCAATACCATCAAAATATTTATCAGCTTGTTCTGTTACATATTGAGTGATACCAATCGTTTCTGCTTTACCATAATAATCTATAGGTAAATCAACGGATAGTTGTTTCGCTTTTTTATTATCAAATTTAACTGTACCCACTGCTTGTGTGAAATTATTAAAATAGGTTTGTAGGTTGTCATTAAATTGTTTGAAATCGGAATTTAAATTTTCATCAAGCTCTCCCGCTTCTTCAGAAGGTAATAAGGCTGTTTTTTGATTAATATCTTTCCAATCATTAATACGTGTCTTACCATCTTCAACCGTTGTCCCTGCAATAAACTCACCTGGAACAATTGAATTTTCACCAGATTGTTTATAAATAGCAAAATGTATAGGTATTTCTTTCAAATCCTTATTTTCCCGAATTCGAGAAAGTAATTCTTCTGCCATTTGTTTACCTTGTTTTTCAATTTCTTTATCGTCGAGGTCTTTGCTATAGGTTTCACCGTCTTTTTCTTTTTGATAATAATATGTACTATTCATAGCTAAACCTATTGTCATACCTTTTATTTTTTTACCTTTTGTATCACCACTCGCATAAAAATCTTGTTCTAAAATATTAGATAAATATGCAGGTGATTGTTCAGCAATTTTTTCAGGATCTGTTTCACCTTTATGAGATGGATTTAGCCCCAAGTTTTCATTTGCTTTTTTCTCTTTTCTATCACTTTCATCCATTTTGTTAACTTCATCTTTAGTATACTTTGGATTTAGAAAAGCATTAATCATATCTTTATCTAAGTATTGTCCATCTTGATATAAGTAGTCATCCGTTGGAAATACACTTTTACTTAAATCTAACAAACCATTTTCAAAGTCTTCACCATTGTAACTGTTCGCCATGTTATCTTGTAATAATCCACGTGCTTGGCTCTCCTTAAATGGTAAAATCGTTCTATAATTATCACCTTGCACATTTTTATCCGTTGCAATTTCTTTTACGGAACCTGACTCTTTTTGTTGCTCTTTTTCATTAGATTGTTCTTTTGATTTTTCATCATTATTTCCACAAGCTGTTAATACCAAAATTGCTGAGATGAATAGTATAATCGTTCGTTTCATGCATTATCTCCTCTATCCCTCTATTTCATTTTGTTTCTGAACAAAAGCTTCTTCTGACCAAATTTCTGTACCAAATTTTTCTGCTTTAGCTAGTTTAGAACCAGCATCTTCACCTGCTATGACCAAATCGGTATTTTTTGTTACGCTATTGGTTACTTTTGCACCTTGTAATGCTAACCAATTGGATGCTTCATTTCTTGTCATTTGATATAACTTACCAGTTAGGACAATTGTTTTATCTTTAAAATCTGGGTGTCCTTCTAATTCTGTTGTCTTAACACCTTTATAAATCATATTAACATTTTTTGCTTTTAATTTATCAATTAATGCACGTATATCTTCATTTTCTAAATAAGTTACTACAGATTGAGCTAGCTTATGCCCCACATCATGAATATCCATTAACGCTTCTTCCGTCACATGAAACAGTTCATCTATCGTTCCATATTTTTCAGCAATCACTTGGCTAGCTTTAACGCCTAAATGTCGAATACCAAGACCAAATAATAATTGTTCTAATGAATTCGATTTAGCTTTTTCAATAGCATTGAGTAAATTATCTACTTTTTTCTCGCCCATACGGTCCAGTGGTAAAAGATCTTCTTTCGTCAAATAGAAAATATCAGCTACATCTTTTATTTTCTCATTTGCATATAACTGTTGGATTATTTTAGTTCCTAAGCCATCTATATTCATCGCTTGTCGTGAAACAAAGTGAATTAATCCTTCTACTAATTGCGCTTGGCATTTAGGGTTAATACAACGTAATGCCACTTCGCCTTCTATTCTAACTAATTCATGTTCACAACTAGGACAATGTGAAGGCATGTGATAGATTTCTGCATCATCAGGTCGTCTGTCTAATACACTTTTAATTACTTCAGGTATGATGTCGCCTGCTTTTTTAATTACAACGCTATCACCTATTCTTATATCCTTATCATGGATTAAATCTTCATTATGTAGTGAAGCGCGAGAAACGGTTGTACCTGCTACCCTAACTGGTTCAAGAACAGCTGTGGGTGTAACAACACCTGTTCTACCAATACTCAATTCAATATCTAATAATTCCGTAACCACTTCTTCAGCGGGAAATTTATATGCAATAGCCCAGCGCGGTGATTTTTGAGTGAAGCCTAATGTTTCCTGTTGTTCTAAAGCATTGACTTTAATAACAATACCATCAATATCATAAGGCAAGTTTTCACGTTGTTCTGTCCATTTGTCAATGTAAGTCATAACTTCTTCTATCGTTTGAACGCGTTGACGTTCTTGGTTTGTTTTAAAGCCTAGTTGGTCAAGTTCATCTAATGCTTCACTTTGAGTATCTGCATTAAACTGGGTAAAATCATTCACACTATATAAGAAAACGCTCAGTTTACGTTTGGCAGCTAACTTTGAATCTAATTGTCGTAATGAACCAGCTGCTGCATTTCTTGGATTAGCAAATGGCTGTTCTTCATTCGCAGCTTTCGCTTCATTTAAATTAACAAAAGACTTTCTAGGCATATACGCTTCGCCTCTGACTTCAAAAGTTCTACTTTCATTAATTTTTAATGGTATCGCGTGTATTGTCTTTAAATTTTCAGTAATGTCTTCGCCCGTGGTGCCATCCCCACGAGTTAAACCTTGAACAAATCGACCGTTCTCATATTTTAATGAAACTGCAAGTCCATCAATTTTCAATTCACACATGTACTCAACATTTCCTATATTATCACGTATACGCTGATCAAATTTTCTTAAATCTTCTTCGTTAAACGCATTACCTAAACTAAGCATAGGCGTATCATGATTCACTTTTTCGAATGTGGACTGCGCACTACCACCTACTCTAACTGTAGGTGAATCCGCAGTACGATATTCTGGATGTTGCGTTTCTATATCTATCAATTCATGGAGTAATTTATCATACTCACTATCAGGTACTGATGGATTATCTTTCACATAGTACTCATAGCTATATTGATTTAATAATCTATGCAACTCATCTACACGCGATTGTATATCAGCCACTTGTTACTCCCCCTTTTTTTCAATAGGTGCAAATTGTGCTAGCAAGCGTTTTGGTCCTTCAGATTTAAAGATAATATCTAATTCGACAGAACCATTTTTTTCTTTTACATTACTTACCATGCCTTCGCCCCATGACTTATGCATTACTTTATCACCAACATTCCAATTGGTAGCTGATTGCTTTTGTTTTGTTGCAGTAGCACGTTGGCTGTGCGCTCGTTTAGCAGGTTGTTTGGTAGCATTCTGGAAACGATTGCTCGTTGCCTGTGCTTGAGATTTTGATTTACCTTTAGATTCAATTTCCAATAAATCTTCAGGAATTTCTCTTAAAAATCTCGAAGGCATATTGGATTGAGGACGACCAAATAACATTCTAGATGTTGCATGTGTTAAGTATAAGGTCTCCTCAGCACGTGTTATTGCAACGTAACAAATACGTCTTTCTTCCTGCATTTCATGTTCATCATCACTCTTAATCGCTCTGATATGTGGGAATAAAGATTCTTCCATACCCATTATAAATACAATTGGAAACTCAAGACCTTTGGCAGAGTGCATCGTCATGAGCGTAATACCATCTTCAATTTGAGCATCATCAATATCAGCAACCAGTGATAAATCAGTTAAAAAGTTAATTAGCGATTGCTCTTCTAGGGGTGTGTTTTCTTCATAATCTTTAGGTACAGACATAAATTCATCGATATTTTCTAATCTACTTCTAGATTCGAGCGTTTGTTCACGTTCTAACATGTCTCTAAAGCCTGTCTTAGTCAATACTTCTTCTACAATCTCTGTAATTTCAAGAAATTCTTGTTGTTTAATTAAATTTTGCATAACATCATAAAAACTAATACATTCTTGCGTCACTTTTTTAGATAGTCCTATAAAATCAACCTCTGCTAATGCATCAAACATACTTAAATCATTTTGTGCCGCATATGCTTGAATTTTATCTACAGATGATGGACCGATGCCGCGTTTAGGAATATTGATTACTCGACGTAAACTAATGTCATCATTACTATTTGCAATAATACGTAAGTAACTTAATAAGTCTTTAATTTCTTTTCTGTCATAGAACTTTTGACCACCAACCATAGTATACGGTAAGTTCGATTTCATAAATGTTTCTTCAAGTACACGTGATTGTGCGTTTGTACGATATAAAATGGCCATATCTTGATACTTTTTACCATTTCTTTGGTGTTTCATAATTTCACGCACGACGTATTCAGCTTCATCTCGCTCAGTCGTAGCTTCATAGTAATGAATTTTATCGCCACTCGTATTACCAGTCCATAACCCTTTCGGTTTACGTTCTGAATTATTTTTGATGACTTCATTCGCTGCATTTAATATATTTTTTGTAGAACGATAATTTTGTTCTAAGAAAATCGTTTTGGCTTCTGGATAATCTTCTTCAAAAGAAAGAATATTTTGGATATCTGCACCACGCCAACCATAAATTGATTGATCTGAATCTCCAACAACGCATAAATTTTTAAATTTAGCGGCAAGTAATTTAACTAAAGTATATTGTGCTTTATTCGTATCTTGATATTCATCGACATGAATGTATTGAAATTTATTTTGATAATAATCTAATACATCTGGTACACGTTCGAATAATCGAATCGTCACCATGATCAAATCATCAAAATCAAGTGCTTCATTTCTAGATAATTGTCTTTGATAACCTTTATAAACGGTTGCAACCATTTGTTCATGATAGTCATTTGCTTCTTTTTGTGCATCCTCAGGTGTTTTCAATTCATTTTTAAGGTTACTTATCGCCCCGATAAACATTCTAGGTTCGAATTTTTTACTATCTATATTTTCATTTTTCAGTACATCTTTAATCACTGATTTTTGGTCAGTTGGATCAATAATTGTAAAGTTACGTTCTATACCAATACGGTCTGCATCTCTTCTTAAAATCCTCACGCACATTGAGTGGAATGTAGACATCCACAATACCTGAGCTTGTTCTCCAACTAATGTTTCAACACGTGCTTTCATTTCTTTTGCTGCTTTATTAGTAAAAGTAATCGCTAAGACGTTATACGGAGACACGTCTTTTTCATCTAGCAAGTATGCGATACGATGGGTTAACACACGTGTTTTACCTGAGCCGGCACCTGCCATAATTAGTAGTGGCCCCTCTGTCGTACGTACTGCTTGACTCTGTTCATCATTCATCTTGTTTACTAATGCATTCATTAATGTGTCTCCTTTACTTTAACTGTTTTTAGTGCTTTGTTTATATCTTCGTATATAATATTTCCGACAATGATTGTATCTGCAATAGAAGCCATCATTTCTGCTTCTTCGTAGTTACTAATACCGCCACCATAAAATAATTGTGTTTCCGTTAACATGTCTGCTGCTGCCTTTACCAAGTTAGTTTCGCCATACACACCACTATACTCTATATACATAACTGGTAGTTGATACATATCATTAATCATTTGTGCATAAGCTTCAATATCTTCATCATCTATCATCGTGTCAGCTTGCGTTAATTTGGCTACCTTGCAATCTGGATTAAGTACCACATATCCTTCGAACACAACTTCATTAAAATCTATCAATGTACCATATGACTTTAACGCTTCTAGTAATAAACCATTATGGTATTTTACATCTCTACTGTTTAAAACAGTTGGAATAAAATATAAGTCAAAGCCAGGTACAACACTTTCAAGATTAGATATTTCAAGTACTATTGGTAATGAATAACATTTAACTTTATGCATTAAGTGCGCAACATTTTCTTCAGTGATGTCATCCGTTCCACCAATCATAATTGCGTCCGTATCTGATGTACAAATTTTCATTAAATCTTCGTCACTGATGGGCTTTGCGGGGTCCAATTTAAAAATATGTCTCCACTTATTCATGTCAGTCATGATATGTTTCTCCTTCTTTTAGCATACATATGATTATATCATTTTTATGTCTCGAGTTCTAAAATACTGAAGAAAAAATCACCCCAAATTTCTGAGGTGATTTTGCATCATCTTGATATTACTTATTAAGATGGTAATAGCTTTCTAAATTTGTATTTTTCTCATTGATTGTTTTTGCCAATTGAGGTCCTACATACCTTAAATGCCATGGTTCATAAGCATAGCCAGTTTGTTTTGATTGGTTCTTAGGATACCTAATAATAAAACCATAATTGGCTGCATGTTTAGCTAACCATTGTGCTTCTTTAGTTTTTTCAAAATCTGTATGAAAATCATTTAATGGTTGGCTTGTTCCTACATCAAATGCTAAACCTGTTTGGTGTTCAGAATGTCCAGGTTTAGCAGCATATTTAGTTGTCTTTTGCTTACCATCCTTCTCAACAAAAGTATCTACCACTTTTTCTTGATTCTCAAAATTTCTATATCCACTTGTCATGGTCAAATCTAAATTTCTTTTTTCTGCTTGCTTCAATAATTTGTTTAGTTGCTTTTTAGCTATTTTATTTTCGCCTGGTTTATATTTCGCCGGAAGTGCAAGTTGTTTATTCACAATGACATGACCATTGACATAAGTTACACCATTGTTTTCATATTTGAGTGGTAAGGCATTCTTGGGTTTACCAATATTGTCATTAGTTGGTTTAAAATTATTAGCTGATAGAATCATAATAAAAATAACAATAAGACATAAACATACTAAAATGAACAGAAAAAGCATCACTTTTTTTGACATAGCTCTCTTCCTTTCATTCTATAAAAACCATCGCCTATTTTAAAATGGAATCCCATTTTCATAAATGTCTGCTACATATTTCATTACCCTTCTTCAATGTTATAAACCGCAAAAATAATACAAAATGCCAGACAATCAAATCGTTATAATATCTCATATTTTAAAATCAAATCCATCATTGTATAAAAAAATGACGACTTTGGTTACTATACCTAGTCGTCATTTGATAAAATTTATGGTTTAAATCATTAATCGGCCGTTTCTATATTCATACGATCAAGAATCATCGTGTAAGCATCATTACCCCATTGTAGTGATCTCTTCACACGAGAAATTGTCGCTGTTGATGCACCTGATTCTTGTTCGATGGTTGCATATGTGTAACCTTGTTTAATCATTTTTGCAACTTGTAATCGTTGTGATAATGATTGGATTTCGTTCACTGTACATAAATCATCAAAGAATTCATAACACTCTTCTCTATTTTCAAGTGTCAATATTGCATCGAACAGTTCATCTAATGCTTTTCCTCTAAGTTTTTCTATTTGCATTTAAAACAACCCCTGTATTTTTCAATATAATCTTATTTTAACGTATTAGTACATTAAAGTGTAACGATTTCACTTGAAAAATTTTATTATTCTAAACCAGCTCTTTGGAAAATTGTATCCACTTGATTTAGATGATGCTTTGGATTGAAACACTCATCTAAATCTTCTTTTGTTAGTAAGTCTGTAATTGTTGCATCTTCTTCAATTAAAGTTCTAAATGGTGTTTTTGTTTCCCAAGATTCCATAGCCTTTGGTTGTACTTTATCATATGCAGCTTCACGTGCCAAACCTTTGTTAATCAATGCTAATAATACGCGTTGAGAGTATATTAAACCAAATGTTTTATCTATATTCGCTAACATATTATCTTCGAAGACAGTTAGTCTTTCTACAATATTTGTAAACCTATTCAATCCATAATCTAATGCAATGGTTACATCTGGTAACATAATTCGTTCTGCAGATGAATGAGAAATATCTCTTTCATGCCATAATGGCACGTTTTCATATGCTGTTGTAACGTATCCTCTGATTACACGTGCAATACCAGTGATATTTTCTGAACCAATCGGATTACGTTTATGTGGCATGGCAGATGAACCTTTTTGACCTTTTGCAAATGCTTCTTCTACTTCACGTGTTTCTGTTTTTTGTAAATTACGAATTTCTACAGCAAATTTTTCCATTGAAGTGCTAATTAAAGCTAATGTTGCAACATAATATGCGTGACGATCACGTTGTAGTGTCTGCGTAGACACTGGTGCGGCATCTAATCCTAAATGCTCACACACATAGGCTTCAATTTCTGGAGGAATGTTCGCAAATGTACCAACTGCCCCGCTCATTTTACCAACTTCAATCTCTTTTCTTACTTGTTTAAAACGTTCTAAATTACGTTTCATTTCTGTATACCATAAGGCCATTTTCACACCGAAAGTAGTTGGTTCAGCATGAACACCGTGTGTACGTCCCATCATCAAAGTATATTTATAGTCTTTCGCTTTTTGTGCTAATACATCAATAAAACGTTCCAAGTCTTTTTCAATAATTTCATTTGCTTGTTTGATGACGTAACTTAATGCAGTATCAACTACATCTGTTGAAGTTAAACCATAATGGACCCACTTGCGCTCTTCACCTAATGTTTCAGAAACTTGTCTTGTAAACGCAACTACATCATGACGTGTTTCTTGTTCAATTTCTTGTGCGCGAGCGACGTCTACTTTAGCATTTTCACGTATTTTCTTAACATCTTCAGCTGGAATATCACCTAATTTGCTCCATGCTTCACATGCAAGTATCTCTACCTCTAACCATGCCTCATAGCGATTTTGATCCGTCCAAATATTAGACATTTCTTCTCTAGAATAACGTTCAATCATTGAAATAAGCTCCTATCATACATAAATTTAGTTTGATTCCATTAAAACATGTACATTAATAAATAATTCAGACTAAAAGTTCGTGTTTACCTTTTCAGTAATAGTTTAACAGAATTATATTAAAAAGTATAAGGCTTTTAAGTCATCTTTATAAAATATTTACACATTCCAAAAATAACCGCTACGGATACGATGATCCATAACGGTTCATAAATTATTGCTCTATCATTTTTCCTACAAATTCAATTTCTTGCTTCAATACTTCTAAACTGCCATCTTTATTCTCTTTATAAATTGGCTTTTCGAACCGTTTGACCGGCGCATACCCCGCTTCACGCATACGTTGTAAGCAATCTTGAATCGTCTCGTTATCTGCGACTTTAAATTTTTGCTGTTTTTTCATATACTTTCAACTTCATCCGTATCGTATTGCTTAAGTTTTTTACTTCTAACACCTTTCGCCCAGAAACCACCGTGTATTTGACGTGGTTCATATGCCACAATAAATGCTTTTTCATCGATTTGCTTAATGGTATCTATTAATTTAAATTCAAAACGTCTTGGCGTTAAAATTTGTAATATTAAGCGTTTGCCATCTCGACCATATGCTGTATTGTGGGTTACACCATAACCTAAATCTCTTAATTGTCTTGGTAAGTCTAACTCATATTCTGATGATGTCACATTTACAACAGTGTAGCCAAGCGCAAGTTTTTCTTCTATCTTCATGCCTACTATGATACCAATTGAAAATCCAAAAGCGTATGCGAACACATTTTGAATTTGATCTAAACTAGACATGACCATACCTAATCCAACAACATATACAAGTACTTCTAAGAAACTGACAATGGCAGCTACATAGCGATATCCTTTAAGTGTTAAGATTGTTCTCATTGTAAGACACGTCACATAAGCAACGTTTATAATAAAAATTGCTAAAACCATTAACCATGGATTAGATGTTATTACTGACATGACCATTTTCCTTTCTCTTACATTAAATTCAAGTAATTTTATCAACTACGATTTCGTTTGTCACTAAAAAGTTATCGGAATTAAATTAATTTTTAGGCCATGTGTATCTTGTATAAGCTAATTCTCGTTTATGCGCATTTTTTATATAATGATTTTCTATTATTTCTTTAGATTCACTTGGTACAGATTTGCCTTCTAGATAATCATCAATATCATCATAACTTACACCCAATGCTTCTTCATCAGGCAATTGTGGTTTGTCATCTTCCAAATCAGCGGTTGGCGTTTTTTCATACAAATGCTTAGGCGCTTCTAAATACGCTAAGAGCTGTTTCCCCTGGCGCTTATTCAAACCAAATAAAGGTGCAATGTCTGCAGCCCCATCACCATATTTTGTGTAAAAGCCTGTGACATTTTCAGCGGAATGATCCGTACCAACGACAATCCCTTTTTGGTTAGAAGCAATAGAAAATTGAACTTTCATCCGTTCTCTTGCTTTTTCATTGCCTTTTTGAAAATCTGTTAGATTCACACCAGCTTCTTTCAACGACTGAATACTTTGATCCACAGCTGGTTTAATATTTACAGTTATAATTTTGTCTGGTTGGATATAAGTTAATGCGTCTTCTACTTCTGCAGCATCTTTTTGCTCACCATAAGGGAGTTTAACAGCTATAAATTCACAATCATTGCCGTCCTCTTTCAGTTCGTTTACTGCTAATTGACATAATTTACCTGCTAAAGTTGAATCTTGACCACCAGAAATACCTAGTGTTAAAGATTTAATAAACGAATGCGATTGAACATAGTTTTTTATAAATTGGATAATATGTCGTGTTTCACTTTTACTTTCAATCGATGGTTTCACTTTCATTTCTTTCACAACTATATCTTGTAAATTACTCATTTTCTTCCTCCATCTCTTTAACATGTTCTGCAACTTCAAAGATACGTTTGTGTTTATTTTCCCAACATAACGTACTTAAATCAACCGGATATTCCTGTGGGTTTAAGTGACGTTTATTCTCGTCCCATAAATATGCGAGACTATCTTTCAAATAGGCTTGTGCTTCATTTTCATTTGGTAAATCATATACAAGTTCTCCATCTATGAAGATGTCATGATGTAAGTCTTTAGCAATAAATGATTTTATGAATTTCATTTTATATGTGTGTACTGGGTGGAATAATTTCAAAGGCGATTCATCGTATGGATCTTCATGTTCTAAAGTAATGTAATCTCCTTCTGCCTTATTCGTTTTTTTATTTATTATGCGATACACCTTTTTCTTACCTGGTGTCGTTACTTTTTCTGCATTATTTGATAACTTAATGCGGTCAACGTATGATCCATCACTGTCTTCTACAGCAACGAGTTTATAAACAGCACCTAATGCTGGTTGATCGTAACCCGTGATTAATTTAGTTCCTACACCCCAAGAGTCTACTCTAGCGCCCTGTGATTTTAAACTCGTAATCGTTTGTTCATCTAAGTCATTAGATGCAATAATTTTTGCATCAGTAAATCCTGCTTCGTCTAACATACGTCGTGCTTCTTTTGAGAGGTAGGCAATATCACCTGAATCTAGTCGAATACCAACAAAATTAATCTTATCGCCTAATTCTTTAGCAACTTTAATCGCTGTTGGCACACCAGATTTTAATGTATGGAAGGTATCTACTAGAAACACACAATCTTGATGTCTCTCAGCATACTTTTTGAATGCTATGTATTCATCACCATATGTTTGAACCATCGCATGCGCATGCGTCCCTGAAACAGGTATCCCAAATAACTTACCAGCGCGTACATTACTAGTTGAGTTAAAGCCTCCTATATATGCAGCTCTAGCTCCCCACAATGCTGCATCTGCTTCTTGCGCTCGGCGCGTACCAAATTCCATTAACATATCATCATGTGCAACTTGTCTAATTCTGCTTGCTTTTGTCGTAATTAATGTATGAAAATTAACAATATTTAAAAGCATTGTTTCTATCAATTGAGCTTGGATGAGTGGTGCTTCTACTCTAAGCAATGGCTCATTTCCAAAGCAAAGTTCTCCTTCTTGCATTGAACGTATGCTTCCAGTAAAACTCAAGTTTTTCAAATAATTTAAGAAGTCGTCTTGATACCCTATTGATTTTAAATATTCAATATCTGACTTTGAAAAATGAAAATTATTAATATATTCGATAACACGTTTTAATCCATTAAACACTGCATACCCACTATCGAATGGCATACTTCTAAAATATAGATCAAACACTGCCATACGCTCATGGATCCCATCATCCCAATAACTTTCTGCCATATTTATTTGATATAAATCATTATGCAACACTAATGTATCATCTTCATATTGGTACACAACCATCTCTCCAATCAGCTTTTCCATCATTTTAGCATAAATGAAGTATTGTTAGCACTTTAAATAGGACTGATTTACGAATTCAAAATAGAAGTAAAGATATCAGTTATTTATTTAAAATTTGTTTAAAATGTGACATGGTTAACGACAAAGTCATAACAGTTATATGTTTTATCATTTTATAAATTTAAAAATGATATATAATATTTATGAGGTGTTTTTAATGCTAAATGAAGCTAAGTCTTTTATAGAAACCATGTATAATGAATTAAATTATGATAAAAATAAAATAACAGAACGAATTGCTGAAATTGAGTCAGCTATCCTTTCTACTGGCACTTATGAGCATACATTTGAAGAATTGAATTATGGAGCCAAAATGGCATGGAGAAATTCCAATCGTTGTATCGGACGATTTTTTTGGGATTCTTTAACTGTGTCTGATGCAAGACACATACAAAGTGAAGATGAATTTATAGAAGCAATTGAAAACCATATTGACATTGCGACTAATAATGGAAGAATCAAACCTTACATCACAATTTTCTCAAAAGATAACCCCCCGCAAATTTATAACAATCAATTAATTAGATACGCAGGGTACGAAACATGTGGAGATCCAGCTGAGAAAAAGATTACCAAATTAGCACAACATCTTGGATGGCAAGGTCAGTATACACATTTTGATATTTTGCCCTTAATTTACAAAATGCCGAATAGCAAAATAAAATATCATGAATACCCTAAAAATTTAATTAAAGAAGTATCTATTACACATGACAGATTCCCCAAACTGCAACAACTCGGTTTAAAATGGTATGCCGTCCCTATTATTTCAAGTATGGATTTAAAAATTGGTGGCATCACTTATCCTACTGCGCCATTTAACGGTTGGTATATGGTAAATGAAATTGCCGTTCGTAATTTTACTGATGTCTATCGCTATAATTTGTTAGAAAGTGTTGCAGAAGCATTTGAATTTGATACACTTAAAAATAATTCTTTCAATAAAGATCGTGCATTGGTTGAATTAAACGATGCTGTGTATCATTCTTTTAAAAATGCTGGCGTCTCTATCGTCGATCATTTAACAGCATCTAAACAATTTGAAAGATTCGAAATGAATGAAACGAAACACGATAGAGAAGTTACTGGTAAATGGTCTTGGTTAGCACCCTCTTTGTCTCCCACATTGGTGCCCAATTATCATCACGGATACAAAAATGTGATGAAAGAACCTAATTTCTTTTATAAAAAAACCGAAGACTCAGGTTGTCCATTCCATTAAATGATTCACTATATTTAGATAAACAAGGGGTTACATTACATGAAACTTTATTATTTAGGACCAAAGGGCACATTTTCTTATTTAGCTGCGACACAATATAAATCAGAATCAGAAATTGAATTTGTTCCAAAATCTAATTTATACGAAGTCGTCGCATCTGTTTCAGAAGATAGTCAAAGTATTGCTGTTGTGCCTATAGAAAATTCAATAGAAGGTACGATTAATATCGTAGCCGACGCATTAACACAACAGAATATATATACACAAGGTGAACTTCATTTAGATATACAATTTGCTTTATATGGTTCAGAAAACGCAACCGTAAATGATATTTCAACAGTATACTCAATTGGGCCTGCTATTAGTCAAACCAGCCAATATATACAAGCGCATGGATTTGATATTGCTTATGTAGACAGTACAATTAAAAGTTTAGATAAAATTTCACAAAATGTTGGTGCAATCGCACCTTTAGGTAGCGGTGAAGCTTATGGCTATACATCAATTGCACAAAACATTGAAGATTATCCACATAACGTCACTCGTTTCCTAGTCGTCAGTAATCAACCAAAACACATCGAACAAGCAACCGACACGATGTTATTAATTACACCGAAATTTGATAAACCAGGTCTATTAGCCAGTATATTAAATACGTTTGTATTATTTAATATTAACTTGTCTTGGATTGAATCTCGTCCATTAAAAACGCAATTAGGTATGTATCACTTTTTCGTTCAAGCAGACACACCTATTTCCGAAGACCTTTCAAAAGTGATAAAGATACTTAATACTTTAGACTTTCAAGTCACGATTATAGGTACCTTTAATAAACTCAATTAATTCTTGCTAGTAACTGTCCCATACAACTGTTTAGATGTTTTCATAGCAAAACTTCATCTTGTTATCATGTTGAATATGAAAAGAAGCGTTTGTAACAAAGTTTTGTTACAAACGCTTCTTTTATTTCAATGGCAATGGTTGTGTAACATCTATACCTAAAACAGGTGGCACTAAGAAGTATACAACCAACACGATTACGACAATACTTAATAAATTCACCCAAAAACCAACCGATGCCATTTTTTTGATACTGATTTTGCCAGTGCCAAATACAATGGCATTCGGAGGCGTTCCTACTGGTAACATATATGCACAATTTGCTGCCATAGCAGCAGGAACCATGAGTAACAATGGGTGCACATTAACTGCGACAGATAATGTGGCTAAGATCGGTAATATCATTGTAGCTGTAGCTGTATTGGATGTGATTTCAGTTAAGAATAAGACAAAAATTGTAATTACAAGCACAATAACCAATGGGCTGACACCTTCAATTAACTTTAATTGTTCTCCTAGCCAATTCGCTAAACCACTTTCTGAGATACCTTTTGCTAGTGCTAAACCGCCACCAAACAAAATTAATACTCCCCATGGTAAATCCTTAGCTACTTCCCAGTCTATAATACGTTTATGCTTTTCTTTATTTTTAGCAGGAATTAAGAATAATAAGACAGATATAAACATGGCAATCGTCCCATCAGCAACTTCTGAAGTGAATGTCCAATGCTTTAATAAAAATTCTCGTGTTATCCATAAAAAACTAGCAAGTAAAAATACAATCAATACTACTTTCTCTTCATATTTCATTTTTCCAAGTTCACTTAATTTTTTTCTAATTAAATCTTGCCCACCTGGCAATGTTTTCATATCATGTTTAAACGCAATGTAACGAATATATATCCAAACTAAAAACAGTAAGACGATGACTGTTGGTACACCAATAATCATCCATTTTGCAAAGCTAATTTCTTCACCAAAAGCTGATTGATATTGCCCCTTTAATATAATTAATGGTGGTGTTCCAATTAATGTACCTAAACCACCAATCGTACCTGCATAACCTATCGCTAAGACTAATGCTTGCTCAAATTTAGAAATACTTTCAGGTTTTGTATCTCCGTTTTTCAATTCATTTGCTTCTTTAATAATTGCTAAACCAATAGGTATCATAATCATAACCGCTGCAGTGTTCGAAACAAACATGGATAAAAAACCGGTTGCTATCATAAAGCCTAATAATATTCTTCCTGTACTCGTACCTAATGTATTAATGATTCGGAGCGCTACCCGAGTATGTAGATTCCACCTTTCCATTGCAATAGCTAGAATAAAGCCCCCTAAAAATAAGAAAATAATGTCATTACCATATTGAGCAGATACTTCTTCTGGATTGAGCACATGACCAACTGGAAGTAATATCAAAGGTAATAAACTTGTAGCAGCAATTGGAATCGCTTCGGTAATCCACCAAGTGGCAATCCATAATGTGATAGCTAAGACAAATACACCTTTATCAGATAAATTGTCAGGTTGAAATAACAACAATGTTAGTACAAAGAGCAAAGGACCTAAAATTAACCCTACTAATTGACCAACATTATAAGATTTATTCTCTTTTTTATTTGAGAAAAACATCAAATACTGCGACCTTCTCATATCCCCTTTATTTAAATTATTCATCAAGCTCCCCCTTTAAATTATTATCAGAATATTCACAATAATTTATTAGAGTATAACATAATATATTTCAAATTGGTTTATAATTTTAAATCGTTTACATCACCATTATTTATTATTCAATTTACAAATGATAATCAATCTATATTTACTTTTTTGAATCTGATATCGGCTTCGTTAGATATGTAAAGATGTTTGATATCCTTTAAATACACGCTTTGTGACTCATGATCAAATTCATTTTTTGCTATAACGATATTTTCATGTTTGATATTATTATAACTTTGAATACGTATAGCTTCTTTACGCATTTCTCCTATAAATTGATTTTGGAAAATATTTAAATTGTTTCCTGCTTGTGTCCCCCTTTCATTACCTTTCATATCTTTCGCATTTTTCCCATCTTTTACAGCTAAAAAGCGTATACCGCCCTCACAATTTTTAAAAACATTATGGTG
Source organism: Staphylococcus sp. GDY8P126P (assembly GCF_017891965.1). Lineage (NCBI taxonomy): Bacteria > Bacillati > Bacillota > Bacilli > Caryophanales > Staphylococcaceae > Staphylococcus > Staphylococcus sp. GDY8P126P. Next base: position 54,236 of record NZ_JAESKG010000015.1, on the reverse strand, counting down.
AATATACGTATTTTTATTTTTCAATGGTGTGAGTGCATATTGTTTCATATTTTCAAAAACATTATAGCGAATATGAATATTGTCATAGTATTTATGATAACGGCTTGCATGAGAACCAATTGCTCGGTTCCAAGGTTGCATACCGGGTGTTTCTGAATTACCAAAATAGCAATTTTCTATTATGACATTCTTCGTAATTGTCCCATCAGTTGCACCAAATTTTGGAAAAGCACCTGAAACTTGTATATCTAACTGCACCGCTTCAGAAAAAAATCTTGTGCCATCCGGATCATTGAAACCTAAGAACTTGCATTGATTGATGTACAAACCGTTCACTCCACATGCATCCAAACAATGTCCTCCAACCACATCTTTAAAAGTAACATCCACAATTTGAACGTCACATGCATGTCCCATGCACATCGTCGTATTATTATAAGGGTAGTCGTACCCATTCATATCAAACGTGCCACCTGCTATATGAATATGACTATTTCCGTTATAACCATAATACGATTTAAAACGACGTCCGTTTTTCAATAATGTATCTTTACCGCATCTTTTTAAAATTGCTTTATCATCTAAAAGTAATGTTGTTGCCTCATATATCACAAGCGGCTTGCGAATATGATATTCTCCTTGAGGCACATATATCGTTGTTCCTTTATTTTTCTTTGCATAATTGAGTGCTTTTTGCATTGCACGTGTATCTGCCCATTTGTGTTCCCCTTTTAAACCAAATTGTTTTGCATTAATAATCATAGGCCAGTTCCTTTCATCGTTATTACTTAATAATTAACATAAATATGTTTTTTTAAACGCGTTTACTATATCTTTAATGATTTATCATCTTAGTATATAATTACTATTATATTTAATATTGGGAGTGTAACCATAATATGAAAAAAAGTGCGTTAATTGTAGTAGACTATTCAAATGATTTTGTAGCTGAAAATGGAAAATTAACTTGTGGATTTCCAGGTCAACAAATTGAAAGCTACATAGTGGAAAGAATCGAAGTTTATAACAAAAAGCAATCTGATATCTTTTTTATGATGGATTTGCATTATGAAGAAAATAAATATCATCCTGAAAGTAAGTTGTTTCCACCACATAATATCATCGGTACGTTTGGTCGTGAACTTTATGGTAAAGTAAATGATATTTATCAAAATATTTTATTTAACGATCATATCCACTATTTAGATAAAACACGTTATGATTCATTTTGCGGTACACCTTTAGACTTAATGTTGCGTGAGCGAAATATTAATCATTTAGAAATCGTTGGCGTTTGTACGGATATTTGTGTACTCCATACTGCAATCAGCGCATACAACTTAGGATATGGTATTTCCATTTCACATAGAGGTGTCGCTTCCTTTAATCCTTCAGGTCACGAGTGGGCATTAGATCATTTTAAAAATTCACTAGGTGCTGAAGTAGAATAACAATGCGAAATCATGCTAGAATAACATTAACTACTTAAAATAAGGAGAATTTAGATATGGCAAAAACTTATATTTTCGGACATAAAAATCCAGATACAGATGCAATTTCATCTGCTATTATCATGGCAGATTTTGAACAACAAACAGGTAATGCTGAGGCTACTGCATACCGTTTAGGCGAAGTAGGCCCTGAAACACAATATGCTTTAGATCATTTTAATGTAACTGCACCAGAGTTACTAAATGATGATTTAGCCGATCAAAATGTCATTTTAGTTGACCATAATGAATTCCAACAAAGTGCTGATTCAATTGCTGATGCAGCTGTTCAACACGTTGTCGATCATCACAGAATAGCTAACTTTGAAACTGCAGCACCTTTATATTACCGTGCTGAACCAGTTGGCTGTACTGCAACAATTTTATACAAAATGTATAAAGAACGTGGATTTGAAATCAAACCTGAAATTGCTGGTTTAATGATATCTGCAATTATTTCAGATAGTCTATTATTCAAATCACCTACTTGTACTGAGCAAGATGTACAAGCTGCAGAAGCATTAAAATCAATTGCTAATGTTGATTTAGAATCATATGGCTTAGAAATGTTAAAAGCTGGTGCTTCTACAAAAGATAAATCTGTTTCTGATATTTTATTTATGGACGCAAAATCATTTAATATGGGAGATTTTGTTACACGTATTGGTCAAGTAAATACAGTAGATATTGATGAAGTATTTGCACGCCAAGAAGAATTAGAAAAAGAAATGCTTGAAGTAAGCGCCAATGAAAAATATGATTTATTTGTATTAGTTGTTACTGACATTATTAATAGTGATTCTAAAATTCTTGTTGTTGGCGCCGAAAAAGATAAAGTCGGCGTTGCCTTCAATGTAACACTTGATAATAATACTGCCTTCTTACCAGGTGTCGTTTCACGTAAAAAACAAGTTGTACCACAAATTACAGAAGCATTAACGAAGTAATACATCTTTATTAACACAACACTTCGTACAATTTATTCAACATATTAAGTTTTTACAATTCATTATACTGGGACATAGTTGATATGTTCCAGTTTTTTATCAATATAAGTATATTGGACACCCATTCGTACTAGGAGGAATACATTTGAATTCAATAGAACAAACTTTCCATAATAGTAAACAATATTTTAATACACATGCGACCAAGGATCTTAAATTCAGAAAAAAACAACTAAAGCTCCTAAGCAAAAGTATTAAAAATCATGAAGATGCATTATTAAATGCTTTTCAAGAAGATTTAGGTAAAAACAAAGTAGAAGCCTATGCAACAGAAATCGGCTTTACTTTAAAAAATATCAAAACGGCTCGTAAAGAATTAAAAAACTGGGCTAAAAAGAAACAGGTTAATACACCGCTTTATATGTTTCCTACCAAAAGTTATATTGTTAAAGAACCATATGGCACAGTACTAATTATTGGGCCATTTAACTATCCATTCCAATTGCTTATTGAACCGCTTATAGGTGCTATAGCTGCAGGCAATACTGTAATCATTAAACCTTCGGAATTCACGCCACATGTGTCAGCAGTTGTAAAAAATATTATTGAAGATGTGTTCGAGCCTGAATACATCAGTATTTGCCAAGGTGACGCCGATACTACACAGTCACTGATTCATTTACCCTTCGATTATATCTTTTTCACCGGAAGCGAACGCGTTGGAAGAATTGTTTATCAAACAGCAAGTACCAATTTAACACCTGTCACTTTAGAATTAGGTGGCAAATCACCTGTCATCGTAGACGAAACCGCTAATATCAAAGTCGCTAGTGAACGCATCAGTTTTGGTAAATTCACTAATGCTGGCCAAACATGTGTCGCTCCAGATTATGTTCTTGTAAACCGTAAAGTCAAAGAAGACTTGATTAAAGCTTTAAAAAATACAATAACAGAATTTTATGGTAAAGAAATACAAGCAAGTCCTGACTTTGGACGTATCGTAAATCAAACGCATTTTGACCGTTTAAACGATTTATTAGGTGTACACAAATCGGAAATTGTTTTTGGTGGCCATTCTGATTCAGCTGAAAACTATATCGGACCTACTTTATTAGATGGTATTACATTTAATGATAAAATTATGGAAGGTGAAATTTTCGGTCCTATACTACCAATTATTACTTATGACGATTTTGATGAAGCGATTGATTTAATTCATACGAAACCCAAGCCACTCAGCCTTTACCTATTCAGTGAAGATGAAAACGCAACAGAACGTGTTCTAAATGAAATTTCTTTTGGTGGCGGTGCTATCAACGATACATTGATGCAATTAGCAAATCCAAACTTACCATTCGGTGGTGTTGGTGCTTCCGGTATTGGTCAATATCACGGCAAATTTAGTTTTGACACATTCAGTCATGATAAATCTTATATATTTAAATCAACTCGATTAGAGTCAAGCCTACTCTTTCCACCTTACAAAGGAAAATTTAAGTATATTAAAACATTTTTCAATAAATAATAAACACCTTTTTATAGGCTTGGACTATAAACTGTAGCTAATGAGAGTGGAACAGAAATCTTTATTTTATAATTTCTGTTCCACTCTCATTTATGTTATATAGTCACTACTTAAGTATTGGCCTGGATGTTCTTAAGCATATTATTTTCTATTTCATGATTACTTTCCTATTTTATGTCATCGACGATTTTAAACAAACGATTCCCTTTTATCTTCTATGGTTAAGATGCTACAAATGATATAATTGAAAAGTCGTCGTTCTACTTCTGTGCTGATTTTAGCATGGAAGGAGGTGACATCATGTTCAGTACACTATTTGTAACGTTTATAGCACCTATCGTAGTAGGTGTTATTGTCACATTATTTTCTTATTGGCTGAATAATCGTGACTGACGACTGACGACGGCAGCGCCAATACACCAAAAAGAGCCCGATAGCTATTCGTAGTAGCTACCGGGCTCGGTGTTTATCATGTTAGTACACTATTTGTTAACTGCATTATAACACCATTCATAATAAAAATGCAAAGTATATTATCTTAGAAACTGTACACAAACACCTTCTGGTGCCGTTTCTTGATTATCAACGATTTCTATGTTTCCAGTAACTTTATCACGTTTAAAAACGGTCAGAGCATAATCGCCTTCTTGGTGTGCACAAACTAAATAATCATCAGATTCAGTTATATTGAAGTCACGTGGAAATTCTCCACCACTTTTAACGATGTCTACTAATGAAATTGTTGCACCCTCGTCTCCTACTTTAAATATAGCAAGACTATCATGACCGCGATTACTTATATATAAGAAATTTTGATCATGCGATATTCTCACTGCTGCCAATTTAGTATCACCATCAAAGTTTTCTGGAATTGTTAAATGTCTTTCGATTTCAGTAAAATGACCATTCTCATATTTTAAAGTACTTACGATATTTGATAACTCATGTACAACGTAAGCATATTTTCCATTTTCATGGAACGTAATATGTCTTGGGCCATCTCCAGGCTCAAAATCTATAGTATCGTATACTTTTAAACCGTCATCTCTATATTCGTACGTAATCACTTTATCTGTACCTAGATCCATTGCCACAACATATTTTTCATCTGGTGTTGTGTTGAGATAATGGACATGTGGTTGCTCTTGTCTTTCAGAAGGACCAGTTGGATAATCATGCGCTAATTCTTGTATTAGACGAACAATTTCTCCTGTTTCTGGATTTGCTTCATAAATTCTTGCTAAACCAGCACCATAAATTGCTTCGAATATATATTTTCCATCCGGTGATGCAGATACATAGCAACCATTTCCAGCAGTTGACGCTAGACATTTGTTAATCAGACTTAATGTACCATCTGACTCTATTTTCAAACTAGCAATACCACAATCATCGCCTTCTTTAGTTACAGCATATAAAAAATGATTATGTTGATTTACATATGTTGATGCTTCTAGTTCATAGCCTGTTTTAACTTCCGTTATCTTGCCAGTTTCTTCATCTAGTTGGAAACGGTAAACCCCTTTACCTTCTTTTTTTGTATATGTACCAATATAACCTGTTGTCGTCATGTAAACCCCTCCATATTATTATACTCATATTTTAATAAAGATTTTGGGCAAAGACAATATAATGATTTAACCACTTGAAAAATAGAACGTATGTTCGTATAATGGATATATACTGATTGGAGTGATAATAAGTGAATGACTACAAGAATCAAGAAACAGATTATAGAAAAATACCTAGAGAACAGTTGAATCCCAACATACCGCAAGGCCGTGGCATGGTCAAATGGGCGCCCTTTGCTACTTTACCTGAACAATTCGAAAGTATTCAACAATATTTAATAGATCAAAATAAAATTGATCGTCCAATACTGTCAGATGACCAGCTAAACGAACTTAATTTACAACTCCATCAAGCCTTACATTCAGATACTTTTGTACATGTTGAATATTATAAAGACGGATGGCTAGAAAATATAACTGTTAAAATTAAAAATATAGATATGACGCAAATGTTTTTAGAAGGATACCTTTTAAAAACTTCAAACACAATCAAATTGTCCCTTTTTGATATTACAAAAATCACGATAGATAACTAGTTAGCCAACCATATTTAAGCATAGTCAAGTATTCTATAGGGCATACAAGCGATATGAATAGCATAAAAAACTGTCGATAACATTATCGACAGTTCAAAGTAAAAAACCTATTCATTTTCAATCAATTAATTATTAGATTCGATATCTGAAATAATTTCTTTTGTTTTGCTTTCGATATCTTCAAAGTCTTTTTTGAAAATATAAGCAAATACAACTGCACCAATGCCTGCTGCTAATGATACAGTTAGGATTGTACCGAATACAAATTTAAATAAACCTTTAATAAAATTCCACATTCTGTTTCACCTCAATAAATTATTAACATCACTATTATTAATGATAGCATATTTGATTACATCAATAAATATATACCCACTTTTCATTAATTTAAATCAACATATGAAAGTCGTATTTTTATGATATTATTGTATTAATGCTTCAACAAAACATAAAAAAATTGTTATCTACCAAAGGTTCTTACTACTTTAATATTCAGATAAACATGCGTATTACGTTTATAAGCATTTAAACATAATCATGAACATGAAAAAATTCAAACTTGTTTTGCTTTTAATATATATAGATTCATAGACATTCCAGTGATTATGCTTAATTGATAGAAATTTGCGCTATCACTATCATTGAAGGTGGTTTAACCAAAAAAGAGTGAGCTGAATATATCAGGCTCACTCCCATCGTAATTTGATTTATCTCCACCAAGTGGATACTGCATCTTTAATAGCATCATAATAGTTAGCCATTAACAATCACCTCATTAAAAGTATAATTCCTTAATCAGTCGTCGTTGTTATTCTTAATGATAAGGTCTAGTACCCTGTAATGCAATTAACACTACGTTACATTAAAGTTACAATTTTGTAAGACTACACTTTAAACATAGGAGATTTTGAAATGCAAAAAGTAAAATCTGATATTTTAACGCATCGTGGTTCACATTTCGACCTAGGTGTACAAACTGCACAATGGATGCAACATACACCACTATTAAAAAATAGAGAACAAGAATGGAAAAAACGTATGCCACGCTTTGATATTCACATCAAAGAGACTTATGATATTTTTCAAACTTACGCACCTCAAATCTGGGAAGAAATCAGAGGTATGCAGGAAGTGCTTAATTTACCTACACGTCAAATGATTTTAAATTTTGCCCATTACCGCTTTACACCTTTGAAAAATAGCGGTTGCACTGTCTATTTAGGTAACGATTATATGGTACGTAATTATGATTATCACCCTGCCACATATGATGGTCGCTATTTATTGTTTCAACCCAATGATGGTGGTTTAGCTCAAATTGGGCCAACATCTCGTGTCACGGGTAGAATGGATGGCATGAATGAGGCTGGATTAGCAATGGGGTATAATTTTATGCATCGTAAACATCCCGGTGACGGCTTTGTATGCTACATGATTGGCAGACTTGTATTACAGTACTGTAAAGATGTTCCTGAAGCTATTAAATTATTAAAAGAAATACCTCATAGAAGTTCATTTAGCTACATTGTTATGGATAAATATTTAAACCACGCAATCATTGAAGTTACACCACGTTCCATCGATGTGCGTTATGATCATACTTGTACAAATCACTTTAAATTATTAACGCATGAAAATAGAAATTATACAAAAGAATCAACAGAGCGTTTAGATAGGTTAATTAAACAAACACCTGCTCAATTAGGGAAAATGGATGCTTTCAAACTTTTTAATAACCCTGAATTTGAAATTTACAGTAAATTATTTAAAAGTTGGTCTGGCACGATACACACAAGTATGTATGAACCTCAATCGCTAACCGCTCATATTACTTTAGGTGAGAATAAGGCACCTGTGGAAATTGACTTTCAACAATGGTTGAATGGTGAATCTTTGAACATAAACGAACTCACAGGTCAAATTGATACCGAATTAACCTTTGCAACATATTAATATCAAAAGGAAAAAAAGAGTGGGATTAAGAAATCTTGCATACTTTGATTTCTATCCCACTCGCTCATTTAATTTATATAAATATCCCCATTTAATGTATAGAATTCCAATACATGATTACCAGCGCCTACTCTATCATTTGCAAAAGTTTTGTTATTAACGTTGGCTTTCCCTTTTTCTGGGTTTAATTTCAGCAAAGTATTATCCGGTGCTTGATTGTACGACATCTTTATATCCCCATGTTGTGTTGACGCTTTAAAAGCAGAGTCAATATCCATATCACTTAAATTGATATTACCCTGTTTCGCAGATAGTACCGAATCTTTAATTAGAGATTGCTTTCCGATAATACTGGCATTTTTAGTTTTTATATCTGCATTCAAGATCTCACTGCTATTAAAGTGAACTGTGGATTTTATACCTCTGTATATTAATTTTTTAATTGATGAATTCTTGATGAAAACACGTGCTGCACCAGTTTCAGGCATTGATAAATTAGCACTTTCGATATCTAAGTTCTGTATATTCACTTCATTAACTCTATTAGAAACATACAAATCATCCATTTTTTCACTTGGCATTGTGATATTAATTTCAGCATGTATCTGCCTAAACGGATTAAAATTCAAACCGTACTTATCTACTTTTTCATTGGTTTCATGAACACTTAACTCATTACCTTCTTGATTGATATCTACCTTATTTTGCCCCTTGTAACGCACTGTAAATTTGGCACCTTTTGTGATATTAACTTTAGTTGATATCCCTTTTATATTTAAAGAGTCGATCGATTTATCAGTAATGTTTTTATCTATGGTATTAATTTTATTATTTTGTTTTTCAAAGCCAAACCACGTTATACATCCTAGAAGAAAACAGACAATGAACAAACTCAAACCACTCAAAAATAATTTCTTCATTCTTCTGCACTTCCTTTAATCGTTCTAATATTCCAGCGTAAATATTTTAATATTAATCGATACACCAGTTCAGCCAACTTCGCAATAATTACAAATAAGACAATACCTAAACCACTAAATGCAAATGCAAATAAATAATTACTAATAGCCAAACTAAACATACTGTTCAGTAATCCATGTATGATTAAGAGTAACGGACTTATAGCTAAAACCATTGCAGCACATAACAATATCAACATAAATCCACCGACAAATATCATTGGAATCAGTATAATCACTAAGGATAAAATGCCCATACCTAACGAAGCCATGATTGCTCTTAAAATTGTCCTAGCATTGGTCCGGTATTCAGCAGATACAATTGCACTTCTAGCATTTATTTCTTTACCTATTTTTTTTGGTGGTTCTAAAGCCCCAATAATTTGATATTCATTTTTACCTTCACTTTCTTGCTCAAAAAAATATTGTTCATATTCATACATCACTTTATCTCGCTCAGCCCTAGGTAAATTATCGAGCTCTTGTTCAAGTTCATTTAAAAAAGTGATTTTATCCAAAATATCTACCACCATTCAAATTCTAAAGTCTATTTCTTAAATTATGTAAAATTAAAGAATGGTAATTATCCAATAAAATCACCATTCTTTAATTATTATTTTGAGTAAACTTCAATCTTTTTTATTTTATCATGTTTGTATATAATAGATAACTTTATATGATTATCTTTATCATAATATATCATTAAACGATAGGCATCGCGTAATTTCTTTTGTTTATAGCTACTTCCTAAATGATGTACAACATCTTGAATATTCCCTTCAATTTTCCCACCAAAGTTTGTATAAACATCAGTGTTTTTAATTAATGTCATACCCTTTATTTTTGAATTACCTTTATTCACTTTAAATACTAAATTAGGTTGATTATGTTTAGTGTATAAATTGTGTTTTTTTAAAAGAATTTCGTCATCTTCTATAAATTTATCTTTGTCTATTTTTGCATTTAATTGCATGTCATCAATGGTAATACGAGATAAATCTGTAGTATGTTCATTTTTTATGTAACTTACAATGAGTAATGTAGCTATTCCCATTAACATAAAAACACTCCATACTAGCCATTTATTTATTTTATGAAAATTCACTTTCCTTCAACTCCATTTACTTAATCAATATAGCATACACAATAGTCTCTTTCATCTTAAAAGAATGTCGTAAAATGCATAACTTTTCAAAGTATTTAAAATTTTCTTTCATATAAAATAATTGATATAATAATATCTAATAAGCTAAAGGGGGAAATATTATGACAAGTTTAGAAACATATTTCAAAAACAGTCAACCACTTGATCAATATATCGAGGTCATGACTGAAAACAAAGAGAATGTCTTATCTATTTACAATTCTTTCTCTTTACCATTAAATGATGATCGTATTGAAAAAATTAAATCATTAAATTATTCAAAAGTGTTAGTTATCACGGAAGATTGGTGTGGCGATGCCATGATGAATGTACCTATCTTAAAACATATTAGTGAAGCTTTAAATTTAGAAGTTCGCGTTTTCCATCGTGATGAGAACACTGATTTAATTGATCAGTATTTAACAAATGGTACTGCACGTTCAATACCTATTTTTGTATTCCTTAATGATAATTTTGAACAAGAAACGGTTTGGGGTCCCCGTGCTAGACAAGTTCAACATTTTGTTGAAGATACACGTTCAGATGTCCCTTCAAAAGATGATCCTACCTTTGAAGATAAGTCTGCAGAAGCACATAAAATTATGACGAATCGTTATAAAACAGATTCTCAACTTTGGAAATATGTATATGACTCCATTTTAGATAAATTAATCATTAAATAGTAAAAAGACGTATGAATGATGCTGAGACTAACCGCAAATTCATACGTCTTTTATATATTGACTTACTTATCGGTTATTATTTTAAATATCTTTCTTAGAAACATAGAAAATATTTACAATAAATAAAATTACAATTGAAGCTGAAGTAATAAACCATTGCCAATTTGTGAATGTATAGTCCCCAGAAGTTGTTTTTGAAGTTAAATAACTAAAAGGTATATACTTTAATGAATCTTGAATATGATCACCAATTTTAGGAATCATTGGTAAAAATGGTTCTGCGAAAGGAACAATTAATACTAAAAATATGCCTAGTGTAAAAATAAGTGCTGTCTTAGGCACAATAAGTGAAAATAAATAAAGTAATAAACCAAAGAATAAATGGAACATTAAGAAGAACCATAGTAATTCAAAAGCTTTACTAGTAGTAATGTTCTTCCCATCAACTACACCTTGCACAATATGTACAAATCCCACAAGAACTGCTGTAATCAGTATCGCAATAAGTATGATAGAAATTACTTTAGCTATTACATAACCAATACGGCTTGATGTTTTATTCATATAAAGCTGAATTGTACCTTGTGAAATATCACGCGTAATTGTTTTTATTACAAATAGTAAGCCCATAATTGAAAAGAACCAACTACCGATAGAGAGTAATGTATTACCATTCATTTCATCTGATTGTTGAACAAATAATATTGTAAAACCAATCAATGGTAAAATTGTTAAAAGTAATGCTAAGTAAGTTAATGGACTTTTAAAAATACTATACATATCATATTTTACGAGTTGTAAACTATTCATTATTGGCCACCTTTCTGATTAATATTGAAGTAAGTATCACGTAACGAACTCTTACGCGTCTCAATAAATTTAGGGAAAACAGATTCACTTGCTAAACCTTTTAGTACTTCTTTATAGCTGCGTTGTGCATTGATAATCACTTCGCCACTATCTTCTTGCGTTTGTACTACATTATATTGCTCTTTTAAGAAGGCTAATCCAGCTTCAAAATCCTCATTTTCAAATATAATGACTGTAGAATCAGATGCTGTGCCCTCTTTCATATTTACATCTTGCACGAACTTACCATCACGTAAAAATACGGCTCTATCACAAATCAATTCAATATCTTCAAGTTTATGACTAGAAATTAAAATTTTCATATCTAAGTCTTTAACAAGCGATTGTATTGTTTTAAGCACATCAATTGAACCATCCGGATCCATACCATTTGTTGGTTCATCTAAAATTAAATACTTTGGTTTATTCATTAATGAAACTGCTATGGCCAATTTTTGTTTCATACCCATAGAGTATTTTTTAACTTTCTTTTTAACATAGGGTCTCATACCAAATGCATCGATAATTTGATCTGCATATTTTTTATCAAAACCATTACCAAGGACATTAGCAAAAAGTTTTAAATTAAATAAACCTGTTTTATTATCATACAATTTAGGATGTTCAATTAAGTAACCAACATTTTGCTTATTACCTAATTTGACGTCTCCTTTATAATTGATAATATTTCCATTCATGACTTTCATTAAGGTTGTCTTTCCGACACCATTTTTACCAATCAAACCAACAATCTGACTTTGACCAAAATCAAAATCAATATGGTCAAGCACATTATTATTTCCATATGTTTTTGTTATATTCTTTAATTGCATAAATGCGCCTCCTTTTAAAGTTAATTTACTTTTTTATACTGTATAAAATAATTAGCTATAAGAAAAATGATACTTAAGCCTAAAAAGCCATAATTAAAAACTGGCTCAAAATAATCAAGTGCAGTTAACTTAATTTTGAATATGAGTAATACTGCTAATGTTATAAGCACTGCAACAATTGGAATAATGAGTGACATCACAAGCAAATACATTAAATAAGAAATATTTTCAGATTTTTGTTCGGAATATTTTTTAAATGCGATAGGTATTGCAAAGAAATTAATTGCGATATATGAATAAGGTAAAGTAACATCAATACTAATGCCACTAGCAGCAAAATTTGAATTAGGAATATGTAAAAAGTGATAATATTCCAGCCCCAATCAGTGTAAATAAAATTAAGGTTACATAGTTTGCATTAAGCATATCCTTTTTGGATACTGGCAAACTACCAAAAAAATCATACGCATTTGAGTGGCCTAACTTACTATTCAGTCGAAATACATGTCCTGAATCAAGGACAGAAACAAATAGTAAAATCATAGCAACTAAAGAATAAAGTATTCTTGTAAGCAATGAATGATTTTCGATTATTAATTGTAATGGAGATATTAATAATAATACGGCATAAATAACGATAGTCCATTTACGTAGTTTAATATTTCTAATTAGTAAATTCTTCATCGAATGGCCTCCCCACTATATAATTCCATCACTATACTGTTTATGTTTTCGTTGCCCTTTTTCGAGGTAAACCATTAGTTCTTCGATGGTTGGATTCGTTATTGCCACATCACTACCAAATAGTTCTTTAAACACATTAGCATGTGTCGTAAGTGCTGTAAAACCCGTATGATTATATTCAATGTAATGCGTTAAATCAATCAATTCATTATCTAGTTGATTTGGGTCGCCTTTAACAATTTGATATTGATTTAGAATATCATCTAAAAAGTGGTTCAAAATGATTTCTCCATCCTTGATATAAACCAGATAATCAGCAATTTTCTCCAAATCTGAAATGATATGTGTAGAAATAAAAACGGATTTTTTTCATCAATTAATTCTTCTTGAATGACATCTAACACTTCATTTCTAACAATTGGATCGAGACCAGAGGTTGGTTCATCAAGTATAAATAGCTCTGCATGATGACTAAATGCTATTGCATAAAAAGGCGCAATATAAGACTCAATTTTTTTAACATTCCACTTATCATTTAAATATAATTCTGAATAAATAAAACCAATTTTATTTTTTATTTCAACTGCATGACGATCCATTCTTTTATCAAATAAGCGAATTTCACCTTCATCTGGTTCTATAAGATCCATAATTAATCTAATGATTGTCGTTTTACCAACGCCATTAGCTCCAATAAATCCAGTAACAAATCCTTGAGGAACTCGAAAAGAAACGTCCTTTAGTTTGAATTCTTTATACTGATAATTGACAGCATTCAATTCTATCGCGTTCATTCTTCGCCCTCCTCAAAAATCAGCTCAACGATTTCTTGTAATTCAGATAAAGACATGCCTATTGTCTTAGCTTCTTTACTCATTGATTTAGCTAATAACTCAATAACAATAAATTGTTTTTCTTTTAAAATCGAATTATCTTGTTCCTTAACATAGGTACCTTTTCCTCTAACAGTATAAACAAAGCCGTCTTTTTCTAAATCTTCGTATGCACGCTTTGTTGTTATCACGCTAACACTTAAATCATGTGCTAATTCTCTCATAGACGGTAAATGCTCACCTGGTGCAACATAGCCCTTTAAAATGTTTTCTTTAATTTGTTGCTTAATTTGTTCATAAATAGGTCGTTCACTACTATTTTTTAAAAGTATTTTCATGGACGTCCTCCCCCTACAACTGTATATACACAATATATACAATATATACACGTTTGTAAAGTGTTAATTTATAATTAATTGCATATACTTTATTATTTTACTTGATAATGCAATTCGTCATTAGTCATTTTGCGTTTTAAAATAAAAAAATATAGCTAGTGCTTTGCTAAATTCGACTCAGCTCCACACTAACTATAGTTTTATTGACTCTATTTTCGATTTTGATTTCTCTTCTTACGTCTATTATTGCTTCTATTAATAAAAGCACAAATCATAAACATAATTGCAGCAATAAGTAATTTAATTCCAGAATCTTCTTGTCCTGTTGCCTGTAAATAATAACCAACGATGAACAAGACGATTGCAATAATTACAAATATCTTTGTTAAATGTTTCATCTCTTCACCTCAAACAATGTTATTGTACCAAATTTTACCAATAATTACTAAAAACCTATAATTGAGAACTTATATTTTTTTAATCATAAGTTATGTTAACTGTAAAATAAATTGATTGCAGTATTTCGTTCTGGATGATAAACTTGTAAATGTATCCACGGATTATATTACACAACCCCAAGTCTGGGCCAACAGACTTGGGGTTTTTTGTGTAAGGCCACCTATTTGTCATTCCATTTATTTTCTAACCAAACACGAAAAACAACAAGTAAGCTACCTGTTAATAAAGTTGTAATTATTTCTTGCCACCACGAGATCATATTACACCTCCCACAGAAAAAAGTACCATGTAGGAATTCGATGGCCTATCCACATTCTAACACAAAACAGAACGTGTGTTCGTATAAATGTATAGATTTTTTAAATTTTAATTTAATATAGCCACTAAGCTTTAATTTTAAGCTATTTCAAGATAATATAAAGGTATCATTGAAAAAGTAAAAGAGAGGTTGACCCACATATGAATCCTTTAGCTTTAGATTTAAATGAACAATTATCTAAATCAAACCCTGAAATTGCAGATATGTTATCTGACCTAGGAAAATTAATGTATTATCCAAAAGGCATTTTATCTCAATCTGCTGAAGCAAAATCTACTCAATATAATGCCACAATTGGTATGGCAACATATAAGCATAGCAAGATGTATGCTGACACGCTTAATGACGTTTTTACAAACTTAGAACCAGATGAAATCTTTCCATATGCCCCACCACAAGGTATAGAATCACTACGCGATTTATGGCAGCAGAAAATGCTAAAAGAAAATCCTGATTTAAATGCAACTGATATGACAAGACCAATACTTACAAATGCGTTAACACATGGTTTATCACTCGTTGCAGATATGTTTATTGATAGTGGCGATACGATTTTATTACCAACGCACAATTGGGGAAATTATAAATTAGTTTATAGTACGAGACATAGTGCGGATATCGAAACTTATGATATTTTTGATGAGTTAGGACACTTTACGACAGAAAACTTAATTGCAACTTTAGAAAATTATACAAAAGATAAAGTGATGTTAATTTTAAATTATCCAAATAACCCAACAGGCTATACACCTACAAAAGATGAAGTAAAAACAATTGTTGAAACAATTCAAGCATTAGCTAAACGTGGTACCAATGTAATTGCTTTAGTAGATGATGCTTATTACGGCTTATTCTATGAAGATGTTTATACACAATCATTATTTACTGCACTAACAAACTTGCATTTAGATAATTTATTACCTATCAGATTAGATGGTGCAACGAAAGAGTTCTTCGCTTGGGGATTACGTGTAGGTTTTATGAGCTTTGGTGTATCCAATGAAACAACAAAACAAGTCCTAGAAGCAAAAGTTAAAGGACTAATCAGAAGTAATATATCTAGCGGACCTATGCCTTCACAAAGTGCAGTGAAATATGTATTAGAGCATCCTGAAACTTTCGACAAAGAGATTCAAGAAAATATTGATACGCTACAAGCGAGATATGAAGTTACAAAAGCAGTGGTTTATGACCCACAATATGCATCCTACTGGAAAGCTTACGACTTTAATTCTGGTTATTTCATGGCTTTAAAAGTTTATGATGTAGATCCTGAACAATTACGACTTCATCTTATCAATAACTATTCTATCGGTATCATCGCACTTAACGATACTGATATTAGAATTGCATTTAGTTGTGTTGAAAAAGATGATATTCCACATGTATTTGATTCTATTGCAAAAGCTATTGCTGAGTTACAAAAATAATATAGTTAAAAAAATGGAGCATGTCACATCAGACACGCTCCATTTTTTTATTGTTGTTGTTTAAGTACACGCGACATTTCTTCTATTTTTCCAGCGTGTAACGGAATATGAATCGCATTGAGAACTAATAATTCATTTAATGTACTACAACCAGCTATTGTTTCAGTAAGCTCTTGTTCTAATTGTTCATCTGTAAGTTTGCGAGCACGTTCAGGTAATGTTCTAATGTGTTTAAATATTTCATCAATTGTAGGTACGTCACTATCTCCCCATTTTTCAGGTGAAGAACCATATCCAAATAAATTTGTATACTTAGCAATATCAACTTCATTTTGTTCACATAATGACAATACACTTTCAAAAATCGTTAGCACATGCCCATATTGCCAGTGAATTGTATTAGGAAAAGCGTCAATTTTATCGTCTAATACCTGTTCATTACTCCAATTATCGTAACCTGATAACAGATAATTCACTCCTGAATCAAGAACCTCATACACTGTTGGTTTTGTCATAATTTAGCTCCTTTTCTTATAAAATATTAGAAACTTATCACACTTGTATAAGAACCGTTACTAATTATACCTACTTACTTTACCCAAATCGTTAAAAAATTATTCATATAACAAATGTAATTCCTTATCTTATATATTGAAATTTTATTTTCTTAATATGAACGATACGACTCATTGACACTTAATATTTGTTATATAACCAAATTTCTATACATATTTTTAATATTTGACGGAAAATAGTTAAGGTGCTAAACTATTTTTAATTTCAAAAATTCAAAAATAAAGTGAGGAATCATTAATGTATCATTTCAGAACTGTGGCTATGCGTGACTTGAATACTATTTTACAAATTGAGAATAAGGGTTTTTCATCTGAAGCCGCTTCAAAAGAAGCACTTATTAATAGAATTAATGTTATCAAAGATACATTTATCGTAGCAGAATATGATGGTGAAATCGCTGGCTATGTCAATGGTCCTGTTATTAATCAAGCTTTTATCACTGATGATTTATTTGATGAAACTACAAAGAACCCTCCCCATGGCGGCTATATCGCTATTTTAGGGCTGGTTGTAGGTGAAAGTTATAGAAACCAAGGTCTTGCAGGAAAATTATTGGATCATTTAGAACATCTTGCAATAGAACATGAACGTCAAGGTATAACATTAACTTGCAAAGCTTCTTTGATTTCTTTTTACGAACAATATGGCTATATAAATTATGGCGTTTCTGAATCAAAACATGGCGGCATACAATAGTTTAATTTGGTTAAAAATTTGGATTAATTGTAGTGTCTACTTTTAATATATAGGTTAATGATTTCGTGTATCATTTATTAAATAATTTAAGTTTTCACTTATCATGTTTAAAAAATGCTCAATGTTTTCAAAATCTTTAGTATCATATGTTTCTAGTTTTTCTAAATAAGTGTTATAAACGTTACTATCTAATGCCTGATGATATTGAAATACTTTTTCGCCTTTATCAGTTAATTCGATACTGACTTCTCTAGAACTATGTGTACTTTTATTTTTAACAACTAAGCCTTTTTGAACAAGCCTTGTTATTTTTTGTGAAGCCGCGCTTTTAGTTCTATTCATTTGTTTAGCAATTTCAGATATATTCATTACCTTATTGACACCAATCAGATTAATCATATGTGCTTCGACCATATACAATTCATCATCTGTACCATATTTTCTCGGTATATTTTCATATTGATTTAATAAGTGTGCGGTTTCATAAAGTTGGTCAATCGCTTTTAAAAAAGTTGTTTTTCTAGTCATTACGTCGCTCCTAATAATCATTTGGTTTTATTTTAACATATGAAACAATCACACCATAAGTCATTATTCAAACTAAAAACGCTTCCCAAAAGTGTAAAACTTATGGAAAGCATAAATAAAATAATACATTAAAATTTTAAAGTTAAATGATAGTTATCAATAAACATACAAAGGTTAGTTAAAAATGGATGAGTTTTACATTATTTCTACTTTTATTGATATTATATGACTAACATTTATATATCTGCCACTATCTTTTAAATAAAAATAACGATGTTTTCTAATTGCTTTTTCAAATCGTTCCAAAGCTAATCTTTCATCGATTTCTAAAACATTTTCTACATACTCGCGAAATACATTCCCATCATTCGTTTCTATTATAAAAACAAAAATTTCATTCATCTATATTCACCCTATGTAATCATTATATATATAATTATCTAACTAATTACTTTTCAATGCAACACAGACACATGCACGACATCATTTTAATTGATATTGATTTAGTATTATTGAAATACATGGACAATTATATCACAAGGATTAACCGAAAATAATCAACGTCCGTTTCAAATAACAATTAGGAAACTAAAAAGACGCTTTCCAAAGGGTTGAGTGCCCTAATGGAAAACGTCTCTAATGAATTATTTTAAATTTTTATGTCAATATGATGTTATTCATGACTTTTAAATGCCTTCAAATCAGTGTTTGAATGCTATTTTACATCATACCTGGCATGCCACCCATACCTGCTTGTGCATCATTGTTACTTTCTTCTGGAATATTAGCAACAACTGCTTCTGTAGTAAGGAACATAGCTGCCACACTTGCAGCATGTTGAAGTGATGAACGTGTCACTTTCGTTGGATCTACGATACCTGCTTCTAACATATTCACCCATTCATTTGTCGCAGCATTAAAACCAATACCTATATCAGCATTCTTTAGTCGTTCAACAATAATTGAACCTTCTAGTCCAGCATTTTCAGCAATTTGACGAACTGGTGCTTCTAAAGCTTTTAAGACAATATTAATACCAGTAGCAATGTCGCCTTCTGCTTCAATTTTAGCTACTTTTTCATAAATATTCATAAATGCAGTACCACCACCAGCTACAATACCTTCTTCAACTGCAGCTCTAGTAGAGTTTAATGCATCTTCAATACGTAATTTACGTTCTTTTAATTCTGTTTCACTTGCTGCACCAACTTTAATTACTGCAACGCCACCAGCTAATTTAGCTAAGCGCTCTTGTAATTTTTCTTTGTCAAATTCAGAATCAGTTTCTTCAATTTGAGCTTTAATTTGGCTCACACGTGCATCGATACTGTTTTGATCTCCATCACCGTCAACAACTGTTGTGTTGTCTTTCGTAATTTCAGCTTTATTTGCAGTACCTAACATATCCATAGTCGCTTCTTTTAATTCTAAACCTAAGTCATCCGTAATTACTTGTGCACCTGTTAAGATAGCTAAATCTTCTAACATTGCTTTACGACGATCGCCAAATCCTGGTGCTTTCACTGCAACAGCAGTAAATGTGCCACGCATACGGTTAAGCACGATATTAGTTAATGCATCGCCTTCAACGTCATCAGCAACAATTAAGATAGGACGATTTGATTGTACGACTTGTTCTAATAACGGTAAGATGTCTTGGAATGATGAAATCTTTTTATCAGTAATTAAAATATATGGTCTTTCAAGATCAGCGACCATTTTATCTGAGTCAGTCACCATATATGGTGATTGATAACCTCGGTCAAATTGCATACCTTCTACTACTTCTAATTCTGTATTAAAACCACTAGACTCTTCAATAGTGATGACACCATCGTTACCTACTTTTTCCATTGCTTCAGAAATGTATTTACCAATTTCTTCATCTGCAGCTGAAATAGAACCAACTTGTGCAATTTCATTTTTATTATCTACATTTTGTGAAATTTCATGTAATGCCTCAATTGCTACTTCTACAGCTTTATCAATACCTTGTCTTAAACCAACAGGATTTGCACCACTTGTTACGTTTTTCAAACCTTCTTGAATCATAGCTTGTGCTAGCACTGTTGCTGTTGTCGTACCGTCACCAGCAATTTCATTTGTTTTATTTGCTACTTCTTGAACTAGTTTCGCACCCATATTTTCATAAGGATCTTCTAATTCAATTTCTTTAGCAATTGTAACACCATCATTAGTGATGAGTGGTGATGTATATTCTTTATCTAATACAACATTACGCCCCTTAGGACCGATTGTAACTTTAACGGCATTTGCTAATTTATCTACACCTCTTAGCATTGATTGACGTGCATCTTCAGAGAATTTTAAATCTTTCGCCATATTTTATATACCTCCATGTTGTTTCTATGATAATTATTGTTTATTTTTAAAATTTTTTTATATTAAGATTCAATTATTGCTAAAATATCTTCTTCATTAACGATTAAATATGTTTCGTCTCCTCGTTTAACTTCAGTTCCAGCATATTGTTGGAATACTACTTTGTCGCCTTCGTTTACTTCAGGAGCAACACGAGAACCATCTTTTAAAATACGTCCTGCACCTACTGCAATTATCGTACCTTCGTTGGATTTCTCTTTAGCGCTATCAGTTAATACGATACCACTTTTAGTTGTTTGCTCTTGTTCTGATTTTTGAATAATTACTCGGTTACCTAATGGCTTTAACATTTTTCGTTCCTCCTCAAAAGTTTAAATGTTAGCACTTTAAGTTAATGAGTGCTAATGTACTTTCTATAATAATCAAATTTAGTCAACTTTTCAAGTTAAAACCATTATCCTCTTAATTTTGTACAAACGATGATTTTGCGATAAAATAAAGTATCATTTAATTTTTGGAGGTTCATTATGTCTCGTTTATGGGTATCCATATTGACATTAGTTATTTATGGTTTAGCACAATTTGGTGTTATTTTATTACATATGGCTGGCCTATTTAACAATCTAAGTAGCAAGGAACTTGTCTTTGCTAACATATACACACAAGTTGGTTTATTTATAATAGCTGCTATTTTAATAATTATAATCAATAACTTTATTTCTAATCCTACCCGATTAGAGCAACAAGCAAAAGAAAAGAAACGTTACGTTATTGTTTGGGCAATTGTTGGTTATTTCGTTGTTATGATTTATCAGATACTTGCAGGCATGATTAATATGTACGTATTTGGTGCACCTCAATCAAGTCCAAATACTGAGCGACTGATGAAAGTTGCACAAGAAATACCCCTATTTATCATATTAATTTCAATTGTAGGACCAATACTTGAAGAGTTTGTTTTTAGAAAAGTTATTTTTGGTGAAATTTACAATTTAATTAATGCAAATAAAACGATAAAATTTTTAATTGCTGCCATTGTAAGTTCCATCATATTTAGTGCAGCACACGCAGATCCATCATTTTTTATAATTTATTTTGGTATGGGCTTCATTTTTGCTGCATTATACGTATATACCAAACGAATTTGGGTCCCTATCTTAGTGCACATGATGCAAAATGGATTTGTTGTCATCATACAAGTACTTATTGGACCAGAAAAAATAAAAGAGCTACAAGAATCAACATCATTCATATTTAATCTTTTATTTTTAATAATGTAAATATATAAAGGGAAGTACGTATGATTCATTTAGTACGTACTTCCCTTTTATTGTTTTTATTTTAATTTGTCATTCTTGCGTCTAACAAAGTAGCCAATAACCACACCAACAAAAATAATAAGCATTGCTGTGATTAAAGCAAATAAAGTTCTTTCAAATTTCATTTGAATCGTATCACTGGCTTCTTTATCTTTCGTATGTGTCATTTCTTCATCACTACTTGTATGATATTCATATTTACCTGTAGTATTTTTATTCTCTGGTTTTTTCAAATCTGGCATAGAACCAATATCACCAGTAATCAAAGCCAATACTTGTTTATCTAAATTTTTATAATAATCTCTTGATTTCAATGGATTAAAATATTGGAATTTAAAATAATTTGTATCTTTTTGTAATTCATTTAAAAATGCATTATCCGCAAAATTTTGTTTTTTTAAAACTGCGGAAATTTCACTATCAGAAACTTGTTCTTTATTACTACCTAATTGTTTAACTTGATTTAATACAAATGGATTGTATTTAAAAGAACCGGTGGTCATTTGATTAAATCGATTCATTAATTGGTGTTCATTCGATTCCCTATTTTGGTTATTTTCTGTTGTTTGATTCATAGACGGCTGATCTATATTATTCGAATTCGAGCTATTTTCCCCATTATTTGATTGACTATTTGAATCATTTTGCGTACTTGAGCGATGTGTTCTATTTACACTGTCACGATTATTTGTTTCTGTGCTCGATGCGTTGCCAGTCTCATTACTAGATTTATTTGAATTACTTGGTGTATAAGCGTTGCCACCTGAATTATTAGGTTTCTCTGGCTTTTCAGTAGTTCCATTGCCCTTGTTTGGCTGTTCTGGCTTTCCATTTCCTTCACCATGGTTATTGGGTTTTTGTGGTTTTCCTGATCCACCACCACTGCCATTTGGTTGTTGTGGTTCTTCGCTCCCTCCACCATCTTCATTTGAGTTGTCTGGCTTACCTAATCCGCCACCACTACCGCCTGAGTGGTTCGGTTCTTCGCTTCCTCCGCCATCTTCATTTGAGTTGTCTGGCTTACCTGATCCGCCACCACTACCGCCTGAGTGGTTCGGTTCTTTGCTCCCTCCACCTTGGTTATTGGAATCCTCTGAATCTCCTGTTTCTCCATCACTGCCATCTTGATTATTTTGCTTATCTGGATCTTCTGTTGATTGTTTATCTTCTTTTCCATTTTGTTTATCTGGATCTTCGGCTGACTGTTTATCTTCTTTTCCATTTTGTTTATCTGGATCTTCGGCTGACTGTTTATCTTCTTTTCCATTTTGTTTATCTAGATCTTCGGCTGACTGTTTATCTTCTTTTTCGTTTTGTTTATTTGGATCTCCGGTTGATCGTTCTTCGTCATTCACTTCACTCGTGTTATCTGTTTGTTCAGTTGCTCTAGTTTGACTATCAGATACTTTTTGATTGCTAGGAAGTGACACATTATTAGAACGGTCTACATCACTGCTTTGATTATTTTTATTTGTATTTTTACTATTTTTAGTTAATACATCATTATCATCCTTAATAACTGATGAACTATTATTTTGCGCATTTTTATCTAATTCATTTTCTTGCTGTTCTATTGCTTGTGTCGGGTGCGCAACTATAGACGTACTTAAAGCAATAGCAAAACTTGATATCACAAATTTATGAGCATTATACCGCTTCACATCATCACCTCCATTAAAAAACAAATATATTTATGTACAGTATATAGAAAATACTATACTTTTTCATTAAAAGTTGGTTTTTGAAAGAAAATATTAATACTTTTGAAATTTTATGTAAAATCTATTTACAAATAAAGATATAATAATTATACTAGGTATATAAAATAAATTGACTTGAAGGAGATTTTTCACATGGGATTATTTACAAAAAATGCTTCAACATTAGAAACTTTTCAAAATGCAATTGAAACAAGACGTTCTATTTACAGTTTAGAAAAAGAAATTTCTATATCTGATAAAGAAGTTGAGGATATTATTGAACATGCCATTAAACATGTACCATCTTCATTTAACTCACAATCTACACGTATCGTTTTATTATTAAATGATAATCATGATAAATTTTGGGACATTACTAAAAGAGAACTTAAAAATGCAATGGGTCCAGATCGTGAATTCCAAGCAACTGCTGACAAAGTTGATAACTTCAAACATTCGCACGGTACAATTCTTTATTTTGAAGACCAAGACGTTGTTGAAGGATTACAAAATCAAATGCCAAACTATGCTGAAAACTTTGCTGTTTGGTCAACTCAAACAAATGCAATGCACCAATTTGCTGTTTGGACAGCATTAGGAATAAAAGGTATCGGAGCATCTTTACAACATTATAACCCACTGGTAGATGTTGCAGTTACAGAGGCTTTCGATATTCCTAAAACTTGGAAACTTGTTGCACAAATGCCATTTGGTAACATTCGTGACGAAGCTGGAGAAAAAGCATTCCAAGATGTTAAAGATCGTTTCTTAGTTAGAAAATAATAAATTAACCTGCGATTCATCGTTTTCTATAAAATTAACGAGGTTCGGACATAGATGATATTGTCTAACCTCGTTTTTTTTATCAAATAAATTATTCAAACAGTGCTTACTTTGAGTTATCAGAATTTTTTTAGTATATTGGGACAAACAGCTTTTAAGGGGCGATGAATATGAATATAGAAATTTTTCAATTTAAAGTAGAACCAGCAAATACAGAATTAAATGAAGAAACAATTGCTACTTGGTTTTCTAACTATGTTACATCACAAACAGATGTCGTTGTATTACCTGAAATGTGGAATAACGGATATGCCCTACCACAACTTCAAGCATTATCTGATAGCCGATTGTCTCGTAGTTACGAGTTTATTTCTAAACTTGCAATAAAGTATCAGGTTGATGTTATTGCTGGATCTGTTTCAAATGCAAAAAGTAATGAAGTATATAATACTGCCTTTGCCGTTTCAAAATACGGAAAACTTTTAAATAACTACGATAAAGTACACTTAGTACCCATGTTGAATGAACCTAGCTTTTTAAATGCAGGTAATGCTGTGCCTGAGCCATTTAATTTATCGAATGGTGCGAGAGTCACACAAATCATTTGCTACGATTTACGTTTCCCCGAATTATTACGTTATCCAGCACGTAAAGATGCACAAATTGCTTTTTATGTTGCACAATGGCCATTAGTCAGATTAGATCATTGGATTGCGCTATTAAAAGCACGTGCTATTGAAAATGATATGTATGTCATTGGATGTAATGGATGTGGAGATGATGGTCAAACGGAATACGCAGGTAATTCTATCGTCATTAATCCTAATGGCGAAATATTGTCACAATTAGGTTATAAACCTGACCACATAACTTGCGAAATTGATTTGGAGGAAGTTGACAAGCAAAGAGACACTATTCCAGTGTTTAAAAATTTACGACCACATTTATATAAATAATAAAAAACCGTGAGCTTGGGAGGGACTCACGGTTTTTGTAACTTATTATTAAGGGAATGTTTTTACAGTTATTTCTCTATCTATTTTTGGGGATGTTAGTAATTATGAAAAAATTTAGTGAATTTACCGATTTAAAATGATAAATTGAATGATGTTTACGATAGCTTACATGTTAAAACTTTAAATTGTCTCTGTTATAGACAATGTTAAAATGATATTTGAATTGAGACTGGGAATGTTCTACAAATTCAAATTAGGGATTGCTTAATTTGCTTAAGCGCGTTGTGTACCTGAAAGTATTATTTTACGAAATCACTAATTACTGCTGAGAAATGGTTTGTCACTACATCAGCCTCCTCTTGTTTGTAATCAATTAATTGAAAAAACGAGTACTAATTGTGTAACTATAACAACTATACGAAGAAAGTACAGTTACAAAGATTAGTGTGTTCATTAGACCCCTGCTCAAAAGTCTAACCAACTTCATCATTCAAACAAAAATTTCAAACAAAATTTGATTAAATGATTTGTAAAATGTAATCACTTCTTTGTGATACAAGTACATTTAACCATGATTTTTCTACTAAGAGTTAAAAATTCCCTAACTCGACAAAATTCGTGCCTAAATGTTTTTAAAAATATGATAAAATTAGTCAGATAAGATTTTCAAACAGTTAGGAATTCAAAATATACAGTTAAGCAATAAGACGCATAAAACTTAATTACAATTGTATAATACGAGTAAGGAGAGAAACCAACATGGTAAAATTTATAGATGCTAAAATAGACAATTTTGCTAAACAACTGCAACAACGAAATAACTTGGACCGTATTGAATATTTAAAGATGCGTTTAGGTATGCAAGTTGTCGTAAATAATTTCTTTAAAACAATTGTTATTTATGGTGTTTCACTCCTTTGCCATATGTTTTTATACACACTAACTGTTCATTTAACATTTTTTTTAATTAGACACTTTGCGCATGGCGCACACGCTAAGAATTCTTTACTTTGTTATATACAAAGTGTAATTTATTTTGTTTTACTACCTTGGATAGTCGGGTATGTACAAGTGTCAT
The DNA here is from genome assembly GCF_017891965.1 of Staphylococcus sp. GDY8P126P. Taxonomy (NCBI): domain Bacteria; kingdom Bacillati; phylum Bacillota; class Bacilli; order Caryophanales; family Staphylococcaceae; genus Staphylococcus; species Staphylococcus sp. GDY8P126P. Next base: position 27,704 of record NZ_JAESKG010000015.1, on the reverse strand, counting down.
CTCTAATTATGTATACTTTAGCACTAGTTGGATTAATCATAATTAGTATATATGCACCTTCTGCTACTAAAAAGCAACCTATACCTGAACGACTAAGAAGAGGTAAAAAAATTAAAGCAATATGTTTAACATTAATCTTTTTATTAATTTCGCTCTTTTTAAATGAGCCCTACCAGCAATTAATGTTATTAGGTATTGTGATTATATCTATTTTGCAGTTCCCGATATTTTTCCCTAAGGAGGATTATTAATAATGAATGTTATAAAATCTATTTCAAAATCTATTTCAAAATCTATTTCAAAATCTATTTCAAATTATTTCGCTAAAGTCTTTGCTTCTATAGGTTCAATATCTACTATCAATCCTTGTTTTGGTTATACTGATGAATCTGAAATTCCAAAAGAATTAACAGATCTTTACGAATAATAGTTATGTAGAAAGTGTGTATAATATGACATTTTTTTATTCTTTGTTTTTCTCATTATTACAAGCAATTATTATATTTTACAATATGAAACTTATTAGCGGCATCCGCTATACTAAAAGGGATTTTATTTCAATTATTGGAATAATAATCCCTTCAACCATTTTGTTTTTTATTTTTTCTTCTGCATCTGTTATATTTTTATTTTTTACAAGTACAATTCTTATGTATTATAAAAACAAATTTATAGGAGTTGTTACTTCATTAATCTGTTTTTTCATTTTATACATGGCTAACTTTACAAGTTTATGGTTAAGTAGTGTGATTGTAAATGCAATTGGTATTGATAGTGTTTATATGCTATTTGTAGCTATTTCATTCACTATATTCTCCATAATTTACGCTTATATAGCAAAATTCTTTATTAAACAATTATCAGTTTCAGACTTATCGTTAAATAAAATATATTTAACATTAGTTAGCCTATTTTTATTAACTATCTTAGGTCTAATTTACTTTTATTTACCTAATAGAGAGATGTCTTTTGGTGATGCAAAATTCATTTCGATTATGTATGCAGTTGTCATTATCACCACTGCTATTCTTATCATTACAATTTCTTTTAGCATTATTCGCCAAATACAATACAAACGTAATATGCAAGAAATTGAGAATTATTATAAATACACATTACAAATTGAAAAAATTAACCATGAGATGCGCAAATTCAGACATGACTATGTCAACATCTTATCTACTTTATCTGATTTTATTAGAGAAGAAGATATGAATGGACTTAGAAAGTATTTTCGATCTGAAATACTTCCAATGCAAGATAGCATGCAAATGAATGCAATTAAAATCAATGGTCTTGAGAACTTACATATTCGAGAAATTAAAGGACTGCTAACAACAAAGATATTACAAGCACAAGAAAAAAGTATCCGTATCAGTATAGAGGTACCTGACCCAATTGAAAAAATTGAAATGTCAACGATTAATTTAAGTAGAATTATTGGTATTATACTGGATAATGCGATAGAAGCTTCAGAAAAAATTGAAGATGATCCATTGATACGTATCGCGTTTATTAAAAACGAAGATGATTCTGTTATGTTCATCGTTATGAATAAATGCGAACCAAATATGCCAAAAGTTCATACCCTTTTCCAAGAAAACTTTTCTACAAAAGGAAAGAATCGTGGTCTCGGTTTATCTACTCTGAAGGAATTGACGGATTCCACAACAAATGTTTTATTAGATACAACCATTGATAATAACTACTTTATCCAAAAGGTAGAAATTTTAAATTCTGATTCATAAGGATGTGTAACTGTGAAAATATTCATTTGTGAAGATGATGAAAGACAACGTGAGCACATGGTTTCTATTATTAATAACTACATCATGATTGAAGAAAAGCCAATGGAAATCGAAGTTGCCACTGCTGATCCTTATGACATCTTAGAACGCTCTAAGAACCTCAATGATATTGGGTGTTATTTTTTAGATATTCAGCTTGAAGCTGATATTAATGGTATCAAACTTGCTAGTGAGATTCGTAAACATGATCCTGTAGGTAATATCATCTTTGTTACAAGTCACAGTGAGTTAACTTACCTAACATTTGTCTATAAGGTAGCCGCGATGGATTTCATTTTTAAAGATGATCCAGATGAATTAAAATCAAGAATTATTGACTGTCTTGAAACTTCAGAATCAAGATTGAAGCTTCTTTCAAAAGAAAGTAGTGTTGAAACAATTGAATTAAAACGTGGAAGTAATTCGATTTATGTCCAATATGATGATGTTATGTTCTTTGAATCATCTACTAAATCGCATCGATTGATTGCACATCTTGATAATCGTCAAATTGAGTTTTATGGCAATTTAAAAGAATTAGATCAACTTGATGAGCGATTTTTCAGATGTCATAATAGCTTTGTCGTCAATAGACACAATATAGATTCTATTGACTCTAAGTCACGTGTTGTCTATTTTAAAAATAATGAACATTGCTATGCATCTGTTAGAAATGTCAAAAAAATATAATATACATAAAAAAGCCAAACCAATAGTCATTACTGACAAATGGTTTGGCTTTCTTTTTTGATTGCTTCAACAATTCCTATTTAATATTTAATGCTTCTTTCACTTTGTCTAGTGAAGGGATACTTTCTATTGCACCGTATTGCGTCGTGACGATAGCAGCAACATAATTACTAAATTCTAGGATAGCATGCCCCTCACTCTTCAGTAACTGGATTATATCTCGCTCATTACTATCCAATAATCTACTAATCACCGCACCAATAAATGCATCACCAGCACCTGTCGTATCAATCGCCTTCACTTTATAGCCTTGCTCAACAATTGTTGTTCCATCCTTTAAGTAAATTGCAGCACCTTCTGCACCTTTGGTATAAATAACCGCTTGGACATGTCCTTGAAATAGCCATTGAATTGCTTGGCTCTCATCTTCATATCCTGTCACAAATGACAGTTCTTCATCGGAAATTTTGATGATATCTGCAAAAGGTACAAATGCTTGAATTGCTGATTTACAATCCGCTTCACTATCCCATAACGGTAAACGCACATTAGGATCAAATACAACTGTCCCATTAGCATGTCTAACTTTTTCAATTAGGGCTTTATGGGCCATTTTCATCGGACTATCTACGAGGTCTACTGAACAAAAGTGTAGTATATCTTGTTCCGTTACTTCTATTTGACTCACTTGTTCTTCATTATATAGCATATCTGCCGAAGGCTTACGATAAAATGAAAAATCCCTTTCTCCCTCTTTAGTTAAACTTACAAATGCGAGCGCAGTATTCGCTTCAGATGAACGTTTCAAATATTGCGTACCGACACCCAAATCTTCTAATGTTTCTACGATAAGATCACCGAAAGCATCTTCTCCTAATTGGGTAATCATTTCTGCCTGACCACCTAATTTTGTCGTAGTACAAGCAACATTACAAGGTGCCCCACCAACTTGTCTCGAAAATCCTTCTACATCTTTGAGTTTAGAATCTGTTGTATTAGGTATAAAATCAATTAGTGCTTCACCTATTGCGAGTAGACGTCTCATTGTGTATCACCTTTCAAATCATATTTTGTAAATCGTAAGTATACTTGTCCTGATTCTGTTGATGTTTTAATGCCAGTTGCATCTTCTCCAGAAAATATTCTAGAGGACATCACTCGTTCTCCATCGTTACAGAAAATTTCAATACTTGAAGTATCTACATATAACTGTAACTGCGATAAAGGTGTATCTAAATAAGTACTACGAGACGTACCTTCTACAGGATTAGGCAATGGTCCACTTTCACTTCTATCAAATGTTAATTTTTGTTCTTTAGTATTATACGTAATTAGCGACGTCTCCGTTTTACTCGTTCTCACTTCAAAGTATACTTCTGTTGCTTCATTTTCCAAAATATCAATAATTAATTCAAACTGTTTACCTTCATATGGATGTAACTGTTTCGTAAATTTATTAGCATATCCCAAAGCAGTTTCTTCATTTGAACGTAACTTTTCTAGTGCTTTAATCGGACGTTGTTTTAAATTACCTTCGTCTACTGTAAGTACACGTGGAATAGTTAAACAATGTGCCCATCCGTCTTCATCAGTTGGATAATTAATTTCTGGTAAGCCCATCCAACCAATGAGTATACGCTGTCCTTGTTCATCTAAAAATGTTTGTGGCGCATAAAAATCAAATCCATGATCTAACTCATGAAAATCACCATGATTCATAGTTAATTGATTCATATCATATTGTCCCATGATGTAGCCTGATTGATAAATATTTCTAAACTGATCCCCTTCAGCGTCAATACCTTGTGGACAGAATAATAACATATCATATCCATTTAAATTGAAATAATCTGGACATTCCCACATAAAACCAAAATTATCTAAATTTGTTTGTATTTCACCTTGGAATTCCCAATTAACAATATCTGAGGATCGATATTGTAAAATACGACCTTGCTTGTCAATATTTTGTGCAGCAATTACAGCATAATATATACCATCTTTTTGATAAACTTTCGGGTCTCTAAAGTGTTGCGTGTAACCAAAAGGTGGTGCTGAAATGACAGGCTTTGGAAATTTTTTTATTTCTCCATTCTTTGTCATTTTTGCTATCTGTTGGGTAGAAATTCGATGCCAATCTTCATCGCGATGATTCGCAGTATACATATAATATAAATGCTGGTTATATTCAAATGCACTACCACTATATACACCATGACTATCGTCGTTTGTATCTGGTTTGAGTGTTGGTCCTACTGCATTAAAATGAATAAGATCTTTACTCGTATATGTATACCAATATTTTAGTCCATGCACTGGTCCTAATGGGAACCACTGATGTGATATATAATAATTACCATTAAAATATATCAATCCATTTGGATCATTAAGTAAACCTGATTTAGGTTGTATATGAAAAGTTTGTCTGTATTTAGATTGATTAACACGTTCTGTTAATTCAGCTAAATATTGTTGATCTGCGTCTTCATATTTTTGATAACGTGCTTCCTTTGTCCACTCTACCATTTCGAGCTTCCTCCTAGTTTCAAGTAATTCATTGTCATTTTTGGTACCGGTTCCATTTATTCATATTTATAATATCATGTTTCGTTTAATTTTTAAACGAATGGTCAATTTCAATAGTGATTTGTTTTTCTACGTCTTTATGTTGTATTAATTGATTTAATTTTTCCATAGCAACTTCTCCTGCATAATCAAAAGCATATCTCACCGTATGTATAGATGGCGAAACAATTTTTGTAACTGGATCTCCACCAAAACCAACGATATATTTAGACATATGATGTTCCGAATTATATTTATGAACAGCTAAAGCTATCGAATCAGTCCCCCCTACGATGGCATCAAAATGTGGATATTTTTGTAATACGCTAGCTACGTCTGGTTTGGCTTCTTGATAGTTAAAAGATGTTATCGAAATACTGGGCTCAATACCATGAACTTTAAGTCCATCGATAAATCCTTGCTTTCTATATATACCTACAGCCGTATCTGTCTCCGTAACACCAAAAAATTGAATATCCTTATAGCCCTGTTTTCCCAGTGTATCTCCAACAAGATAACCAGCTTGATAATCATCGTGAACAATACAATGTAATTGTTCATGAGTTTGACCAACAATGATCACAGGTACATTGATTTTATGAATCACTTCTAAATGTTTATCTGTAATATCTGTGGCCATAAAGATAATCCCGTCCACTTTACTTCTGTAAAAAGTCTCTAGTGCATCTAGTTCTAAATCTGAATTCAAATTGGTGTAATTAAGCAATAGCCTATAATTTTGTTTATCGCATATCGTTTTAACACCTTTAATCGTTTCATCAACTGCAAACGAATTCATTCTTGGTATGATAGCGCCTATCATATTTGTACGATATGCTCTTAAGCTTTGTGCGAATTGATTCGGCTGATAATCATGTTCATGTATGATTTTATCTAATTTTTCTTTTGTTTTCATACTTACCGAGCCATCATTTAAATATCTAGAAACTGTACTTTTAGAGACACCGGCTAGTTTTGCTATATCATCAATATTTTTCATAGTTTCTCACTCTCATTACTTCACTATTATGAACAATATCAATTCTATCATAATGGAATCGCTTTAAATACTATTTAAATTAAAAACCAATTTGCTTCAATCAAGGTATACTACCTTAGATTAAACAAATTGGTTTAATGTATATTTAAGCTTTTTGAATTGTAATCGTCCATGAAGCATCGTCTAATTGTTCGTAATTCGTTACGGGGTAACCTTGCTCTGCTGCCCAATTAGGTAATGCTTCTGTTGCTTGTGTACAATCGAAGTCAATTTTTAATTCTTCACCATTGTCTAATGTATTCATTTTCTTTTGTGCTTCTATTAATGGAAATGGACAAACCATTCCAACTGTACCTAATTCATGTACCATATCGTATTACCTCCATTTTAATTATGATGTTTGCGTTTGTGATGAAACTTTCGTGTTTGAAGTTTGGCTTTGTGCTTTTTTCATTGGTCTAATAAATACAAAATAACTCATTGTCCATGCGCCTAATATCATTGAAGCAAGTGCAATCCAGCCTTTCCATGACATTGTCGCTGTCTCAACTAAACCATTCCCTATAGAGCAACCACCTGCTACAGATGCACCAAATCCCATTAACACACCGCCTATAATACTATTGCGTATTGTTTTTTTATCCGGTAATCTCCATTTAAACTCTTTAGCACCTTTAGCCGCAATATAAGAGCCAAAGAATATACCTAGAACCAGGAAGACACCCCAGTCCAATAATTTCAAGTCACCCGTTACAAAAAATTGTACCAAGTTTGCAGAAGGTGTTGTAATACCTAAACCATACATTCTACCAGTTGATTCACTCACTGGCCATGCGAGCAATGCGATAAGTCCTACTGCGATTGCTGCCACAAATGGGTGATATTTTTTCTCAAATAAATAATGACGTATACCTGTGAATTTTTGCTTTAATTTAGGTACTGCAAATTTTGGTTTTGGTTTACGTAATGTTTTTACTACGAAGAATAAAGTGATTACTATGAGTACAATTACGAAAACCCAGGTTGGAATACCTGTTGTTTGTGACATACTCGTATTTACATTAGTAGGTTTATTTAAACCGTTCATTAATGGTAGTAATAAACCAAATTTTGTTGCGGCGGAAGTAAAAGCATAAGCAATTAACGCCATCCAACTACCGATTAGTCCTTCACCAGCTCTATACCATGTTCCTGTAGCACAGCCACCTGCCATAATAATACCTAATCCAAAAATAAATGATCCAATCACTGTACCAATGATAGGATATGTTGACTCTGGTATTTCAACTAATCCTGTTGAAGTTAATAGCAATAAGCCAATACTTTGTACAGAAATCGCAATTAATAAGGCGTAAAACATTTTGTTACTCTTTTGAATATACATATCCCTAAATCCACCAGCTAGACAAAATCGTGTTCGCTGCATAACAAACCCCAATAGAGCGCCTACGACCAGTCCACTGATAATTAACCATGTCATATCATAACCTCTTTCCCGATAAAATCAATAAGATTAATAATATTAGATTTCGTATAAAATTTCAACCTTACAGTTTCACGAAAATTTATTTTAAAAATCAGCTAGCTTTTAAAATAATTAACAACTCGAAGACAAATAAAAAACTAGCTTTCCATAAATACTTTGTCCACATGGTTATCACATGCCGTATTTATCAAAAACTAGTTCATTACATTTTATTTATGACTATAATTCTTCATAAAGAATAATAAAGATTGCAGTTCTATACCCAAATCAATGTGATGTACTTGTACATCGGATGGCGTTTGTACACGACTAGGCGTAAAGTTCAATATACCTTTAACGCCTGCTTTCACTAATGTATCAGCAACCTTCTGAGCCGCTTCCTCAGGCGTTGTCAGAATAACGACATCTATCTGTTCATGCGATAGTATGTCTGTAATTTTTTCAAATGGACTAACTGTCACTTTCCCTATTTGTGTACCAATGACCTCTTCTCGAATATCAAATGCTTCTGTTATTGTCATTTCATCATGTATTGAGAAGTTATATGTTAATAATGCTTTACCTAAGTTCCCTACACCTACAATTGCAATCTTAATTTCATCGTTTTCGCTTATTTCGTTTTTAAAAAAATGTAATAAGCTATCTATATTATAGCCGTAACCCTTTTTACCTAATTCACCAAAATATGAAAAATCCCTACGTATCGTTGCAGAATCAATGTTTAAGCCTTCACTAATTGCTTTTGAATTAACTCTGTCTATACCTTTTGATTTTAATGTATTGACGAATCTATAATATAACGGTAAACGTTTCAATGTAGCACGAGGAATCTTTTCGCTTTGATTAGCCAAGATCATTTCCCCCTATTTCAATGTCTAATACTGTATAATCTTATAATCACTACAACATTATACATGAATGCATCATAAAAATAAACAATGATAGTTTTAACCACAGCGTGAATACTGTAGAATGATAATTGAATAGAGAGGTGCAAATCGGATGATATTATTACAACTTAATGATTTAACAAAGTCATTCGACGGTGAAGATATTTTTAACAATGTGGATTTCGAAGTCAAAACGGGCGAACGTATTGGAATTGTCGGACGTAATGGAGCTGGAAAATCAACATTAATGAAAATAATCGCTGGCGTCGAAGGGTATGATAGTGGTTATGTATCTAAAAGTAAAAATTTAAAACTTGGTTACTTAACACAACAAATGACCTTAGACACAAATCAAACTGTATTTGAAGAAATGTCTAAGACATTTGAAGCAATGAAAAAATTAGAACTAGAAATGAAAAAAGAAACGGATTGGCTTGCACAACATGCCAATGAATACGATACAGAAGCATATAAAATACATATTGATCGTTATGAGTCATTATCAAACACATTTGAACAACAAGATGGCTATCAATATGAAAGTAAAATTAAAACGGTGCTACATGGCTTAAACTTCACTGAATCAGATTTTAATAGACCCATTAATGATTTTAGTGGTGGTCAAAAGACCCGACTATCTTTAGCACAAATGTTACTAAGTGAACCAGATTTATTATTACTCGATGAGCCTACCAACCATTTAGACATGGAAACAACTCAATGGCTAGAAAGTTATTTGAATTATTTTAACGGGGCCATTGTAATCATCAGTCACGATAGATACTTCTTAGATAAAATTGTCACTCAAATATATGATGTAGCACTCGGTGATGTACAACACTATGTAGGAAACTATGCACAATTCATAGAACAACGAGATAAGTATTACGAAAAGCGCATGCAAGCCTATGAAAGTCAACAAGCTGAAATCAAACGCTTAGAAACATTCGTAGAAAAAAACATTGCGCGTGCCTCTACGACTGGGATGGCAAAAAGTCGTCGCAAAAAGTTAGATAAAATCGATCGCATTAATAAACCTATGATTGATGCTAAAAGTACAAATATTCAATTTGATTTCGACCGTAATACAGGTAATGACGTATTCCATATAAAAAATCTAGAGATTGGGTACAATACACCTATTACAAAAGGGATTAATATCGAAGTTACAAAGGGTGATCATATCGCTATTATTGGCCCGAATGGTATAGGTAAATCAACTTTAATTAAAACCATCGCTGGTCTACATGATCAATTAGGCGGCGAAGTCACAACGGGTGCCAATTTAAAAATAGGTTACTATGATCAAAAGCAAGCTGAATTTAAATCAAATAAAACGATCTTAGATTATTTATGGGATCAATACCCTACTATGAATGAAAAAGATATCAGAGCTGTTTTAGGTCGTTTCCTATTCGTTCAAGAAGATGTAAAAAAAATTATTAATGATTTATCTGGTGGAGAAAAAGCACGACTGCAACTCGCTTTATTAATGTTAGAACGTAATAATGTACTCATATTAGATGAGCCTACCAACCATCTAGATATTGATTCTAAAGAGATGTTAGAACAAGCTTTGGATAATTTTAAGGGCACAATTCTTTTTGTTTCACATGACCGTTATTTCATTAATCAACTTGCTAATAAAGTATATGATTTAAATTATGACGGTGGCACGATGTATTTAGGTGATTATCAATACTTCATTGAAAAAGTAGAAGAGCAAGCAGCAATACAAGCGAAAAAAGACTCAGAGAATCCTACTTCACCTGAAATAGAAGCATCAACAACTAATTCTTATATTGATCAGAAAGCTCAGAAACGTGAACAACGTCAAATCGAACGCCAAATTGAAACTTGTGAAGCAGATATTGAGCAATTTGAAGCGCAAATTAATGAAATCAATGAGCAGCTCACATTACCTGATGTATATTCAAACCCTGAAAAAGCGAATGATTTAGCAATATCCAAACAACATACCGAACAAAAATTAGAACAGGTTATGTCTGAATGGGCAGAATTACAAGAAAAGTTAATTTAAACGCTCATCCTATTAAAAAATGAAAGTAGAATTTTCTACTTTCATTTTTTTATTTCATGATTCATCACCAAAACTATTCACACAAAAAAACTTATGATAAAAGCTATCCACAAAGTTATCCTAGTTATCCACAAGTAAAATGTAATGTTTATTTCTATATAAAATTCAGAATTCAATCCCTATCCACACCATTTGCACCGACTTATCCACAAGTTGTGCACTATTTGTTGATAAGTACGCACGTTCCCTATTGACATCATTTTTGTCTCATGTAGTCATAGACAAATCTAGTTTGTGAAACAAATGAGACAATGTCATAATGAACAAGTACAAATTTAAGTTATTGAAAGGAAGTTTTGTAACTATGCCTGCAATTTTATGGTTTATTATTGCATTGATATTAGCCTCCCTATTATTAACAATCATCATGCCTATCATTGAAAATAAAAAATTAATGACAAAGATAAAAATGTTATGGTCAGCACAACGACCATTAGAATCATTCATTAGACCAAATCATAATTATAGTTATCAATTCGATACATATAAGCATAAGCATGATAGCGATGAACTACTCGATGATAAAACCTGGTCCGATTTAAATTTAGATAGTGTGTTGCAAAATATGAATTTTAATTTTACAGCAATTGGTGAAATGAGACTTTTTGCTACATTAAGACAGATGTTTGAAGTAAATAATCAGTCACTCATACATCACTTTAAATCGGATAGTCATTTTAGAAATCAACTGTCATTGCACTTAGCACAAATCGGAAAATCTATTTATCCAATTTTTCCTGATCAAATTGCATTTATAAAACGAAATCACTTTTATATGATTTGTACATATATCCCTATTGTAGGTTTACTTTTATCTTTCATATCACCAAGTGTTGGAATCCCATTAATCATCATTGCTTGTATTTATAATATGATTTTGAGTGGTTTCTTAAAACGGACATTTGAGCAAGATTTAAATTCAATGTTCTATACATCTAATGTTATTAAAAAAGCATATGCAATTCAGCAACTTGAACAAACACCTAGTTTAGATGTTAATTTCAAACATTTTACGACAGCACGTCGTTTTAGTGGATTACTCGGGCGCGTGAATACGAATGATGAAACTTCAATTTTCTCAATGCTTTTTAAATTAATATTTATGTTGGATTACCATTTGTTCCATTTAATTCAAAATAGTTTTAAAACATACGAAGATGAAGTAATGGCCTGTTATGATTATGTAGCAAGTATCGATAATCATTATGCCGTTGCTTTATGGCAAGAAACATTAGATGACTATACCATACCTGAACCATCACAGAATGACTCGATTATATTTGAAAATTTAACCCATCCGCTCATCTCTGATGCAGTACCTAATTCCTTAACGGTAGATCAACATATTTTATTAACTGGTTCTAATGCTTCAGGCAAATCAACATTTATGAAAGCCGTCGCTTTGAATATTGTGTTATCTCAAACAATTCATACTGCAACAGCGCATAAATTTATTTACAAACCAGGGCTTGTTTATACTTCAATGGTTAATCAAGATGATATTTTATCTGGAGATAGTTACTTCATGAGTGAAGTTAAATCGATTAAACGCCTTTTCGATATTCAATCACATAAAAAGATATATGTATTTATTGATGAAATTTTCAAGGGCACCAATACAACGGAACGGATTGCAGCATCAGAATCCGTATTAACTTATTTAAATCATTTACAATCTTTTAGAATCATTGCAGCTACACACGATATTGAGTTATCCACTTTATTAGAAGATACTTATTCAAATTATCATTTTAATGAATCCATCACAGATAATGAAATCTCTTTTGATTTTAAAATTAAAGCAGGCAAAGCTGATACCAGAAATGCGATTGAATTATTACGCATAATGGAATTTCCAAATCATGTTTACCATCGTGCTAAAGCTAAAGCAAATCATAATAATTAAAAATAGGAGCATATGACGTAATCAAAAATCACTTTGATTACATGATATGCTCCATTACTTAAAAAACACTTATTGAATATTAAGCGTATTTTATAATTTGATATACGACTTATTCTGCATTAATCATCCATGTAATACCGAATGGATCGTTGAACATACCATAAAATTCAGACCATTGCGTAGCACCTAATGGCATCGTCACTTCACAACCAGCTTCAACAGCTTTATCAAAAAATGCTTGAGCAGCTGCTTTATCCGCTTCATTACTATGGTTAAAAGTAAATGTCACGATGACACCACTATTATCAATCTTTTTATTTTTCCACGTGTCACTACAATAAAATCTTTCTCCAAGTATTTCAAAAGATGCATTCATCGTAAAATCTGGAGGTACTTGAAATTCTTCAGGCATATCATTAAACATCTCATTGTCTCCGCTAACACGTTGAATATTTGTTGCTCCTAAATGTTTTTCATAAAAATTTAATGCTGCTAAGCTATTTTGAAAATTGAAATATTGTACAGCTTTCATTTTATTTCTCATCCTTTAAAAATCTTCATCTCAAAAAATTTTATGTTGTTCAATTAATCTAAAATACCTATACCCTTATTTCATTTGTTTAAATTTAACTTACTAACAAAAAAACTGAGATATAAATATCTCAGTTCTTTTATTATTTTATGATTCAATTGAACATTGTTCAATATCCATATGATTGTAACCATTTAATGCCATATCTGCAGTCACACCAGCTTTAAATAAATAATAACCTGCAGCGCCTATCATTGCTGCATTATCTGTACATAGTTTAGGACTAGGTATGGATAAATTGATGTCATTTGACTCACATGCGGATGCTAAATGCGCTCTTAATCCTTTATTACTTGCAACACCACCAGCTACTATAAGTTGATTCACGTTATAATTTTTACATGCCGCTATTGTTTTACCAACCAATACTTCAACGACACTATTTTGAAAACTTGTAGCTACGTTTGCTTCATTTATTGCTTCACCTTTTTGGCGTAAGTTATGCAATTTATTAATTACTGCACTTTTTAAACCACTAAAGCTAAAATCATAACTGTTTTTATCTAACCATACTCTAGGGAAATCGTAACTATCCTCACCATGAGCCGCTAAATTATCTACTTGAGGTCCCCCCGGATAACTTAATCCAATGGTTCTCGCTACTTTATCATACGCCTCACCAACAGCGTCATCTCGCGTTTCACCGATCACTTCAAAGCTCAAATGATTTTTCATATAAACTAATTCAGTATGTCCCCCTGAAACAATCAGTGCGATTAAAGGGAACTGTAATGGCTTTTCTAGATGATTCGCATAAACATGACCAGCAATATGATGAACTGGAATTAATGGTTTATCATAAGCAAATGCAAGTGCTTTTGCAGCATTAATCCCTACCAATAATGCACCTATCAAGCCAGGTCCTTGTGTTACAGCCACTGCATCAATATCATTCATTGTAGTATTGGCACTGTTTAATGCCTCATCAATGGTTGTCGTAATCCCTTCAACATGATGTCTGCTTGCTACCTCAGGGACAACACCGCCAAATCGTTTATGACTCTCAATTTGACTTAATACGATATTACTAAGTATGTTTTTTCCATTTTCAATAATGCTAACACTTGTTTCATCACAGCTTGATTCTATCGCTAATATCAATGTTGTTTCACTCATTTAAATTCACCCACATCACTATTGCATCCTCACCTTCACCATAATAATTTTTACGTTTTCCTCCATATTGAAAACCTAAATTCGTATACACATGTTGTGCTACATCGTTATCAACTCGTACTTCTAAACTCATCACGTCACATTTTGTCTGCACGTAATTCATAGCATACTTAAGCAATAACTGTCCTAACCCGTATCCTCTATATGTTTCATCAATGGCAATTGTGGTAATTTGTGCTTGATCTATAACTAACCAAATTCCGATATAACCAATAATTTTTTCATTAAATTCTATAACAAAATAATGAGCAAATTCATTTTGCTCTACTTCGTGATAAAATGCATCAATTGACCAACTACTATCATTAAAACTATTTCTTTCAATATCAAATACTTGTGGCACATCATTTAAACCCATTAAACGAATATTTAATTCTTGTTCTGTTGGTCTAACCAATTTCTCTCTGCCTCTGATATTTTAATATAGTTGGGTTTGAATTGATGAATTTCAGTTGGATGATCAATCAGTGCTTTCATTTCTTTTGCTTTTGGCAAATTAGGTATGCAGTCATGGTTTAATAAATCAGCTAATTTTTCTGTATCTGCCCCTACAAATTTAAAAGGTTCACCTTGTTTATATAGCAATTCCTTTAACATTGTAATCGAAAGATACTGATCTTCAATCAATTGTACTAAATGTCCATTTTGATAGTGATATACACCTGAATAAACTGCTTCTCGTCTTGCGTCAAAGACAGGTACAATTAAAATGTTTTCTTCCTTTACTGTAGCTGCTAAGGCTTTTAATGAGGACACACCGTATAACTTCGTATTAAGTGCATATGCCAATGTTTTAGCTACAGTCACACCTATTCTTAAGCCAGTATAAGATCCTGGACCTTCCGCAACAATAATTGCATCAAGTTCCTTTTTATCTAATTGACTTTCTTCTAATATATTAGCAATTGCTGGCATCAATTGAACAGAATGGTTCTTTTTTTCATTTGTATTAAACTCACTTAGTACTTTATCATCTTGCATAATAGCAACAGATAAAGGCTGATTAGATGTATCAATCAGTAGATAATTCACGCAAAATCGACTCCTTAATATCTATATAATGCTTTCCAATAGCGTTCAATTCTATGGTTCTTTCTGTAGGGCTTATAGCTTTAATATCTAGTGTTAGTGACGTTACAGGAAGGTATTCTGAAATAAATTGACTCCACTCTATTAATACAATCGCTTGATCTTCAAAATATTCATCAAAGCCTAAATCTTCTTCCGTATTTTCTAATCTATAGCAATCCATATGGTGTAATTTCAGATGACTACCTTGATAAGATTTTATGATATTAAAAGTAGGAGAATTAATATTTCTCTTCACGCCCAATGCTTTGCCTATAAACTGACTTAACGTTGTCTTACCCGCACCTAAATCACCATTTAACAAAATCACATCACCAGCGGATAAATATTTTGTTAAAATGCCAGCAAATGTTTCCATATCTTCTAAATTTTTAATTTTTATCATTGGCCTCTCCTTTTTAAAGCAACTTCACAATTTATTGTGAATAGTTGCTTTTATGCATGAGCTTTTGCTCAAGTATTCTGCTAACATGATTTGGTTAGCGACATTTATGCATGAGCTTCAGCTCAGGTATTCCTTCATTAAATTTATTGTGCGTAGCTGATTTTCTTATTTAATATGAGTTAGCTTATGAATAGCCTTGTCATTTACTAACGGTTTTATATATATCTTAAAATTAACTACTCTAGTTTAACAAATTTTTCCATATAATACTTCAAAGTGAAACAATTTCCTTTAATTTTGAAATATTTGAATTGACAGAAAAATAAAAAAAGTTATTGACACAACCCATTTGATGTAGTAAATTTAATTTATCAAATTTTTAGACATTTCAAACAAATCAGAAAAAATAAACCATTCTATCGAGAGGAGTATAATAAAATGACCAAACATACAACGCAAGCTCAACCAACAACTTCAAATATTTTAGTCATTTTATTATGCTCATAGGACTGGAACTTTAGTAAAGAAACTACTAAACGTTTAAGTCCTTATTCTAGTTGAATGGGACTTTAAAGTGTCCCAATAAATTATTGGGACACTTTTTTTATTTTCAATTTTATGGGGGAATTAAATATGAGAAGTGACATGATCAAAAAAGGAGATCAACAAGCACCAGCAAGAAGTCTTTTACATGCAACGGGTGCATTAGAAAAACCAACAGATATGAACAAGCCATTCGTGGCAATTTGTAACTCATATATTGATATTGTCCCTGGACACGTACATCTTAGAGAATTAGCAGACATAGCTAAAGAAGCCATTCGTGAAGCTGGTGCGATTCCCTTTGAATTTGACACAATCGGTGTAGATGATGGTATTGCAATGGGCCATATTGGAATGAGATATTCTCTACCATCTAGAGAAATCATAGCTGATGCAGCTGAAACAGTTATTAATGCACATTGGTTTGATGGTGTATTCTACATCCCAAATTGCGATAAAATTACACCAGGCATGTTATTAGCATCTGTTCGTACCAATGTACCAGCTATCTTTTGTTCGGGTGGTCCAATGAAAGCCGGTTTATCTTCAGAAGGTAAAGCTTTAACACTTTCTTCAATGTTCGAAGCAGTTGGTGCATTTAAAGATGGATCTATTTCAAAAGATGAATTTTTAGATATGGAACAAAATGCTTGTCCAACTTGTGGTTCATGTTCTGGTATGTTTACTGCGAATTCAATGAACTGTTTAATGGAAGTGTTAGGGTTAGCCCTTCCATATAATGGTACTGCACTTGCAGTAAGTGACCAACGTAGAGAAATGATTAGAGAAGCTGCATTCAAACTAGTAGATAATATTAAAAACGATCTTAAACCAAAAGATATTGTAACCCGAGAAGCAATTGACGATGCTTTTGCATTAGACATGGCCATGGGTGGTTCAACCAATACTGTACTGCATACACTTGCTATCGCAAATGAAGCAGGTATTGATTATGATTTAACAAGAATTAATGAAATTGCTAAGAAAACACCATATCTTTCAAAAATAGCACCAAGCTCATCCTATTCAATGCATGATGTACATGAAGCTGGTGGTGTTCCAGCTATCATAAACGAATTATTTAAAAAAGAAGGTACATTGCATCCAGATAGAATTACAGCTACAGGTAAAACATTACGTGAAAACAATGAAGATAAAGAAATCTTAAATAGTGATGTTATAAGACATTTAGATAATCCATATGATAAACAAGGTGGACTTTCCATCCTTTATGGAAATATCGCTCCCAAAGGTGCTGTTATAAAAGTTGGTGGTGTAGACCCTTCCATTAAAGTCTTTAAAGGTAAAGCAATTTGTTTTGACTCACATGACGAAGCTGTCGAAGCGATTGATAACCATGATGTTCGTGAAGGTCACGTAGTTGTTATCCGATATGAAGGCCCTAAAGGTGGTCCAGGGATGCCAGAAATGTTAGCCCCTACTTCATCCATTGTAGGACGAGGCTTAGGAAAAGATGTAGCGCTTATCACAGATGGAAGATTTTCAGGTGCTACACGTGGTATTGCTGTTGGTCATATATCACCAGAAGCTGCAGCAGGTGGTCCAATTGGATTAATAGATGACGGAGATGAAATAACGATTGATTTAACGAACCGTACATTAGATCTCAATGTTTCAACTGAAGAATTAGACGCTAGAAAGCAAAACGTAAAACCATTTAAAGCAAAAGTAAAAACAGGTTATCTTGCGCGTTACACTGCATTAGTAACAAGTGCTAATACAGGTGGTATCATGCAAGTACCAGAAAATCTCATTTAAGGAGTGAGCATTATGTCTAAACAAACGGAAACACTTGAAAATGAATTGTCAGAAAATTTTGATTCTTTAGAAGCAGCTGAAGCCGTTGAACCTGAGGTAGAGTTAGAACAACAAACAATAGATGAGATGAAATCCGGGTCAGAATTGTTAGTAGAATCACTTGCAAATGAGAACGTAGACTTTATCTTTGGGTATCCGGGTGGTGCAGTACTCCCCCTTTACGACACATTTTATGATGGGAAAATTGAACATATCTTAGCAAGACATGAACAAGGTGCTACACACGCAGCTGAAGGGTATGCAAGAGTATCCGGTAATACAGGCGTTGTTGTCGTAACAAGCGGGCCAGGAGCAACCAATGCAATTACAGGTATTGCTGATGCTTATAGTGACTCATTGCCACTTGTTGTCATCACTGGTCAAGTCGCTACACCTGGTATTGGTAAAGATGCTTTCCAAGAAGCTGATTTACTTTCAATGACAACACCAATAACAAAACACAATTATCAAGTGAAAAATGTAAACGACATCCCTACTATCATTCATGAAGCGTTTCATATCGCCAATACTGGTAGAAAAGGTCCAGTTGTAATTGATTTTCCAAAAGATATGGGGATCTTATCAACAAACGCACAAGTAACAGAAGAATTAGAATTACCAGGTTATTCCGTACCAAATCAACCTAAAAAAGAAGAAATTCAAAAACTACGTGATTATTTAAAAAGTGCTAAAAAGCCTGTTGTACTTTCAGGTGCAGGTATTAATCATGCCAAAGCCAATAAAGTATTTACTGAATTTGTAAATAGACATCAATTACCTGTCGTTAGTACGCTATTAGGTCTCGGTGCTATACCATATGAACATCCCCTATTTTTAGGTATGGGTGGTATGCACGGCTCATATGCCAGCAATATGGCATTAACGGATTGCGATTTACTCATTAACTTTGGTAGTCGGTTTGACGATAGATTAGCAAGTGATCCAGAATCATTTGCACCAAATGCCAAAATAGTACATGTGGACATCGACGCATCTGAAATAAATAAAATCATCAAAGTAGATTTAGGTATCGTTGCTGACTGTAAAGCAACTTTAGAAGCATTATTAGATTTCGATAGTTATTCAATTAGACATGATGACTGGTTAGAAACTTGTAATGAAAATAAAGCTAAACAACCTTTTGCATATAAAGAAGATGAGGACGGCGTATTTTCTAAACCTCAAAGAACGATTGAATATATTGGTGAAATTACACAAGGTGACGCCGTAGTAACTACCGATGTCGGACAACATCAAATGTGGGTTGCCCAATTCTTTCCATTTAAAAATCATGGTCAATTAGTAACAAGTGGTGGTCTCGGCACAATGGGATTTGGTATCCCTGCTGCTATTGGAGCAAAACTTGCAGCACCTGATAAAACAGTCGTTGCCTTTGTTGGTGATGGTGGATTCCAAATGACAAACCAAGAAATGGCCATTTTAGAAGAATACAACCTTGATATCAAGATTGTCATTATTAACAACGGTACACTCGGCATGGTTAAGCAATGGCAGGATAAATTCTTTAATAAACGTTTCTCTCACTCAGTATTTAATGGCCAACCAGACTTTTTGAAATTAGCTGAAGCTTACAACGTGAAAGGTTACTTAGTTGAAAATCCAAGCCAATTAGAACAACAGTTAGATGCAGCTTTTCAACATGAAGGACCTGCACTCATTGATGTACGTATTTCACCTATTGAACCTGTATCACCAATGGTACCAAGCGGCAAAGCTAATCATGAAATGGAGGGTCTATTATGAGAAGGACTTTTAGAACAAAAGTAAGAGATAAAGCTGGGACGTTAAATCGCTTAACAAGTATCTTCGTCCGTAGACAGTTTAACATCGTGACATTGTCAGCGACTCCAACTTTAGAAGAAGGTATTTCGGACATTACTTTTGTAGCAGAAGTACCTGATAGAGATGTGTTACGTAATCTACTTCAACAACTAGAAAAACAAATAAACATTATTGATGTTGAAGACATTACTGAAAGTAACACTTACAACAGAGAGTTGGTGCTAGTGAAATTAAAAACACCGACGAATCAGCAAGATTTACAAAATGTAATCAAACCATATGATGCGCTAGTCTCTATATTAAAACATGAAGCACCTTTTACGTATCTTCAAGCTTCAGGCCCACAATATACAATGGACAACTTATTAGATGATCTATCATCATATGAAATTGAACAAGTTTCTAGAACTGGTTCAGCAGCATTAGTTTAACAAAGCTTCAACTATACTTAATTACAAAAATGGAGGATTTTATTATGACAACAGTTTATTATGACCAATCAGTTACGAAAGACGCTTTACAAGGTAAAAAAGTAGCAATCATAGGCTATGGTTCTCAGGGACACGCACATGCTCAAAATTTAAAAGACAACGGTTATGATGTCATTATCGGAATCAGACCTGGACGTTCTTTTGACAAAGCTAAAGATGATGGCTTCGAAGTATATCCTGTAGATGAAGCAGCAAAACAAGCTGATGTCATCATGGTGTTATTACCAGATGAAATTCAAGGCCAAGTATATAAAGAAGAAATTGAACCAAACTTAGAAGCAAACAATGCATTAGTATTCGCGCATGGTTTTAATATTCATTTCGGTGTTATTCAACCACCAGAAAACGTAGATGTATTCTTAGTAGCGCCTAAAGGACCTGGACATTTAGTACGTCGTACATTTGCTGAAGGAAGCGCAGTCCCTGCCCTATTCGCAGTTGAACAAGATCCGAGTGGTGAAGCTAGAGATTTAGCATTAAGCTATGCTAAAGGTATCGGTGCAACACGTGCAGGTGTATTAGAAACATCATTTAAAGAAGAAACAGAAACAGATTTATTCGGTGAACAAGCAGTGCTTTGTGGTGGTACGACTAAATTAGTACAATCTGGTTTCGAAACGTTAGTAGAAGCAGGTTACCAACCAGAAATTGCATACTTTGAAGTATTGCATGAAATGAAATTGATTGTTGATTTAATGTATGAAGGCGGTATGGAAAATATGCGCTATTCAATTTCAAATACAGCTGAATTTGGTGACTATGTTTCTGGACCACGTATTATCACACCGGATGTTAAAGATAATATGAAAGCTGTATTAGATGATATTCAAAAAGGAAACTTCAGTGATCGATTCATTAAAGATAATCAAAATAATTTTGAAGAATTCCATAAATTAAGAGAAGAACAACATGGTCATCAAATCGAAGCGGTTGGTAGAGAACTCCGTGATATGATGCCATTCATCAAATCTAAGAGCATTGAAAAATAATTAGGCAAACTACCATATCTATCGATAAAAATGACATCAAGCTAAGTTTTAATGCAAATCGTAATATTTTGCATTAGCTAACTTGGTAAGATGTTTCAAATTTCTCGATAAATATGATTGTCTAAAATTCATTTATAGGAGATGTTGAAAATGAGTAGCCATATTCAAATTTTTGATACAACACTAAGAGACGGCGAACAAACACCTGGCGTAAATTTTTCATTCGATGAAAGATTAAAGATTGCTAAACAACTTGAAAAATGGGGCGTAGACATTATTGAAGCAGGTTTCCCCGCTTCTAGTTCTGGTAGTTTCAAATCAGTTGAAGCTATTGCTAAAACATTAACTACTACCGCTGTCTGTGGCTTAGCACGTTGTGTAAAAAAAGACATAGATGCAGTATACGAATCAACTAAAGCAGCAGCTAAACCTAGGATTCATGTATTTATTGCAACAAGCCCTATCCATCGTGATTCAAAACTAATGATGTCAAAAGAAGAAGTATTAGCATCTATTAAGGAGCATGTTTCTTATGCTAAACAATATTTTGATGTTGTTCAGTTTTCACCAGAAGATGCAACAAGAACGGA
The DNA here is from genome assembly GCF_017891965.1 of Staphylococcus sp. GDY8P126P. NCBI lineage: Bacteria > Bacillati > Bacillota > Bacilli > Caryophanales > Staphylococcaceae > Staphylococcus > Staphylococcus sp. GDY8P126P. The sequence continues at coordinate 5,803 of NZ_JAESKG010000015.1, read as the reverse complement.
ATTACCATTTTTAATTGAATGTGTTCAAACAGCTGTTGATGCAGGCGCTAGTGTAATTAACATCCCTGATACTGTAGGTTTTAGCTATCCTAAAGAATATGGTGAAATTTTCAAAACATTACAAGAATCTGTTCATGCTGATCATGATGTGATTTATAGCGCACATTGTCACGATGATTTAGGCCTAGCAGTAGCAAATAGTATGGCAGCAATAGAGAATGGCGCAAAACGTATTGAAGGCACGCTTAATGGTATTGGCGAACGTGCTGGTAATACAGCTTTAGAAGAAGTTGCACTGGGCCTTTATGTTAGACAAGATCATTATGATAATCAAACTCAAATTAATTTAGAAGAAACAAAACAAACATCTGATTTAATTGCTCGATTCGCAGGTATTCGAGTCCCAAGAAACAAAGCCATTGTTGGACAAAACGCATTTAGTCATGAATCAGGTATACACCAAGATGGCGTTCTTAAAAATCCAGAAACTTATGAAATTATGACACCCCAACTTGTCGGAGTTAAAACAACAGAATTACCACTTGGTAAACTTTCTGGTAAGCACGCTTTTGCAGAAAAACTAACTGCCCTAGGTTACGATGTTGATCCTGAAGAACAAAAAACTTTATTCAAACAATTTAAAACGGTCGCTGATAAGAAAAAAGCAGTAACTGATCGTGACATCCATGCTTTAATTCAAGGTACGGAACATGAACAAAATGCAATTTATAAAGTAGAGACACTTCAATTACAATTTGTTTCTAATGGTTTACAAAGTGCTGTCGTTGTAATTAAAGATATAGACGGTAATACGTACCAAGATTCAAGTATTGGAACAGGCTCCATTGTTTCTGTATACAACGCTGTTGATCGTATCTTTGATCGTAAAACAGAACTTATTGAATATCGCATAGACTCTGTTACTGAAGGCACAGATGCTCAAGCTGAAGTACATGTTCAGATTAAGATAGATGATCAAATTGTTACTGGTGTAGGTATTGACCACGATATCTTACTCGCTTCTTGTAAATCATATGTTGAAGCGCATGCGAAATATGTAGCTAATACAAAAGTGGAAGAAGGTATTCATTCATGAGTTATAAGATTGTAGCCCTTCCTGGAGACGGAATTGGACCAGAAATATTAAATGGTTCATTAGAAATATTACAACAGCTAAGTAAAGAATTTCATTTTGAATATGAATTAGAATCACATGACTTTGGTGGTATTGCTATAGATAATCATGGCAAACCACTTCCAGATTCCACATTAAATGCTTGTAAAAATGCAGACGCAATCCTATTAGGTGCTGTGGGGGGACCCAAGTGGACAGATCCAAATAATAGACCAGAACAAGGTTTACTTGGCATTCGTAAAGCTTTGGGTCTGTTTGCAAATATACGCCCCACTACAGTTACAAATGGCACAAGCCATTTATCCCCTATTAAAGAAGAACGTGTCGCAAATACAGATTTTATTTTAGTAAGAGAATTAACCGGTGGCATCTATTTTGGTGAACCAAAACAATTAAGTGAAAACGACGCACTGGATTCCTTGACTTATACTAGAGATGAAATCGAAAGAATTGCTAGAGTTGGTTTTGAATTAGCTCAAAAGCGTCATAAAAAGTTAACTTCAGTTGATAAAGAAAATGTACTTTCATCTAGTAAATTATGGAGAAATGTAATAAATGAAGTATCTCAATCATATCCTGATGTTGAGGTAAACCATTTACTCGTCGATGCTTGTGCCATGCACTTAATAACAAATCCATCACAATTTGATGTCATTGTGACAGAAAATTTATTTGGCGATATTTTAAGTGACGAAGCTTCAGTCATTCCTGGTTCTTTGGGATTATCACCTTCAGCAAGCTTTAGCGAACAAGGTCCAAGACTATATGAACCTATTCATGGTTCAGCTCCAGATATTGCAAATCAAGATATTGCCAATCCTTTTGGCATGTTACTATCCGTGGCAATGTGTCTTAGAGAAAGTCTAAATGAAGACAAAGCAGCAGATAAATTAGAAAATGTTATATATCAATTAATAAAAGAAGGAAAAACAACCCGTGATCTCAATGGTAATTATCTTACATCAGAAATTTTTAATTACGTCAAAGAAAATCTTTAAAAAGGAGGAGATGTCATATGGGTAAAACACTATTTGATAAAGTTTGGAACAAGCATGTCTTAACTGGTAAAGAAGGTGACCCACAATTATTATATATTGACCTACATCTAATACATGAAGTCACATCTCCTCAAGCTTTTGAAGGATTAAGACTACAAAATAGACAATTGCGTAGACCTGATTTAACCTATGCAACACTTGATCATAACGTGCCAACGGTCGATATTTTCAATATTAAAGATGAAATTGCAAACAAACAAATCACAACTTTACAAAAAAATGCAAAGGCCTTTGGTGTTCATATTTTTGATATGGGATCCGATGAACAAGGTATCGTTCATATGGTTGGCCCAGAAACAGGATTGACTCAACCAGGAAAAACCATCGTCTGCGGTGACTCACATACTGCGACTCATGGTGCTTTTGGTGCAATCGCTTTTGGTATTGGTACAAGTGAAGTTGAACACGTTTTTGCAACACAATCACTTTGGCAAACTAAACCTAAAAATTTAAAAATTGAAGTAAATGGTAAATTACCTACAGGTGTTTACGCAAAAGATATTATTTTGCATCTTATCAATCAACATGGTGTTGATTTCGGTACTGGTTATGCTCTAGAATTTTCTGGTGAAACAATTCGCAGTTTATCCATGGAAGCGAGAATGACAATTTGCAATATGGCTATAGAAGCTGGTGCAAAATACGGTATGATGGCTCCAGATGAAACAACTTTTGAGTATGTTAAAGGACGTCCTTATGCTACAAATTATAAATATGATATTGATGCATGGCGCGAACTATATACTGATGAAGATGCAGAATTTGATAGAGTGATCACTTTAGATGTAACTGATCTAGAACCTCAAGTAACTTGGGGTACAAATCCTGAAATGGGTGTAAGTTTTAATACGCCCTTCCCTGAAATACAAAATGTAAATGATGAACGTGCTTATAATTACATGGGCCTTCAACCTGGTCAAAAAGCTGAGGACATAGACTTAGGTTATGTATTCTTAGGTTCTTGTACTAATGCTCGCCTTTCTGACTTGGTTGAAGCAAGTCACGTCGTTAAAGGGAATAAAGTACACCCAAACATTACTGCAATTGTTGTACCAGGTTCACGTACAGTTAAGATAGAAGCTGAAAAATTAGGTCTTGATAAAATATTTAAAGACGCTGGTTTTGATTGGAGAGAGCCTGGATGCTCCATGTGCCTGGGAATGAATCCAGACCAAGTGCCTAATGGTGTACATTGTGCTTCTACGAGTAACCGTAACTTTGAAGGACGACAAGGTAAAGGCGCTCGTACTCATTTAGTATCACCTGCAATGGCAGCAGCTGCTGCTATTAATGGAAAATTTGTAGATGTTAGAAAGGTGGTTGTATAAAATGGAAATCAAACCAATCACAACATACACTGGTAAAGTCGTACCACTTTTTAATGACAATATTGATACCGATCAAATTATTCCAAAAGTACATTTAAAACGTATTTCTAAGTCAGGTTTTGGACCTTTTGCATTTGATGAATGGCGCTATTTAGATGATGGTTCTGATAACCCAGATTTTAATCCTAATAAACCAGAATATAAAGATGCTTCAATTTTAATTACTGGTGAAAATTTTGGATGTGGATCCAGTCGTGAACATGCGGCATGGGCTATTAAAGACTATGGTTTTGACATTATTATCGCCGGTAGCTATAGTGATATTTTTTATATGAATTGTACTAAAAATGCAATGTTGCCTATTGTATTAGACAAAGAAGCAAGAGAGTATCTAGCAGATGCTGGAGAGATTACAATAGATTTACCAAATCAAACTGTTTCGACAAAAGATAAATCATTTGATTTTCAAATTGATGAAACATGGAAGAAAAAACTCGTCAATGGACTTGATGATATTGATATCACTTTACAGTTTGAAGATGCAATCAAAAATTACGAAGCAGCAAAAACATACTAATTAATACAAAAAGGGTGAAACTAATGACTGTAAAAACAACAGTTTCTTCAAAGGATATAGATGAAGCTTATTTACAATTAAAAGATATAGTTAAAGAGACACCATTACAAAAAGATCACTATTTATCACAAAAATATGATTGTAACGTTTATTTAAAACGTGAAGATTTGCAATGGGTTAGGTCATTTAAACTCAGAGGTGCATATAACGCGATTATTGCTTTAGATGAAGCTGATCGTCAAAACGGTATCACGTGTGCAAGTGCGGGTAATCATGCACAAGGCGTAGCTTATACAGCTAGTAACTTAAACTTGAATACTGTCATATTTATGCCAGTAACTACCCCACTTCAAAAAATTAACCAAGTGAAATTCTTTGGTGGCGACAATACTGAAGTCGTATTAACTGGTGATACTTTTGACGACTGCCTTAAAGAAGCCCTTGTTTATACTGAAGAAAATAAAATGAACTTTATTGACCCTTTTAATAATATTTATACTATTGCTGGTCAAGGCACATTAGCTAAAGAAATACTTGAACAATCTAAAGATAACGACATTCAATTCGATTATTTATTTGCTGCAATCGGTGGTGGTGGTTTAATTTCTGGAGTTGGTACTTATTTCAAAACGCATTCTCCAGAAACTTCAATTATAGGTGTTGAGCCTGCGGGTGCAGCAAGTATGTATACTTCAGTAGTATTGGAAAATCAACTAGTTACTTTACCAGATATTGATAAATTTGTAGATGGCGCATCTGTAGCGCGTGTTGGACAAATTACTTTTGATATTTCTAAAGATATCGTTGATGATTATATCCAAGTACATGAGGGTGCTGTTTGTTCAACTATTTTAGATATGTACTCTAAACAAGCTATTATTGCTGAACCTGCGGGTGCATTAAGTGTAGCTGCACTTGATCAATATCAAGCAGAAATCAAAGGAAAAACTGTTGTCTGTGTTGTTAGTGGTGGCAATAATGATATTAATCGTATGAAGGAAATTGAAGAACGTTCATTATTATTTGAAGAGATGAAGCATTACTTCATCCTAAATTTCCCGCAACGTCCAGGCGCATTAAGAGAATTTGTTAACGAAGTACTTGGTCCTAAAGATGATATTACGAAATTTGAATATCTCAAAAAATCTTCCCAAAATACTGGAACTGTAATTATAGGTATTCAGTTGAATAATCATAAAGATTTGGGACATTTAAAAGCAAATGTTGATGAATTTGATAAATCAAATATTTATATTAACGAAAATAAAATGTTATATTCATTGCTGATTTAAGCATTATAAGAGGCCTAATCCTTACTATATAGGGTTAGGCCTCTTTATATTTAAAATTATTTTGCAATTTTGATCGTACATTACTTGTTAGGTGTATGTTTGCTCCTGTAGTCGCACTCATTCTATTTACTGCAGTAAGTACGTTCATATATAGAGTGTCTTTCCAATTTATTGGATTTAGTTATTCTTACATACGAGTTTTGACTTGTATGTTCATTTAATCAATACCGCTTGTAAGCTCGCTTCGTCTTTTGCTCAGTTCGTCAGCTTCAAACACTTTCTCATAATAGCTTATTTTAGGCTTTTCAGTTCTTCGAACTGGAGAAGTTAAGCCTTTTTTGACATAAAAAAAAGAGACCTCTCGGTCTCGGCTCATCGCATCCTATTAATGCTGCCTGGCAACGTCCTACTCT